>JBGPQK010000001.1:0-108731 GCA_041489005.1 Anaerolineae bacterium
TGGCATAAAAAGTCTTGTCGTGGATACCCGAGGCTGAATGTCAAAAAAACGAATACTGAACCTTCAAAATATCCTCTTGGTTATCGGTTTCTCCTTCCAATTGGTCTGGATATTCAGCCTTATCCTGGCTAAATATGTCTCGCAAGTTGAAAAAGGTGAGGTGGGTCTGGATTTTCTCGTCTATTATTCAGCCGGCCATATTATTCATTATGATTCGCCCGCTCTTCTCTATGATTTGCAGTTGCAGCGCCAGGTCCAGGCATCCATCGTCCCGCATATTAGCCAGGAGCGCTTTTACCCGTATAACCACCCGCCAATTCTTGCTCCTCTCATGGGATGGGTGGTAACAAATGACTATTTGGCATCATACTTAAGGTGGGTTCTTATTCTAGTCCTATTTCAAGGCATCAGTTTGGCGGTGCTGATTAGGTTGATGGGTTATTTAAAGTGGGGAGGAAGAGAAATCTGGTTGACTGCTTTGTCGGGGGCGCTTTTCTATCCAGCGATAGTGGCATTCATTAGGGGACAGGATTCCTCATTTCTCCTCTTGGGGGTTTGCTTGTGGGCTCTTGGATTGATGACCTCAAGAGATGGAGTGTCTGGTTTAGGGTTGGCACTGGCCATGATCCGCCCTCAAGTAGCCCTGGTTCTAGCCTTACCCTTTATTTTCAAAAGGCGCCGCGTTTGGTGGTGGTTCATGATTTGGGGCCTTGCCATTCTTATTCTTTGTTATATATTCATTGGACCGGTGGGGTTATCAGGGTTTGTTAACGTACTGGTTCTGAGTGGGCAGGGGCTCGGTTTTGATGTGGAGAAAATGGCTACATTGATGGGAGCCATCCTGCGTTGGTTTCCTGGGATTGATCCGGGGGTGCTACATACCATAGGTTATTTTGGTTATGTTCTTGCAATCCTTTTTTTGTGTATTGTTTGGATTAAGAGTACCAATATTGGATTTATGCAGATAAATATTGCCATTCTGACCGCTATCCTGTTTGCACCTCATTTTCATGGGCACGATCTAACCATTTTATTAATTCCTGCAATTGGCGCTGCCTATAAATTATCCGAAAATATGATTTTGGAGTTGAAATACGCAATTCTGTTGCCGATGGCTGTATCTATTCTCTTGATCATCGGGGATACGGGAACAGCGATTATTATGGTTTATCTGGTTATCTTTTCCCTGGCATTGATCTCCTGGCGGCCAGAAGTGTTGGTTCACATCAAACAAGCTGGGAAAGCGGGATGATGTCCAGTAATTTCTGATTGGATCGGTAATGATGCGAAGAAGGTGAAGCAATGATATCCAATGATATATTTCCTCTAACTCCCAGCCACTGGATCGACTTCGAGCAGCTCTTTGGCCCGCGCGGAGCCTGCGCTGGCTGCTGGTGCATGTACTGGAAACTGCCACGCAAGGATTTCACTGCCGGACAGGGCGACCATAACCGCCTGGCTCAGAAAGAAATCGTCGCATCTGGCCGGATCCCGGGCCTGCTTGCTCTTGTGGATGGAATACCGGCCGGGTGGGTGGCTGTGGAACCCCGCGAAAACTACCCGGTGTTGAATAATTCACGCATTCTTAAACCGCTCGATGAAATCCCGGTTTGGTCAGTGACCTGTTTCTTCGTTACTAAGAAATACCGTAGCCAGGGGTTGACGGTGGCTTTGTTGAAAGCCGCGATAGATCATGTGGCAAAAATGGGTGGGAAAGTGGTGGAAGGCTATCCGGTGGAACCGCGCCAGGCTGGCAAGATGCCGCCGGTGTTCGTTTACACAGGGCTGGCATCAGCCTTCAAACAGGCTGGTTTTATGGAAGTCGGACGCAGGTCCGAGACGCGACCGATTATGCGCTATTTCATCAGGTAGCAAAGAATCTCCCGCAAGTTCTAAACTTGCGGGAGATTTATCTTGGATCCTGCCTAAATTATTCTCTTCGTGAGGCCATCGTCACCAAGAACAGCGGTTAGAGGAGTCTACGGATCCTTAATTAAAGCCTTCGAGAAGGTCGGCAGGCAGCACTGCCGTTCCAACAATACCGGGTCCGGTATGCACACCCAGCACGGGGGAAATGCGCAGGATTTCCATCTTTTTGATGTTTAAGCGCTCGCTCATGGACTTTGCCAATGAATCGGCACCCTGAGCGAATCGTCCGTGTAGAACCGTTGCCCACAGCGGGATCGAACCGTACATCTCCGCAATATGGTCCACGATAACGCCCAGGTTTTGCGTTACGGTCCGGCCCTTGGCTACGGTGCTGTACCTTCCGTCTTTATGGTCGACGTGGATAACCGGTTTGATCTTGAGCACTGAACCCATCAAGGCTTGGACGCGGCCGATGCGTCCGCCGCGCGCCAGGTATTCCAGCGTATCGAGCGTGTAGATGACCTCGGTGTTATCGCGGATTTTATCCAGCCTCTCCAGGATGGATTTCAAGTTCCATCCGGCTTTCGCCGCTTTGGCGGCCGCCAGAACTTGGAAGCGTTCGCCGCCGGAGAGGGTCAAGGAATCGTATACGGTGACCACGGCCTCCTTGATGTGTTCGGCGCCTATGCGGGCTGAGTTGATTGTCCCGCTCAAACCGGATGAGATGTGGATGGACAGGATGTTTTTGCTTCCCTCGGCAATTTTTTGATAGATCTCATTGAAAACACCGCTCGAAGGTTGTGCTGTGGAGGGAATTACCGGACGCATCGCTTCCAACCGGTTGTAGAATTCATCGGCAGTGATGTCGGCGGAATTGATTTCCCCTTCTGGAAATTGGATATATAGTGGTGCCTGGACGATTCCCAATGCTTCTAGTTCTTCGTTGGGCAGATCAGCTGCACAGTCGGTTACTATTATCATCTCTTCTCGCTTTCTGAAATTTTGATAATTATATTCCGATTTGGTAAGAAAGACTAGTATTTCTTCGGCTCATCTGTCATATATCGTGCGCCTTTTATACATTGTATTTTGACAACTGCATACAAACCGGTATTTAACATTTCAATTCTATACCAATAGATTTTCACCCCATCCTCATCCTTCTCATTAAGCGCAAGACGTCCCCTGCGTAATTCTCCCCACAATCACAATAATTAAGGAAAGCGTAAGTTGATAATTAGCACAAATGTGCTATAATAAAATGGTGTCTACTCACACCCCTGTAGGAAGGGGAAGTGAAGGAGTACCGAAAAGAGATTGAATGGTTGTGAAAGGCGAATCGCCTTTCAATTCAGCAGTATCAATCACGGAGGCCAGGGCAGCATAGGCTCTGGCTCCCCATCCGGAGCGGAAGCAGCCGATGACCTTGCGATGCACGACGGATGGACGCAGGTGACGCTCACTGATGTTATTGGTAGGACTGACATCGCTGCGGTGCAGGAAAACGAACAGGCAGTTCCGGTATTTGAGATACCGTTTCAAGAGTCTTTTGGCTTCGCGCTTTTCCAGGGATCGCTTGAGCAGCCAGTCGCAAATGCGCTCGATCCTTTGAACCTGGGCTTGAAATTCTGGTGGTGAGAGCTGATCTCTCTGGTTATACGAGTGGATCGCAGAGCGGAACATGGCTTGCATGGCTCTTGGCCAGAAAGAGGCCGGATAGAGGTCGACCACCGCCTGCAAATTGCGCACTTGATGGGCCAGGCACAACTGGAGTTCACTCGCCGGAGCTTTCACCTGAGCCGAGTAACAATCGCTCACCCAGACTTCGGCAGTGGCATCGGCCATGACCTCTTTGATCACATCCACGCTACGATTGGAGCGGATGACATGCAGGACCGCACTTGCCGAGCAAAATACCCATTGCCACCAGTTCTGTCCGTCCACCCGGCTGCCGGTTTCGTCGCTATGAATGACCTTACTGTGTTGGATCTCGTTTTGGATGGGTTCCACTTGCTGCCCGGCCTGTTGACCGGCACGCTGCATGATCTTGTCGATCCCGCCCTGGCTAATATCGACCCCATGCAGGTCGCCCAGAGCCGCTTCCGTGCGGACATAGCTCATGTGCTGTTCCTGTCGATAATACACCACCGTCGCTTCCAGGCGCGCTCCAAAAGTTCGTTCCATCTCCAGTCCGGCAGGTGGTTCAGCCGTTTGCTTCTTCCCGCAGCAGGGACACTTCACCTCATACTGCCGCACTTCGATCACTTCCGCTTTGGCTTCAGGAAGTTCGGTGATCTGATTGACATCCACCAGCAGACCACTCGTCTCGCCCAGATCGGTTTGACAATCCTCACAAACCTGAGACTTCACTTCCACAATGTGATCCGGATTCGCAACCATCTTGCGCTCATATTTCACATGACCTACCGGCGGACCGCGTCGATGTTTCTTGCGTTTCTTGCTCAGATCAGCTTTCTGATCCCGAGAAGGGGGCTGCGAAGAATTGCTCGAATTCGTTGGCGGTTTCTTGCCCTTCTCCAACTTCATCTTCAACGCTTCAAAGTCCGCCTGCAGCTTGGTTATTTGACCAAATTGTGCAAGCACCAGATCGATCAATTCTTCACGGCTCATTTGAGCCAAATCGTCTTGAGTCATTGTGACTCAATCTTACCAAACCTCGCGATTTTCGCGTAGGGGTGAGTAGATACATAAAATGGACGTCAAGAACGGCGGGGGGGGGGGAATCATCCCCGTCAACATCATCCCGAAAGGATATATCCCCGAATACCGTCCCGGAGTCTTTTCGGGAGGGGGCGCCGGGGTTTCTACGCGTATTTTCAAAAGAACCTTAACGTCTGAAGATTACGATAAAGGTCGTCCTTTGTCAAGAAAGGGTCACTGACTGAGGCGGCCTCAAGTCGCCATCCGTTGCTTTGGCAACGAGAGTAGCTAACGATTGTTTAACAGACGACATCACGACATCGTAGCCGAATGGTAAGCATCCCCGTGGGATGAGTCGTCGAATCTTCATCCCCGGTTAGGAAACATCGCCCTGTTGCTCTTCCGGGTATTCGTTCCGCGTCGTATTCAAAAAAAGTGACTTTAATTCGGAAAGCTTGCATTAACGCTCTGCCGCGACCCCTGCCGCCAAGTTCCCCTATTTCTTATCGGGTGCCCCATATTCTGGACGTTGTAAAATGGAGGGACAATGGGGAGTATTTGTTCCTGATTGGTTCTTCTTGCAGAACAAACATCATCCCCACAGATACCCTGTTTTGAGCTGGCGGGTTGGAAGGCGAAGCGTAGCGATACCAGAATTAGCAACTCCCAAATTAGTGAAAGAAGCAGTACAATCGCTCCCATGCAAATTAAACAACCTGTCATTGCCACTAATGGCGGAATACGCGCCACTTGGGCCGAAGTCAATTTGACTCGACTAAGCCAGAATCTACAGGCCATTCGTGCTCATGTTACTCCAGCTAAAGTGATGATTGTCGTAAAGGCCAATGCCTACGGACACGGTCTGGCTGAGGTGGCAAAACATCTCTCTCCCGACGTGGATTCGATCGGCGTGGCGGTGTTGGAGGAGGGGATTTTCCTGCGCGAACTGGGTGTGACTGCCCCTATCCTCGTTCTTGGCGGCATCTGGGGCGACCAGATCCCCCAATATCTTCAATTCGATCTAACTCTTACGGCTTCTTCCGTGGAACGCCTGGAGCAGATAGATGTAGTCGCCGGTCAGATGGGTGTAAAGGCTAAAGTTCACCTGAAAATTGACACCGGGATGGAACGGATCGGGGTTCATTACTATAGCGCTCAAACCATCCAGGAGACTGCACTGCGGTGCGCCAATGTTGAAGTGGAAGGGATTTTCTCCCACTTTGCCAACGCCGACTCGCCCAACCTGACGCATGCCCATCTGCAGTTGGAACGGTTTAACGAAGTTCTGCATTTCTACGAAAACCATAGTTTGCCCACGCCCATCCGTCACATGGCGAATTCTGCCGCAATTTTACAACTGCCAGAAAGTCATTTTGACATGGTGCGACCCGGAATTTTGCTCTATGGGGTGTATCCCTCTTCGGAAGCGGCTCACAGTGTTCAGGTTCGGCCAGCACTTGCCTGGAAGTCACGCGTAGTGTATTTCAAAGTAGTCAAATCGGGACATCCGGTCAGTTATGGCTCCACCTGGCAGCCTGATCATCCGGTACGCATCGTCACGCTCCCAGTTGGCTATGGGGACGGGTATTTCCGCAACCTGTCGAACAAGGCGTGGGTCATTATTCGTGGCAAGAAATATCCGCAGGTGGGGTGTGTTTGCATGGACCAGGTGATGGTCAATATAGAAGCTGATTCAGCCTTTAACGGCGATGAAGTGACACTCATCGGCGAATCGGGCAGCGAGGCGATTACCGCACAGGATTTGGCCGATTGGGCTGGTACAATACCTTACGAGATTTTGACGAATATTAACACGCGTGTACCGCGCATATATATCATGGAGGATAAGCTTTAATGGAATCTCCCCAACCGCCAGTTCGGGCGACGCATTTGAACCTGGATGATGTGTTCAATTTTCTAAGAGAACACAGCTTTGATTATCTCATCTTGTTTTTATTTGGCGCGGTCATCATCAGCTTCGACCAGTGGACGAAAGCCCTGGTGCGGGCTAAAATCCCATTAGGAACCGATTGGTTGCCGGATGGACTGGCATGGTTGCTGCCTTATGCTCGTATTAGACATTGGTATAACACTGGAGCGGCATTTGGCATCTTCCAGAATGGTAACCTTGTTTTCACGATTCTGGCAATAATTGTTATCCTGTTGATCCTTTATTATTTTCCGCGCACGGAACGGAACGATTGGTGGCTGCGCGTGGCAATGGCAATGCAGTTTGCAGGCGCTGCCGGCAATTTGATTGACCGGTTGATATTTGCAAAGGTCACTGACTTCATCTCTGTAGGCAGATTTGCAATTTTTAACGTTGCCGATGGGAGTATTTCTGTCGGCGTTGCGGTTCTGCTGCTGGGTGTCTGGCTCAAAGAACGGGCTGAAAAGAAGCACGCCGCCATGGTTGCCCCACCCGAAGACGAGGCACAGAGTGGGTGACCGGATTGAAACCTTTCTCCATAAGGAAGGTGACAATCAGCGGTTGGACGTTTTTCTAACAACCTACCTGCCGGAGTTCTCCCGTTCCAGGATTCAGGGACTGATCAAGAACGGGTTCGTCAATGTGGAGGCCGAGACCGTAACGAAGGCAGGGTTCGCCTTGGAACCCGGCGAACAGATCAAGATACGGATACCCCCACCAGTACCGAGCGGGCTGGTGGCAGAAGATATCCCCCTCGATATTATCTTTGAGAACGAGGATTTAGTGGTCGTGAATAAGCCAGCTGGAATGGTGGTCCATCCTTCACCCGGGCACGACCGCGGCACCCTTGTCCATGCAGCCCTTGGTTATATTCCGGAACTTGAAGGCATTGGCGGTGAGGAACGGCCGGGGATCGTCCACAGGCTGGACAAGGACACCTCTGGCCTGATCGTGATTGCTAAAAACGAGCGGGCACACCGCTGGCTGCAGGAGCAGTTTAAATCCCGTAATGTCGAAAAAATCTATATGGCGCTGGTGGACGGTAAGCCGCCCACACCTGCCGGGCGCGTGGATGCCCCGATTGGACGCAATTCCACGCATCGCAAATTGATGACGGTTGTTACGCTGGATAAGGGCCGTGACGCTGTTAGTGAATATCGGACTCTGGAAAGTTTCCCCGCGCACACCCTTCTCGAAGTCCATCCTCTGACCGGGCGGACGCACCAGATCCGCGTTCACATGGCATTTTTGGGTTGTCCGGTGGCAGCGGATATGGTTTATGGAAGGCGTAAGCCAACAGTGGAATTGGGCAGGCACTTTCTCCATGCACACAAACTAAAGATAATCCTTCCCGGCGAGAAACAGACCAGTATTTTTGAAGCATCCCTACCACAGGAATTACAGTCCGTACTTGAGTACTTGCGTCAAAAGGAAGCAATTTATGGAAATCATTGATCTCCGTTCCGATACTGTTACCAAGCCCACGCCAGCCATGCGCGAGGCCATGGCGAAAGCGGAAGTGGGCGACGACGTCTATGGCGAGGACCCCACTGTTAATCGCCTTCAGGAGATGGCGGCTGAAATGATGGGCAAAGAATGCGGCCTTTTTGTTGCTTCTGGGACGATGGGTAATCTCGCGGGCATTTTGGCTCACTGTCAGCGTGGCGATGAGGTGATTGTAGGCAACAAGGCCCACACATTTTTGTACGAAGCGGGTGGTATTTCGGTGCTGGGCGGCGTCCACTCATGTCAACTACCTAACCAACCTGACGGCTCACTTGCGCTGGACGAAATCGAAGCAGCCATCCGTCCGGATGACCCGCATGACCCCATCACGCGGCTGATCTGCCTGGAGAATACACATAATCGCTGCGGCGGCACATACCAGACACCTGAATACATGAACCGGGTGAGCGAATTCGCTCGAGGGCGCGGGCTGTCCGTCCATTTGGATGGAGCGCGGATTTTCAACGCTGCGGCAGTTCAGGGGATTAAAGCGAAGGAACTGGCGAGTCCTGTCGATTCGGTTACGTTCTGTCTGAGCAAAGGGCTGTGTGCGCCGGTTGGATCAGTATTGTGTGGCTCGAAGGAGTATATCCGTAAGGCGCACCGTCTCCGGAAGATGCTGGGAGGCGGGATGCGCCAGGCTGGGATTCTGGCGGCGGCCGGGATTGTCGCGCTTAAGACGATGACCGGACGGCTGACGGAAGACCATACCCGAGCAAGGAAACTGGCCGTTGGCCTGAAGGAGATTCCCGGCCTCGTTCTCGATTCGGAAGTACCGGCGACAAATATGATTTTTCTCTCGCTGACCCCGGATGTGAAGTCGGATACAAACGAAGTTGTTGAAGACCTTAAGAGGCACGGCATTCTAATTGGGGTGACAGGCCAGCGGAGTTTCCGCCTTGTATTGCATTACTGGATTGGTGATACTGGAGTGGAAAGAACCCTCGCGGCGTTTCGATCTGCGGTTCAATGACTTTCTATACGAAAATTACTCATTAACGAGTTAAGATATAATTCTCTTGGTAAATGGAATTTTCGGAAATCGGAGAGATGGTATGCAGATCTCATTGGAAATTATTGACCGTATGGCACAGATTATTCAATCCAGAATAAAATATCATCTGCGCATAGGCATAATCTTAGGCACAGGGTTAGGCGGACTGGCACAAGCGATACAAAAAGCAACGAATATTCCTTACCGAGAATTGGCTGATTGGCCTGTCTCCACTGTGAAGGGCCATACCGGGCAATTGGTTATCGGCGAGTTGGAGGGCCAGCCGGTTCTGGCAATGCAGGGGCGAATTCATTATTACGAAGGTTACACAATGCAGCAAGTTACACTGCCGGTCAGGGTGATGCAGCATCTGGGAATAGAAATCCTAATCGTAACAAATGCTGCTGGAGCCATTCGACCGGATTTTGTTCCTGGGGATGTGATGCTGATCACTGACAATCTGAACCTGACCGGGATGACTGGCCTGAATCCATTGATCGGACCGAACCTGGACGAGTTCGGGCCGCGCTTCCCTGATATGAGTCAATCCTATGACCGGCAGTTGTGTGACTTGGCACGTAAAGTAGCCAGGGAAGGCAATTTACTCCTGCGTGAGGGCGTATATGCCGGACTTAGCGGCCCGTCGTTTGAATCTCCTGCGGACCTGCGTTTTCTTCGCATGGCCGGAGCTGATGCTGTTGGCATGTCCACTGTCTCAGAGGTGATTGTGGCGCGTCATGGCGGAACACGAGTGCTGGGTTTTTCTGGGATCAGCAATAAGGCCAATCTGGATGGGAATACCATCACCTCGCACGAGGAAGTTCTCGAATCTGGCCACATGATTGTTCCAAAATTAGAAACCCTCATCCGCGGCGTTTTGCGTTCACTTTAGTAGACGGAATGGCTGCGATTTTGCATTTTTTTACCAGTTATGCAATATTAATCTATCTTCTCCTTGTCATAGGAGGAATGTTTGCTTGTCGCAGCCTGGTACGCTCCCGGCGCGAGATGGGAGAATCCCTTTATGGTTTGGAACGTGAGACGGCCCATCGGCATACGAGCCAGGCAGTATCTGCACTTTCAATAATTGTCTTTCTGGCCATTGCTGAACTCGTGCTGACAGTATTTCTGGCACCTAACATGCCAGCGCTTTCTATGCTCGTCACACCGACGATGAATGCGTTGGTCACACCGACAATTACCATCTCGCCCGAGTTGTTGGCAACTATTGGAGTCTTAACACCTGTGGCCAGCCCAACAGCCCAAACAACCGGATGTATCCCTGGTCAAATTATGATCACCTCACCTAAACCAGGAGAAATAGTGAAAGGCCGTGTTATATTGATAGGAACGGCTGATATTCCAAACTTCGGATTTTATAAGTACGAGTATTCACCTATGGGAACTGATGATTGGCACAGCATCAAGGCGAATAATAAGGTAATAAGAGATGGTGAATTGGGGAGTTGGGATACCAGTGAAAAACCACCAGCGGGCGATTACAATCTGCGCCTGGTAGTCGTGGACAATCAAGGTAATGCGCTCCCGCCTTGCGTCGTCCCGGTGCGAGTCGCAACTCCTTGAGGTGATGAATGCCTGATGTCCAGATACGAACCGCAATCGCGACCGATTTATCTGCTTTGTTGACGATTGACCATTCCTGCCAGACTGATTATGTCTGGCAAATGGATATACAAAATGAGGCCGGCCAGATTGGCGCCATCTTCCGGGAGATCCGCTTGCCGCGTTCGGTCTCGGTCTTGTACCCGCGTCCGGTTAGTGCGTTGTCTGAATCCTGGAGCCGCCGGGCTGGGATGCTGGTGGCTGTCATTAAAGGGCAGACGGTGGGGTATGTTCGCACGAATGATGTGATCCTTCCGCGCACTGCCTGGTTGATGGACGTGGTAGTCGCTCCCCTTTTTCGCCGCCAGGGGATTGCGAGCGCACTCGTGATGGCGGCACAGTCCTGGGCGGTAGAACGTAAAAATCGCCGGGCTTTGCTCGAAATGCCAGCGAAAAATAATCCAGCCATTCAATTTGCACAAAAACTAGGTTATGATTTCTGCGGGTATAATGACCAGTATTACGAAACGCAGGATATAGCGCTTTTCTTTGGACGTTTCATTCGGTAGCTGTACGGAAGGTCTGAATGCTTAACGGTTGGTTGCATGATTTGCTGGTGGGTCTTAGAACGATCAATGATATTCTCACAGCCGGGATCGCCATTACGGCTTTTTCGTTGTTTCTGTACGCGCTATCATTCAATTTGCGTGACCGGGTGGCACGTTCGTTTGCCATCATCCTGCTATGTGTGGTGGTGGTTTTCACTTCTGAGGCATTGGAGAGTTCGGCCACTTCTCCAGACATAATTGCCCTGTTCCTGCGGTTGGAATGGTTAGGAATCATCTTTCTGCCCCCTGCATATTTACATTTATCTGATGGTATTCTGGTCACAACTGGCCGCCCTTCGCGTGGGCGAAGGCGCATTGTTGTCCGATCGATGTATGTCGTTTCGGGGTTATTCCTATTACTGTTGGGATATGGTTATCTGCTTGGTCCAATTGTAATGGCAGGTCAGCCTGCACCCCATCTCCAGCGTACAGTCTGGACAGAAATCTTTACGGCTTACTATGTTATTACCATGGTCTTGGCCTGGGTTAATTTTGGACGTGCTTATCGCCACACTTTGACCCGTTCAGGCCGCCGGCGCATGATTTATCTGTTGGCTGGAGCTACTGCTCCTGCCCTTGGGTCGTTTCCATATCTTCTTTATGGTTCGATACTGGCGGAAAGTCATCCCTATCTCTTTTGGGGAATGGCCCTGGTCAGTAATCTATTGGTGGGTGGATTAATCATCATCATGGCTTATGCGGTGGCTTTCTTCGGTGTTTCCTGGCCCGACCGGGTGGTAAAGAGCCGACTGTTCAAGTGGATCATGCGCGGACCCGTTACCGCCTCCGCCGCTTTGGGTGTGATGACTATCGTCCGGCGTCTGGGTGAATTTTTCGGGACGATTTATTCCGGTGCAGTCCCAACCGCAATGGTAGCGACAGTATTGCTAATGGAACATACCATTACGCTGGTCGCTCCGCTTTGGGAACGTTTAATCTTTTTCGGAAGTGACCGCGCTGATCTGGCCTTGCTGCAAAACCTTGAAGAACGGCTGATTACGCAAAACGATTTGCGCCAATTCTTGGAATCGGTACTGGCCGCTGTGCGTGACCATTTACAGTCACCGGCAGCGTTTGTCGCTGCATTGGATGGAACAGAACTCTCTATGGTTGTATCTACCAGAAATTTGCCACTTCTTAAGGAGTCCAAACTTTCGGAAGCGTTGCAGGAAGTCACTCAAGAGGGAAACGGGAATGGCGAGGAATATATTTGGGGCGAATACTGGTTATTCCCTCTCCACGAGCCTCCAGAGACTGTAGAAAGCGAGCCATCCTTGCTTGGTTTACTGGGTGCGGTACGTCGCCCGGACCAGACTATCCTCACTGAGCAGCGCCAGGCTCTCAAACTTCTTATCCAGCGGGCTTCTTTGGCTTTGCAGGACCGTCGCTTGCAGAAAAGTGTTTTCCGCTCGCTGGAAGACCTTCGCCCACAAGTGGATATGTTCCAGCGTTTGCGAGCGGTCAGCCGATATGACAGCACGACTAGCCTTCTAGAGGAAGCCTTACCTCCCGAATCGGATATGTCGGAATGGGTGCGGGATGCTCTAACACACTATTGGGGCGGTCCGAAATTGACCCTAAATCCACTTCTTAACCTTCAGATTGTTCAGAAGGCACTGTTGGAGCATAACGACAATTCTGCCAATGCTTTGCGGTCCATCCTGCGCCAGGCGATGGACAATGTCCGCCCGGAAGGGGAACGGCGTTTTACCGGGGAATGGATCTTATTTAATATCCTTGAAATGAAGTTCGTTGAGGGTCGTAAGGTTCGTGAGGTTGCTACCCGCTTGGCAATGTCCGAAGCGGACTTATATCGCAAACAAAGGGTTGCGATTGAAGAAGTGGCGCGTGTGATCCTCGAGATGGAGCGCCAGACACAGGTACGGATTGTTGGGAAGGAGGTTGGGCAAATTAATGGTGCATAATCAATTTTCTGAAAAAGATATTCCGATTTATGATGATGGGTGGTGGGCGTCGGTTTTGGCAGAAGAAGAAAGCCGGGCCGTGCAATCCATGGTCAAGGTTCAAAAGATAGAGGAATCTGCGAAGCCATTATCTGATTGGGAGCGGGCACGGTCGCTGTACCACCAAGATGAAATTGTTGAATTGACGGTCACAGGATTTAACCGGGGAGGCTTGCTTGTTGAAGGAGAAGGGTTAAATGGCTTTGTACCTTGTTCACATCTGGTGGACTTGCCCTTTCTACCTACAGAAGACCGCCGCGATGATTGCCTTTCTGTTTACATTAATCGGACATTGCGGCTGAAAGTGATTGAATGTGTACCTGAAGAGGGCCGCATGGTCTTTTCAGAACGCGCCGCCCGTGCAGAGGCCGGGAAACGCCCAGCACTTTTCAACACCATCCGGTCAGGTCAGCATATGACCGGTGAAGTGACCAATGTTACTGAGTTCGGTGTATTTGTGGACTTGGGCGGTGTTGAGGGTCTTATCCATATTTCTGAACTCTCCTGGGGACGCGTCTCTCATCCGGATCAGGTATGCCAGGTTGGACAAATTGTCGAGGTTCAGGTGATGGAAGTTGCACCGGAGCGCTGTCGGATTGCACTTAGCCTGAAACGGTTATTGCCAAATCCCTGGGAATTTGCTCAGGAGCGATACCCGGTTAATGCGATTGTCCCGGCAATTGTGACGGCACTTGCGCCCTTTGGCGCGTTTGCCCGCCTTGAAGAAGGCTTGGAGGGCTTGATCCACGCTTCGGAAATCCCGCTCCCACCCAACAAAGCGATCAAAGATGTCCTTATCCCGGGGCAGATTGTGCAGGTACGGATTCTTCAAGTGGAGTCCTCACGCCAACGCCTTGGTTTATCCATGAAGATCAACTGATATGCCATCCGCGCCACGCAAGTCCCAATCGCAATCAGATGATAGTCGTTCCAAAGCACCCCATTCCAATGACTGGGTGGATCGTTTAGCCCGGTTCGAAACCCATTTTGGGCGTTTTCTCTGGGATATCCTCGGCGTTTTCCTGCTGGCCTTTGCCTTAATGACCCTCTTGGGAATTTTCGGGCTGTCAAAAGGCACGCTTCTTGAAAAATGGATCTCTCTTCTCGTAAACTGGCTGGGTTGGGGTAGTTATCTGCTTATCCTCTCTGCCGGAGCTTTGGGCCTGTTGGTCTTTCGTCACAGCCGCCACGCGGTGAAAGTGCGCTGGGGGCAGGTGATCGCTTTGGAATTGGCAGCTTTTTTAACACTCGCAGTGTTTTCGATTCTAGGTGGTAACCGGTTGACTGAAGGGAACATGTGGGGAGGGCAAATCGGCTGGGGACTTTCAATGTTGGTGGTTCAGTTAATCGGTCCGATCTGGGGTGGGCTGGTCATCTATATTTCTTGGGGACTGGCATTGATGGCCGCTTTTCGTCTCTGGCACCCCTTCGAAGTCTGGTTATTAAAACTGTCTGGGGAATCAATCACCCCGGCCCCGGGAACTGTTGCACCAGAAATCCCGGTTATTTCTCCACTTCCGATGGATAAAACCGCTGCAGATTCTGCCAATGGCACCAGGAAACATACCCAGAAACTACCACCAGAATTTCGCAAGTCATTCAAAATTCCCGAAAAACAGGACAACCGCCCGGCATCTACTCCACCACGTGGGGAACGCCTGCCCCCGCTGAATGTGTTGCTCGGTGAACAAGCTATTCGCCCAGATGAGCGGACAATCAACCAGACCGCGGGGCAGATTGAAAAGTCGCTTTCTGAATTTGGCATCCCGGCCAAAGTAGTAGGCTTCCGTATCGGGCCGACGGTCACGCAGTTTGCTATACAACCAGGATTCATCAAAAAGGGTTCGGAGGAAGATGCCCAGCAGATGAAAGTCCGCGTTGCACAAATAGCCAGTCTTCAAAAAGATCTGGCTCTGTCCCTCTCCGCTGAACGTCTGCGCATCGAAGCACCAGTACCGGGACGCGGGTATGTGGGTATCGAAGTGCCGAATCCACGGTCCTCCCTTGTGCGTCTGCGCCCGTTATTGGAGATGGAAGCCTTCTACAAAACTGGCTCATCCTTGACAATTGCACTGGGGCGGGACGTCTCAGGCAATCCGCTCGTGGCAGACCTTGCGCGTATGCCGCATCTACTAATCGCCGGGACGACCGGTTCGGGTAAGTCGGTTTGTATTGCTGCGTTGGCGGTGTGCTTAGCCATGAATAATACGCCTGAAGATTTGCGCATGGTTATGATTGACTCGAAAATGGTTGAATTGATCCGTTTTAATGGTCTACCGCATTTGTACGGTAAGGTTGAGACGGATGTGCAGCGTATTCTGGGTGTGCTGCGCTGGGTGGTGGTGGAGATGGAACATCGATACAAGTTATTGGAAGCCGCCAAGGCCCGCGACATTGACGCCTATAACCACCATCTCCAACGCCGCAAGGATGTACAGACGCTTCCCCGAATTGTTGTCTTGATAGACGAGATGGCTGATCTGATGATGTCGGCTCCCGACCAGACCGAACACAATCTGGTCCGTTTGGCGCAGATGGCACGTGCAACCGGCATTCATCTGGTGGTTGCCACGCAGCGTCCCAGCACGGATGTGGTGACGGGTCTCATCAAAGCCAACTTCCCGGCGCGCCTGGCGTTTTCTGTAGCCTCGGGTGTGGATTCGCGTGTTATCCTGGATTTACCCGGTGCAGAGACATTGCTCGGGCGTGGCGATATGCTATTCCTGAATCCGGAAGTAGGCAGCCCCGTACGTGCACAAGGAGTAATGGTTACCGACCAGGAAATCGAGCGCGTTATCTCCCACTGGCAGAAGACAGTGCCGCAAAAGGATGTCCGCCCGCCATGGGAATCAATGCTGAACGAAGCCACCACTCAAGGCAGCGATGATGTATTAATTGAGAAGGCGATCACCGTGCTTAAGAAGGAACAACGTGCCAGCGCTTCCATGCTCCAGCGACGTCTGCGGATCGGCTATCCGAGAGCAGCGCGCTTGCTGGATCAGTTGGAAGAGACAGGGGTGATAGGACCCTCCATGGGCGGCGGACGCGACCGTGAAGTCCTGCTCGAATCGGACGATGAGAATGGGAATGCGCACGTGGATGATAATGCCTAGTGTGGTATGATTGCCCAGTTTTGATACCTGTCCAAAGAGGAATTCCATTGACACAACCTTCCGAACAAAAGAATATGACATTTGCCGATAAGATGCGGGTCTGGTTCCGTTGGTATTTAAACCCGATAGCTGGCTTCTTTAATCGTCTAGGGATACGACCAAATACAGTCACCTTGATTGGTCTCATGGGAACGATAGGCTGCTCCGTGCTGATTGCTTTCGGCCACATGACTTGGGCTGGTATCCTGCTGCTGATCATGGGTCCGGTGGACGCCATGGATGGTGCATTGGCGCGCTTGCGCAACGAAGCCAGTGATTGGGGCGCATTTGTGGATGCGGTTACTGATCGCTATTCGGAACTATTCCTTTTCCTTGGTTTTCTTATTTACTATATGCTCCAGGCAAATGCTGCAGGTGTGATTTTAGCGTACATGGCGGCAGCCGGGTCGGTGCTGGTATCTTATGTCAAAGCGCGTGCCGACGCATCGAAACTGGACGCAAACATTGGTTTGTTGACGCGCGTCGAGCGTTATATCGTGCTTATCCCTGGTTTGATTTTCAATTTGCCGTTGCTTGTCTTGATTATTATTGCCGTTCTGGCGAATTTCACGGCTTTGCAACGCATTCTGCGAGTGCGACGAGATGCTCATCGTCGCTTATCTCAATCTCAGGAGTAGATCATGCCAACCTTGCCAAACGGTTTTGATATTCCCATCCCATTTCTCAACCAATCCTTTCATATTTATTATTATGGGATTTTGATCACGCTGGGCGTGATTGCTGCCGCTTTCCTGGGACAGGCGGAGGCGAAACGCCGCGGTATGAATTCGGAATTCATCTGGGATGCATTATTCTGGGTTGTCTTGGCCGGGATAATTGGTGCGCGTATTTGGCACATTCTGACGCCCCCACCTTCGATGGTTGCACAAGGGATCACCACCAGGTGGTACTTAATGCACCCCCTTGATATGCTTAACATCCGCAATGGCGGGCTGGGCATCCCCGGAGCAATAATTGGCGGGGCGCTGGCATTCTGGATTTATTGCCGCAGGAAGGGTATTTCTTTCCTGACCTGGGCGGACGTGGTTGTACCGGGCGTGGCACTGGCCCAGGCCATCGGTCGCTGGGGGAATTTCTTTAATCAGGAAGTTTATGGTTTACCCACGAATCTCCCTTGGAAAATCTTCATTGACCCTGTCCACCGCGTGGAAGGTTATCAGAATTTTGAGTATTTCCACCCACTATTCCTGTATGAATCATTATGGAATGTGATCAACATGACTGTACTGCTTTGGCTGGCGCGCCGCTTCGAAAAATGGCTGAAACCCGGCGACATTTTCCTTATCTATATGATAATGTACGCCATCGGGCGCTTCAGTCTCGATTTTCTGCGCTTGGACGCTGCGCAAGTGGGCGGTATAAACTTTAATCAAACGTTCGTTGTCATGGTGGCTCTGGCGGCGGGAGTTTTAATATTCCTCAATCACCGCTCCCGGAGAGCCTAGCATGCAATGATCCAGACCGAAGATCTGAGCAAACAATTCGGCGACTACTGGGCTGTGGATGGCGTCTGTCTCGACGTTTATCCCGGGCAAGTGCTCGCTCTACTTGGTCAGAACGGATCCGGTAAAACCACCACCATCCGTCTGCTGACCTCGGTACTGGCTCCCACCCGGGGACGGGCGCGCATCGCCGGGTTCGACGTGGTCCAATCCCCGGAACAGGTGCGGGCTTTGGTCGGAGTGCTGACCGAACAACACGGTTTGTACCTGCGTATGACCGGTTTGGAATATCTTGATTTTTACGGAAAGATCTATCATTTAGAGGCAGTGGCGCGCCAGAAACGAAGCTGGGAGTGGATGGATTATTTCGGTCTGGCTGAAGTGGCCAAACATCCCATCGGCCAATATTCGAAGGGTATGCGCCAGAAACTGGCACTGGCTCGCGCCTTGATTCACGAACCGCCTGTGCTTTTACTGGACGAACCAACCTCAGCCATGGATCCCGAATCTGCACAGTTAGTACGGAATGCAATTGCCAGTTTGCGCACAGAACAGCGCACCATTATTATCTGTACACATAATCTGGTTGAGGCAGAAATGCTGGCAAACAAGATCGCCATCATCTATCGCGGGCGAATTTTGACCAGCGGGACGGTCGATGAATTGAAACGAAGCCTGCTGGGGCCGGCCGAGTATGAAGTGCGGGTGGAGGGCAAATGGCCGCGCGGGACTCTAAACCTGCCTCCGGGCGTCATACAACTCGAGGCCAGCGATACCGGCTCCAGGTTTCGTGTCGAGGATCCCCAGATTTCTAATCCAATTTTGCTCAAAGAATTGATGAAGCGCAAGGTGAAAGTGGTGGCGTTGCAGGAATTGCCTCGCACCCTCGAGCAGGTCTATTTAGCTGCCATGACGCAGGTGAATCGTGCTTGAACAATGGAGGGACGATCTTAGTATGGCTTGGTTGGTGGCCTGGCGCGAATTGCGTGACCAGTTACGCGACTGGCGCATCATTTTTCCGATGGTTGTACTAACGCTGATTCTGCCCTTTTTGGCCGATTTGGGTGCGCAGGCTGCCATAAATTTTACGACGACTTATGGAACACCGCTGATTGCCGAACGACTGGTGCCGTTTTTGCTCATGGTGGTAGGATACTTCCCAATTACAGTCTCGCTGGTTATTGCGCTGGAGTCGTTTGTCGGTGAGAAAGAGCGCGGGACGATTGAACCGCTCCTGGTGACCCCGCTCAAGGACAGGCAACTTTTTATCGGGAAATTGATTGCTGGGACGGCTGCTCCGCTGGTCACTTCTTACCTGGGTATCACTGTCTACATGATCGGTCTCTATTTTCAACATATCCCATTCCCTGATCTCAATCGGATGATGCAGACGCTGATCCTGACAACAGTTCAGGCACTTCTAATGGTCAGCGGAGCCATTCTGATTTCTACGCAGGCCACTTCAGTGCGGGCCGCTAATCTGATGGCGTCGTTTATCGTCATTCCGATGGCATTACTAATCCAGGGTGAGAGCATCATGTTATTCTGGGGCAACGACCAGGTGCTCTGGCTTGCGGTGGTCGGGGTGGTAATCTTGACGGTGCTTCTGGCACGTGTCGGCATAGCCCATTTCCAGCGCGAGTCTTTGCTTGGACGTGAAATTGACATACTCAATCTAAGCTGGATTGGACGGACTTTCTGGAGCGCGTTCAAAGGGAATACCAGATCCCTTTGGGGCTGGTTCAGATTCGAGGTCTTGAATACAATTCAGAAACAAATTCCATCCATTCTCTTGACGGTTGGTATCGGATTCTTGGCAGTCGTAGCAGGTTATGTTTGGGTAACTTCGAATTCCACGATATTCGTGGGTCAATTTAAAGCGGGCGAGCTTTCCGACATCTTATCTTCCGGAATGGGCGTACCGATTGCCAATGTTGGAATTTCCTTCCCGACGATCTGGGGGCACAATTTACGAGCTATCGTGGTTATCCTTATTTTGGGTTTGTTCTCTTTCGGGGTTCTGGGTACTTTAGTTTACCTTCTGAATATGGGTATCATTGGAGCGGTTCTGGCGTTGATCCGTGCAATGGGAGGGTCGCCGTTGATAGTTAGCGTGTTTGGGATCCTCCCACACGGTGTCTTTGAAATCCCGGCCCTGATTCTTGCTAGCGCTGCAATTCTACATATTGGGATTATGCTGGTGACGCCGCTCCCTCAGCGGAGCCTCGGTGAGGTGCTAATTGAGGCAATTGCCGATTGGGTAAAGATTGGCATTGGTCTGGTACTGCCATTATTGACCATCGCTGCAATTATCGAAACGTGGGTTACTCCTTTACTATTGTTATTTGCCTTGAAAATGGGGTAGGCTTTAACCAGAAAAGCACTTGGGATGCAAGAAAAGGTTATCATTGGAACATTGAATGCTTCCCCTGAGACTTCCGGCCACCTTTGAGACTTCCGGCCTCCTTCCGGGGTATACGTTTACGGCACAGGCTGGAAAAGTTGCCGCGCAGGCGGAGGTCGATACGCTATTTCTCATCCATTATCCAACAGCGGAATATTCCGCGAGCAGGTCGCTCGCGGAAGCCCGGATGCAGTATGAAAATCCGATGACAATGGTGAAAGATTTAGTATCAATATGATTCGATTAAAAGAAGAACGCCCGGGTTGATAAACAACGGGCGCGTGTCTGGTTCTTTACCATCCATGGATGAATTGGTCCCACTCGGAATTTTCCTCCAAATGTCGTCCGAAGATATAGTAAGCATTTGCAGGGGGTTCCTTCGGAGTATGGAGCAGGGTCATATGGACCTCCTCCATCTGCCGTCCGCCCTTACGGTGATTACAGGAAGGGCATGCGGCTACCACATTTGTCCAGATATGTTTTCCGCCCAGATGTTTGGGCCAGACATGGTCAACGGTCAGGTCGCTGGAGCGTCGTCCGCAATACTGGCAGGTGTATTTATCACGACGAAAAACCTCGCGGCGGCTTAGTTTGACCTGTAAGCGCGGGCGGTGAATCATCTGTTCCAGTCGGATGACGGATGGTATCGGAATAGTCTGTCTAACTGTCTGTAAATAGCCGCGGCCATTCATGACCAGATCGGCTTTCCCCAAAAGGATCAGGCCAACAGCGCGGCGGGTGTTACAGACATTGATCGGCTCAAAATTGGCGTTGAGTACCAGAACTGGCGCATTCATAGCGCCTCCACATTGGCGTGTATTATACTCCACACCTGACAGGTTTTATGAAAGGAATAAACTATGCGTATAATCATTACTGGTGGCACCGGATTTATTGGAACGGCTTTAACAAAAAATCTGCTTGCAGAGGGACATCAAGTCTGGATATTGACTCGAAATCTACAGACGGTACGATTGGTCGAGGGAGTGCGGGGCGTTGGCTGGGATGGCCAGACGACTGCCGGCTGGGGAGAACTGGTTTCTCAGGTGGACGCCATCGTTAATCTGACGGGAGAGAGCCTCGGGACTGGACCTTGGACCGAAGAGCGAAAAAAACGGATTCTATCCAGCCGAGTGGAAGCAGGACAGGCGATAAGCGATGCTATCCGTCAAGCCAACCCACGGCCGAAGACCCTAATCCAGGCTTCGGCGGTTGGATTCTACGGTCCGCACGGCGATGAGCCAGTGACCGAGGAATCTGCTCCCGGTCGTGGTTTCCTGGCGGAAGTTTGCAGGGCGTGGGAAGCCTCCAGTCTACCAGTCGAAGCGTTAGGCGTACGGCGTGTCGTTATCCGTACTGGAGTTGTACTCTCCAAGGACGGAGGCGCATTGCGACGAATGATGCTACCCTTCGGGCTATTTGCTGGCGGCCCATTGGGAAATGGCCGGCAGGGCCTTCCCTGGATCCACCCTGCAGACGAAGTGGCAGGCATCCGCTTCTTGCTGGAAAATGAAAAGGCGCATGGTGTTTTCAACTTATCTGCGCCGGAACCGCTCTCAAATGCCGAATTTGGAATTATTCTGGCGAAAGTGATGAGACGCCCTTATTGGCTGCCTGTTCCGGTATTTGCATTGCGCTTGTTACTTGGAGAAATGTCCACCCTGGTGCTGGAGGGACAGTACATGCTCCCAAAGAGATTGCAAGAACATGGATTCCGTTTCCAGTTTGAGACTGCCGAAGCTGCATTACGTGATTTGATGAGGAGGTAAATATCTTCTAAAAACGCATATTGGTGTGCAGCCCTAGACGGAATATATCTGGCATGGTAGAATACCGCCCGCTGGAATTGGGGGCTCGTCTAATGGCAGGACGACTGTCTCTGGAACAGTTAGTAATGGTTCGAATCCATTGCCCCCAGCCTGAATAATGGCGATAAACAGCCCCATAGCCCCCGAATCTGGGGGCTTTTTGGTTAATCAGGACCCGATTGGAGGCATGATGCTGCCTAGGCGATTAGCAGTGGGGGCGATCCGGGAGAATGATTTTGATGCCGTACCGAGCGTGGTGTGGCGTAGAAGGCGGTGCGGAGCGCCCTGCGGGTATGATTCGCGAAGAGTGGAGGAATCTTTTGGAGGTGAAGACAGCAATGGAGAATTGGACCGAGAGGCGGTAGGCGAGAAGGGGTCAACGGCCCGTCGCTGCCTGTATCATTATTTTATGATCCGATTCAGACAGCAGCTCCCGGATACCAGGAAGCCTCTGCCGAATACCCAAAATCGCCCGGGAATTTACCGAGCGATTTTGGGTATGACAAGGCAAGAACAACTTGCTATTTACTCACGCAATCGCCTGGGTGCGTGGTGGATGGTATCCATACACAAACCGGATACTGTTTCCTACAGGTCGCGTCGGTGGTGAATTGAGAGCAGAAGGCTACCGGCGTGGGGGTAAATGTGGGAACTTCTGCCAGCACCCGCAAACCGGATGGATCTTTGGAGGGCGTACCCGAGCTGGCCAATACCCAACAGCCTCTCGAGGCTGAGATCATGATCCGGAACCAGTCGTTGTCCAGGTTGCGTCCATCCATCAGGTAAGCCTGGCCTCTCATCGCGACGTCAAGCCAAGGAAAGGAAATGTTCGGCCCGAAGCGGCAATAGGCATTAATGTTAGGGGTGAAGAAGAACCCCACCGGGGTGGGTGTGAATGTGGGTTCCACCGGGGTTGCCGAAGGTCCTATTGGTGTTGGGGAAGGGCCTACCGGTGTTGGAGTGGGGCAGGTACCGTTGACGTCTGTACTGAAAGAGAACACACCCGAAGTCGGGCCCAGCGTAGTGTCATTGATCGGTGAAATCTTCCAGGAGTAAACGGTACAGTCCACCAATGCATGACCCGGCCCCCAGCGAGTGGACGGGTTGCCGGTGCCACCGCTCAGACTGGTGTCGGCAAAGGTCACGTCGGTCGACAGGTCAATCCGATAGCCCTCTGGCAGGCAAGGATTTGGATACTGCCAGATGAGCGTTGGATTCAGGTCGTTGACAATTGAGTAATTAGCGGGCTGGAGCAAAGTCGGCGCCACAAGTGCAGCCGTTTCACACATAGGACCGGTAAAGAAATAGTTGAAACCAGCATATGGGCCAACCGTTGTCCCATTGATGGCTTGAACACCCCAGGCGTACTCCTTCCCAGGCTGCAAGGGACTTCCGGGACCCCAGGTAGTGGATGGGTTCCCAGTGCCTCCACCGAGGTCGTCGGTGAAAAATGGCCCAGTCTTGAGGTCGACGGCATACCCTTGCGGGTTGCAGGTCGCATCCGGGTAAGACCAACTCAGCGAGGGCGAGAGCGAACCCACCACTGACCACATCGCCGGGCCAGTCAGGATGGGAGCCTGCAGACTGGCGGTCGGACAAGTGGGCGTGCCCGAGGGACCACAACCGCTGATCACCAGAAACAGGAAAATTGATCCGGCAAGAACAAAAAGCCATTTTGATTTCATCAGGTTTCTCCTTTAAGGTTTGATCATTGATAGAGTATAGATAAAATATTAAACATGGTCAAGTGGTTTGCAAATGCAGGTCGTTTCTTTGATTCTAGCATAGCCGAAGATGTACAGGGAATGGTGGAGACGCACACAGTTTCCCTTGCCGCGTGAGCATGAGGTCTCCGCGCGAGCCTGATGGGGGGAATACCAACCGTCGGATCTCGGCTCGGTTGGGGGTCTCGGAAGGGAATATGTAGGCAAATGTGTGCATCGCGCGGTTGAAGTTTAAGCTGCACGGGAACGAGAACCAACCTTCAGCGTCTCTTGGAACCGAAACAGCTACCCCACAAGGTGCTTCGCAAATGGCGGCTCAAAGCCTCATTGCTACTCGCGCTGGAAGAGTGGGATTTCCCGGTGGGGAAGGATAATTTTGTCGTAGATGCGGGCGCGCAAACCCAGACCACCCCCAGCGGTGGCTCACCTGAAAGGCTACGTTCCTTAACCCCTTATTCCTCCCCTGGCAGGGGATTGTTTTTATTAAGTGGGCAGGATACCCTGTGTGCATGATTACTTCCATCAAACCCAAAGCCGGAAGCTGGGTCCTCCTGGTTGGCCCGCGCAGCGTGAACTCCACAATGCTCAATGCCATTGCCCGCCTGGGGGAGGGAGGATTTCTGCGTGTCCTGGATGGCGGCAACCGGTTCAACGCCTATAAGGTTGCTCGAGCAGCGCGCGGGCGGCCAGATGTCATGAACCGCATCACGGTTTCAAGGGCGTTCACTTGTTATCAGGTGCTCTCCCTTCTGGAAAGCACACCGGCGATCCAGGTCCCCTTTGTCATTCTGGATATGCTCAGCACGTTCTACGATGAGTCTGTCCAGGTCGGGGAACGGAAACGGCTGTTACGAGCGTGCATTACGCACCTGGAACGGCTTGAACAAGGTGCAGGTGGGGTGGTGAGCGTACATCCACCGGCCATCCCGAGTCAGACAGCTGTAGAACTTCTGGGCCAGCTCCAGGCCTCGGCAGTAGACACCTACTTTATCCAACCAGTTGCGCCGGCTCCTGAACCGATGAGGTTATTCTAATGGGACGAACACTTCCCTCGGCCACGCAAGTCTTCTTACAGGAAGAGCAGGCCTTTGCCCGCTTCCGGCGCGCACTGCGAAGGGCGGACCAATTGGCCCTGGATGACCTGTTTGTATCTGCACGGCAACACCTGGCGGCGGCGCAATATGCTTCGCACGCGCTGCCTTTTGAAGTTTTCCTGCTGGCGATGCTGTTGGAAGAGCACAAGGAAGTGATGAAATTGAGAGAGCGGACGGAAGTCATTCTCTCCAGGCAAAAATGAAAACGACGATCACAGGCTGGCTGTTCGACATCTATCCAAACGAAACCAATTTGACCATCTGGCTGATCGGAGAGGATGGGAAGCGGCACCGCTTCGTTCAGGATTTTGCCGCGACGGTTTATGCTGCCGGTCCATCCAAACGCCTCCGGGAACTTTGGAAGTGGCTCAAAGCGCAGGCAGTTCCCGTGCATCTGTCGCGCACCGAACGCAAGGATGTGTTCCAGGGGATGGTGGCGGTCCTGGCTGCTGAAGTCCTGCAACCTGTAAAGCTGGACGAATTATTTCGAAGTATGGTTAATGCTTATCCCGACTTGACCTATTACGATGCCGACATTTCCTTACCACTTCGCTATGCGGCGGCTTTTGGAGTCTTTCCCTTGGCGCAAGTCCGGCTGGAGGTCCGGGGTGAGACAGTTATGAGCATCACTCCTTTGGATACTCCCTGGGATCTTGAGCCTGTACCGGCTCCTCTGCGCATCCTGTCGCTAGAACCGGACTGCGACCCGGTGCATGGAGAACCCAAGGCGATCATTGTCTCTTATGAGCGCGTCCGTTATTCCCTGCCGCTTGAGAAAAGGATCCCGCTGCTGGTCGGCTTGGGTGCAGACCTGAGGCGCTATGATCCGGACGTGATCCTGACTTCCTGGGGCGATACCTGGTTGATGCCGTTGCTTATGGAACTTTGTAAAGAGAGCGGGACCGCGCTCCCTTTGAACCGGGATGAAAGCCAGGCGGTGGTGAAACGGAAAGAACACACCTATTTTTCTTACGGCCAGATTGTCTACCGTGGCCGGCAGGTGCAGTTGCGCGGCCGCTGGCACCTTGACCGGCATAATGCCATGCTTTGGAACGACTATGGCATGGAAGGAGTGTTGGAGATGGCGCGTGTCACCCGCCAGCCGGTCCAGGATGCTGCCCGGCTCTCTCCGGGCACGGGAATCTCGTCCATGCAATTTGTTACCGCCCTCCAGAAGAGCATTCTCATCCCCTGGCACAAGAATCAAGCGGAGACGCCCAAGACCGCCCTGGACCTCATGCGGTCGGATATGGGCGGGATGGTGTACCAGCCCACGGTGGGACTGCACCGGGATGTGGGGGGGATCGACTTCGTTTCGATGTATCCAGGCATCATGGTGAGGTTCAATATTTCGCCGGAAGTGCCGCGGGCAGGGGCGGACCTGGAACCTGCTCCAGGCGCGCCGGGGATCGTTCCGATAACGCTGGCTCCGCTTTTGAACAAGCGCCTGGCGCTCAAGTCGGCCCTGCTGACCCTTCACCGATGGGATTGCCGGAGGCCAGGTTATCAGGCACTGGCAAGCGCACATAAATGGTTGTTAGTCACTTGCTTCGGCTACCTGGGTTATAAGAATGCAAGATTCGGTCGCATTGAAGCCCACGAAGCGGTGACCGCTTACGGCCGCGAAGCGCTCCTGCGCGCCAAGGAGGCAGCCGAAGACCTGGATTATGAGATCCTCCACATGTACGTGGATGGGTTGTGGGTGCACAAGGAGGGTTGCAAAACCCCGGCAGATTTTGAGGCGCTGCTGGCAGAGATCACAGAACGGACCGGTCTGCCGATTTCTCTGGACGGGGTATACCGCTGGGTGGTGTTCCTGCCGTCGCGCGTGAATGATAAGGTTCCGGTGGCCAACCGCTACTTCGGTGTCTTTCAAGACGGCTCGATCAAGGTGCGCGGCATCGAGGCCCGCCGCAGAGACACCGCGCCGTTCATCGCGGAGACGCAGATGGCCATCATGGAGATCCTGGCAAAGGCTGAGGATGCCGTGCACTTGAAGGAAGTTTACCCGCGGGCTCTGGCATTTGTGCGCAAGGAGATGGATGCACTGAGCGCCGGGTGTGTGCCACTGGAGAAGTTACTGGTGTCGCAAAAACTGAGCCGGGAGTTGGGCGAGTATTCTTCCCCCTCGCCTGCGGCGCGGACGGTGCGACAATTGGAAGAAGCCGGGAAAGCCGTGCGTCCGGGGCAGAGGGTGCGCTTCCTGTATACGCGCGGCAGGCCGGGGGTGCGCGCCTGGGATGCACTGGAACCACCGGACCCGCGTAGCGTGGACGTGAGGCGCTATCAAACCCTGCTCAAGCGGGCGGTCGAGACGGTCCTGACGCCCATTGGCCAAAGCGTGATTGGCGGGAAAGAAAACGAGTGTCTATATCTATTCCCCGCAAAAAATGCCGAGCCGCTGGGTGAGGGGGGCACCCAACGACTCGACTTTTTGAGTATATCCAAAGTGAATAATTCTGTCAATGGAGGTCGTTGACAGGATGTGTACGACAAAGCCAGACAGATAATTGAAGAGGATTTGATGCTATAGCTCTGAAAGCATAGAATTGAAAAATAAAGACAGACGCCCTACGAATTGAGGTGACTATCCGGAGGACAACAAGGTTTGCTTATTGTGTCTTTTTCAGTCCTGCTTTCAAATTGGCGGTATATAGATAATAAAAACTTCCGGGGCTGACCCTCGGAAGTTTTTGCGCTTAGATAATCTCTGATCTGAGTTTCCGGCGGAACCAGTTGCGCCACTCTTTGTTTTCCCAAACAACCAGGATGGGAGAGGCGTTGAAGATTGAAGAGTACGTGCCGCTAAAGACACCGACAAGTAGAATAACCACGAAGTGGCGGATGCTTGCACCACCAAAAAGTGCCAGCGCAAGGAGTGTGAGCATGACCGTCAATTGGGTATTGATCGAACGATCCAGGGTTTGGACGATGGAGTGGTTGACAATGGTCTCGTAACCCACGCGCCGGTAGATGTTTGAATTTTCGCGAATGCGGTCGAAGACCACAATGGTATCGTGTACAGAGAAACCGATTACCGTGAGCAAGGCGGTCAGGAAGAGCGAGTCGGCTTGCCAGCCCAAGAAGTGACCAATGATGGCTTCCATCCCAACAACTACTAACACGTCATGGAACATGGCAATGATGGCCGCTGTCCCGTATCGAAAGGCGTGTTGAACACCACGGAAGGCATATGTGATGTAAAGCAGGATGGCAATCGCCGCCAAGGCAACTGCTCCGGCAGCGCGAACGGCGATTTCCTGGCCGATAACCGCACTAACCTGTGTGAAGTTCATAATGACGACGTCCTGACCGCCGCCGAAGCGATCTTTCAGCGCCGAAACAATCTGGCTTTTCAGGGCATCGTGCATCTCTTTTGAACGGATAGAAAGCGAGTCGGTCCCGACAGGCTGTACCACAGGATTCGAGATATCTATTTGCGATGTGGACATTTCGTTATAAAGGGCGGCGACATCGGCAATGGAGGGTGGTTGGCCCGACACAAATTGGACTTCGAGCAGGCTGCCGCCGGTGAAGTCAATCCCCAGAGGAAGTCCCCAGAGGATTAAGGCGATGATCCCGGGAACAATGACCAGCAAAGAGATGCCGAAGTAGATGTATCGATATTTAATGATATTCATCGCGGGTTCTCCTAAATACCGAACCAGCGGGGATGTTCGGTGGATTTGATTGTATCCAGCACAACGTGCAAGAAGGTGCGGGTGACGATGATGGCTGTAAACAAGCTGACGCCTACACCCAATGCCAGGGTCAGGGCGAAGCCTTTGACCACACTGGCTCCAAAGGCGCTGCCAAACCAGAAAAGAATGACGCAGGTGATGAGCGTGGAAAAATTCGAGTCGCGGATGGATGGCCAAGCTCGCTTCCAGCCCAGGTCAATGGCCTGGCGCAGGGTGCGGCCAGCGCGCAGTTCTTCCTTTAGACGCTCGAAGATGAGGATATTAGCGTCCACGGCCATACCGATGCTTAATATGAAGCCGGCGATGCCGGATAGAGTCAAAACGACCGGAATGAGTTTGTAGAGCATCAAGCAGATCAACGAGAAGGTTATAAGCGCCACGTCAGCAATTAAACCTGGCAAACGGTAATAGAGGCCCATAAAAAGGATAACTACCGAAAGGCCGATGATACCGGCAATCACACTTCGGCGAACTGATTCTTTACCCAACGTCGGACCAACTGTCTGACTTTGGACCACTTTAATGGGTACAGGCAATGAACCGTAGCGCAGTTGGATAGCGAGCGTATTGGCGGTATCCTGGGTGAACTTCCCCTGGATAACCCCTTGTCCGTTTGGAATCTTAGTTTTAATGATCAGAGAGGAGATCACGCGCTTATCCAAAACAATCGCCATATACTGGTTTACATGACTGCCGGTGTAGTCGGCGAAGATGGCGGCTGCTTCGGATTTAAAAGTGGTAGCGATGTCGAAACCGCCGAGAGATGCGGCCTGTACACCGACAGCACTGAGCGCCGCGCCAGTCAAAACGGTGTGGTAAATGGTTGGCGTGGCAGCCGGTGTCCCGGTCGGAGCAGGAGTGGCAGATGGGTCGCTAGTCGAAGTACTTGTCGGGATATCGGTTGACGTAGCGGAGGTTGTAGATGTTCCAAAGTCGGTTAGGATAATTGTCCCTTCCGCGATGGGCGTGCTGCCTATGTCCACAAACTCAAGCAAACCGGTCTGCTGCAAAGATGCAATAACCTGGTCTGTGTCTTGTGAACCTAAACCAGGGAACTCGGCCACGATGCGGCGAGGCGGCGCCGCCTGCATGACCACTTCGCTTACACCCAGAGCGTTGGCACGACTCTCCAAAATCTGCCGAGTGACTTTCAAATCGTCCGAACTGATCGTGGCATCGGCAGGTAAATCGGCTTCCAGAAGGGTCTGGAGGCCACCACTCAGGTCAAGCCCGAGACGGATATCCACATTGCGGTCTATGAAGTTATTTTGGGGATTGAAAGGATTGGGGATGGTGATTTGTTTGCTCACGTCCACCCAGATTGCCAGTGCAATCAAAGGGATGATGAGAATGAGCCAGTTGTATTGGCGACGATTCATAAAAGGCTTCTCCATTCACGAAAATGCCAGCCTTTGGCTGGCGGCGGGGGTGATTATACTCCGATTAAGAAGGCATGGGTAGGGCACTAAGCGATGTGATCAGGTTTTGCCCAAAGCCAGAAAGCATGGATTTCAACAACCGGACACCCGCCACCTTCTTCGACACCTCACGGCTTCGACGCAGCCAAGGACAGTTTATCACACCGCCTCGGGCAGAATCGGAGGAAAATAAGATCATCGGGTGTTGGTGTGCGGATTTCCGCACGCCAGCACCCCAAGCCCCGAGCTTGGGAAGGAAGTGACGTCGTAATGAGGTAAGAGGGAGAATTCCTAATGGCGATTCTAATGGATATCGCGATTTTGGAGAAACTCCAAGACAAGATTCAGGACTTCTACAATGCCGAGTGAATCGGTGTTCAAGTAGAAATTAGCATGTTCGCGGGCATATGCCAGTCGTCTTTGTTGTTCCTCCCATTCGGATTCAGTCCACTTCAACTTACGGCGCTTACCACCCACCAAGCATGATGCTTGTAAAAAAATTAGAACGTCGGGCCTGGTCATCCGCTGCCACATATCTTTGACGAAAGAATGCTCCTGTGCAATGGCTCGCGCCCGATAGCCTTTCCGGTGCAAGCCCCCAACCAGCGTCGTTTTTCCCGCGCCGCATGGACCGACGATACCGATCAGAGGTTGGAGCTTACCTGGGGGCTCCTTATCGGTGGGATAAATCGTTATCATGCAGTAAATGGTTCGACGGCTCTGGTTCGCACAGACTTGCCAGAATATTCCATGCACCGAGCAGTGCACTGGTGGTCGGATGGATCTCGGACTGATGGTTAAGGCACCTCAGGATGATTTTGAGGTGATCATTGTCTTCCACAGTGCCAATCGTCTTCCCAGCCAGATGGGAGGTGGTGGAAATTTTCAGTCGCGCCAGGCTGGATTGATTACCTTCAATTGAAATGGGGTTTGTCACATCGGCAGCCGGACTGTCATGCGGCGTACATCGTCTCCGAGCCGTTTCAATACTTTGAGTACCACCACACTGATGTCGTCTGCGGGACGGCCTTCGTCCAGATTGACTGCCTCGGCTAGAAGCGCATCGGAGATGGCTTGCGGGGAAGGGTCCTGTTCTTCGAGCATTGCTTTGAGAGATGTGCACACGTCCATCGGGCGTCCGACTCTTTTTCCGGCATGGACCAGCCCGTCGGTGTAGATAACGATCACCAATCCTGGCTCAACTGGTATTTCGGTTATGACTGGCCGGGTGTTACGAGTGGTCCCGATTGATTTAGATTCTGAACTAATGCAGTCAATTTCCTCGCCGCGGGCGATGAAAAAGGGTGCCGGGTTGTTGCGGGTGATGACGACTGTCCCGGTATGTAAGTCCACCGAGACGATATTGAGAGTGGAAGTGACTTTGCCTTTCTTGTCCGTGTAAAGCAAATCTGAGGCTGCGCGCGCCGCAGCCCCGTCGCGCACACCTTCGGCAAGCAGGCTGATGACCTTGCGGACGACCATCATCGAGACTGCTTTTGCGCCGCGACCCGAAGTTTGTCCGTCAGCCAACACCACCGAAAGGCCACCGTTGGGCCGTTCCACCACTTCGAGCGTATCACCGCTTTCGGAGACGGCGTACTTATTTGTTTTCGCGACGGCGATCTGGATTTCCATGCCCCCATTTTACTCCGAATTAACCTGTCAGTACGAGCAAAGCGAAGCAATCCCCTGGCCTATATCTTTTCCGCCACAACGACAAGCACCTGGCTGCCTTTAAGTTCTACAATTTCGCTCCGGATCTCATACCCGGTGTGAGTGAACCGGCCTTTTATTGCTACCGAGACTGGTCCTGGCTTGCCCGGCGCTTCGCCACTAATCCGGAACAGCCATGCCGCCAGCCGTTCCAGCGGACGCGTCCCTGTGATCCATGCCATTGGCAGGATGATCAACCTGCCTGACCACACAAGCACGCGTCGAATTTCAATCAGCGTTTGTGGATCGAAAATAAACTCCTCAGGGAATGTGGCTACTACAGAATCGAAAACACCGTTAGCAAAAGGGATATTCTGCGCATAGCCACGGGATAAACGGGAAATTGCTCTTCTCTTTCGAAGGCGGCGTCTTGCCTGGTACGACATCTGGCGAGATTCGTCCAGCCCGAATGTAGGGAATTTTTTCTCGTTCAGGGATAACTGCAAATGTCCGGGACCGAAACCGATTTCAAGAACGCGCCCGTTCAAGTAGGGTTCTGCTGACTGCACCCAGTCCTGCCAGTGACCAAGGGAGACAACCGCAGAGACAAAGTCGTATGTCCAAGCAAATTGATGGTAGAGGAGGTAATAGATTGGACGGATCAGGAATAAGATCAGGCTCATTGCCTAATCATACACTAATCTTGGGATGGAATTTTCCGACGGACATCTCTGGTTTGTTGAAAGAACAGGATCGGGTATGTGTGCATTATGATCAATCGTGTTCGGGCAGTAATGCCAGGCGGAGCGAAATGAAAACGACCAACGCCACGAGGATCAATAAAAGCGCAATTGGCTGAGCAGCGTCCAAGCCAAAGCCTTCGAAACGCTCGTATACCAGCACCGGTACAATTTTTGGGTGGTAGGCCAGGATGACAACCGCCCCGAATTCGCTGATGCCGCGCGCCCACATCATGACTGCCCCGCCCAGCACTCCGCGCCAGGCAAGGGGTAGGGTGACATAGAAAAATGCCTGCCATTGACTTGCCCCATCAATGAGCGCTACTTTTTCATATTCCTCGTCTACAAGGGCAAAGGCTTCGCGACTCAAATTGACCAGAAACGGCAGGCTGACAAACAACATGGCAACCACGATCCCTGCCAGGTTATCGGTGAAGGTGATCCCCAGCGGCGAAAACCATTGACCGAGCAACCCGCGCCGCCCGAAGACCAGCAGCAGGGCAATTCCGGCTGCGGTGTGCGGGATGACCACCGGCAAGTTGATGATGGCTTCCAGCAGTCGCTTGCCGTGGAACTTGCGGCGCGCCAGCAGGTAGGCCAGCGGTACGCCTGTGACCAGAGCCAGGGCGGTTGCGATGGCCGCCGCGCCGAAGGTCAGCCCGATGGATTTCAACACTTCCGGGTCGCTGAACGATTTCAGGAAGGCGGTGGGTGTTGACGAGAGCAGAGTACTGACCAGCGGTAGAACCACAAACAGGACAAGCAGTCCGCCCACGAATGAAAAAACCAGGTTGAAGGTCAGAGTCTTGCAGTTCATGGTGTCTCCACGGGAGTGCAATACGGCTGCAAGCCGGCAGGGATATTTTCGTAGTTTTCGCCGATGGCCGGGTCGAACAAGGGATGGCTGTCTGCCTGCATAACGGCGCGGCCCTCAGAACTCAGCAGGAACTCGATGAACAGGGTGGCTTCCTCGGGGTGTGGGGCGCTGCTCGGGATGGTAATGCCATACCCGATCCGTTCGCCGCGGAACACCGGCTTTACCGAAGCGAAGCGCTGAAAGTCCAGGTTGACCTGCACGGTGCTGTAGTTGTCAGCGTAACCTTCCGCGCCGAGGTTGATCGCTTCGGGAAGTTGGACCATCTTGAGGGCATGCTGTTCAATCACGGTTTCGTACTCGAACGCGTAGTCCAGGTCGCCTGACTCGATCAGGGCAATGAGCGCTATACTGGCACCGCGGATGATAATGTGTGATCCGGTTTTGGTTTCCACGATCTCAGGGACAGTGATTGTCGTCAGGCCTTCCTCGGTGAAAATTCCCAGCGGGTAACTGAAATCCCCGCTGAACATATCTGTGAAAATCCTGGGGTTTTGGTAATACTTCTCAGCCAGCGCAACGGCCATCAGGGCGCGGTAACCGGAGGCATCGAAGCGTGGGTCGGCAATCCCCACTTTGACGTCTGGGCGGCTCAGAATGGTGTACCAGTTGTCGGCATTGATTTCGTCCGCGTAAAGGCTGTCTGGCTGGTAGGCCAGCGCCAGGTGGTTGCTGGCAAAACGGATAAACCAGTCCGCATACGGCAGGCCAGTGTCAGGGTTGTTCGTAGCATACATCAGCATGGGGATGAGCGAGGCGTCAGCGGTGGCGACCACGTCGATCGGTACGTGTAATTCGGTGGCTTGCCGTATCACCTGGATGCTGCCGTGGTATTGTGCCTGGACGTCAATTTCCGGATACTTGCTCTCGAAGGTTTTCTCAAGGTCACCGAAAGGGATGATGAGACTGCCGGCAGCGAAAACCACTAGGGGTGTCTTTCCGGAACTGACCGCAGGTGTGCTCGTGCAGCCGCTGGTGAGGCTGGTCAGACAGAAAAAAGCGGCAAGGAGAAAGGAGGGGATGGTTTTCATTGTGAGAGAATTTCCAACGAAAGGGGCATTTCCGTTTTGCACCTAATAGGTGTTGGTTGCAGGGGAAACTCTGCAAGGAGTCCGCCCCAATACTTTCCAATTATAACCATATGGAAAGGGTGGGCTCGATGGAAGCCCACCCTTCGAGGTTGTCAATGCTGGATTTTATTTTACTGTGATGGATACCAGGCCTTTGACCCACGCTTTGCCGGATGTTTGACCGGCCATAGCTAGGTTGTAGACGCCGGGAGTTGCAGGATCGAACGCCACCAGGCAATCCGCGCAGGCCTGAACGGTAGCCAGGTCAATATCGTTGGCAAAACCGTCGCCGGCAGTAAAGGTCACGGTCGCGGCACCTGCCTGGATACCGGCCTGATTGAGCAGGTCGTTCAAGCGCACGCCGGTATAATCCGCTGCGCCAGTTTTGGGGTGTGTCAGGTTGAGCGTCACCACGGTCATACCTTGTAGGGCGGAATCGGTCAGTTGGAGTTCATTATCGACCATGCCGTTGATTGTCATTGTGACAGGTTCTGACGTGGCAGTCGGCGGGACAGCGGTGGGTGGAACAGGAGTCGGTGGGATTGCAGTGGGCGGTTCGGGCGTTGGCGTCGCCACCGGGCCGCAGGCGGAGAGCAGGATGGCCGCCAGGACAAAAATTGATAGGACGAGTAGATTGGTACGGGTGTTCTTCATGGTTTCGTCTCCTAAATAAGGTTGAATTGGTTCGCCTCTCAGGATTTATCTGTGAGGACGTAACTCCATAGGTATGCGGCAGGCAGCTGCCTCGAAGATAAATAACGAATGGTCAAAATCTCTAGACTACTATCTATTTCACCTCGATAAGAATAACGTTTTTGACCCAGGTACTGGTAGGCTGATCTGGCAGAACGATCATATATGTGCCTGGAGTGTCCATGAATGCAAGCAGAGCGTTGGGGCAGTCGCGTACATCCGATAGGTTTACATCGCTGGAGTAATTGTCCGATGCTGTAAAAGTAAGTTTCGAGGCTCTGTCTTTGAGGCCGGCATTATCAAGCAGGGTGTTCAGCCGCACGCCCTGGAAATCTTGCGGCCCGTCCTTACCTTCCACATTAATAGTAACGGTTTCCATTGCCCTTAGTCCGGAATCCTTCAGGGTGAGTTCCTGGTTCACCATTCCCTTGATGGTAAGACTGCCCGAGTTTTCCGGAACAGCAGCCACTGTGGGAGTGGAGGCGGGCGGGACATTTACAATGATCCGGACAATCTGTCCCACCATCTGGTTATTTTCGAGGCCGGAACCAACCAACCGCAGCGGATAATACTTTTCGGGCAATTCCCCATCGTTGACCAGAAATGCCACCAGGAGATCGTTATTATTTTTAATGAACTGGCTGTCCAATGTGACAGTATATCCGTCGCCTCCCACTACATCAACGCTATATCCCGCATCTGCCAGGGCCACATTGTAGGCGTTATCTTCGTGACTGTTATTGTCATCTACTTCACCCACCAGCAGCCACATCGGCACCCCCACCCAGTTCTGTCCATTTTCATCCTCCCAACCGCTGCCATGACAACTGGGTGAGCCGCAAGACTGAAAGGTATCCCGGGAGACGGGTGACAAGATCGCGCCTTGCAAATCCAGGGTCCAGGTTTGCCCCACCGGCTTGACCTCGACATTGTTCACCCATTTGACCGACCAGTGGCCGTCAACTACCTGGTTGTTTGTCATACTGACCACCACCAGTCTCAAAATACCCTCCTCCGTGGTATTCAACGGCTGGCCGTTGTGTTCATAGGCGATAATGGCCGTAAGCGGGTCATGAGTGGTCAATTCATTGCCCATGGCTGGGTCGTAGGCAATAAAAGTGCCGTTCATGATTTGGTCGTAAGACAAGGTCATGCTGTATCCATCTTCGGCGGTTACTGTAACCCCCATGGATGAATCAAAAGGTGCGCCGAGGGCGTCCACCAGGTCCTTGAGCGCCACACCCTTGAATGGCTCGGGGATAGTGATCTTTCCGGTGCTGCTTTTAATCCCGCCCTGTCCTTCCGTGACCGGCAGGGCTTTGAGATCGGCCATGCTAAGCGCGTGCCCGCCATTTGGCCCGACAAGTGCCAGGACGGTGCCTGTCGGTTCGTTGCTGACGGGTGTCTCGGTCAGTTTCGGTCCGCAGGCGGAGAAAGCCAGGGAGAGGATGAAAATCAGTGGTAGGACTGGAATGGAATTGCGATAACGGTTCATTGTGAATCCTCCTCAGAGTGGAATTTGTTCGCCGGTGTGCGTCGTACCATAACCGGTCAGAGCTTCAACGGATTGACGGAAGGCACTGGTCTGTAAAGTTTCCAGGAGCGGAGCAAGCAGCTTGCTCTGTTCCTGTGAAAAGACAATATCATAACGTTCGTAAAAGAGCGGCAGGAAGTCCAATCCAAACTGGTGAGCAGCAGCCCGCAACCCGAGGGCCACATCGGCTTTACCGGCCTGGACCAGGTGAGCACACTCGGTATGGGTGCTGACGGTGCTACTATAACCATGGATACTTTTAGCGGGGATGCCCTCCGCTTGTAATTGGCGATCGAGCCACAAGCGAGTCCCAGAACCGGGATTGCGGTTAATAAAAGTAACCTCTGTCCGCGTCAGGTCGTCTAGTGAACGGATCGCTTTGGAGTTGCCGGATGTGATCATCAATCCCTGTTCGCGATGAGCCAGGGTGACGACTTGCATTGCCCGGTCAGGGAAGAAATGGCGGATAAATGGCAGATTGTATTCTCCTCCTGGGTCGAGCAAATGTGTGCCGGATAGATTGCACAGGTTCTGGCGTAAGGTGACCAGGCCATCCAGGCTGCCCACGGGGAGGGTGAGCATATCCAGGTATTTTGAGAGCTGGTGGACAAGAAGTTCCACGGCCAAGTCATGACTGCCTGAGAAGACGATAGCCGGTCGAGCCGGATTTTCCGGCAGGATGAGTTCTTGTACCAGGAATCCACTGGACCGGGCACGATAAAACTTTTCCACCACGCCAGATTGGATGCGCGTCTCAACCAGTTCGACCAGACCAGCCGCTTCCAACTTTTTGAGATGATGACGCACCCAGGCTGGGTGCTCGCCTAGAGCTTTCCCAAGCAAGGTCAGAGAGGCGGGACCGGCCATCAACTGCCGTAAAATGGCGAGTCGGCGCGGATCCGCCAGAAGCTTGAGTTGTTCGAACGATCGAATGGGCTGAATTGGAAACATAGCCGATAAATATTCCCTTAACGGCTATGAGTGTAGCAAAAGAGGAATAATTTGTCAATAAGAATAGAGACTGATTTTCTCTTCCATAGAAAACCAGCCTCAAGTTCACACACAAAAACAAGGGTTTGACCACCCAAGGTCAAACCCTTGCAATCGAATATGCTGTATTACTCTCCGGTTGAGGCTGTCGGGCGCTTGCGTGTAACTGTCTTCTTGACGTTATCGAAGGCTTCCTTGCCGCGGGTTTTGGCCTGATCGGCGAATTCGTTCGCCTTCGACGCAACTACTTCGGCCTGTTCGGCAGCCTTGTCGCGCAATTCGATACTTTTATCTTTGATGAGGGCGCGAGTTTCTTCGCCTGATTGAGGGGCGAGGAGTAGGGCGGCAACGGCACCCGCTACACCGCCGACAACGAAACCAATTAGGAACGCTCCAAAATCATCATGATCAGACATTTTATATCTCCTTTTTGATAAGGTGGTTTTTTGTATGGATTATTTTTTATTGCCGAACATATCGAAAAATTTCCGTAGTCCGGCCAGATAAGAATTGAGCTTGATCACCGGTTCGACCAGATTCTCGCTCAAGAACTCGGTTGTGCCCCGCAAGGTATTAACGGTTTCGCTGGTGGATTGAAGAATGGGCTTGACTTCGTTTTGAAGCAAGTTTATCAGACTGGCAATTTGGATTACGAGCACAACGAGGGCCGCACCAATGATCAGCGATTCAAATGCCATGAAGATAATGAAAATGTCGCGGACGTTTGTTGCCACATTTGGATACTTCGTCAGTGCAATAATTGCCGCAATAATCCCTGCCAGGATAATAATTGCTGCAATAATAATTCCTACCATGATCCAGCGCTGTTTGAGAATCGCGGCTCGGTTAACTGCTTCTTCTTCCGGCGAGGTTTCTTTAGTATATTCAGCCATACAAGGTCATTATAGCACAATCAAGTTTTACAACTCCAGCAATTTCCTGGCCATGAAGGAAAGCCCAGACTACCGCAGGTTAGTATCAAGTGTACATGCCCCAGTCAAGCGCGCCGGGATCTTCCATTAGGGAAAAATCCCACGGCTCATAGCCCAGTTCAATGGTAACAGACATCCCAGTTCCCTCATGTGCTTTTTGTTTGATCGTTTCCAGCATGGCCGGACCATACGGACAGAAGGGTGTTGTCAATAACACGTATAATTTTGCTTTTCCGTTCTCAATGCTTACTTTGCGGACAAGACCTAACTGAAGAACATTAAGCATAATTTCCGGGTCCACAACTTCAGCCAGTTTGGCGCGCAACCCTGAAACAAGATCCGGGTGCGTATCGTGGATGTCCCAGTGGATGGGGTTGGCAAGGGCGTCGTCGCTCATTTTGTCGTCGCCTCTTCCTGGACGACATAAGTGCACTGTGCGTCGCCGCTGAGGATGCATTGGACTTTCTCAGCAGGGACAGCCAGCATCTTGGAGATGAGTGTTTGATCAACAGTACATACTTCAGGGTGACTCTGACCTATGCGCAAATAAGGACAGGTTATTTCATGGATTTGATATTGGTTGCCAGCTTTTTCCCACTCCACATTAAACCCTTCTTCAGTCAGAAGGATTTTAGTCAGGTCAAGCCGTTCTTCCATGCTAAGACCCTTCATCTGGTCGGTATAATCTTCAGCCATATCACTTGCCATTTGCGAGAACAGCTTTCCGACCAATGGTTCCGGCATGGTGGATTTCAACTGGTCAAGCAGACGCGAGGTGAGACGCAGGTAACGGGTGGGGAAGCGCTCGGTGCCGGCCTCGGAAAGGAAATAGACCAGACGCGGCCGGCCGACCCCATGACGTTCTTCTTCATTGCTTACTAGACCCTCGACCTGTAAATTCGTCAGATGGTGGCGAACCGAAATGGGGTTAATCCCAACCGCTTCAGCCAGTGCGTTGATAGTGGTGCGCGGCTGGCGCAGGAGGGTTTGTAAGATTCGATCGCGTGTGCTATTCATCATTACCTCATTTCCCTGTGATTAAAGTATATCAGTCCTGTTCTGTCTTGTCAATATACTAGATAATTAATATAAATATTGACATATCCATCTCAGAGTGCTATAATCTCGCCGTCATTGTAAAAGATTGGATCAGGAGTCTTTCATGTCTGAATTAGTCATCAAGAATCTTCACGTTAGCATCGAGGATAAAGAAATTCTGAAAGGTGTTGACCTGACGGTAAAGCAGGGCGAAGTCCATGCCATCATGGGACCCAACGGCACAGGCAAGTCCACGCTGGCGTATACGCTGATGGGACACCCGTCCTACACTGTGACGGGTGGGGAAATCTGGTTTAGCGGCAAAAATCTCCTTGAACTTGCCACGGACGAACGTTCCCGCCTGGGGCTGTTCTTGGCTTTCCAATACCCTGTAGCCATCCCGGGTGTAACAGTGGCAAATTTCCTACGCTCGGCGGTCAATTCCCGCCGCCGCCTTGTCACTCCTGACGATAAGGGTATGCCTATCCTGGAGTTCCGTAAAATGCTCAAAGAGAAGATGGAATTGCTCAAGATGGACACGGCCTTCGCAGGGCGTTACCTGAATGACGGTTTCTCTGGTGGAGAGAAGAAGCGTGCTGAGATTTTGCAGATGGCAACCCTCAAACCGGAAATAGCGATTTTGGATGAGACAGATTCAGGTCTGGATATAGATGCTCTACGCATTGTTGCAGAGGGTGTCAACACGCTCTCTGGAGCGGATCTTGGCGTGCTGGTCATCACCCATTATCAAAGGCTGCTAAACTACATCAAGCCACAGTTCGTCCATATCATGCTGGGTGGGAAGATCGTCGAATCGGGCGGTCCGGACTTGGCACTGCAACTGGAAGAACGCGGTTACGATTGGGTGCGCGAAAAGTATGAAGAAGCCCAGGCCTGAGTTATCGGTATTTATCAGTATCAATTTGTGGTGAGATTATATGAGCGAAGAAACCAAGATGTTGGAAGGGATTGGACAATATAGATACGGGTTCCACGATGCGGAGAATTATGTATTCAAGTCGCAGAGAGGCCTGAGCCGGGAAGTTGTGGAAAATATCTCGCGCATGAAGGGCGAGCCGCAATGGATGCTTGACTTCCGTTTGAAGGGGCTGGCGCATTTCCTTGCTCGGCCCATGCCCACCTGGGGTGCTGACATTTCGGGTCTTGACTTGGATAATATCTTCTATTATGTCAAACCTACCGAAGGCTCGAAAGGTTCCTGGGACGATGTTCCAGATACCATTAAGAACACTTTTGACAAATTGGGAATCCCCGAAGCAGAACGCAAGTTCTTGGCGGGGGTGGGCGCACAATATGAATCCGAGATGGTATATCACTCCATCCTCGAGCACCTTGAAAAACAGGGTGTCATTTTTCTCTCAATAGAAGACGGTTTGCGCCAATACCCGGACTTGTTCCGCGAATACTTCGGCACGGTTATTCCGATTGAGGATAACAAATTCGCCGCGCTCAACTCTGCCGTCTGGTCGGGCGGATCGTTCGTTTATGTGCCGAATGGCGTCAAAGTGGACCTTCCCCTGCAGGCTTACTTCCGTTTAAACATTGCCAACGTAGGTCAATTCGAGCGTTCGCTCATCATTGTGGATGAAGGTGCCCAGGTACATTATGTTGAGGGCTGCACAGCTCCCCAGTACACCACCGACTCGTTCCATAGTGGTGTGATCGAAATCATCGTTAAAAAAGGAGCGCGCTCACGATACAGCACTATCCAGAATTGGTCTACCAATTTATACAACCTGGTTACCCAAAGAGCCAAGGTTTATGGAGATGCCACTCACGAGTGGGTGGATGCAAACCTCGGATCCAAGGTCACGATGAAATACCCTTCTTGTTATCTAATGGAACCGGGCGCACATGGCGAGATGCTTTCAATGGCTTTTGCCGGTCCCGGTCAGCATCAGGATGCTGGATCGAAGATGATTCATTTTGCCCCAAATACGACCAGTAAGATTATTTCCAAGTCAATTTCGAAGGGCGGGGGACGTTCCTCGTACCGCGGTCTGCTCAAGGTGTATAAAGGCGCTAGCGGAGTGCGGTCGAACGCCACTTGCGATGCGCTCATCCTTGACCCGCAATCCCGTTCTGACACCTATCCGTACATAGAAATCGATGAGGATGATGTAACCATCGGGCATGAGGCCTCGGTATCGAAAGTGGGCGAGGAGCAATTGTTTTACTTGATGAGCCGTGGCCTGAGCCAGGATGAAGCCACCTCGATGGTTGTCTCTGGCTTTATCGAGCCGTTGGTGAAAGAATTGCCCATGGAATATGCCGTCGAGATGAACCGGCTGATCCAGCTTCAAATGGAAGGCTCGGTTGGTTGACATGGAAGAAAACACAAAAGTTATTGTCACCCGAACACGCCGTGCCGAATCTCCGGTAAAGACCTTTGCATTCACTTCTGCTATGGTTCCGACCTCCGGTGTCCTGGCTGATTATCGTCAGAAGGCTTGGCAGACATTCAATCGCTTGTCCCTGCCAACAATGGTTGAGGAAGCTTGGAGGCGAACCGACCTGCGTGAAATACCTGCCGATACAGTCCACCTGCCCACAGACGGATCATTCCAAGACCTTGCACCAGTCCCAGCAGACCTGCTCAAGCCTCTGACTAATGAAAAACATGGTGGACAGGTTGTCCTTTTACCAGGTGGATCGAAGCCGTACCTCAACCCAGACCTGATTAAGAAAGGCGTAATCTTTACTGACCTGCATACCGCCGAATGGAAAAATCCGGAACTAGTTACCAGGATGACCGGGCAGATCGTCAGTCCAGAAGAAGGTAAATTCGCTGCGTTGGCAGGTGCACTAGCCCAGAGTGGAGTAGTACTCTACATTCCAAAAGGGGTGACAGTTGAGCAGCCTCTGAACAGTCTCCTGTGGGGTCCAGGTCTGGATTTGGCATATCTTTCGCATATTCTTGTTTGGGTGGATGAGGGTGCCTCGGTGACCTATGTTCACGAGGCAGCCTCGCCGAACGAAAACGGTTCTGCGCTCCATGCCGGGATCGTCGAGATTAAGGTCAGTGATAACGCCTCACTGCGGTTTGTCGAATTACAGTCATGGGGACGGCACGTCTGGAATTTTTCACACGAACGCGTTAGCGTAGGCCGTGGTGGCAACCTTGACTGGATTTTTGGAGCGATAGGCTCGCGGTTGACTAAAAACTTCTCAGAGTTGAATCTGGTCGGGGAAGGCGCGACCGGTCGCATGTCCGGTTTTTATTTCACCGACGGTAACCAGCACCTCGACCATGATACCCAGCAGAATCATCTGGCCCCTCACACCACCAGCGATCTGCTTTTCAAAGGTGCTCTGAAAGGTAACAGTCGTTCTGTCTGGCAAGGCATGATTTACGTCGCCGCTGGCGCTGCAAAGACAGATGGTTATCAAGCCAACCGTAATCTTGTGCTCAGCCCGAACGCGCGGGCGGATTCTATCCCTGGTCTGGAAATTCTTGCCGACGATGTTCGCTGTACGCACGGAGCGACGGTCGGTAGACTTGAACAAGAACCCCTGTTTTATCTTATGTCGCGCGGCATTCCCGAAAAAGAAGCTGAACGACTACTTGTGGAAGGATTTTTCGACCCCATTATGCAACGCATCCCATTTGAAGGTGTACGCGCCCGCTTCCAGCAGGCGATTCATGAAAAGACGGCTACCCAATGACCGTCAAAGTGCTTGCCAACGATCGTACTCATAACTACAATAAGAAACAAAAGAAAGATTCTCGGGGAGGCCCGATGGCACAATTCGCATTTATGCGTTCACCCGGTTTAGAACACAGTTTTGAAGTAGGCGATACTGTGGAAGTATTTTGCGACCACGAAAAGAGCAGTGAGCGCGTGCGCGGCTGGTTGAAAGGCATTGTCGTTCAAGTGGATAATAAAATGGTCGCAGTTCAATTCCGCTCTAACGTCTTCCTGACAGACGGATGGATGGTTCCAGACAAGATTCTATGGTATCCGCGTACATCGGAGCATATCCGCCCGTCTGGTACACAAAAGAAACTCGGCAGCAAAGAAATTCTCGAATATTAGCTTCGCTGACTAAAATGACCCTCGACGCCATTACCATTCGCAAGGATTTCCCCATCCTTGGTCGCGAAGTACGACCTGGCATTCCCCTCGTCTATCTGGACTCCACGGCGACGACACAAAAACCCATCACCGTCCTTCAGGCGATGGACGAGTTCTATCGCTACAACAACGCAAATATCCACCGGGGCGTTCATACTTTGGCTGAAGAATCTACGGCGATGTATGAACAAGCCCGTCAGCGGGTGGCGGATTTTATTCACGCCTCATCGTCGAGAGAGATTATTTTCACTCGCAATACAACCGAGTCCATTAATCTTGTAGTATATACTTGGGCACATTCCAACCTTAAACGCGGGGAAGTGGTCATCCTGACCGAAATGGAACACCACTCAAATCTTGTACCCTGGCTGCAATTGGAGGCGGAACGCGGTATAAAACTGGAATTCATCCCGGTGACGGGAGAAGGTTTGCTTGATTTGGATGTATACCGCTCGCTCCTTGACCGAGCTCCGAAACTGGTCGCGTTTAGCGGCATGTCCAACGTCTTGGGAACAATTAATCCTGCAGCGGAAATGATCCGCTTGGCGCACGAAGCTGGAGCGCTGGCTCTTGTGGATGGTGCGCAGGCCGTGCCACATCTGCCGGTGGATGTGCAGGCTCTCAATGTGGATTTCCTGGCTTTTTCAGCACACAAGATGCTTGGTCCGACCGGCATCGGAACGCTATATGCGAAGGCAAAATTACTCGAGGCCATGCCCCCATTTCTGGGTGGTGGTGACATGATAAAGACCGTCCATCTGCGCTCTTTCTCACCAAATGACATCCCACATAAGTTTGAGGCCGGGACTCCGGCCATCGCTGAGGCGATTGGATTCGGAGCCGCGGTGAGATACTTGACCGGGGTCGGAATGGATGCTGTGGCAGCCTATGAGCGGGAGATGATCGCTTACACATTGGAACGGCTGGAAGAAATCCCCGGTGTGCAGGTACTTGGTCCGACTGCTGAAGAAAAGGGTGGTGTTGCCGCGTTTACGATGGAAGGCGTCCATCCCCACGATGTAGCTCAAATCCTGGATCATTATGGTGTGGCGGTGCGCGCTGGTCACCATTGCGCTCAGCCGTTGCACGAAAAATTTGGCATTACTGCCACCACACGCGCCAGTTTTTACTTATACAGCTTGAAAGAAGAAGTGGATAAACTGGTAAATGGAATCTATCAAGTCAAGAAGATATTCAATTAGACCTGTTATACAGGTCTCGGATTGCCCGCGCACACACATCATATGGCATTTAACCAAAATAAACGCTGGCTAGTCTCTTCTACTCTCACGGCGCAAGCGAATGAAGCCTTGGCGGCTTTTTCACCGATCATGCGGCAGATCTTGTTTAACCGTGGGTATGCCACGGATGTTGCCGCGCGGGCCTACTTGCGTGCTGAGGCGAATTTTGATCCTTCTCCGTCCCAGATGACCGGTATCCCGGACACTGTAGACCGAGTGCGTTATGCTCTGGATCATAATGAACCAATTGCCATTTATGGCGATTATGACGTAGATGGAGTCACCGCCACAGCTTTGCTCGTGCAAGCACTGCGTGCCTTGGGTGGGGATGTACGTGGTTACATTCCCAACCGTTTTGATGAAGGCTATGGCTTGAATAATGAGGCGCTCTCTGCTCTTCAAGCAGAGGGCATCAAGCTGGTCATCAGCGTGGACTGCGGAATCCGTTCGCCCAGCGAGACCAGCCATGCCCGGGCTATCGGCCTTGACCTGATCATCTCCGACCATCACCAGCCAGCGGAGGGCGATCTGCCTGTGGCGTTTGCCGTTATCAATCCCAAACAGGTTGGCGATTTATATCCTGATAAGGATTTGGCTGGAGTGGGGGTGGCTTTTAAGATTGTACAGGCACTTTTGGATTCTATCGGGACAACCTTAGAAGGTTTTCAAGCAAATGATCTGCTTGACTTGGTTGCGCTGGGAACAGTTGCCGACCTAGCTCCATTAGTAGGAGAGAACCGGATTCTAGTCCGAAAAGGACTGCAAAAACTCCGCGAGACAAAGCGACAGGGCCTATTCTCTCTTGCGGCGGTGTCGGACCTGCCTCTATCCCGTATCACAGCAACAAGCATCGGCTTCATACTTGGGCCGCGCCTAAACGCAGCAGGGAGGTTGGAATCAGCGCTGGCTGCATTTGAATTACTAACAACCACGGATGTAAAGACTGCCGGTGACTTGGCGCAGCAACTGAATGTACAAAATCGTCAGCGACAAGAGATCACCCGCAAGATTCAAACAGAAGCCGAGGCGATAGCCCTGGCAGAAGATCCTGAAGCGGATTTATTTTTTGCCGTCCACCCCGATTTCAATGCTGGCGTTGTAGGTTTGGCTGCGGCGCGCATGGTAGAGACCTATTACCGTCCAGCGGTGGTTGGCCAGATTTCTGCCGAGACCACGCGCTGTTCTTGCCGTTCCATCCCAGAATTCCATATAACTGAAGCCCTTGATCAGTGCAAGGATCTGCTGATCCGTCATGGCGGACATGCCGCAGCTGCAGGATTCACCATCCGCAATGAGAATCTGGAAACGCTAAAGGCGCGACTAAAATCTCTGGCGAAGGAACAGCTGCGGGATAGAGATTTACGCCAAACATTAACTGCTGACATCGAAATCCTCCTTTCAGACCTTAAACCAGAGTTGCTCAAGCACCTGGATTACCTTCAACCGACCGGTTATGGCAATCCGGAAGCAGTGTTTGTGAGCCGGGATGTGCGTGTCACCAATTCGCGGACTGTAGGGGTGGAAAGCAAACATTTGAAGCTGGTGATAACCGACGGCCGCGTCACCTTTGACGCGATCGGTTTCCGTCTCGGTCATCTCCGATCCGAATTACCATTACGAGTCGATGTCTTATATACTTTTGAAGTCAACGAGTTCAATGGAAGGACATCTATGCAACTTAATATTAAAGATGTGAAACCTGCCGGGGTATCCTGACTGGAAGAGATTCAGGATTGGAAGAATGTCTTTATCAATCAACGAATCTGTATTTGAACAAAACCCAGACAGCCTTAAAAGCGTCTTTAATCATTATTTTCTTGCCTTCAGCATAACTACGTGGGTTGAAGGAGATAGGCACTTCGAATATCCGCGCTCTCTGTTTGAGAATCTTGGCAGTGAATTCTGGCTCGAAGTCGAAGCGGTTAGCGCGGAGTTTGATATTTTTCAGCACTTCCCGGCGGAATACTTTGTAGCCGGTTTCCATATCGCTCAGGATGGAGTCGTATAGCAGATTGGTCGTAAGTGTAAGTAGTTTATTAGCGATCATGTGCCAGAACATGGTTACCCTGCGTGGACCTCCCAGAAAACGCGACCCGTAAACTACATCTGCTTTCCCCTCTTCGATGGGCTTGAGGAGGGCAGGATAATCGCGCGGATCGTACTCCAGGTCCGCATCTTGGATAAGTATCACGTCACCGGTTGCTGCAGATATACCGGAACGGATCGCCACACCTTTGCCCTGGTTCTGCGCGTGGTGGAGCACGCGAATACCCGGGCGACCTTCCAACGCGGCGAGCAGGTCACCGGTCCCGTCTGTAGAACCATCATCCACGAGAAGGATTTCATCAGCGAGTTTGGTCGCCAGAACGCGTTCCAAGATCGTATTGAGGGTGTTAATTTCGTTATAAATTGGGATAATAACCGAAAGGGTCATGTATCAATTATAAACGAAATAATCCCTGCAAGAAAATCGGCGTGCTATAATTCGTCTGTATTCCTAATCAGGAGGCTGCTATGGCTGTTGTACAACGAACTGAACCCTCTATCCAGGCTACTTCATTTGTTCCTCCGCCGATGACCAAGTTGGAAGATACTGGCCTGTCGTTGCTATGGTTGCAAGATCTTGCATTAAAGATTTTTTATTTTCAAGGCTATCTTACTGGCTTTAAGGCTGCCGAGGAGATTTCCCTACCTTTTGCAGGGATTGTTGATCAGATTCTCGAAACGCTCAAACGTGAAAAACTCATCGAGGTCAAATCCTCGCAGATGGGTTTGGGGGAAGGTTCCTACCAATATGCTATCACTGGTGCGGGCATCGTCCGCGCCCGAGAGGCCTTAGATCGCAGCCAGTATGCAGGTCCGGCACCTGTCCCGATAGAAGTTTATAACGAATCCATCCGCCACCAGAGCCGCGGGCGTGTGGCGATCAACAGCCAGACAATGCGCCAAATACTTTCCCATTTGGTCCTATCCGAAACTACTTTCCAGCGGCTTGGCCCGGCAATGAACTCCGGCACCTCGATTTTTCTCTATGGGCCTCCCGGCAATGGCAAGACCAGCGTGGCAAAAGCATTTGGTAATCTTGTTTTGAGCCAGGTGATGTACATTCCATATGCGCTTTATCTGGATGGGCAGATTGTCAAACTGTACGACTCAGTGAATCACCAACTGGCGCCCGATTCGAATTCCCATTCGACTGGGATAGGCGGGCAGCGCACAACTGTACGACGCGACCCGCGCTGGGTTAAGATACGCCGCCCGTTCATTATGGTCGGCGGTGAATTGACTTTGGAAGGTCTCGATCTTGTCTTTGACGATACGAACAAATTCTACGAGGCTCCATTCCAGGTTAAGGCTAACGGGGGGATTCTACTTATCGACGATTTCGGCAGGCAGCAGGTGAGACCGCGCGATTTGCTTAACCGCTGGATCGTCCCACTCGAAAACCGCGTCGATTATCTGACCCTGCACACCGGCCGAAAAATTGAAATCCCATTCGATGTGCTGGTAGTATTCTCCACCAACCTTCCACCTCGCGACCTGGTGGACGAAGCATTTCTGCGTCGCCTGCGCCATAAGATTGAAATATCAGATCCTTCTTTTGAGGATTATCGCGAAATATTTAAGCGTGTGTCCCAGCAGAAGGGTATTCCCTATAACGACCAGGGATTGGCCTATCTATTAGAGGAGTATTACATCAAGTGCAATCGAAAAATGCGTGCTTCCCATCCGCGGGATTTATGTGACCAGATTCTTGACATCGCCCGTTATCTTTCCACCGAACCATCGATGACGAAGGAAATGATTGACCGTGCCTCACAAGCCTACTTTGTGGATATCTAAAATGTGGACAGATTTGACTTCCCCTCTGGTAATTGCTCATCGCGGCGATAAATCTAATGCTCCGGAAAATACTTTAGCCGCTTTCAAACAAGCAGCCGAAAAGGGTGCAGATGCCGTTGAGTTCGACGTAAAACTAACAATGGATAGCAAAGTTATCGTCCTCCATGACCAGACGGTAGATCGCACCACAAACGGGAACGGGAACGTTGCCAAACTTCCCCTTTCTGTGTTACAGGAACTGGAAGCTGGTGTGCAGTTTCCAGGGAAGTTCCCAGGCGAAAGAATTCCTTCCCTCGATGAAGTCTTTGAAACGATAGGCAAACGAATTTATATGAATGTCGAATTGACCAACTATTCCACTCCAAAGGACGCACTAGTGTCGAAGGTGGTAGAACTGGTCAAAAAACACGGATTACAAAAATGGGTGCTCTTCTCGTCTTTTTTCGCCCGCAATCTGCAGAAGGCACGCTTGTTAATTCCAGAAGTACCGCGTGGACTCCTGACATTGCCCGGTCTGATGGGCTTGTGGGGACGGACCTTAGGGTGGCGTGGCGATTACTCTGCTCTGAATCCGTACTTGACGGACATAAATAACAGGCTTGTTGACCGGGTCCACGCGGCTGGGAAACGAGTCAATGCATGGACGGTCTCTAGCGAAGCGGATGTTAAGCGTATGATTAGCTTGGGCGTAGACGGTATTATTACCGATGACCCGGCGCTGGCGCTCCGTCTGCTTGGGAGAGGTAAGTAATCCCCTCAGAGTAGCTTGATCATGCTGAAATACTCTACATATTACACATTGTAAGATACTCTATTACCCGTCTTATTCAAAATGATTCTTCGACGCATTCTCTCTATATTTTTATTAGTGTCGTTGGCGTTGTCTTATAACCCGACTGTAGCTGCGCGTATGTCGGGTTCGTTCCAGAGTACTGATCCGACCGAGAACGCCCGTCAGATGCTGGCGAATATGACACCGGAGGAACGGGTGGGGCAACTGTTCTTGGTCTCCTTCACTGGTTCTACTGCGGACCAAAACTCCCAGATTTTTGACTTGATCACCAATTACCATACCGGGGGTGTGGTATTACAGGCCAGCAACGACAATTTTGTGACTGCCCCCAACACCGTTTCAAGTGCCTACCAGTTGATTACCAATTTGCAGTCTGCAGAATGGCAGGCCTCACACGCCCTGCCCTCAGGCACAGATAACCGCACGCCCACTCCTCTTGCACCGATGGCAACTTCTACCCCGGCAAATTACATCCCCCTATTCATTGGCATATCCCAGGATGGCGATGGTTATCCCAATGACCAGATTCTCGAAGGCCTGACGGCTCTCCCTGATATGATGGCGCTCGGCGCGACTTGGAATCCATCATTGGCTGAACAAGTCGGCACGGTTGCAGGACAGGAACTTTCAAGCATTGGATTTAACCTGTTTTTTGGCCCTTCACTGGATGTGCTCGAATCACCCGGATCCACGCTGGGGAACGGACTGGGTGCGACCGTTTTCGGCGGCGATCCTTATTGGGTGGGAGTGATGGGAAGCGCCTATATTACCGGTCTGCATTCTGGCAGTACCGGTCGGTTGATGGTTATCGCAGACCACTTCCCTGGTCGTGGTAGCGCCGACCGTCCCGTGGGAGAAGAACCTGCAACGGTCCGCAAGTCGCTTGAGCAATTGAAGCAAATTGAATTGGCTCCTTTTTTCTCTGTTACTGGGAGCGCGTCTACTCCAGATAGTACTGCTGATGGGCTGCTAGTCTCTCATATCCGTTACCAGGGTATCCAAGGCAACATTCGTTCAATCACGCGCCCGGTCAGCTTTGACCCGCAAGCACTTTCCGTAATCCTGTCTATCCCGGCATTTGCCACCTGGCGCGCGGCGGGAGGACTGATGGTTAGTGATGACCTCGGTAGCCAGACGGTGCGCCGCTTTTATGATCCGGGTGGACAATCCTTTTTTGCTCGGCTGGTGGCGCGAGATGCTTTCCTGGCCGGGAATGATCTCCTCTTCATGGGAAATATTATTTCCACTGACGCGCCGGATAATTACACAACCGTTGTCAGATCGATTGAGTTCTTTGATCAAAAATATCGTGAAGACCCGGCTTTTGCCCAACGAGTGGATGATGCGGTTGTTCGTATCTTGACTGCCAAATATCGCGCATACGGTGAATTTGACCCATCAGTAGTGATCCCGCCGTCGGAGGGATTGGCAGACATAGGGCAATCGCAAGCGGTGATGTTTGAAGTTGCCCGTGAGTCTGCCACGCTGGTCAGCCCGAATATGCAGGACTTAGATACCGTCCTCCCGTCGCCGCCTGCGTTAAACGACCAGATTGTTTTCTTTACCGATACTCGCCTTGGAAGCCAGTGCAGCAATTGCACCGAGGAATCCATGCTGGGGGTAGATGCTCTGCAAAATGCGATCCTGCGCCTCTACGGTCCCAAGGCAGGTGGGCAGGTTCGGGCTAACCGCCTGATTTCTTATACTTTTACAAGTTTGGATGCCATACTGGATGGCGGGGTGGGTGACTCATCACTGGAAAATTCAGTGCGCCAGGCTGGATGGGTGGTCATCAACATGCTGGATGCCGAACCTGGCGAACCTCAGACGACGCTTTTGCGCCGATTCCTTTCCGAGCGGCAAGACTTGTTGCGTGAAAAACGGATTGTCGTGTTCGCTTTCAACGCTCCGTATTATCTCGATGCCACAAATATTTCCAAGTTAACAGCCTATTACTGTCTTTACAGCAAAACCGCACCGTTTGTGGAAGTGGCGGCACGTCTACTTTTCCGGGAAATTTCCCCAGTGGGTTCACTACCTGTTTCCGTTGTAGGGATCGGATATGACTTGTTCACTGCAACCACCCCTGACCCGAATCAAATCATCGGGCTCTCCATGGACGTATCAACCATTCCTGCTTCTACATCTTCGGCTACACCTGAAGCGACTCCCACACCATCTTTCCTCGTCGGTGAGACCGTTTCGGTGCGGACAAGCGTCATTCTTGACCATAACGGTCACCCTGTCCCGGATGGGACGGGAGTACGCTTCAATATTTCTCTGAGCGGGGAGGGGGGAGTGGCCCAGCAGATTGATACGATCACAACCCAGGGTTTGGCAAGAGCCTCGTTCAGCATTGGCCGTCCTGGACTGGTTGAGATTCGCGCAGAAAGTGATCCTGCGTTAACCTCAGTTGTCATGCAATTGGATGTTTCTGGTGAAGGCTTTGGCGTTACTGTTGTTGCCCCGACTCCAATGAATAGCAATACCCCTACACCGGAAGCTATTGTCACTCCGGAGGTGAATACATCCTCACCTTTGGCGCAGGGACATCCGGGATTGGGCATTTGGTTTGGAACGATGCTTATCCTGGGGGGGCTGGGCACTCTTGCTTACTGGTTTGGCAAGCGGTATATATCTACGCGCTGGGCAGTACGCTGGGCATTGTGTATTGTTGCTGGTGGATTGGTGGCGTATACCTATCTGGCCGTTCGCCTGCCAGGCGCGACGTTTTTTCTTCAAAGAAGTGGTTGGCTTGGAATGATGGGGGTTGTCTTACTGGGTACGGCGGTTGGTTTTGGATCCGCTTATACCTGGCGAAGATTGTCTACGGGATCAACGAAGCAACCAGACTGACGATCAACAAGCCAGCCGATACCCATAGTAAAATCCGCTCTGGTTTCCCATTAACAAGTTGAAGTAGTGAATTCTGTGTGCGCACTTGTCCTTGCGGACGAGAAGGTAGTTCGCGCGTTCCATTCAAAAAATGTCGGAGGTCATCTACCGTCGCCGGGCGATCATTGGGGTGCAATTCCATGGCCCACAGGATGGCGCGCTCGGTGCGAAGACTGATGGATGGGTTGAGTTTGCGCGGTGCTGGCAGGCTGGCGGGATGTAAAAAGCGGTCCCTGGCGTCGATTGGCGGGTTGTTTGTTACCAAATGGTAAAGGGTGCAGCCGAAGGCATAAATATCACTGCGGACGTCGGTGTGCAGACCATCGCCTCCGTATTGTTCAAGCGGCGTATAGAGAGCGGTGCCACGCCCTTGGATGACTGTAATTGTCATTTCGTCAGGGACAAGGGCTTTGACCAGACCAAAGTCTACGAGCTTGAGCAACCCGTTGGGGGTGATCTTCATGTTGGATGGTTTCACGTCCCGGTGAACGAGCGGTGGACTCTGGTTGTGAAGGTAGGTCAGCGCATCAGCCAGTTGGTTAGCCCAGCCAAGCACATTTTCTTCAGCCAGAAAGGAGTTGCTCTTCTTAGCATCCAGCATCCTAAGGCGCAAATCTTTACCGGGGATGTAATCCATCACCAGGTAGTCCCGCTGGCCGATGGAGAAGAAGTCTGACACTTTTGGTAAGTTGGGATGGTCAAGGCGCGCTAAAACGGTCGCTTCGTGTAGGAATTGCTGACGAGCCTCCTTGAGCAGATTGGCAGGTACAGTACGGTCGTGTTCGACTTCTTTGAGCGCACAGCGTCGTCCTTCTAGACGCAGATCATCGGCAAGGTAGATATTACCCATGCCTCCCTGACCAATGCGCTCGCGAATACGATAACGGCCGCGCAGCACCTCTCCGGTTTTTAGCGCAACAGGCATATTAGTTCGATTCGCAGAGAACAAGAAATGAGGCGGCGCAATGCTGTCAGAGGTTTCGGCGTCGTTTGACCAGCGTTGCGTATCGGTTTACAATCTATCATATTATAAGCGTCTTTTGGTGTCCTGTTGTATAATCCACTTCTCCAGGAGTGATGGCGTATGGTTAAGAACTTGGAAGAAGCCCCATTGTTGATTGGACAAACCGGTCCTCTGAAGGGCGAGCGTTGGGTCCTTAATAGGATAATCACGATCGGGCGTGAGTTGACCTGCGAAGTGGTCATTCCGGATAGGCAGGTTTCACACTTTCATGCTCGCTTGACGCCGACACTTGAAGGGATTGTTCTTGAAGATTTGGGCAGCAAGAACGGCATACATCGAAATGGGACCCCGGTGGTGGGACAGGTTACTTTACAAGATGGGGACACAGTGCAGATTGCGCTGGCTCAGCAGTTTCTCTACCTGACTTCCGATGCAACTGTCCCTTTGTCAGATTTCGAAGATGCTTCTGGACGCTTACGGTTGGATCTGCGCACCCGGAGAGTGTGGGTAGACAACCATGTGATTGATCCGCCGCTTTCAGCCTTGCAGTTTCACATTCTGCGAGTGCTTTCTGACAATCAGGGACAGGTTGTGGACCGGCATCAACTTGTCAGCGAGGTATGGGGCGAAGAAGAAGCAATTGGAGTTTCAGACCAAGCTCTGGACGCGCTTCTGCGTCGTCTGCGTGACCGGATAGCGGCGATTGATCAAACGCATAATTATATTGTGACGGTCCGCGGTCACGGGGTCCGGCTGGATAATCCGCCAGCCTTTGAATAATAAAGTCTTCCGGATTTTCACCTCTACGGAAGATCTCGCATTTACCCCAAGTTCTTCATCATGGTGAGTTTCAGGATTGCCCGGTAGATGACTTGGAGTCTTTCCACCATCTGTGCTTCTTCGCCGGGCGTTTTTCCGCTGGTCTGTTCCTCTGTACGAGTAATAACATTGGCGACGATGGAACAAAAATCGGGGGTGATTTCTGCAGAATGTTGTTCGATCATTTGATTCAATGCGGTTTCGTCCGGGGCGGTTAGCATTTCCTCCAGCAAAGCGAGTTCGGGGGGCGGGACGCTAGCTTGTTGGAGAACGGCCACAATCTGCTGGAGTTTTGGCATTACGACAACGTCATTTTTTTTATTGGCTTCCTGAAGGGTGCGATTGAGTACCTGGACAAAAATATCATTTATTTCATCCAAATGTTCGGAGGTAGCCTTCTGGATATTTTCGGCAGACAACAAACTCTTAAGCATTTCCTCTGCGCGTTTGTATTCTTCCTCCACCCGTTGGTCGATCTTGCGGGTTATGTCAAGTAATTTCTCGCGCAATGTCTCTAGCTTCTTGCGTTCCTCGCTGGAGCCTTTTTCGATGCGCTCGGTGAGACTCTGGAAGAACAGATAATCCAACCCCGGCCGGGTGAAACTGACCAGAGCGTTCAGACGATCATCGCTGGGCGCCTCGATTAAAATGTTGAGTAGTCTCTCGCGGTCAAGCCCCTTCCCGGCGGTTTGCAAGGTTTTTACGGCTTCTTGGATTTCGTTTGTTTGAGAAGCAACCCTGCGCCCATACTCGGTTTCAGCCAGGAGTTGTTTCTGAACCTCATCCATTGTACTGGCGGCTTGTCCCTGAGCGGAGGAGAGCGCGCCTTCCATCAGGCGGCTGAAAATGGAAAAAAAACCGGCATCGAAGAGTGCTGCATTCTGCTTGATGATTTCTGAACGGATCTCCGCAGTGCTTGCGCCGAGCAACTGTTCCACCAATGAAACGCGTTTCTGTTGCGACTGGATCATCTCCGGAGTGATACCGTCCGCACCGAGAACGCGCTCAATGAGACTCTGATAAGTCAGGAAACCTTGCGGTCGAAGGAGGTAGGCTTTTCGTTTTTCGGGCGGCAAATGATTTGAAACCTGGGTGATTAAAGGACCGATGAGTTTTTCCTGTTCGTTGACGGGTATCCCTAATTCTCCCGGAAAATAGGTGAGCAAGAGTTCTTTATCAGCGTCGTGGTAGACGATGGGGGTTGCCAGGGGGCCGTTGTAACCACAGGACTGGCAGACGGCAAAATTGGAAACACTACCCAAGAAGCGCTGTTTCGCTCCGGGGTCGGAAGTAACATCAAAGAGTTGCTCGATCTGAGCGACGACCGGCTTGCGGCAGCGCGGGCAGGAGATCTGGGTCTTTTGAGGAGGCATGGATACACTCGATGAAGTGAGATTTGTTATTACTGGCTAACGGCCTATCTTACCCCATTTCGCGCGATCGCGGCAGAGAAAAACAGATGCGGGCCCCGGAGCCAGGCTGAGGGTCCACCCACATGCGTCCACCATGAGCTTCGATGATGGCTTTAGCCAAGTAAAGTCCTAAACCAGCGCCTTTCGTTTTACGAACGGCCTGATCTGAGCGATAAAAGCGGTCGAAGATATATGGGATGTCGGCTGAATCAATTCCGGGGCCCTCGTCGGTGACTGTGATGATCACCTGTTCAGGTCGGACTTGTCCACTAATTCGAATTTCGCCTCTGGGGGCATATTTAATGGAATTCGAGACTAGATTGGAGATTACTTGGGAGACACGATTCTCATCGGCATAAATAATGGGAAATCTTGCGGGGAAGTCGACTACAATAGTGTGACGATCAGTCTGGGTGCGGAACCGCTCCGCAAACCGTTCGGCCAATACGGGAATGGAAATATCGGACAAGTTCGTGGACAGACCTCCGGCCTGCAACCGTGAGGCGTCCAGTAAATCCTCTATCATGGATGCCAAATGGTCGGCCTCTTCCTCGATCACGGCTAGGCTATCTTTGATGATGGATTTATCCCATTTGGCGTCTTCGCGGCGCAAGGTGCTGACGTAGCCCTTGATAAGGGCGACTGGTGTTTTGAGTTCGTGGCTGACAATAGAAACAAATGTGTTCTTGATTTGTTCAGCATTGCGAAATTTGGTGATATCGCGCACGGTGGCAATGACATTGCGCAGTGTCCCGTCAGCAGCAAGGAGCGGGGCATAAGTAATACCAACAGGAAGCACAGGCGGTTCCGGTCGCTGTAGGTCCCCTTCAACATAAAGGTATGCGTTGGTGGTCAGCGGCCAGCCGCCAGACTCGGCTTCCTCGAGGGTTAAGCCTTCCGGACGGCGCGCCCAGCGGATAATCTCGGCATGGGCTTTTGATTGTATTTCTTCTCGTGAATGCCCATATAGCTTTTCGAAAGCGATGTTACAGCGTTCAATAGTATGATCTGCGTTAATAATGAGAATGCCGTCCGCTGCGGAATCGACTAGAGCGTCCAGGCGGCCTTTTTCATAACTAATCTGGGTGTAGAGCTGGGCGTTGAAAACGGCGATGGCAGCCTGATCGGCGAAAGATTGGAGTAGCAATTTATCGTTAGCCGAAAACAGGTCCGGGTAGCTGCGGAAGATAAAGATAACGCCAATGATCTGTCCGTGTGCAGCGAGGGGAATGCCAACACCGTTTAGCAAACCCATGCTGGCAGTATATGTCAATTCCTTCAACATCCGGTTGAGTTCAACGAGGTTGAGTTCGGAGGCCTTTTCTTCAGCCAATAAAGGTTCGAGGTAACTCAAGAATGCCGGGGGAATCCCGTGGGCCGATGCGACGCGCCAGCCATCGGTCTTTTTGAGCGCAAGGATACCAGCCTGCCCAGCCAGCATCTCGATGGAAATGCGCAGAATGCGCGCCAAGAGTTTGTCCAGATCGAGTTCTTCGGTGAGGGCGCGTGCTATTTCGAGCAAGTAGTCGCGTTGGCGAACACGGAAATCAGGAAGCATGGTGCATTATTGGTGTTGTAGAGAATCATCGATATTTTATCACTGGCACAAGGAAGATACGTTAGATTTATGCAATCAGTCCGTTGGACTTATGTAAAAAAAACTCACCCAAAGTCTCAAATGTGAGATTCTGGGTGGGTCGATTAGCCATTTATTTTCATTTTACTTTGCTTCTTTTTCTGCCAGCGTTACTGCCTCTTCAAAGATTGCCAATCCTTCGTCCACCTCGGACTTAGAAATACTCAACGGAGGGGCGATACGCATGACACTCTTACCGCAACTAAGCAAGATCAGCCCGCGTTCAAAGGCCAGGTCGACGACCTTACTACAAAGTTCCTCGGCCGGGAGCTTGCTCTTGCGGTCCTTGACAAATTCAACTCCAATCATCAGGCCGATGCCACGCACATCCCCGATGGACGGGTGACGAGCCATGATCTCTTCCAAGGCATCGTGCGTGTAGAGGCCGATGGTGGCAGCATTTTCCAGGTATTCATTTTCGATCAGGTCGATGGTTGCCAGAGCCGCGGCGCAGGAAATCGGGTTGCCACCGAATGTGTTGCCGTGAGCACCACGGGGCCAGTCCATCACAGAATCACGGGCGATGCAGGCACCGAGGGGCATTCCGGAGGCGATACCTTTGGCAGCGGTGAGGATATCTGGTTCCACATCAAAGTGCTCGATGGCCCACCATTTGCCGGTGCGGCCCATCCCACATTGGATCTCATCCGCGATGAGCAGGATATTGTGTTTGTCACACAGTTCTCGCAGGGCGGGGAAGAATCCGGGCGGCGGGACGATGTAACCGCCTTCGCCCTGAATGGTTTCAACCAGGATGCCGGCAACTTCATCCGGCGGGACGATATGACCGAAGATCTCTTCCTCGATATAGCGGACGACTGTCTCGCCGTAATCCTCACCAGGTTGCCGGTCGAGGATGGGGCGGTAGGGATTCGGGAAGGGAGCATGAACAACGCCATTCATCAGGGGATAGAAACCTCGGTGGTAGGTGGTCTTGCTGGCAGTGAAAGTCACCGCGCCCATGGTGCGCCCATGGAATGCGCCGGTAAAGCCAACGAAATTCGTCCGTCCGCTGTGGTAACGGGCTAATTTAATGGCGGTCTCGATCGCTTCAGTGCCGGAGTTGGTCATGAATGATTGGGCTTCCTCTCCAAAAGGAGCAATCTCATCAAGCTTTTCTCCCAGAGCAATCCATTTTTCGTGATAAAAATCTGAGGATATATGGATGAATTTTTCGGCCTGATCCTGAATAGCCTTGACCACTTTGGGATGGCTGTGGCCGGTGGATACGACTGCAATCCCGGCTGCAAAATCAAGGAAGCGGTTGCCGTCCACGTCCCAGACTTCGGTACCCTTGCCGTGATCCATTACAAACGGGACCCCACGCGGATAAGATGGCGAAATGACAGCCGAATCGCGCTTGATCAGCGCCTTTGCTTTTGGACCTGGTAACTTAAGTGGTTCCATAAATATCTCCTCTTGAAAAATTTTAAGTATTTGAAAGACGAATTTGTGCGAGGGTGAGTGCGCCGAGCAATCCAGCGTCATCACCCAATTTTACGGTTGCAATCTGCAAACCATCAAGGTAAGATTTGTCCATAATATTTCGTCTCATAGAATCTTCGATAGGATCAAGAATCAACCTGCCACTTTGTGATACACCTCCGCCGAAGATAACAATTGATGGATTGAAGATGTGCAGGAATTCTGCCAATGCCTGACCGATAAAGCCGCCCGCACGGACGAAAGCTTCTTTTGCCAGTTCGTCACCCTGTTTGGCTGCTTCCGCTACCTCGCGAGCATTGAGTTCCTTTCTGGGCCGAAGGATGGATGATCGGCCACCAGCAATCTGCTCGCTGAAGTATTTTGCAATTGCTGGTCCAGAGGCGACGGCTTCCAGATGACCATGTACACCGCAAGAACAGACCGGTCCGCCGGGGAGGACGGTGACATGCCCGAGTTCGGTGGCCATGCCACGACTGCCTTCGATGAGCAGATCGCTGCTGATGACACCCCCCCCGATCCCAGTGCTAATGGTGAGAAAAAGAACATCGTGGTGGCCCTGACCAGCTCCGTATTTCCATTCACCCAAAGCCGCTAAGTTGGCATCGTTCCCCAGATAAACCGGCACTTTATATCGTGTGGAGAGCATTTTGGCCAGCGGATAGTTCGTCCAGGCAGGAATATTGGGGGTGGAGATGATTGTTCCTGTATATGGGTTGAGTGGGCCTGGAGCCGCGACAGCGATTGCATCCACTGGCTCCTTTGGCCACACGGTGTCAATCAGAGCAGTCAAGCGCTCAAAAACACCGTCTTCTATGCCTCGCGAAGCAGTACGTTGTAATGTGATGGGTGTTGTTCCAGTGGGGGGATAAACTCCAACCCGCATCTGGGTACCGCCGATATCTATTGCAATAATAAAATTCATGTTGGAAATTATAACATGCTGATAACAGGTACAACCATTCAGGAAATCAGTTCTTTGGGAATCGTTATGGTGATTCCCAAGAACTTCGGCTTCTGGTTGACTATTCCCTTAAAGACTGCTATCATCTTTGTGATGTTTAGGCGATATGGCACTTGGTATCGTTCCATTTGGCGAGTCATTTCCCGATTATTACGTTGGTTTGTCCCAGGTATTGGCGTAAAACGATGGTTTCTGGTCTTGTTGGCCGGAATTACGCTGATAGGGATCGGTCTGGCCATTTTCTTGCTGGATACGTACCGTTCTGCCCCAAATACATGGTGGCTGCCGGTTATTTCATTGATTTCCTTACGTTTCCTGACGCGTCCCTGGCGCATCCTCATTTTTGTAGGGATTGGGTTTGGTTTGGTCGGCCTGGGTATTTGGAGGCTAAACCGTTCCCTTCTTGTGCCATTTCTGCGACCTGGTCAACAGCTGGTAGATCAGGTGACCGAGTACCGCCGCCGCGAACGTGGGCCACAGATTGTTGCCCTCGGTGGTGGGCATGGAATCGCCACCGTCTTGCGCGGGTTGAAGGGGTATACCAATAATCTGACGGCTGTCGTATCGGTGGCGGATGATGGTGGTTCTTCAGGTGAATTACGGCGCAGTCTTGGTATCCTTCCACCGGGTGACATCCGCAATTGCCTGGCTGCGCTCTCTGATGATGAAGCCCTGTTGACACAACTATTCCAGTACCGGTTTGGAGAAGATTCTGGTCTGGGGGGACATTCATTTGGGAATCTTTTTATTTCTGCCCTCTCCGACATTACCGGTAGTTTCGAGAAGGCGATTGCAGAATCGGGGCGTGCCCTTTCGGTGCATGGACGGGTACTCCCTGCCACTTTACACAATGTCCGGTTGGTTGCCGAGGTCAAGTTACCGAATGCTCAGGTTGAGGTACGGGTGGAAGGTGAGAGCCAGATTCCACAGACGGCAGGGCGCGTATCCCGGGTATGGCTCGAACCAGATAATGCTTCAGCATTCCCGCCTGTAATCCAGGCGGTTCTGGCAGCAGATATGATCATCATCGGACCTGGCAGTCTGTACACAAGTATCCTACCCAATATCCTCATAGGCGACCTGCTTGATGCGATTCAAACCAGCCGGGCGCTAAAAATCTTTATATCAAATGTTGCTACCCAGCAAGGCGAGACGGACATGTATACTTCGGGAGATCATATCCGCACCCTCGAGGATTTGGTTGGCTCCGAACTTGTGGATATTATCATATGTAATTCATGGTATGATGAAAAATTAAATAATGGCATGCAGTGGGTCCGGGTAGATCGGGCACTTGAAAGCGATTCGCGTTTATATATTTCTGACCTTGCAGATCACCGGCAGCTGGGACACCACGACGCAGTAAAACTGGCTCAAGTGTTGATGGATTTATATAATGAGCGCACTGGGCCGATTGCGAAGGACCAAGCAACGCAATTGCGTTGATATTTCACTCATTTGTAAGGAGATTTCATATGTCTGTCAAAGTAGGAATCAATGGTTTTGGCCGGGTTGGCCGTCAATTCTTAAAGGCCGTTCGGGATTATTATCCCGATGTAATGGAAGTCGTTGCCTTCAATGATATTGGCGACATGAAAACCATGGCGCATCTTCTCAAGTATGACTCGAATTATGGTCGTTTTGAGGGCACGGTTGAATTTGCAGAGGACCATCTTCTCATTGATGGCAAGAAAGTAACAGCTTTCAAGGAGACTGATCCCTCTGCAATTCCATGGAAAGACTTGGGCGTGGAGATCGTTATTGAGTCTACTGGTCTCTTCACAATCAAGGAAGATGGCGTTAACAAGAAGGGCAAGACTGTCAAGGGTGCGGTCAATCACATTTCCTCCGGTGGCGCCAAGAAAGTCATTATCTCCGCGCCTGCCGAAGGCGAAGACATCACTATCGTTATGGGCGTGAATGACGATAAGTATGACCCAAAGACTCACCACGTGGTCTCGAACGCCTCCTGTACCACAAACTGCCTCGCCCCAGCCGCGAAAGTTGTCCATGACAGGTATGTCATCAAACGCGCCTTCATGACCACCATCCATGCATACACCAATGATCAGAAGATCCTCGATATGCCGCATTCGGACCCCCGTCGTGCGCGCGCGGCAGCGATGAACATAATCCCAACGACCACCGGCGCAGCCAAAGCCATTTCCCTGGTTATTCCCGATCTGAAGGGCAAGTTCGATGGTTATGCCCTGCGTGTTCCGACATCGACCGTCTCTGTAGTGGACTTTACTGCCGAACTTGAAAAGGCCACGACTACCGACGAATTGCGTCAGGCCTACCGCGATGCCGCCAAGCTGCCGCGCAATAAAGGCATTCTCCAGGCGATTGACGAACCACTGGTTAGCATTGACTACAAGGGTGATTCGCATAGTGCTTCCATAGACCTGCCATTCACCAGTGTTCTAGGTAAAGCCGAAAACAATTTCATCAAGGTCGTTGCTTGGTATGATAACGAATGGGGTTACTCGGTCCGCACGGCAGACCTGGCTGCGTTGATGGCACGATCTCTTTAAGGTAGTAAGAAATTAATAATCAAGTAATCTGGCGTCTTTGATTGTCTGCTTGCCCATTTTCCAAAGTTCTTGAAAAGATGGAGTTGTTATGAATAAAAAGACCGTAAAAGATATAGACCTGAAGGGCAAACGCGTCCTGATGCGCGTGGACTTCAACGTCCCAATGGAAGGCGGTAAAATCACCGACGATAAACGCATCAAGGCAGCTATTCCTACGATCAAATATGTTCTCGACCAGGGTGCTTCCCTACTCCTGATGAGCCATTTAGGACGCCCGAAGAATGGATTCGACTCCGAGTTCAGCCTGAAGGCAGCCGCGGATGTTTTGGCTGATCACCTGGGCATCCCGGTCCTGATGGCTCCGGATTGTGTTGGCCCTGAGGTGGAGAAGATGGCGATAGCGCTTAAGCCGGGTGGAGTCATTATGCTGGAGAACACCCGCTTCCATCCCGAAGAAGAGAAAAATGATCTGGAATTAGCCAGGAAGATGGCCGCTCTCGGTGATGTTTATGTCAATGATGCATTCGGCTCTGCTCACCGTGCTCATTCATCGACCGAGGGCGTGGCGCACTTTCTCCCAGCTGTTTCCGGATTTCTCATGGAACAGGAACTCGAATATCTTAATCGCGCCACAGCCAATCCCGAGCATCCTTATATTGCTATTTTAGGCGGTGCCAAGATTAGCGACAAAATCATGGTTGTGGATAACTTGCTTACCAAATGTGACAAACTCATCATCGGCGGTGGAATGGCGAATACTTTCCTGGTCGCTGAAGGTTTGAACATGCAAGACAGCCTGGTGGAAGCCGGTTCAGTAGACTCAGCGAAAGCCATCCTGGCGAAATCCGGCAGTCGGATAGTACTGCCAGTGGACGCGGTAATCGCCGACAAATTTGATGCTGAGGCCAATAGAAAGATTGTGGGAGTAGACAAAATACCTGCTGGCTGGCGCATGATGGACGTCGGTCCCAAGACACTGGAAATCTACAAGGAAACCATTAAGGGTGCAAAACTGATTGTCTGGAATGGCCCGGTGGGTGTTTTCGAGATGCCCAAGTTCGCCGAAGGGACCTTTGCCCTGGCGAGAATGCTGGCTGAATCCGGAGCGACCACTGTCATCGGCGGGGGCGACAGCGCCAGCGCGGTCAAGAAGGCTGGTGTGGCCAAGCAGATGACTCACGTTTCTACCGGCGGCGGCGCCTCGTTGGAGTTCCTAGAAGGCAAGGAACTACCGGGCGTGGCGGCGTTGCTCAACAAATAATCGGGATATGCAGGACGGGCATTTTGCCCGTCCTGCAATTAAACAGTGGGTGTTGATTTGGACAGGGTGGTATGGCAACAGTCTTAAAGGCGTATCATACAGCCCTTCCTTGGTGGTGAAAATCGTAGAAGGGGATACGCTGAAGGGCTGTCTTTCGGGAGCTCCGAATAACACGTCTTTAAAAGACTGGATTCTTACAGAAGCAGCAAGGAGAGAAGGGAATATACAATAATGCGAACACCATTTGTGGCTGGAAACTGGAAAATGAATAAAACCATTGCTGAAGCCCGTGCACTCGTTGCGGACATGAGCCTGGCTTTGTGCGAGGTCATAGGTGTGGAAAAAGTACTCTGCCCGCCGTTCATGGCGCTTTTCCCGGTCGCTGCGCTCCTGCAAGGCACCGATATCGGTCTGGGGGGACAGGATATGTACTGGGAAGCCAAAGGCGCATTCACTGGTGAAGTAGCGCCGGGGATGGTAGCGGAGTTTTGCGGTTACGTTATCATTGGTCACTCCGAACGGCGGATGTATTTTGGTGATACCGACGAGACGGTAAACAAGAAAATCGCTGCAGCGCGATGGTCAAATTTGGTCCCAATCGTATGCGTGGGCGAAACCTTGATAGAATATGAGTCCGGGCGGACGGCGGAAGTGGTTTCCCGCCAGGTCCGGGAGGGCTTCAAAGGACTCGACTTGGAATTTGTGACGCACATCGTCATCGCCTACGAACCGATATGGGCCATTGGGACTGGGCGTGCCTCCACCGGCGAGAACGCCAATGCGGTCATTCGTGATTTTATCCGTAAGCCACTGGCTGAAATATACGGTGATGCGATGGGACAGGCAATCCGTGTGCTTTACGGCGGATCGGTGACGGCAGCTAATGCGATTGAGTTCTTCAGCCAACCCGAGATTGACGGTGCGCTGGTCGGTGGGGCGAGTCTGAAAGTGGACGAGTTCGTCGCTATTGTGCGCGCAGCTGCAAAAAAAGTATAAATAAGAAGTATAAGGATGAAAAAGTGACGCAAATGAATTATCCTTCGCGTCACTCCTATTGAATCTGGATTGATCAATTGAATTACTTTTCAGCGTTTGATGGGCTGCTCTGGTTATTGGTCGCGCTGTTGGTGTTTATTTTTCTACAACGTCTCCTGCACCGCGAAATTCAAGCGTTCTTCCTCATCCTGACCCGTCACCCAACTGTGACCCAGGTACTCTTCGCTCTTATTTTCTTCCCAGGTGTAGCGTTGCATGAACTTAGTCATTTTCTCATTGCAAAAGTGCTCGGTGTACTGACAGGAAAATTCTCGCTTATCCCTCATGCACAGCCTGATGGCACACTGCGCCTGGGATATGTCGAGACCGTTTCCGGGGGCTTTGTACGTGATGCGCTGATTGGTGCTGCCCCGTTGGTGACGGGTAGTCTGTTTGTGGCTTATGCAGCCATATATCAAATCCACATCCTGCCGCTTTGGGATCTGATACGCAGCGCAGATTGGGGGGTATTCTGGGCAATGCTGGTGACTGTGCCAAAGTCCTCAGATTTCTGGCTGTGGTTCTACTTGACCTTTACGATCAGCAGCACGATGATGCCCTCGCAGTCAGACCGGCATGCCTGGCTGCCATTGGGTTTTTTGATTGTGGGGCTGGTGGCGGCCGCAACCATTGCCGGTGCGGGACCATGGATGTTGGCGAATCTGGCTCCGCAGTTCAACAAGTTCTTGCAGGCTCTGGCAATGATCTTCGCGCTGAGCGGCGTACTGCATATCCTGTTGATCCTCCCTTTTTTGTTATTGCACCAGATTCTAAAAATATTGACCGGGGTGGATGTGAACTGAAGGTGATTCACCCATTGAAAGGTCGGATCAGCTTTCGTCAATCATCTCCTTCGTGAAGCATAAGAAATGAGGATCCGAAATAAACAATTGGCACCAAATTACATCTCTTTTCTTACAAACTTTTCACCCCGTCCCAAACTGACGGTCTCCGGCATCCCCTAAACCCGGTACGATATAGCCATATTCGTTTAGGTGATCGTCAATAGCGGCCAGGTAAATTGGTACATCCGGATGAGCCTTTTGTAAGGCGGCAATCCCTTCCGGCGCACCAATCAAGCCTACGAACTTGACTTTCTTCACACCCCAGCGCTTAACGATGTCGGTGGTGGCAACCGCAGAACCTCCGGTAGCGAGCATTGGATCAAGGATGAGACAGACGGATACGGTCGGCTCGACCGGGAGTTTGTTATAGTATTGCACAGGTTTGAGTGTCTTCTCGTCCCTAAACAGGCCGATGTGCCAAACCTCTGCGGTGGGCATTAATTCCCAGATGCCTTCCACCATCCCCAATCCTGCTCGCAGGATCGGGACGAGACCAATTTTCTCTTTCAGTTCTGCGCCTTTCATCGATGTTAGCGGTGTCTCCAGTGGTCGGAGAATAGTGACCAGGTCCGCGGTGGCTTCGTAGGCCAGCAGAGCAGAAATTTCGCGAACGAGCTCGCGAAAATTTTTAGGTTCGGTGGTTCTGTCGCGTAGTCGGGCCAATTTATGGGCGACGAGCGGGTGTTGGGAAGCAAAGACGTTTGGCATGGAACCTCCGTTAGCACTTATTATAGCCGAGCTCACCGTAGTAGGGGCCTTGTGAATACCCACCTCAGGGAGATTCCCTGGGAACCATTTTGTGGCTTGACGATTTAGCGGTTAATCGGGTATTCTACAACTAAAGGTGATAATACTTATGCTGTATCACATACTTGTTGTTGACGATAATGACCTGAATTTGGTCCTGCTGGAAAAAATACTGGAACTTGAAGGATATCAGGTAACAATAGCTCACAACGGTTCGGAAGCAATTCAATCGGTAAAGCTAAAAATCCCTGACCTGGCTCTTTTGGACGTGATGATGCCGGGAATGAACGGATACGAGTTGTGCCGAAAGATGCGGCAGCCACCACTCAGCACGGAAATGCCAATAGTGATGCTGACTGCTATGAATAGCGATGGAGAGCGGGCACAGGCGCTGGAGGCCGGGGCAAACGACATCTGGTCCAAGCCGTTCGATATGAATGTATTCCGTCAACGCATTGGGGAATTATTAGAAAGAGACTAAATTTTGGAACATCAGAAGCGCCACCAGTGTTTCGGCGGTTCTTCTTGCATGCGAGGCTGTTTTTACCTGGACAGCACTACGCTGACCAGATGGTTGGATCGTATGCCGGAAGTTCACAACGCAGTGGTGCATCGTCACGGTAGCCTAGCGCGTAGCCGGCCTGCATTAGTTGGTGGATTTCGCTCGTGCCTTCGTAAATAACTGCACCCTTCGAGTTGCGTAAATAGCGCTCCACATTGTACTCGTCGCTGTAGCCATAAGCTCCATGAATTTGCACGGCCTCATTGCCTGCCTCAAACGAGGCGTCAGTGGCAAACCACTTCGATAGCGAAGTCTCACGGGTATTACGCAGACCTTGGTTCTTCATCCAACCCGCTCGCAAATATAAGAGGCGCGCCATCTCGTAGGATTGCACCATCTTAGCGATCTTCTGCTGGACAAGTTGCATCCTGGCGATCTCACGACCAAAGGCGCGACGTTCTTTGGCGTAATGGATACTTGCTTCCAGACTGGCGCGGATCAAGCCGGTGGCTCCAGAGGCAACCGTATAACGCCCATTATCCAGGCAGCTCATGGCAATCTTAAAGCCCTCACCCTCCTCACCGATGCGATTGGATGTAGGTATGCGTACATCTTGAAATGCGATCCAGCCGGTGGAACCGGCGCGCACCCCCAATTTCCCTTGTATATCACCGGTAGTGACCCCCGGGCGGTCGAGTTCCACCAAGAAGGCCGAGAGGCTTTCATGGGGGTCGTCTGCCTCCCGATTTGTGCGTCCCACCCATAGGCAATGGTGGGCTTTCGTAGCCAGTGAAATCCACATCTTCTCGCCGTTCAACACATATTCGTCGCCGTCGCGCCGCGCTGTACTGACAATTGCTGACACATCAGATCCAGCCCCTGGCTCGGTCAGGCCGAAGGAGGCGATCTTCTTACCCTGCGCTTGCGGTTTCAAAAAATGCTGTTTTTGCTCCTCGGTTGCCCATTGGAATAATGCCATGCTGTTCAACCCGACATGAACCGACATTACCACTCGCAGAGAGGTGTCGACCGCCTCCAATTCCTCACACGCAAGCCCGAGAGCGATGTAATCCATGCCCTGCCCACCATATTTAACCGGAAGACAGATACCCAAAATGCCCAGCTCGCCCATGCGTGGCAGGACGAACTCCGCCATTTGCTGTTTCCGGTCGCAATCCTTGATTACAGGCGCGACCTCTTTTTGAGCGAACTCACGCACCATTCTTTGCACCATCAGGTGCTCCTGGGAAAGTGAGAAATCAACCATTCGCCCATTATAGCAAGATAACAGATCTTGGATGCCATAATTTATATACTAATTTGACAATGTCAATAAAGACCTTTATCACAAAGAACATTAAGGTGCGTAGAGGAACGGCTGTTTATTAATTCTTAGTGCTTTTTTGCATTTTCTGTTTGTAGATTTCCTCTCCACTCGGAAATTAGACTTTATCGCGCAATTCTTTTCCTGGATGTTAGGCTTCAAGAGAGGTTGCTGGGCTAAGTCCTGTTCTTCTGATTGACTCTTTCCAATTGGAGGAATAAATGCTGGTCCTGGTGTTCCTATTCCTTTTCAGCGGTGCACGTTTAGCGGTTTATTCAGTGCCGATGATCCTGGGTAGAATTCCCCCGAATGGTTTTTATGGTTTCCGAATGAAGAAAACGATGGAAAATCCCGACAATTGGTACCCGATGAATGCGTATAGAGGAAAATGGTTGCTAGGGGCTGGTCTGGTTCTGGTACTGGCGGCAGTTTGCCTTTACTTTGTCCCGGGTATTTCGATAGATGTTTATGCTTATACCGTCCTGGCGGCTTGGTCGGTGATGTTTGCCATAGCGATGGTTGCATCCTTCCGATATATGAATTACCTATAGAGTTCGGGCTTATACCCCTTAAATTTCTGAATTGGAATAGGTAAAAAGCAGCTCCGAACGATAATTTGGTTTCAAATATCTGCGCAATCGCCCTTATTTTGTTAATTCTGAAACAGAACACTAATGATCTCGTGTCCCCGTGCCTTGAAAGTAACGCGGCCTTCTTTGCCGGATTTCAAGGGGGATTGTTTATCCTCCGCTAAATTGACTTTTTCCACCTTCTTGAATTCCTTCCACGGGACGAGCGTAACGCGGATCGCATCGCCGGTAATATTATAACCTCGTACCAGCCAGCCATTTCCGTCCTTGCTTTGTTTGACGGCACTGACTACAAATGTCCCTGGCTCGACTTTTACGAACGAACCAGAAGCCGGCAGCGTTCCACCGTGCAGATCTGTACAGACGAGCCGCATGGGTGTCTCGAATGCGTATGCCTGTGTGTAGGCCTTCTGCCAATCGCCTGCGTGTGGAATGATGGAATAATCGAACTCCCAAATACCGGGCATCTGAGCCCCAGGCGTTTCCAGGAATGGACCGGCATGTCCATTGCGCGTCTTGAAATCGTCTCGCGACAACCAGCCGACGCAGCGCAGCAAAGTGACGACAATCTCGGCGTTTCCTGCTGAGTTCTTAAGTACTTCCACTTCTGTCAGGCCGCGGTTGGCGACCGTCAACCCGGACCTGCCATCTGTAACGCTGGAAAACGCTCGCTGCGGTACCTCAGGTCTAGGCTGCTCTAACCAGGTCTCATCGTAGGCTGGAACACCAACAATACGATCGACAACTTCGAAGTGCCCATCGTGGGAACCGGTCTCGGTAGCGAATGGCGCTGGAAAGTGGACGCGCAGGCGATGATCGCGGGCGCGGTTATCTACTGTAGTGTGGATGTCCACGCGCGGGACGCCGTTCGTTAAAATGACGGTTGTTGAGATGGGAATTGTGGTCTGCTCTTTCGAGCGCGACTTCCGATCCGGTGCGAGGGTGAGAGGAGTGATAAGTTCTAGCTCAAGGTCGAGCGCCTGCTGGACAGAGCCGCATGCGATTCTGACGCGCTTTAAACGAGCAGTAGTCTCCCGGTCTGCAGCAGGCGGAGCGTAGTTATATTCGTCGCCACAGTCGCCTCCGTCCATGAAGCGGTTTAATCCGTGGTAAGTGAAGCTGGTCTTCTTTTCATGGACGGTGAGGGTGCCATCTTTCAGCGCTTCCACAATGAAGAAGTCATTCTCTATTTTATATGGTGGTCTGTCGTAGCGTTTGCGAGCGACCAAGTTCTGAATAAAGGATAGTCGGGCCAATGGCAGCAACGCCTTGATCAGCGGACTGAGTTGGAAGGGAGTCTTTTCTTTATCGCGGTGGGCGCGCACCCACAGTGTCCGGTAGCCGAAACCAGGGACGTCCGGCACGGTAAGGATGAGCTGCGTGGAAGAAGTTGAACGGGCGCGTATATGATAGGTGGTGATGGATGAGTCAGCGAAATACTCCTCGATTTCTCTCCGCTTGGTGTTCCAGACAGCGAGATTGGGTTCACCGCCATCTGTCATGATGGTTTCGATGAAGACCTCTGCGCCGGCGCGGCGGACCTTGATATCTTGGACAGTCATCCCGGCAGCGCGGCCATCACTAATATTTGCGAACGCATAATGCAATCCCCTCGGGTCAAGAGTCATATTGATGATTTCATGGCTTTCAAGTCCACGCTCCTGATAAGGCAGAGAGGTTCCATTCTCATTAACCAGATCAAATTTGGTGACATTTGGGGGAAGAACGATGGTAGAGCTGACGGTGTCGGTGCGGGTGGTGGAGGAGGGATTAAAAACAATGATGGATGATTGAGCTTCGACAATGGACGACAGACTATCGAAGGTATGCTGTGCAAGGTCAGTCCTCACGAACGCCGCAAGGCTTTCAAGACTCTGATTCGTGATTTCCTCGCCGATCTGCTCAACCTGGTTGAAGCGGATTTTCATCTCCTCATGGACCTCATCAATCGAACAGCCGCAGATGGAATCGTGCGGGTGGTTTTCCATCAAGAGCCGCCAGGCTTGGTGGACGATGGAAGATGGACAGTTGATCATGGTCTGCGGTCGGTCGTTTGCGGTCACGAGTGATGCGAAGGTGCTGAACGGTTCCACCCATTTTCCCAACAGCGTCTCACAAGCGTGGTTGCGCTGTTTGATCCAAATCCGGGTGGAGAGCACGCCCGGCAAGAGGTGCATCCGCTTACAGGCGCGCAACTCCCCTACGATCGTTGGGAGTTCCACTTTTTGCTTTTTGATCGAGGCTTGGATTGCCGCCACATAATGGGGAAGAGTCGAATGGATCACGTGGGTGTTACGTAGCATTTCATCGGCGTAGGCGATAGCTTCCGAGGTGTTACGCGGAGGCTCCATGTGGTCTGTGCCGTACATGATAAGAAAGTCAGATGTGACGGAGACCGCCGCAAGAGTATTGCCTTTTTCAGCAATCATGCTGGTAAAACTATCGAGATTATTGGCAGGCAGATCGGCGCCGTTTCCGTATCCTTCGCGCAAATATGCCATTAGCACGCGCGATCCATCGGGGGCCTGCCACCAGAATTCAGCAGGCCCGTCATACACACCGCGCCAAAGGGAGGCGACTTCGATCCCAAACCCACGCAGGATTTGGGGAATCTGTCCGATGTGACCGAACGAGTCAGGCATGTAACCGATCATCATTTTTGGACCAAATAACCGGGATGTGCGATCTCCCTGCTGCAGGTTGCGGATGTGCGCTTCGGGACCAACCAGGAACATATCCGGTAGGATGTGCCAGGGGCCGATGACGATCCGGCCTTTGCGTATATATTCCCGGAGAATGGCTTCTTTCTCCGGGCGCATTTGCAGGTAATCATCCAGCACGATGGTCTGGCCATCGAGCATGAAATGTTTGAATTCCCGGTCTTTCTCAAGGATGTCGAGCATCCCGTCCACCAGGTGGACAAGTTTTAGCCGGAATAATTGGAACGGAAGGTACCATTCGCGATCCCAGTGGGTGTGCGATACAACATGCAAATTACGCATAGTCACTCCGATATCAGTTGTTTCAGGATCTCTTCCCAGTGAGGAAATAGCAGCATGTGTCCCTCACCCGGACAGATTATCAGCTTGCTTTTTGGGATACAGGCAGCAACCGCCTTACCCATCGAGACCGGTGTGTCCACATCCTCTGTGCCATGCCATACATGGACCGGCACGCGGATGTCCTCCAAGCGGAAGCCCCATGGGCGGACGAGCAGGCGCGCTTCCAAGGCGAAGCCGCGTGTACCTTGGCACAAGGCCTCGGATTGGCTGGCATAGTTCAACTCCAGGACCCTCGGTTCAGCAAGTACTTCGCTATCGGCCTTGGACCGGTCCTTAGCGCCACGGTCGAACAGGTAAGATGGATTATCGTGTCCCATCCGGTAGAAATACCAGATCAAAAGCCTCCAGACCGGCCAGGGCGTGAAGCGTCCGATAGAAAATGCCAGCCGGTTGAGCGGAGTCATTGTATTTAAGGCATCCTTTGCATCAGCCGGCCCTGCACAGCACAGGACCGCCGAACCGCACACACGCTCGGGTAGAGCATGGGCACAGGCCAGGGTATATGGTCCACCCCCCGAATGACCGACAACGTGGAATTTCATCACGCCCAGCGAATCGGCCAGGGCGCAGACGTCATTCGGCCAATCCAGGATGCGGCGTCCGGGCATGTAGTCTGAAAGGCCAGAGCCAGGACGATCCGTACAAATGAGAAGCACTCCCAACCGAGTTGTCACCTCATCCGGCGGACGGAAGAGGCGCGAGCCGGGGATGCCATGGAAGAAGAAAACGGGTTTTCCACGCGGATCACCATATTCGGAATAGCCGAGAGTGCGGCCATCACGTAGGATGATAGTGGTCATTTCGCCTCTTTACTCATTCTCTACAGATTGACCTTCTCTGCAGTTAATGCCTTTGCTTCTTTCATTGCTTCGGTACGGTTAGTAATAGGGAAGTGGTTATTCAGTAGACTGATGCGCGCACCCAGGGCAGTCGGTTCGTACATACCCCAACGCGTCAGCCAGCGGACACTGCCGGTCAGCGCGACGGCATTTTTGAGTTCGGCAAGTGTTTCTTTATCCCAACCCCCGAACAGTCCGTACAGAAACATATAAAGGGGGAAGCTTGGCAGGATGCCGATTAAGAAGATTAGCACGCTGGTAACCTGGTCGCCTTTCCAGATGAAACTGTTGATAACCCACAAAACGCTATAATGGACCGAACCAGCCAGAAGTGGTGCGATCAGCGATTGCCAGATATAGAAACGTTGGGGAAAACAGATCTTATGGTTAATAATGTAGGCGGCAATGCCTTTGGAGAATAATCCCACAAAGTAAGCGATGATCAGCCCGGTGACCTGAAAACGCGCAATCAGGAAGAATGCCAGTACCACGCGGATGATTTGCTCGGAGAATACCAGTATGGATTTGAGGTAAGGTTTGTTGGCGCCCAGTTGGATGTTATCGCCCACCCAGGAGGGGAACTGGACTGCACCCCAGACGGTCAGTGGGATCACGTAGACGGCTGCGCGCTGAAATTCAATCCCAGTGGAGCCGAGGATGAATTTTGGCGCCACAGCAAGCAGGACTGCACCGATGAAGGCGCTGGTCAGGGCATTGTACTTGTATGCCATCACACTATAATACTGACTCAGGATGCGCTTCCCGTTGGAAATGGCCTCGGAAATAGCCGGCATGACCCCGTCGTTGAGGGTCTGCGTGACGTTGAAAGCGAAGATGAAGTTCTGTGCCATACCCCAGTTTCCCCAGATCTCGGCATAATTGATCAGTCGCGTTTGTGTGATGGCAATCTCCATGGCCTGACCGAAAGACCAGGCGGCAGAGCCGAGCATCTCAAAGACGCCGAACTTGAAACTGGTCTTGACCACGTCCCAGTCAAAATGAGCCAGGAACAGAATGCGCGCGTTGTATCCCACCCGGCGGTAAAGCCATAAACCCAACAGAAAGGTCAACAATTCCGCCGCATATGCAGCGATCCCCATACCGAGTAGTCCCCCCATTGCCCCGCCGAAAATCGGGTGGGTGCGCCCCCAGGCGAACATGATGGTAACAAAGACCGGCTGGACGAGCATAGGCAAGACAACGTTCAATCCAATGTCGAGCAGGCGGCTGTAATCGAGCCGCTGGAAGCCGGTCAAAGCGTGGCGCATAACCTGGTAAAAGCCAGGAATTTGTATGAAGGAATGGATTATCACACTCCATGCATATAGTGCGTATGCGGATCTCGGAGCAAGCGTGCTTGCCAGGCCGATCACCAGCGCCACTTGAATTGCGCCCGAAAGCGCCTGCCACCAGACAAATACCTGCCCGTATTGGATACCCTTCTTCGGGTCGTGGACGCGATGCTCTGAGAGATACTTGATAAAGGCGATACTTGTCCCCATGTCGAAGAAAGTCCACGCTAGGTTGAAGAACTGCGTCACGCGGCCCCAGATTCCCAGCGCTTGTGCCGACGGCAGGATGAAGGAGGGCAGGATCAGGTTCTGGTAAATGATGAGCGGAATAAAAAGGATCAGACCGATGCTCAAGGCGACCAGGAACCCTCCTAGCGGACGGTGAAAACCAACCTCTTCCCATTCCGTCTTTGCTTCACGAACCTCGAACTTGGCGCGGTCCGAGACGATCTTGTCCAACTCCTCGGGATGCTTCAGGCTGTAGCGCCGGACCACGATGAATGTCCCAAAGGTTGTAACGATCATCAATACCATGACAACCAGCAATATATTCCGCTCGGTGGCATGCGGGACAGGGGAACCGGGGTAATCGGCAAAAGAGAGCGGAGTCTGCCCGGCAGCGCGTTCGGCGAGGTGATAGATCAGATAGTTGAAATATGCCCATTCCTGGATCTGGGGATTGTACGTGTTCGTTTTCTGAGTTTGCGGATCAGTGTAATTGGTTAGGAAGGCGTTGAAGATATAGATATTCGGCTGGTTTCCGGCCCATAGAACCCAGGCACCGCTTTCGTATGCTGTTACTAGCGGCTGTACGGAGGAGAGTGGAGTAACCGCCTCGATGCGATCCCGAACTTGCGGAGCGCCATTCCAGATGATCTGTTTAACGAGTTGGTCATTTACCTTGATTTCAGTAAGGCTGACGGCATCGGTCTTTTCAGCGAGCATGACCGGGATGCCGCTGATCGTTTCCACGTCTGCAGCGGACATATTGGGGCCGAGAATCAGTACCAACCCTGCACCGCGCTGCATCTGGGCTGCAATCGCTGCAGGGTCCGGGATGATGCCGTTGAGCACAAAAACGTCCGCCTGGGTCGGGTTATTCACGAAGGCGAATGTTCCCTGTGGGGCAAGGGTCAACGCAGTGTAGACACTGTTGTCCTGCGGACCAGCATAATAAATGCGGATCGTGTTACCGGCTGAAACCGGTTTGGTAAAACTGAACAGAACGAGTAGAGTGAGTAATACTATGATGACGCGACGCATATCTGATCTCCTAGCAAATGGGAACTTCCTGCCTCCTCCCAAGAAGGAATCCGGCGACGATGGTCAGGATGGTTCCAGTGAGTATGAAGAAGACTGCAACGGAACTCGGCGGGGTGAGGGAGAAGATAATAAAAATACCAGGATGGGCGCAATCTGAATCGGTACCTGACCCACTGGTACCACATTGCTGGCCTGCGCATCCTTGAAGGCCAGTTGGTTTTGCCAGGTGATGACAGTGGCACACATTATCAGGATGAGTGAGGCGATGGTGAAAATGATCATTTGGACATTTATGCCGTGCCCACCCAGGACGATGACGACCAGTGCCAGGAGAGGAGTGATCCAGAAATCGGACAGACAGGCGAGGAAACCGTTCGCCAGCGCGATCAACATCCCTTTGCGGTTCTTGATGCGAGATGCGAGGCTGCGGGTGGTGAAACTGAAAAGGAAGAAACTCGCTGTGAATGCGGCAATCCTCTGCAGCGCGCCATGGTTTGCCAGCGTGGCTCTGACTAGCGTAGAATAAATTGCCATTCCACTCAGACTGAGAAACAGGATACCGAAAATCCTAAGCCCGATGCCAATGATTTCGGAGGTGTTCAGGTTTTCATGATTCATCCGGACTGATCCGACAGCCAAAACAACCAATCCGCTTGGTTCCGACCTGGTGTCAGTACCGAACTTATCATGCTTTGAGCAAACATGTAGGCGGCAGTCCCACCACCCAGGCTGAAGATCACGCCCGACACCCAAATGGGACTTTTCACTAGTCTTCGGAAGAAACCATTTTCCAGACTGTTTTTCCGAACTTGGTTGACTACGCGTTTTTCGAGAAGCTGTCCAAATTGTGTTAGGATACCGCCTGAGACACCTAGGACCACACCGGTAAGGTAGTGAAAATTCATTTCTTAATACTCAAAACCGTTCTCTTGGATTGTCCTGGCAAACCAATGTCCGCTGTCCTTGACCGTGCGCTTCTGGGTCTTGAAATCCACGTAAACCAGCCCGAAGCGCTGACCGTAACCCTGCGCCCATTCGAAATTATCCATCAACGACCAGTGGAAATAACCTTTCACTGGCACGCCATCATCCATGGCGTGATGAACCTGAGCGATATGGTTGCGCAGGTAGCGAATTCGGCGCTCGTCACGCACATGGCCGTCGAAGTCCAGCCCATCCGGGACAGGGACACCATTCTCGGTGATCATAATATCGCACTTTGGCTGGTAGTCTTTCCATATCCGTATCAGCAGTTCGTATATGCCTTCGGGATAGATTTCCCACATACCCGAGTACTCATTTCCTTCCGGGTGGATCTGTGCTGCAGCAACAACCGGGAATTTCGGGTCGTGTTTAGCGACTGTGCGCGTATAATAATTCACACCTAGCAAATCCAACGTGCGGATTTTTTCCAGGTCGCCGGGCTTAACGAGTGAACCTGATAACAATTTGCCGATGATGAACTCTTGGATCGGAGAGGTGCCTTTAAGAAGCGGATCAAGGGTGGCACGGTTGAGTACCGCGTCCATCCGTGAAGCAGCATCCCGATCTTTCTTCGATTGGGATGCCGGGTGAACCGGATTCAGGTTCAGCGTGATTCCCACTTTGACAGGCTGTCTTGTGGAGGTTCGAATGGCTTCTGCGGCAAGCCCATGCGAGAGCAGGAGATGGTGCAGGGCTTTGAAGGCTGCGGTTACGTCTTTTATTCCAGGGGCATGTTCTCCGGCAAAGTATCCGGCCATGGCGGTCACCCAGGGCTCGTTGTGTGTCATCCAGACTTTGACCCGGTCGCTTAGCCGTTCGGTTACAACCCGGGCATACTCAGCAAAGGCGTAGGCGGTGTCCCTGTTCGGCCAGCCGCCTTTGTCCTGAAGTGCTTGCGGCAGATCATAATGGAACAGGCAGATGTAGGGCTCGATCTTGTACCTAAGTAATTCGTCTACCAGCCGATCGTAGAAGTCCAGACCTGCCTGGTTGACAGCCCCCGTCCCGGTTGGCAGGATGCGCGACCATGCGACCGAGAAACGGTAAGCATCCAAGCCCAGTTCCTTCATTAATGCCACGTCTTCCTTATATCGGTGGTAATGATCCACAGCCACGTCACCAGTCTCGTTGTTAACGATATGATCGGCTGTATGCACAAAGGTATCCCAGATGGATGGGCCTTTCCCTTCTTCGTTCCAGGCACCTTCCACCTGGTAAGATGACGAAGCGCAGCCCCAGACGTATTCTTTCGGGAATGCAAGGAATTTGCTCACGGTTCACTCCAAAGAAAGGAATAATAATTGAATAAGATAACTTACTGCCTTCTTTGGGACAAGGATACAAGAAAAACCCATTCCGCACAAGCGAAAATAAACACCTTTTTCTGGTTATAATCTATTCATGGCAGACACATTGAACCTTCCGACTGAACGCTCGCGGAAAGGCCGCCTCCTCGACCCGGAACCGAAACCAGACGACCGGTTGGATACCACTCTGCGGCCTCAGTCGCTCTCCGACCTGATCGGGCAGGAGCAAGTGAAGGAAAACCTTGCCATCTTGATTGCGGCCGCACGTCAGCGCGGCGAAGCTCTTGACCATGTCCTTTTCTACGGACCTCCTGGCTTGGGTAAGACCACTCTGGCGCACGTTGTAGCAAACGAGATGAAAGTAAATATCAAGATCACTTCCGGCCCGGCAATTGAACGGGCGGGAGATTTGGCCGCCATCCTGACAAATCTACGCGCTGGTGATGTGCTGTTCATTGACGAAGTTCATCGCCTCGGCAAGACCGTGGAAGAGATTTTGTACCCGGCGATGGAAGATTACGCCCTTGACATCATCATCGGCAAGGGCCCCTCCGCGCGTTCCATTCGCTTGAAACTACCGCGCTTCACTGTGGTCGGCGCGACAACACGGTTGGCACTGATGACCGCACCGTTACGGGCGCGCTTCGGAGCGGTTTATCGCTTGGATTACTACGATATCAAGGCCATTCAAGCCATCGTCCGGCGCGCCATAGGGAAATTGCACGTGGAAGCGGATGAGGGCGGCATCGAAGAAATTGCGCGCCGGGCGCGAGGAACACCACGTGTTTCTCTTCGCCTTCTGCGGCGAGTGCGAGATTACGCTCAAGTGCGTGCAAGCGGGACAGTGACCCGTGGAGTAGCCCGGGAAGCCCTGGACCTGCTTCAAATTGATCCGCTTGGTTTGGATGACCTAGACCGGCGTGTACTGAAAACCGTGATCCAAAAATATAACGGCGGCCCGGTGGGATTAAACACCATCGCCGCCGCTATTAGTGAGGAGCCGGAGACCATTATGGACGTGGTCGAACCGTACTTACTGCAACTGGGCTTCCTCGACCGCACTCCGCAAGGCCGGGTGGCGACAAAATCCGCCTATGAACACTTGGGGGTGGAATATAACGAGCAGACGCAGCCTAAATTGTTGTAGCACAGACCTGACTTAAGTCGTTTCATGAAAACCTGTACCACGTAGAAGGCCCACCTGAGATGGGGTATTGCCTATTTAAAGCGAGAGTCGAGGCGCGTTTATACGGGAAGTGGTGCTCGAATTTTAGTAATGCAAGTAATTGCACCAAGCGGCCCGAGTTAATTAATTTCCTAATCTCAAACTCAACAATTCTTCCACCTCCAGTCGCCCGGAGACCGGCTGCCGGTTTTCTTCTACCCATTTCCTTAGCGGCTTGACCCAATTCACCAGCGCACGCGCGTCAGCTGGGTAGTGATTGGGGCGTGTGCCAATATTAGTCCATTCGATGCCAGTCAACGCGGCATCCCAGTTTTTCCAGGGCACCAAGTCAGGGGGAACAGAGAAAGTTGCCAGTGGTGAGAAGAACACCGGTTTCCCAACCGGGAACTGCGCTCGCATTTCTTTCAGGTATTCCAGGCTGTCATTTGTGTTAAAAATTAACCACAACGGCAGCAAACCGGCCTGCCGGGCGGCGGTGGCGTCGAACTGGCTGAACATTTCCACCAGTACACCCGCCGGTTGGCGGCCTTCTTTTTCTATGAGTCTCCGTGCTGCAGCAAAGGCCATCCGGGAGAAATCGTTCGGATGGTGCAGTTGAATGCGTGTGAAGCGATAACCCTCGCGTTTGCAGAACGCCTCCAGCGCGGTGTCCAGACCCGGCTCGGAACCCCATTCTGATTCTGGACCGCATTCCACCGGATAGTCGGTCAATTTCCAATCAGTGAACTTCAATCCTGCCTTGCGGGCATAGGCCCGGATGCGGTCACTGCCCTCAAGGAATTCCTCCGCTGAGATCCCGCCCCAGCCGCCCACTTGGAACACACTGCGCGGTCCCACGCGGTAGCGCAGCCACGAGGCTCCGCCTTCCAGATAGACCACTTCACCGCCTGGTTTCAGCCGTTGCTTGATGAACTCGGCGTATGCTGGCGGGAGGTCGAGCAGTTTAAAACGCAGATGATTGGCGAAGCGTGTCATCCAGCCGTCATGGACCGGGTCGTAGTGCTGGATGGTCATCAAGCCCGGATTTTCGTCCGCGAGGCGGAGTGCAGTATCCAGGGAACGGTGCAGGTATTCGTTAACATCACCGGTAAGCGAGCCGCGCTTTAGCGTGGTGACAAAAGTCTGGGGCAGGAACGGACCTCCCAGCGCCAGTGACAGGTAAGCGGTTGCGCCACCGAGTGCCGCCCCAACCGTGATTACTGGAAAAGTCCCCGACAACAGTGCATAGTCTCCCAGGCGCTGGCGAACAAGAGCGTCAACCGAAAATTCATCCATCACTTTTGGATGCAAGCCATTGATGGTTTCAAACCGGCTGATGGTAAAACGCGCCACACCCTGAGGGAGTGTGCCCAAGATGGTCAAGAGCATTTTTTGCCAGCCGGGAAATTCATAGTTATCACAGAATTCGCCACGCAAGCCGGCCGCGACTGCACGAGTCACGATGGGGGAGGAACTTTCATTGGATTCGAGTGCAGGCATAAAACCTCTGGGGAAGAGTATAATATTCTACATCAAGAATCAAAGAAGGTGACAATGGATATTTCACTTGCTCTCGGTGGTGGCGGAGCGCGTGGTTACTCCCACATCGGTGTACTTCGCCGTCTGGAACAGGAAGGCTTCCGGGTTCGGGCTGTGGCCGGTACCAGCGCGGGCGGCATTATCGGCGCTTTATACGCCGCCGGTTATACGCCGGACGAAATGGAAGCGAGGCTTGCCAAAATGGATCAGACCAAGCTTTTTGGCCGTTCCAGTGGCGAGGGGCCATCCATCCTGGGCCTGGGTGGTGCAACCAGAGTGTTGGAAGAATTGCTTGGCGACCTTACGTTCGAGAAACTAAAACTGCCTTGTGCGGTGGTGGCCGTGGACATCAAATCAGCGCGGGAGGTCGTTTTGCGCGCAGGCTGTGTTGTGGATGCCGTCCTGGCGACAAGTGCCGTCCCGGCCATTTTCCCGCCCCGGCAAATCGGGGAGCACCAATTGGTGGACGGCGCTGCTCTCGATCCGGTGCCTGTGTCTGTTGCCCGCTCGCTGGCTCCCAATCTTCTGACTGTTGCTGTTGTCCTGACGCCGTTGTTAGGGAAGGAGCGGAATCTGCTATCGTTGCACTTCCCTTCGCGCATCCCGGCGCCAATTGTGGAGCGACTCAGCCATTTACGCTTGGCGCAGGCTCTCAGTATCTATATCCAGGCTACAGATGCAGGCGCGCGTATGCTGACCGAACTGCGTCTACAACTGGATGCCCCAGATGTGGTTGTTCGACCAAACGTAGAAGGTATAGGTTTGCTCGATACAGTGGACGTCCATAAAGTGATCCGGTTGGGCGAAGAAGCCTTGGACGCGGTCCTCCCTGACCTCAAACGTGCCTCCGCCTGGCCAAACCGTATGCGCAGGAGATATTTCCCGCACCGGCTTGAGAAATAAAGCATGACTCGTGACTTACGAAAATACGCCCGCCAGACCAACCTTCGTCTGATTGCTGGGGCACTGGTTTTGCTTTTCATCGTCGGTGACGGGCTGATCTATTTCTTTTATGGCTCTACCGCGGCAGTGATGGGTTTGCTCTGCCTTCTATTCGGAATGGCACCGGTAGTCCTAGTGGCGTTGATCATTCTGCTCCTGGATTGGATTACCAAACGTGCCAACCGTGATTGATGCTAAATTCCTAGAATTTCGCGAATGGATATTTAGTTTCCGCCCGGTAATCTCTATGCCATCCCGGTTATTGGTAATGCTCCATGGTTGGACTGGCGACGAAAGCTCCATGTGAGTTTTTACCCGCAAGCTCCCGGAGCAATTGGTTGTGCTGGCTCCGCGCGGGCTAATATTGATCCCAAAGGCGGCTATACACGGCCCGAGATTTGAACGGGAACATTGGGTCTGCCAGTATCGGATGATTTACGCCCGTCTGCCGAGGCATTGATTGGTTTCGTGGACGATTGATCTCCGGGTGTGGGTCTGAGCACCGATCAAATAAATTTAATCGGATTCAGCCAGGGCGCGGCCCTTATTAATACACTGACGTTGCTCCATCCGGAACAGACCCGGGCGCTGGCAATACTTTCTGGTTTCATGCCGGGCGGTGTAGAGGACCTGCTTACAAGGCGCCCCCTGGCAGGAAAACCCGTTTTTGTTGCTCACGGGAGGCGGGATAACATGATTCCGGTGGAGAAGGCGCGCAGATCTGTGACGCTGTTGGAGGGTTCGGGAGCGCGAGTTACTTATTGCGAATCCGATGGCGGTTACAAGGTCAGCGGTGACTGTTTTAAGTGGCTGAGACCACATTATCGGAAAAAACAGGAGTCGTCCCAATGCCTCCGAGCTGTGCTAAAATTGATTGCCAAATAGAATATTCTCTGGAAAGGAGAAGAAGATGAAACTCAAGATTGCTCAGTATGTGGTTGTTCTTGTGCTTGTTCTTTTGGTGTCAGCCTGCGTGAAGTCAACGGTTACGATGCCGACTTCCCAACAACCCGTCATCGACACACCAGTAGCTCCGTCTGGCGATTTGGTTATAGCCAGTACCAAATCCTTTGTTGATGCTTTTGGCACCTATCGCGTGGTTGGTCAGGTTATCAATAATAGTAGCTCGGTGCTTAACTCGATTGAACTGACTATAGAGGTCAAAGATGCATCTGGCAACTCATTGCTGAAAGATGACAACGGCAACATAACGCCCAACGCGATTTTCTACCCGATGCTTTATACGGTCGCTCCAGGCGAAGCCTCCCCGTTCGAATATTCCTACGATACCACAAATGGTACGCCAGCCGCGTTCTCTGTGGCGATCACCGGTCGGGCATCTGGCAACGCACACCGCGCCACCCTGCAATGGGAAGATGTTCAGCTAGTGGATGATGGTTCCGGCTCGTATTACCTTACCGGAAAACTTGTCAACTTGGGCAGCCAGTGGGCTCACATCAATGGTCTGGCAGGTGGTGTTCTGGATGATTCCAATAACTTGCTCTCTGTCAATTTGGCCTCCACTTACACGACAGAACTGGCCCCTGCCGGCGATACGAATGGCGACGATCGGACTCCTTTTGAAATCACCTTCCCCGTCCCGGGCGGCTCGACCAAATGGCAACTTAATTGGGACGCAGACGTGACCGATAATGTGGCAGATTATTCTATGGAGGTTAAGATCACAAATAGATATTTCGATCAGGACGGTTCTGCCCGAATTGTTGGTTGGATCACCAATAATTCCACTATGACACTCAACGTCTCTAATGTGGTTGCTGGTCTATATGCTACGGATGGTACGGTTTTGGATGCGGGTAATTCTAGTGTCCCTGTCCCAATAAAACCAGGTTCGGCAACCTCCTTTAGTATTTCCGAGTTTGGAATTGTCAACCATAACCCTGGCCAGGCCGCTCTGGTGCAAACTTGCTCCGCGCAGGTCGACCAATATTTCACATTACCGACCCCATTTGAATTCGTTGATCTGAATGCAGACACCGAAACAGTGCAGAAAGATGGTGCGACCTGGATAATCAACGGCAGTGTTACAAATAAAAGTGGTGTTAGTCTGAGTACCGTCGCGGTGGTGGTCATGATTATGGATACCCAGAACAAACTGGTCGCAATGGAATACACTTCAATTAATCCAACTGGTGATGCCATTTCTTCTGGAGAGACGAATCCCTATTTGGTTTCCGTATACCTGAACCCAGCCGTTGATGCGACCAGCTTTACTACGTCTACAGTGATTATTGGGAAAGTGAAATAACATTTGTTGATCAAAGTAAATTCCCGCCTACCCAATTCGGGTAGGCGGGAATTTTTGTTGTTTTCGAATTGACTTGGGGTAACCTAAAAGAGAAGATCAATAGCATAACTTTCCCTTTTACGAGATTTCCTAAAGGCTGTCTTCTATTAAGCCACGTCTAAGGTACCAGTTGACTTCCTTCCAGTTTACGGTTATCCTTGGCCGCATGGTTTCATCCAACCGACCTGTTTCCCGGCGTGATTTTATGAAACTGGCTGGCCTCGGTTTGGGTGCTGTGGCACTGAATCCCCTGACCTCCAGATTGGGCATACACCAAACTAGCCGTGCTGTTCTTCTGCCTGAATTTCCTCATGCCGATTTATTGGGGCGCAATTGCACCGCCGATACAAATCTCAGCGGAGGAAAGATAGACCTCAAAACTAAGCCAGATGTAAACAGTGAAAAGGTCCGTGATGTCTATCGTGACGAAGTATTCCCCTGGCTGAAAGAAGTCAGCGCTGAAAATATTGACTTTAATCTCCCCAACCAGCGTTGGGTGGAGACTCCCGAGGGATACATCCATTCTCTTTATCTAGAGCCTTGCCGGAACCTTCCGAATACACCCTTGTCAGCGGTACCGCAGGGCCAGGCCGGTTTTTGGACCGAAGTAACCGTCCCATATGTAGACCTTGACATGGATAACCCTGCTCCGGCCTCTGGCTGGATGCGCGACCATGTCGCCTATAATTTACAGCCGCGACTGTATTATTCACAAGTCATGTGGATTGACCAGGTTCGGACGACGGATACAGGTATGATCCAATACCATGTCAATGAGCGTTATGGAAATCCAGGCGACCTCTTCTGGGCAGATGGGGCGGCTTTTCGCCCTTTGACTCAGGAAGACATCTCACCTATTAATCCATCTGTAGACCCTGCTACCAAGAAGATCGTTGTGAACCTCAATTACCAGACTCTAACATGCAAGGAAGGTGTCCGGGAAGTCTATTTTTGCCGCGTCTCGACAGGCATGCAGGAAGGATCGACACCGCTGGGAGAGCATTCCATCTGGCGAAAGTTGTTATCCGTCCGGATGGCTGCCAATACTGTGGCCTCCAGTTACGACCTTCCGGGAATTTCCTGGACGATGCTTTTTGTGGGCACCGGTGTGGCTATTCATGGTGCGACCTCGCACAACGATTTTGGCACCGTGCGATCCCATGGATGTGTTAATTGTAAACCCGCGGATGCGAAATGGATCTTCCGCTGGTCGCAGCCGGAAGTCGGACTGGATACCGGAGAAATCAGTTGGAACGACTATATGAGCGGCAGTACCCACGTAATTGTAGAAGATGTATTTTAATAGCGATGAGGTGAAATGAATAATTTCAATGTAACGATCGGGCTTGCCTTTCTGGCAGGCCTGGCATCTTTTCTATCTCCCTGCGTCTTGTCGCTCGTACCTGCATATATTGGATATTTAGGCGGGCGTGCCGCCGGTGGTGAATCGTCCGGAAAGAACCGCTGGATGACTTTTACTCACGGCCTGGCATTTGTGCTCGGTTTCAGTCTGGTTTTTATTCTGTTCAACATCCTTGCCTCGGCACTTGGACTTCTGCTTTATGATGTGCGCACCTGGCTGGCCAAAATCGGTGGGTTTGTAATCGTTGTTTTTGGTTTGCATATGATTGGCGTTTTCCGCATTCCTTTTCTGGAATATGATGTACGTATCCACTCCCAGGTAGATCGCCGGTGGGGTTATGTCTCATCGGCCTTAATGGGCATTTTCTTCTCGGCCGGCTGGTCTCCCTGCATCGGGCCGGTATTAGGCTGGATTATGACCTTCTCTGTGAACGGAGGCTCAATCGTCAAGGGGACAACCTTGGGGATTGCATATTCCGCAGGGTTGGCAATTCCATTCCTGCTTGCTGCCCTGGGGATTGGTTGGGTGAGCACTCTTCTACGCCGCTATAATAAAGTAATGCGTGCGGTCGAAATTGTTATGGGGATACTCTTAATCGTCGTAGGTGTCCTGCTCTTCCTGGGTTCATTCAACATATTAGCCAATTATATTCCTCTCTTTAACTTCGGCCTATAATAGTGAATATATAAAATGTATGATCCGGCAAGTTATTTTACGGATAAGGGTGAGATCATCGGTACCACCGTTGATTTATCCTTGAGAGAAGGCATGTTCGACCAAAATCATTGCATGATAGGCATATACAAATGATTACTGTCACTTTATATACCCGCGCTGGTTGTGAACTCTGTAATCAAGCTGAAGAAGATTTGAAAGCCTTGCAGGAAGTGATCCCTCATCAAGTGGTGATTCTTGATATTGATTCCGATTCTTCTTTGCGGGAAACTTTTGCCCTGGAAATCCCGGTCGTTGAAGTTGGGCCATTCCGGTTGAAAGCCCCTTTTTCACGCCAGGAATTAAGGATGACTCTCGGCGCAGCAGCTGATCGTCGGTCGCAATTGGAAAGTATCAACGACAAAACATTCCAGGTGAACACCTCGCGCACGCAGTCAATCAACAAAGAAGACAAAATCTCGTACTGGATATCGAAACACTACCTTGCCATTTTCAATTTGTTCCTGATACTGTACATAGGGATCCCATTCCTGGCACCGATTTTCAAGAATGTGGGCTGGAACACATCGGCCAATGTGATTTACAAAATCTATAGACCTCTGTGTCATCAGTGGGCTTTCCGCTCGTTTTTCTTGTTTGGTGAACAAGCTTATTACCCGCACGCCGCAGCGAACATACCCGGTGTACTGACTTTTGAACAAGTTAGTGGCATTACCGACTTGAACGATCCTAGTCGACTCCAGGCGCGGGTTTTCGAAGGAAATTCGCTGCTCGGCTATAAGATTGCATTGTGCGAGCGGGACGTTGCAATCTGGGGTGCGATGGCCTTATTTGGGGTAGTCTATGCCCTCACTGGTAGGAAGTTGCCTAAATTGCACTGGCTCATATGGGTGTTGGTCGGACTAGGACCAATTGGCTTGGATGGCTTCTCGCAGTTATTCAGTCAGATCCCCAGCACGGTTATCCATTCCTTCTTGCCTTATCGTGAAAGCACCCCGCTCCTGCGCGTACTGACCGGTTTCTTGTTTGGCCTTACCACTGCCTGGTTCATGTTCCCCCTCATCGAGGAGAGCATGTCCGATACTCGCCTCTTGCTGACCAAGAAGTTCGCTGTTCTTAAGAAATAAACTTTCACATGCCTTTTCAGTCAAACGGCGCAATCCGTTATTACCAGTTCAGATTGTTTAATCAGAACTTACGCCATGCCATATTTACCCGGTGGGGAGGAGTAAGTCCGGAACCTTGGGCAGCACTAAACCTGGGTAGTACGGTTGGTGATGACCTGGAGCGGGTACGGAAAAATCGTCAACTCGCTCTGACAGCTTTGGATTGTGACCCGGATTCAACCTATGATGTCTGGCAGGTACATGGTGTTGAGGTGGTTATTGCTGAAACCCCTCGCTCCTCGGATTCGCCTCACCTGCAAGCGGATGCCATCCTGACGAACAAACCGGGACTTACACTGATGATGCGCTTCGCAGATTGCGTGCCGGTCATGCTTTACGATCCTGTTCAGAAGGTGACGGGCATCGCCCACGCCGGATGGATGGGCACGGTGCGCGGCACGGTCCGTTCTGCGGTGGAAGTGATGCAGAGTCACTACGGTTCACGCCCAGCTGATATCTACGCAGCGATAGGCCCATCCATCGGTCCGGACCATTACGAAATAGGCCCGGACGTAGTCATTCAGGTGCAGAAAGCCTTTGGGAGCCATGCTTCGAGTTTTCTCTCTATGCGCGGTGATTCCATTAAATTTGATCTATGGGCAGCCAATCGCCAGATCCTAGAACACGCAGGGGTGCGTCATATTGAAGTGGCCGGCTTGTGTACCGCCTGTCATACCGAGGACTGGTATTCTCACCGCGCTGAAAAAGGGCGCACTGGCCGATTTGGTGCAATCATTGCATTGATATAATCCTGGTATGGATGAAACTCTGATCTACACTATTCGTGAACGTTATCAGCGTGTGCTCGGTCAGATTGCCGATACAACTGCCCGGTCCGGGCGCGAATTGGGGGCGGTACGCCTTGTGGTCGTATCCAAATCTCAGACTCTTGAGATGGTCCGTGTGGCAATCGCAGCCGGGGTGTCCATTCTGGGAGAAAATTATGCCGAAGAAGCTGTCGCCAAAATCGTTGCTCTACCGAAAACTGGGGTAGAATGGCACATGATCGGCCACGTTCAGAGTCGTAAAGCCGATTTGGTTGCCACGCAATTTTCCATGCTGCATTCACTCGATAGCGTCAAACTTGCCGGACGTTTGAACCGGTACTCTGATGAGTCAAATCGGACACTGCCAGTGTTGTTAGAGGTCAACGTCAGCGGCGAGGAGAGCAAATTTGGCTTTCCAGCCTGGAATGAGCACCACTGGCCAGACCTGAAGCCTGCGTTCGAACAAATTAGGACATTTCCCCACCTCCAATTGTGCGGACTAATGACCATGCCGCCCTTTTTCGACGATCCAGAGCAAACGCGCCCCTACTTCCAGCGCTTGTGCCGTTTGCAGGTATTCTTGAGGGAGCACTTACCTCAAACCGATTGGAAAGAACTTTCGATGGGAACAAGTGCGGACTTTATTGCTGCCATAGAGGAAGGAGCGACCTATGTGCGCGTGGGCCAGGCAATTTTTGGGCCGCGCACGATTTAGAGGATAAATGGTTTATATCATTTCAAGAATAATCAGCACCCTGGCTAATCTGATCGTTTTGCTGGTGATCGTTGATACGATACTTTCATATTTTCTCAGCCCTTACCATCCGATGCGCAATGCACTGGATCGTGTCCTACAACCCTTGCTGGCGCCTATTCGCAGGGTTGTGCCGTTGGTAGGGATGTTCGACTTGAGTCCGGTGATATTAATCATATTGGTCGAAATCCTGTCTTACGCCCTGATCAGTTTTCTTTCTGCTCTTTGAGGTTACGTATGGGAAATAGGTCTTTTCATTTACATGATGGCAAGAAGGGTGCTGCCCTGGCAGTACGTGTTACCCCGCGCGCCAGCAAAAATGAAATTGTGGAAATATTAAGTGACGGGACGGTTAAAGTCCATCTCACAGCCCCTCCGGTGGAAGGGAAGGCCAATGCAGAGCTTCTCAAATTTCTGGCAAAAGTTCTGGATGTGAAGGTTAAACAGTTGGAATTGGTGGCTGGAATTGGCGGACGCGACAAGTTGATTTCAGTAATCGACATGGACGTGGATACGCTTCACAAAAAGATTGTGGACCACATCGGGTAAAAAATATTTCCCAAAGAATGTCTGTAGGAGATGTAATTTGTCGACAATTTTACGGAGCCGAGGTATAAAGCGAGCGGTACATCGCGTATATTTCGTAGATGCTGCGGATATAGTTGCGCGTCTCTTCGAAACGGATGACTTCCACGAACAGGTCGGGGTCTGGTCCGGAAAGGTCGCGCCAGATGGGAGCGGCTTCAGGACCGGCATTGTAAGCGGCTAAGGCTGGGTAAATCTCGCCATTGAAGCGGAGGCGCTGGTCCATAAGGTAAGTTGTGCCGAGACCTATACTGATCATTGGGCGGATCAGATCCTCAGATGTGTAATTGGGGGGCCAACCAAGATTATCTGCAATGAATTGACCTGTATCAGGGGTTATTTGCATTAGTCCAATTGCGTATGAAGAGTGTGCAGACTTTTCAAAGAGACTCTCCTGCCGTATGACGGACAATAGGAATAGGGGGTCAAATCCGGTTCGTTGAGCGTAAAGGTGGATGAGTGTTATGTAATACAATCCATAACGGATATGATTGAAGTAGGCTGGCGCAGCCAGAGTTTGGGATTGGGTGCTCATTCCGGCAAGGGTGAGCACCTGGCGTATAGCAAAAATCGCAGGGTAGTACTGTCTCAGGTCGAGCAGGTAATTTGCAAGGCGATAACAATCAGCAGGATTCGCCTCAACGGCAGCTCGTAGATTGTCAAATTCCAGCCGGGCTTGGGTTTCCATGCCAAGCGTCCAGAACTCGGTGCCGCGGATGAGACGCGGGTCGGCGAGAAGAGCGCCGGGGGTACTCAGGTCTGTGTCCGATGGCAGATTGAAGGTGACGCGCAGCCAGGCTTCAGCTTCGGAGCGTTCAGCGGTCAGGTTTACGATCAGGTTGACCACAGGAAGCGGATTGAAGGCAGGACGATTAAAAAGCATATCCTGGGCTCGTATGCTGTAAAAATCGGTCGGGTCGAGAGCCGCGGTTTTCTGCCAGGTAGCCTGAGCGGATGCAGGATCACCCAAGGCTTGTTGCGCTTTTCCAATCCAGAATTGGGCGCGAGCTTGGTCTTCCATATTCGTGGATAGGATGGAGTCGCGTTGGAAGGCGACCATGGCATCGGTATATTTCCCGAGACGGTAGCGGGCAATCCCGGCCCAAAAGAGAGCCTGTGGAACGAGTTCGCTGCCAGGATATTCGTCAGCGACCCGACTCCAAGTTTGAGCTGATTCTTCCAATTTCCCGACGCGTTCCTGGAGGCGACCAGCTTCCGTCAGGTAGATCGGGGCATTTGCGTCGGTGGGTGCCTGTTGAACAAAGGTGAGAAGGGTCTGGGCGGCAATATCAACTTGACCAAGGAAATACCACTGTGTAAAGGCAATCCCCGGGAGAGATATGCTACCATTCCAGGCAGCTGCCCAATGCGAATTGTTAGGGTAGTTCTTGATAAACACATCCCATGTCTGGACCGCATCTTCATATTGACCTAAGTCGAATAAAGTGAGTCCTTTGTAGTAAAGGGCGCTGCCATCATTTTGGGGATTGGTGTCAATATAACGCTGGAAAGCATCATGCGCGTAGCCATATTGACCGGCGAAATAATCCACTAAACCACGATTCATATCGTCAACCGGAATACCAGCATTTACGAGCGCCACTAACGCATTATACGAATCGAGAGATAAGGGGTAATTATTCACCGCATGAAGGAAGCGCTGATAGGCCTGATCGGTCTGTCCGAGTGAAAGGTAGATACGACCGGAAAGCAAATCCATTTGGGCTTTAACATAATCATTCGAGCTTGCCGCGAAAATCGAGTCATACAATCCCATTGCGGTGGTAGTATCACCCAAGTTGAGATATGCCTGGGCGATTTTTATCTGCAAGGCGGTACCGTCCTCGATGCGAGGAGAAACCAATGAAGCCTGGTAAGCGGCAATGGCCTCGGTATTATTTCCAGCTGCAGCATAGGCATTGCCACGTTGTTCCTGTACATAAGCATCAATCACACCGGGACGCAGCGCCAGATAAACGGTATAAGCCTGGGCGGCTTCCGTGTACCTTTCGAGCATCATGTAAATTTCGCCCAACAGAAAATAAGCGCGGATTGCATATGGAGAAGCCGGATACTGGCTGGTCAATTGCCAGAGAGTCTCCAATGCGTGGCTATTGTTTTTAACGGTATATTGACTACGTCCCAATCCCCATAATGCTGCTGCTCGCAAATCTGGGTCAGTGGAAGTATCATAAGCAGCCTGGAATTGGTAGAGCGCCTGATCATAGTCACCATCAAAAAGTGCCTGTTCGCCGGTTTCGATGCGGACTTCCGGTGTAGGAGTGGGTGAGGGAGTGAATGTGGGCAGGGGGGTATCAGAGGGGGTGACACCTGGTGGGAGGATCGGGCTGGGGGTACCGGTGGGGGCAGGGATTGGCTCGAGTACACAACCAGGCAATAGGGTTACCAGACATAACCCCAGCAACAATCGTTTGATGATCATGGTAACTTTATAATAGAGAAAAGAAGCCATGTCAATGCTTGTCAATTGGGCAGTGGCATGATAAACTTTGGCGGTTCCTATGGCGCCCCTGCGTGGGCGTCTTTTCCTGTGTATCCATGCGAACCATTTTCTGGGATTTCGAGAAGCACTTACTCTGCGTGATTGACCAGCACCGATTGCCTGCCGCGCTGGAGGTTGTCTCTTTATATACCCATTTGGAAGTTGCTGAAGCTATCCGCAATATGACTATCCGAGGCGCACCCGCCATCGGGGCTGCGGCGGCATTCGGGTTGGCGTTGGCTGCAAACAGGTCTCGTGCCCAATCAGCAGCACTGTTGCTTTCTGATATCGAGGCTGCTGCCGTTACTCTCAAAGCCTCCCGCCCTACGGCGGTCAACCTTGCATGGGCTGTCGACCGTGTCCTCCGGGTTGTCCGCGGCGTGAACGGATCTGAGGATGATTTTCGTTTCCTAGTTCTTGCTGAAGCGCAACGCATCGCTGACGAGGATATCATTATCAACAAGCGTATGGGAGAACGTGGCGCTGCGCTGATTAACGACGGCGATACCATCATACATCACTGTAACACTGGCGCGCTTGCTGTGGTGGATTGGGGAACAGCGCTGGGCGTCATCCGCACGGCGCACAACCAGGGCAAGCGTATCCATGTGCTGGTGGATGAAACCCGTCCGCGTTTGCAGGGTGCGCGTCTTACCGCTTGGGAGTTGGGACAATATGGGATTCCCTACGAAATCATCTCCGATAACATGGCTGGATATTTCCTGCACTCCGGCCAAGTTCAATTAGTGTTGTTTGGCGCAGACCGGATTACCGCCAATGGAGATGTGGCAAATAAAATAGGCACGTACATGTTGGCGCTGGCGGCGCAAGATAACGGCGTGCCAGTCTATTCGGTCGCCCCCACGTCTTCAATTGATTTATCACTCGCGGATGGTAGTCTTATCCCCATTGAAGAGCGCGACCCGGATGAAGTATTAGGGATACAATTCCACGGTGAGCGCGTGACCCCAGAAGGAGCCAAGGCCCGTAACCCAGCCTTCGATATTACGCCCAATCGTTTGATCACCGCCTTCGTGACCGAGAATGGAATTGTAAAACCACCTTTTAATATTAACCTACCAAAAGTTGTGCACATAACCACGAAATCACCTTGACACAAGGAATAATGACCTTGTGGTTTTGGTGTCCTTGTAACGGAGTATGAATTAATAAGGACTCTCTAATATGGAAATTCTATTAACTGGCTCTGTTGCTTACGATTACTTGATGACCTTCCCCGGCCTGTTCAAGGAGCAGATCCTCCCCGAACGGTTGGAAAAAATCAGCTTGTCATTCCTGGTTGATTCCATGTCCCGCCAGCGCGGCGGCGTCGCACCGAATATTGCATACACGATGGCGCTACTGGGAGAGAGCCCGCGCGTGATGGCCACGGTGGGCGATGACTTTGCCGAATACCGCTCATTCCTCGAAAATAAGGGCGTCGACACGACCCTGATGGAGGTGGTACCTGGATTGTTCACCGCTTCGTTCTTTGCCACTACCGACCGGTCCAATGCGCAATTGGCTTCGTTCTATCCAGGAGCGATGGGTGTCGCGGCTAGGCAGAGCATCCTTCAAGTCACACCGCGCCCCGACCTCGTTATAATTTCTCCGAATGCTCCGGAAGCAATGACCAAGTTTGTCGCCGAGTGCCGCCAGGCTAAGATTCCCTGCTTGTACGACCCATCGCAACAAATCCTGCGTCTTGACGGCTCGGAATTGGTGCGAGACATGGAAGGGGCGCATTTCCTTTTTGTCAACGATTACGAGTTCGAATTGATCGCAAAAAAAACCGGCTGGGATATGGCGCAGATTCTCAAGCATGTCAAGGTAGTTGTGGTGACGCGCGGCAAGGACGGCGCAGATTTGTACACTCGTGGCGAGCAAGTATTCATTCCAACAGTCCCCGAACGGCAGATTTTGGATCCGACTGGTGTGGGCGACGCCTTTCGCGGAGGTTTCCTGGCCGGGTACGCCCATGGCTGGGACTGGACACTCTGCGGACAGGTTGGTTCGCTGGCGGCGGTCTATTGTTTGGAACAGAAGGGTCCACAGAATCATGTCTATACCCGCACCGAGTTCGTAAAGCGCTTTCGAGAACATTTTGATGATGGTGGTAAACTAAATGCGTTGGTAGGTGATTAAGTGATCAGGGATTTTCAAAATTTCTTATTAATTGATGCTAAATTACCTAGTACGAAGGAGAGACCATGAACAACTTTGATATTAAGGATATCAACTTGGCCGAAGGAGGGCGTCGTCGTATCGAGTGGGCTGAGCGCGAAATGCCTGTTCTGCGCCTGATCCGTGAGCGATTTTCCAAAGAAAAACCACTCAAAAGCATTCGACTTTCCGCTTGTCTGCACGTCACCAGTGAGACCGCCAGCTTAGCGCGGACCCTGGTGGCAGGTGGCGCGGACCTCGTCCTGACAGCCTCCAATCCTCTTTCCACGCAGGATGACGTTGCCGCTGCGCTGGTCAATCTGTACGAGGTGCCAACCTTTGCCATCAAGGGCGAGGACAATATAACTTACTATAAGCACATAAGCGCAGCCCTCGATCACAAACCCCAAATGACCATGGACGATGGCGCTGACCTGGTTTCGACCATTCACAAAGACCGCCGTGAACTGCTCCCGGGCATCATCGGCGGGACGGAAGAAACCACCACCGGTGTAATCCGCCTGCGCGCCATGGCCGCGGATGGGATGCTTCAATTCCCAGTCATTGCCGTAAATGATGCCATGACGAAACACTTCTTTGATAACCGTTATGGCACCGGACAATCCACACTGGATGGGATCATCCGCGCTACCAATGTCCTACTGGCGGGCAAGAACTTCGTGGTAGCAGGTTATGGTTGGTGCGGGCGTGGCCTGGCATCGCGAGCACGTGGCATGGGGTCGCTGGTCATCGTCACCGAAGTGGATCCGCTAAAAGCTCTTGAAGCTGTTATGGACGGCTTCCAGGTCATGCCGATGATGGACGCAGCGAAGATCGGTGATATCTTCTGCACAGTCACCGGAGACATCAACGTGGTGGACACCCGTCATTTCGAAGTGATGAAGGACGGCGCGATCGTGGCTAACTCCGGTCACTTCAACGTGGAAATCAACATCCCTGGCCTCCAGGGTTTATCCAGAAGTGATCCTAAACTTGTCCGTCCGTTCGTGGAACAATACGAGACGAAAGATGGGCGCAAGATCAACATCTTGGGCGAGGGCCGGCTTATCAACCTGGCATCTGCCGAAGGGCACCCAGCCTCGGTGATGGATATGTCTTTCGCCAACCAGGCTTTGGCGGCTGAATTCATAGTTAAGAACGCTGAAAAACTGGAGAAGCGTGTCTACTCCGTCCCCGCGGAAGTGGACGCTGAGATTGCGCGTATCAAACTCTCTGCCATGGGCGTGAAAATAGACGAGCTGACCCCTGAACAAGTCAAATATCTGAATTCTTGGGAAGAGGGGACGTGAAACGAAAATGTAGTGATTAATGATAAACAACCTCGCGGATCAAAATCCTTGAGGTTGTTTGGTTTAGGATACTAGTGCAAGATGATTAGCCGGTTGTTAGCCAGATGACAGGTGAGAATCTGGGGTAGGGGGTAAAATTCATATCTCAAAACAGCGGTGTATCATCGTCACACGTCCCTAAAACAAAAGGATTGCCATGCTATACAAACTGCGCGAACCTGTCAATGGGTTGACTCATCTCTTTGGTGCGATTGCGGCTCTGTTTGGACAAATTGCCCTGCTTATCGTTGGCTGGTCTGGTACAGCGAAGATTGTTTCCCTATTAGTATACGGTCTCAGCTTGATTGCGTTGTTTTCTGCCAGCGCAACCTATCATCTGACGAGGGCCACACCGGCCATTCTCAAAATCCTGCGGAAACTGGACCACTCCGCTATCTTCTTACTCATCGCCGGTACTTATACGCCATTTTGCATTATTGCCTTTACTGGTTTTTTTCGTTGGGGTCTGTTGGCAATAATTTGGACTTTCGCGGTGGTGGGGATTGTAGTCAAGATTTTCTACGTCCATGCCCCGCGCTGGTTGAATGCGTCTGTGTATGTGTTGATGGGTTGGTTGTGCATCTCCGCGGTGGGTATGATGGTTACCACGTTGCCGGTCAGCGCCATGGTATGGTTGATTATTGGGGGCGTGGTATACACGCTGGGGGCTGTCATTTATGCCACGAAAATCTTCAACTTTGTTCCAGGAAAGTTTGGCTTCCACGAGGTCTGGCACATATTTGTGTTGCTTGGTGCGCTGGCGCATTTTATATCTGTTATGGCGCTGGTGGTCGTGCCTGTTTGATTGAACTCCATAGTTTTCCGACTAGCAATCCTGCGGAAACAATGCCCGTGACGCGTGTTCCTAATCCCTATTAACCTATTCCTTTCTTCTCCGCGTAATCGGAATAATTGCCAATATATTCCTTCACTTTCCCATCTTCTATAGCCAGGATTCGCTCCACCGTTCGGTCAAGAAAATAGCGATCATGGGAAATAACTAATACCGTTCCGACAAAATCATCCAGGGAATTCTCCAGTACTTCGGCGGATGCGATGTCGAGATTGTTAGTCGGCTCATCCAGCAGGAGAAAGTTCGCTTCCGTAAGGACCAATAGCGCCAGTTGCAGGCGCGAACGTTCGCCGCCAGAGAGTGTGTGTATCTTATCGCTCGCCTGTTTGTACGTGAACAAGTAACGGAGAAGGAACGCCACCGCGCTCGATTCACTCATCTTCCCGGAAATGCGGACAGTATCAATAAGCCTACTCTCGAAGTCCAATGTTTCATGCTCTTGCGAGTAATACCCGACCTTGATACTGGGACCGATTTTAATCTCGCCAGCGTCCGGGGTTTCCATGCCAAGGATGAGTCGCAGGAGAACAGATTTTCCTGACCCATTCGGACCGATCAACCCAACCCGGTCTCCGTGACGGATGAGCAGGCTAACTCCATCCAACACCGGGCGCGTGTATGATTTTTGAACGCCTACAATTTCCAGCACCTGGTTCGACCCGCGCCAACCGTTGAGTTCCAATCCCATCTTACGACGTTCGAGAATGGGACGGTCGAGCTGCTTGGTCCTTTCAAGCCGGGTCTCCATCGAGCGGACGCGGCTGGAGAACTTGTCGCTCACCTGCACCCATTGCATGTAGCGCTTAAGGGCCATTTCCATGCGGGCGATGGCTCGCTGCTGGAGAATAAATAATTGCTCGGCGCGTACCAATCGTTCCTGTTTGTCAAGAATATACTCGGTGTAATTACCCGGAAAGGTTGTCAGGTGCCCGTCTTCGATCTCGGCAATGTGAGTCACAACTGCATCAAGAATATAGCGGTCATGCGAGACCAGCACCACTGCTCCGGGATAATCACGAATGAGTTTTTCGAGATAGACCTTACCTCGCAGGTCGAGGTAAGGTTATCGGGTTCGTCTAGCAATATGACATCGGAGCGCGACAGTAGCAACCGTGCCAGGCCAATGAGTTTTTTTGCCCCCCAGAAAGAACACTGAAAGTTTTGGCAAAATCTGCTTCAGGTAAGCCCAACCCGCGTAGCAGGTCCCGCACCCGGGACGGGTAGGATGTACCCCCTAGAGATTCATATTCGCACAAGGCTTTTTCGTGCATTTCAAGGGTCCGGGTGAGATTATCTTCATCTTCGTAAATGGATGGATTGCCGAGCTGTACCTCTATATCAGTCAACGACTTTTCAAGTTCGGCCACGCGCGGGCAGCCATCCAGCGCAAGTTGGAAAACCTGTGCAGAAGGGTCGAACTCGGGGTGCTGGGGAAGGTAACCGACGGTAACACCCTTGGCGCGGGATACTGTCCCGCCCGGCTCAGCGTTATATTCCCCCACGATGAGTTTGAACAGGGATGATTTCCCGGATCCATTGGGACCGATTAGACCGATCTTCTGGTCGTGCTGGATTTCCCAGGTTAGGCCACTGAAAATAGTTTTAGCTCCTAGGATGAGGGTGGCGTTAATAAGGCTGATCGATATCATATTCTCTCGTAATATCAAAATTAAAACTGCCGCAGGTGTACCTGCGGCAATGGATGAGTGATAATTGGATCAGTCTACTGGGACGAACTCTCCAGCGCACAGGCGCGGTTCGATAAGGTCAGCACGAAAGTAAAACCGTTGACAACTACCACGAAGAGCTGTGAATTGACGGAGTCGATGTACAACATAGCATAAAAATTATATCACAGACAAGCCTTCCTCTACCCAAAATTCCCACAATCTGATAAGATACAGCCCGCACGCCGATTTCCTTCGAAAATGCTCAGGACGAGCCTCGGCCCCTCAGGTCGGGGTTTTTTATCGCCTTTTGCCTTCCATTAATTGCAAACCATTGAATGCAGAATTATGCTTAAAGAACGAAAAGATCTCCGCAATATTGCTATTATCGCCCACGTGGACCACGGTAAGACCACTCTGGTGGACGGTCTCTTGCGCCAATCTCACACTTTCCGTGATAACCAGCAGGTGGCTGAGCGTGTCATGGACTCCAATGATCTTGAACGTGAGCGCGGGATCACCATCTTGGCCAAGAACACCGCCATCACCATCCCCGACCCCGAATCGGGACAGGTGGTCAAAATTAACATAGTGGATACCCCCGGTCATGCCGATTTTGGCGGCGAGGTGGAACGTGTCATGAATATGGTGGACGGCGTTTTACTCCTGGTAGATGCCGCCGAAGGTCCTATGCCGCAGACACGTTTCGTGCTCAAGAAAGCTCTCGAAATGGGTCACAAAGCCGTGGTGGTCATCAACAAAGTGGACCGCAAGGACGCCGAACCAGAACGCGTCGTCAACCAGACTTTTGACTTGTTCATTGAACTGGGAGCTACTGACGAGCAGGCGGACTTCCCCATTATCTATACCCAGGCCACCACCGCCCAGGCAAGTTTCTCCCCGACTCTTGGCCCGGATCTCCAGCCACTGTTCCAAACTATCCTGCGGCACATCCCCGCCCCTAATGTGGATGTGGAAGCGCCATTACAAATACTTGTTACCACACTTGGTTACGATGATTACCGCGGCGTGACCGCCGTCGGACGTATTCACGCCGGCAAGATCAAAGTTGGGCAACCATTGACGCGTCTGAAGATTGACGGGACGGCCACACCCGAGCGCGCTCGTTATTTGTATGTGCACCAGGGTTTGAATAAGATCGAAGTGGAACATGCTGAAGCTGGTGAAATCATCGCCCTGGCCGGGCTGGAGGGGATTGCCATCGGTGAGACTCTAGCTGATTCGGAAAACCCGGTTGCCCTGCCAACCATCAAAGTGGAAGAACCAACCGTCCGTATGACATTTGGCGTAAATACTTCGCCATTCTCTGGAAAGGAAGGCCGCTGGAGCACATCCCGTAAGTTGAGAGAGCGCCTGTTCGACGAATTGCGTACCAATGTTTCTCTGCGCGTGCAGGAAACCGGAACCGCTGAGACATTCCTTGTCTCAGGTCGTGGGGAATTGCATCTTGCTATCCTGATTGAGACTATGCGCCGGGAAGGGTATGAATTTCAGGTATCCCGTCCGGAGGTAATTTTCCGAAAGGCCGAAGATGGAACCCAACTCGAACCGTTCGAGGAAGTCCACGTTGAAACTAGCCCCGAGACTGTGGGGGTTGTGGTGGAAATGCTTGGAGGAAGACGTGGCAAAATGATGGACATGCGGGATACAGGACAGGGGAGTACGCGGTTGGTGTATATTGTGCCAACGCGCGGTCTGCTCGGCTTCCGTTACCAATTCCTGACGGCCACTCGCGGCATGGGTGTGATGAATACACTTTTCCACGGGTATGAGGAGATGGCGGGGCCGATGGCCACGCGTTCCACTGGTTCGCTGGTAGCCTGGGAAATGGGCGATACCACCGCCTACGCTCTTAAAAGTGCCGAAGACCGCGGGACCCTGTTCTATGGTCCGGGAGTGTCTGTATACGAAGGGATGGTAATTGGCGAAAATGCCCGCCCTGGCGACATTCCGATAAACGTCTGCCGCAAGAAGCATTTAACCAACATGCGCTCGTCGCACGGCGACATGGAAATCCGCCTGACGACACCACGTCCGATGAGCATTGATGAGGCGATAGAGTACCTGGCCGATGATGAACTGCTCGAAGTGACACCACTTTCGTACCGCATCCGCAAACGCATCCTGAATACCGATGAACGTGGTAAACAGGATAAGAAATCCAAAGAAGCGTTGGAAGAATAAAAACTTGGCACAAGAATTTCTCTTGCGCCAAGTTTGTTTGATATTGCTTTACCCGTTACTCCTTTACCCTGACAACCTTACCACCGGTCATCTTTTCCAGTTCGGCAGGGGTCATTTCAAAAACCGTATTCGGCGTCCCGGCCGAGGCCCAGATTTTCGCGTATTGCAGCAGATCCTCGTCGAGGTAAGTTTCCAGTGGTTGATCGTGCCCGACTGGTGGCACACCACCGATGACGAAACCGGTCGTGGTGCGGACGAACTCCGCGTCCGCATGCCCAATGGATTCACCCGCGTATTGGCTGATGAGATTCTCATCCACACGGTTGGCGCCGCTGGTAAGGACGAGAACCGGTTTACTGGAAGTATGGCCGCGAAAGATGAGAGACTTGACTATCTGTCCGATCTGGCAGCCAACGCGAGCTGCGGCCTCGGCGGAGGTACGCGTACTTTTCAGAAATTCGATTACCTTGCAATCAAACCCCAGGAATTGCAGAGCCTCCTGGACTTTTAGAACAGAAGGGTTGAGGGTTTTCTTTTTTACGATATCCATGTTTCCTCGCGGTGATAATCTCGACGGGTAATCCCCACATTGCCTGTTCACAGATTTCGACAGGTTCAAAACCAGCCATTTCAATAATTCTGCGTACATAAATGGGGCGACAATCTACGAGGGTAGGCATCTGGGTATGGAACCACTCGTAGATTTTTACCGCCCGGCAATCTCTCTTCTCCAGTGCCACCACGCCCAACCGCCCACCGTCGAGAAGCACTCGCTTGCACTCGCCCATCACAAGCGGGAGTTCGGGCGTGGAGAAGAGTTCCAGTGTGAAACTGATAAAGATTGCATCGAAGAAATCATCTTCAAAAGGAAGTTTTGCCGCATCACCGAGATGTAATTTTATCCGGCTAGATAACCCGGCGCGGGATATTCTTTCAAACGCAACTTGGAACATCCCATCAGAGATATCAATCCCATATACTTTACCGGTTTCACAGGCCAAATGTGCCAGGGCGACCAGACTCTGGCCGGTACCGAAACCGATCTCAAGCACCTTCTCCCCGGCATTGACCTTTAGTAGCTGCAGACCGATTTCTGTAAACTTCTTTTCGCTGTTGGTGAACAGGTCATAGATGCGGCTCAGACGGTTGTAATTGATTCGAGTGGAGGAATGGTTCATCGTATAAAAGCTGCATCCTGTCCCACCAACGCATCGCATATGTGTTCGACGTGATCGTGGAAGAGGTTCATCTCCATCGCATCGCCGACGAGGAACCAGTCCACGCCGGTGGTCTCATTACTCAGATTGGGTTCGCCGCTGAGAAGTTTCACTTCAAAATTCAGCACAACGATGTGGGCTTGGTTGCCATCAGGATAGACGACCACGTGATGTGGATCAGAGTAGACACCTGTCAGATGGATGACGTGCACCCACAGCCCGGTCTCCTCCCAGACTTCGCGCGCGCAGCCCTCGGCGACTGATTCACCTGCCTCGATCATCCCACCAGGTAGGCACCACATACCGTTGTCTTTACGACGGGTCAGCAGGATTTTCGAGCGTTTTTCGTCGAACAGTATCGCCGAGCATCCCAGACGGAGTTCTCCCTGTTTACCAATATGTTCGCCATATAGGATATGAGTCATGTGTCAATTATACAGGAACGGCACGAGTCTGTGCCCTTCCTGTTATTCCCGGACGAAAGTCCCAGCTGCGGCTTACGCCGCATGGACAAGAAGCTTTCTGGGGCTATGTAAAAAAAATGAAGATGGTATTTCAGGATTTTGAAAGATGAGGATGGCGCCCCTGGTGACAGGGGCGTTCTTCTTACAAGAGTATTTCAAGTTCGATTTCATCGCAGATGGGCAGCCCATCATCGTCCACGAGCCTAATCTGGGGTTTCAGTTTGCGGCTCTCAGCGATGGCGTTGATGCGCACGGCGGAGATAACAAAACCGCGTTTCTGGTAGAAGCGGAGGGCAAAAAGATTGTTGTTGGTTGTGACAAGGAACAACCGCTCACATCCAGCCCGGCAGGCAGCTCGCCGGGTCGTTTCAATGAGCGAAGTGCCCACCCCCAGCCCCTCGCGCCATGAGTTGAGCGTGACGATTTCACATTCGTTCTCCATGATATTGAATGTTAATAAGCCGACAGGTTCCTCACCGAAGAAACCGGCAAAACCGGGCAAATCAGCGGGATGGAAAATCTCATTATGGGCGACAACGATATCTGCACCCCATTCAGAGACCATAACGCGTGTGACCCAGTCATGGTCGGCAGATGTCAGTCGGCGGATTAGAAAACCAGGCATCGAAATTGGCCTCGGTTATTACTATCGGAATTATTGCACAATAATCTTAATAAAAAAAACCTCTCCAAATGGAATGCCCTTCGCATCAAAGGCCTGCCATTCGCTAAAGGATTCCCCTGCCTCTAGCGGAGCAGTGAAGAAAATCCGCACGGTAGCTTGCATCCCAGCACGAGCCGGGTAGAGCGCCTGTTCAGGGGATGCGCCCAGCGCATCCCCACCGACCAGCCGCAGGCGATAACGGTTGTCCCAGTTACAGGAACCGGAGTTTTGAAAGAGCCATTGTTTATCCAGCGTGCTACCGGCTATGACGATGGAGAAGTCGGGAATGGTCACGTCATCAATAAACGTCAGGCCGTCACTACAGGTTAAGGTGGGGGTTAAGGCAACCGGGAAAGATGATAAAAGTGTTTTGGTGGGAACAACGGCTGTGAGGGATGGTGTCGAGAGCACTGTACTATTTGCCCCACAGGAAGATAAAAGGAGCCACAAACAAACACAGATGGACACTGGTATAAGCTTTCTGCACTTTCCTGTGTCCATCTGAATCCTCTCGCTGATTGTATAAAATCAGACTTCTTCAGATGGTCCGCCACCGGAATCATCAACACCGCCGGTGACAAGTGGGATGGCAACTTCGCCACCGCTGGCGCGCTGGCGGATGACCAGTTCGATTTCATTAGCCAGGTCAGGGTTCTGGCGAAGGAACTCCTTGGAGTTCTCGCGACCCTGACCGAGGCGGGTTTCGCCATAAGAGAAGAACGCGCCGCGCTTATCTACGATCTCAAGTTGGGTCGCCAGGTCAATCAGATCACCGACCTTGGAAATGCCTTCATTGTACATAATATCAAACTCAGCGGTGCGAAACGGGGGTGCGACTTTGTTCTTGACAACGCGCACACGCGTACGGTTGCCGACAATTTCAGCTCCGATTTTGATGGACTGGATGCGGCGCACATCTAGGCGGACGGAGGCATAGAACTTGAGGGCATTGCCACCGGTGGTGGTTTCCGGATTACCAAACATTACCCCGATTTTCATGCGCAATTGGTTGGTGAAGACGACCGAAGTTTTGGTTTGGTTGATGGCTCCGGAGAGTTTGCGCAGGGCTTGGGACATCAAACGTGCCATGGCGCCCATCTGGGCATCACCCATGTCGCCTTCGATTTCAGACCTTGGAACCAACGCGGCAACCGAGTCGATGACCACCAGTTCTACTGCGCCGGAGCGGACAAGTGTCTCGGTAATTTCAAGGGCCTGTTCGCCCGTGTCGGGTTGCGAGACAAGGAGATTGTCTATATCCACACCGCATTTGACAGCATAAGTCGGGTCGAGGGCATGTTCCATATCCACGTAAGCAGCTGTGCCACCCATTTTTTGTACTTCGGCAACAATATGCTGACATAGGGTGGTTTTACCGGATGATTCCGGACCGTAGATTTCAGTGATACGTCCACGCGGAATCCCACCAATGCCCAACGCCAGGTCGAGGGAGAGCGAGCCAGTCGGGATCGCGTCGATTTTCATTTTTTGGGCTTCGCCCAACCGCATGATGGAGCCGTCACCGTAGCGTTTGACAATATCTCCGAGGGCTTTATCAAGCATGGCGCGGCGGCCTTCGTCCATCACGGGACCTGCAGATGTGTCAGATTTTCGAGCCATATTTTTCCTCTCTATCCTTGAATTGGGTCGAGTATAGCACAGATGTTCGATACGTCAAGAGTTCAAGGTATGCCGGTCTCTGGCGTGGCGGGCGGGGCGAAGTTGTAGAAATAGTATCCACGGAATGAAAAATATGTAATTTGTCCAGGAAGGATTTGTATATTAACCTTTCTGTTCAAAGCGCCGTAAGGGATGTTGAGTTCATAAACACCGGCGGGTAAGTCACCCAAAACCACGTTTTCATTGAAATACGCATCACTGTTGACGGTCAATGGCCCATAAGTCGTGACGGAATATTGCTTCTCCGTGTCGAGAGATTTTAACATAACCAGATAGGAATCAAGCCGTTCTCCGCGTGTATTCATCACACGACCAACCAAGACACCATACTCTTGCGGCGGCGAAATCCACAATTCCGGATTACGCGTCTTCCAGAAATCATTCTCTCCGAGTCGAACCTCAAAATGGAGGTGAGGTCCGGTGGTCATTCCAGTATCTCCGACATTGCCCACCACGTTACCGGTGTTCACCCACTGACCAACTATCACATCCACTTCTTCCATGTGGGCATAGACAGAATAAAGAGGCTGGTCCTTGTAACCGAAGTCATGACGGATGGCGACAGCCAGGCCGTAGGGATCTTTCAAATTGAACTTTGAACCTGAATAAAGCCCAATTCCAGCCCAGACCACCGTTCCCGGTCCGGCAGCTAGCACCTCGGCACCTCGCGGCGCCGGCAGGTCAATTCCGGTGTGGATTACGTCTGGTCCAAAGTAGATGCCCCCATAACGGTAATCCCAAATTGGGTCGCCGGGGTAGGTTGCGGCAATGGGAGCAGAGAAATAGAAATGGTCAAAAGGCGAGAGCGCCCACGGTATGGGATATAGAGGCGGACGGTATTCCGCTCCCTTGGCAGGAATGACTGTGGGGAAGAACAATTGCATGGCGCTGGTGGTCGCGGTTGGGAACAGGAGGGGGGTTTCAGTCGGCGGTGGCGAGGGGGTTTTGAAGGGCAGTGAGAGTGTAATCTCGGGCATTGATGATGGGTTGGACGTAGGAGTTGAGATGGGAGATTGAATAGTAGGGACGGATGTCGCTCGCACAAGTGTGGGGGTGCAGGCGGTCAGTAAAATTGCAGATAAAAGGAATCGCAAATCGAAAACGGGTTTCATGCTTAAGGTGTGGAGGTGGGGCGTGCCGTAGATGTCTTTGTGGGTGTGGGCGAACGATACCAGAGAGGAGTCCGGGTGGGGGTGCGGGTGGGGGGAATTACAATTGTCGGTGTGACCAGCACATCGGAGGGATAAAGTTGCAGCATGGCAGTTCGCCAGTCCAAGCCTTGGGGAAAGACCAATTCATTGAAGCGGGCACCAGCGTAATATGTCCGCCAGTTGGTTAGGGCGGGCAGGCGTTCCCATCCAAATTGTCCGGCCAGATTAGTCAAGTCGACCCAGTAACCGCTGGGAATGGAATTCATTAACTGACCTCCGTTCTCATACGCGGACGAACTGGTCTTGCGGGCGGAAAAATCCCAGGGCACTTGAGTAAGTGGGGTTCCTTGGGAACCATCTTGGGCAGCAGTATGCAAGTAGATGCGCCAATAGATCAGCTGACCAAAATCCTCGCGGACAACAGTCATCCAATTGGCTTGGACCAGCACCGGGTTGAGCGTGAAGGCTCGCCCGGTATAAAGCCAATCCTCGCCCAGACCAGGGTCAAGTGGTGTAGTGAGCGGAACATAGGCATTCTCCAGATTTCCGAGGGCATCCCAACCGGTCTGTGCCGCGACCTGATCGCGTAATACCTGAAAGAATTCTCCTGCCAGTTCAATCAGTTGTGGATAAAGGGCTGTGACATTCTTAAGTGTAACCAGTGTGGCGCGTCCGGAGGGGGGATTTGATTGGGAATTGGTACCCGCGCCATAAGAAGCAGGCGGTGTGACCTGTGCTACAGCCTGGAACAAACCTGGTAATTCTGCGCTTGTGGTCCCATAAGAAAATCCATCCAGCGCACCGGGGAGCAGCATTGGCGGGATGCTGATAGCTCCAGCAATGGTATAACCGGTCAGATAAGTTTGATTGGGGGTTGGCAGGCGGCTGGCAACGTTATCATTATTCTGCCAGACAGGCCAGTCACCGGAGCCGGCCCAGCGCGCCGGGGCAATAGGGGTGCGGGTATCCCAGACGTAGAGGCAGGTTAATCCTGAATCTGGATCGGTGGAAGCCCATGCCAATTTACTACCGTCTGGAGACCAGGCAGGGTGTGCCTCGACCGTCTGGGGATTGTTACTGACATTAATGAAATTCCCGGCATGATCGAGGTCTGCAATCCAAACCTCGGGTTCGCCAGTGCGGTTCGAAATGAAAGCGATCTGTCGCCCAGAGAGTGGCGACCAGGCGGGGGAGGTGTCGGTAGCAGGGTTTTGGGTCAATTGGATGGGAGCCTGCCCAGGGTCCGTAACGGCCAGGAGAAAGATCTCGAGGTTGCCATTTACGTAGCTTTCGAAGGCGATAAAAGCCCCATCCGGTGACCAGGAAGGTGCAGCATCATATTCAGGAGTATCTGTCATACGGAGAATGCCACCTCCGACCAGGTCCAGGAGGTACAGATCCCAGTAACCGTTTCGGCGAGACGAGTAAGCCAGCCAGTTCCCATTAGGGCTGAGAGCTGGGGTAATATCGTCCCAAGAATCTGTGGTGAGACGGGTCAGTTGCAGGGTCTGAGGCGAAAATGCATAAAGGTGATAATAACTGCCCTCTTCCAGAGACAAGAAGAAGACACCCTGCGGCACAGAAGTGGGGGCAATAGTCTCAGGTGTCGCGGTAATTACATAAGGTGTTTGAGTGGGTATTTCGATGGTGGGTGGGAGATGCGTAGGTGTGTTTGTGAGTATTATGGTACTGGTTGGATCAGGTGTGGGGGCAGGAGCACAAGCTGGGAGAAACAACAAAAGGCAAAAAGTTAAGAGCAGAAAAGCGGAGATGGTACGAGGAATGTGTGACATTCTATACCGTCGGGGATGGGATTTCAATAAAAAGGTCGCGGTGGTCATTTTCGCCTAAGTCGGGGAAGGAAAGATTGACCCTGAGATTATATACTCCGCCTTCGTTTCCACTGCGATTAGGAAAGTGCAGAGTAAATTCAAGCTTGCACAGGGGCGGCTCAACGATGCTCGCCTCGGCAACAACCTCTCTGGCTGAGTCGGTTAAGGTCCGTTCGAGAATAGGTTTTAGTTGAAAAGGAGTCAGATCCAAAGCAACCCGCAGGCGTTTTCCATCGGGATAAGGTTTAGCCCACAAGTCGAGTAGGCGGGTATTTGCAGGCGGACGCCTCTTGATATTTGGGTCGGTGAGGAAGAATTCCATTAGGACATTATAACCAAAAACCCGTTTTCTCACCGCTCCCCCTACGGTATAATCTGCCCATGACACCGAAACTGACTCATCTTGATGACTCCGGTCGCGCCCGAATGGTGGACGTGGGAAACAAGCCCGAAACCGAACGTCTTGCAATTGCAAGCGGAGAAGTGGTGATGAAACAGGCAACTCTGGATCTGATCCGCAGTGGGATGATAAAGAAAGGGGACGTGTTAACTGTTGCGCAAATTGCAGGTATTTCCGCCGCTAAGCGGACCTCGGAGCTAATCCCGTTATGTCACCCTTTGCCCATCACCCATATTGACGTGGCACTCTCCCTCGATGACACCCTGCCCGGCGTGGTTATCACGGCTTCGGTCAAGTCAACCGGTAAAACCGGTGTCGAGATGGAAGCGTTGACGGCGGTCTCTGTCGCTGCGTTAACGGTCTACGATATGGCTAAGGCCGCCGAAAAGTCGATGAAGATCCAGAACATCCGGCTGGTGGAGAAACATGGTGGCTGGTCCGGAGATATAATCAACAAGTAGGAGTGGATAAGGTTTTCCACCCGTGTTCTTAGTATATGGAGCATACGATGCACAAAGTAAAAATTTTGTTCTTTGCCACTTTGCGTGATTATGTTGGAGCAAAATCTGTGGAGCTCGAAATCCCATTAGGAATGACTGTTGACGGGCTGACGGACTTGCTTGTGGCAACTTTCCCTCGTCTGGGGGAAGTAAAAGACTCGATGATGGCTGCCATTAACCGCGAATACTCTGCTGACGAGCAAGTCATCCCCCAAGGGGCTGAAATCGCCTTCTTCCCGCCTGTTTCTGGTGGATAGGATTTGGTATGGACTACCCGACCATCATCTTTCTTACCGAGTCCGAACTAGACCTGAACGACCTGCTCGCCCGTATCACACTCCCGACGACGGGTGCATCGGCTTTTTTTACCGGGATGGTGCGCGGAAGAAATTCACGTGCGGACCACGAAACGGTTTATCTTGACTATGAAGCCTACCAGCAAATGGCGGAAACCAAGATGCGTCAGGTGGCAGACGAGATCCGTAAGAAATGGCCATCCATTGAAGGCATTGTCATCGCACAGCGCATTGGGCGTCTGTATCCCGGTACGCCTACCACTTTGATAGCGTGCACAGCTGCCCACCGCAACACCGGAGTCTTCGAGGCTGCGCGTTACGGCATTGACAGGCTAAAAGAGATTGTTCCGGTCTGGAAGAAGGAAATCGGACCGCAGGGGGAAGAGTGGGTCGAGGGCCATTACCACCCGAAGCCTGGAGAATGATGGAAATTTCGTGTATGAATTGCGGGCGTGCGTACCCGCCGGATGGTCTGCCTTATTGCTGTTTGGCCTGCGGCGGCCTTTATGATTTTAGCATTCCGCAATCCTTTGATCCGCTGCAGGTGGACTGGTCTCAGCCCGGAATCTGGCGTTTTCGTCACACATTTGGCCTCTCACCGGACTCTCAACCCGTTTCACTCGGTGAAGGTAACACACCTCTGTTGTGGGCTGGAATTTTCGGGCGCAATGTTGCCTTCAAATGTGAGTTTCTCAACCCGAGTGGCTCCTTCAAGGATCGCGGATCGGCCGTCATCGCAGCCTGGCTCCAATCACGTGGTATTAACGAAGCGGTGGAGGACTCCTCAGGTAATGCCGGGGCCTCATTTGCGGCCTTTGCAGCCCGGGCGGGTATAAAGGCAAAAGTGTTTATCCCAGAATCCGCTTCCGGCCCTAAGCGTAGACAGATTGAAGCCTACGGTGCGGAACTTGTCCAAATCTCTGGATCGCGTTCAGATGTAGCCGATATTATACGGGTAGTGGCAGATGGAGGAGCAGTGTATGCCAGCCATGCATATCTACCTTTTAATCTTCCCGGTTATGCTACCGCCGCTTACGAGATTTTTGAACAGTTGGGTAACAAGATGCCGGGAGCAATTGTCATTCCAGCAGGGCAGGGCGGACTATTGCTCGGTCTGGTGCGCGGATTTACTGCATTGCGCATAGCCTATCCTTCAATATTAAACACTCCGAAAATCATCGGGGTACAGGCACGCGCTTGTGCACCTTTATGGACGAAGTTTAACACAGGAAACACAGGGAATGGAGCAGTTCATGAGAACCATACACTAGCGGAGGGGGTACAGGTTCGCAATCCGCTGCGGGCAAATGCGGTGCTCCGGGAGGTGATAGCGAGCCACGGAGCAATATGCGTTGCAGAGGAGAACGAGATAATTTCGGGTCGCGATGCGCTTGCTCGTCTAGGTTTTTATGTGGAACCGACTTCGGCTATCATCTGGTCAGCGATAA
>JBGPQK010000002.1:0-107165 GCA_041489005.1 Anaerolineae bacterium
CCCGGTTATGCTACCGCCGCTTACGAGATTTTTGAACAGTTGGGTAACAAGATGCCGGGAGCAATTGTCATTCCAGCAGGGCAGGGCGGACTATTGCTCGGTCTGGTGCGCGGATTTACCGCGTTGCGCATAGCCTATCCTCCAATATTAAACACTCCGAAAATCGTTGGGGTACAGGCACGCGCTTGTGCACCTTTATGGACGAAGTTTAACAAAGGAAACACAGCGGATGTAGCAGTTCATGAGAACCATACACTAGCGGAGGGGGTACAGGTTCGCAATCCGCTGCGGGCAAATGCGGTGCTCTGGGAGGTGGTAGCGAGCCACGGAGTAATATGCGTTGCAGAGGAGAACGAGATAATTTCGGGTCGCGATGCGCTTGCTCGTCTAGGTTTTTATGTGGAACCGACTTCGGCTATCATCTGGTCAGCGATAAAAAAAACCATAGAGGATTTACCCGATCCAGTGGTCGTGGTTCTAACCGGTTCGGGTTACAAGTACGAGTAAAATAGAACAAAGGAATACCACCATGGCAAATATCCAATCTTTTGGCACTAAACTGATCAGCAACCTTGAAAAAGTCATTATCGGTAAACGGCAGCCGATAGAATTAATTGTCGTCGGCCTGCTTTGTCAGGGACATGTGCTAATCGAAGATGTACCTGGGGTTGGCAAGACGGTATTGGCGCGCAGCCTGGCGAAATCCTTGGGGTGCTCGTTCAACCGTTTGCAGTTCACCCCTGATATGCTCCCTAGCGACGTGACTGGCGTTTCAATTTACAACCAGGCAAAACGGGGATTTGAATTCCGTCCCGGTCCGATCTTTGCACAGGTGGTATTGGTGGATGAAATAAACCGTGCCACACCAAAGACTCAGGCAGCGCTGCTCGAAGCGATGGAAGAACGTCAGGTAACAGTGGATGGCAAGACGCACCCTCTACCTCGTCCATTCATGGTTTTGGCGACACAAAACCCTATTGAATATGAAGGGACGTTTCCCCTCCCCGAAGCGCAATTGGACCGGTTTCTCCTGCGTATACGGCTGGGGTATCCCAAATCGACAGACGAAATCGAGATTCTCAACCGCCAACAGTTGCGCCACCCCATCGAAACGTTGAGATCGGTTATTAAAGTGAATGAACTAAGGGAAGCGATGGAAGAGATTAAAAGAATCTATGTTTCTGACGCGATTAAACGCTATATAGTGGATCTGACCAACCGCACACGTCTGAATTCGGATGTGTACCTGGGTGCAAGCCCTCGCGGAAGCCTGGCACTCTTCCGTACCGGGCAGGTCGCAGCAGCCCTGGCGGGGCGTGATTACGTTTTACCGGATGATATAAAGCAACTGGCGGTACCCGTGTTGGCGCATCGTGTTATTGTTGGGCCAGCGGCTCGATTGCGGGAATTAAGTGCTGAGAAGATTGTGCGGGAAATATTAGATAATGCCCCGGTACCCGGCGGAGATTTCGAGATCTCCTCCCGTAAATGAAACCGACCAATTCCTTCCGCTGGTTGTTGGTAGGAATTATCCTCTTCGGCTTGGCAGGCTGGATAGTTACTGGTCTGATAATCTACGCGCGTATGGCATACGTGGGTCTACTGCTGGTAGGTGGAGCAGGGATCTGGGCATTTTTCTCAATGCGCGGAATACGCCTAAATCGTCAGGCGCGTTCATTGCGAGCCAGTATGGGTGATTTTTTCGAAGAGCAATTTGAAGTCTGGAACACTACTTGGCCGGCTTGTCTTTGGTTGGAGATTATTAATCAAACCAATTTACCAATGGCTGGAGGTTCCCGTTTGTTGACGGGTATTGGCCCTCACCAGCACCGGTTCTATACCGTCCGGACCTTACTTTACCGGCGCGGTGCTTTTTTGCTTGGCCCGACCAGCATGGCTTCTGGGGATCCGTTTGGCCTGTTCACAATTCGCAAGCAGGTCTTACCGAAAGATATGCTCGTGGTTTTACCGATGACGGTCCCAATCACCTATTTTCCACCACCACCCGGGCTTTTGCCGGGCGGAAAAGCCGTCCGCCAGAGAACATCTGATGTGACTCCTCATGCCGCCGGGGTTCGCGAATACGTACCGGGCGACCCGATGAAACGGATCCATTGGCCAAGTACAGCCCATCGGGGACGGTTTATGGTTAAGGAATTCGAGCAGGACCCTCAAGCGGACATCTGGTTATTCTTGGATGCCCAGCAGGAGGTCCATGTTTTGTCGTCCGAGCAAGTGGTTGATAATAGAGAGGACGGCTGGTTGTTGTACCGTCCAAGCGTGGTGCTCCCTCGCGACTCATTCGAATATACCATCAGTGCTGCAGCCTCGCTGGCAAGTTATTTCCTCACGGAACGGAGGGCGGTTGGTCTGGCATGTGCGTCAGCAAAATCTACTATTGTCTCTGCAGAAAGGGGCGACCGTCAGGTCAGTAAGATCATGGAGACGCTGGCGTTCTTACAACCAGATGGGACGATGCCATTGCATGGTTTGGTCACGATGCGGGCAAAATTGTTACCCATTGGGACAGGTGTTATCCTCATTACTCCTTCAACGCGACCCGAGTTGTTGCTTGCAGTGGAGGATTTGCAGCGCCGCAACCTTCGTCCGGTAGTGGTACTGGTTAAGGCTGACACTTTTAGTGAGACAGGAGAGAGCGAATCCATTATATCTAGTTTGTTGAACCGTAACATTCCAGTTTTTCCCATAGGTTTTGGCGATGATTTGTCGGTTAAGTTGGCGCTTCCGGTGGTTTACTTCCAGCGTCCGTATTTACCGAAATCCTACTTTAGTGTCATGGTGTGACTGTTACATGGATAAGTGATGTTTTTCACGAAATAACCATCCACATAACACTAGACGTTCTTGATAATGCACTTGATACTTGAATGGATAAGAAGAGGAATTGAACATGAAGAATTTTCTTGACATTTTCGACCACTCGCCGGAAGAATTGCAGGACATTCTTGACTTGGCGATCCGTTTGAAGAAAAAACATTTTTCCTCAGGTGACTCGCCGTTATTTAAGGGCAAGGTACTGGGGATGATTTTCCAGAAACCCAGCCTGCGGACGCGAGTCTCTTTTGACATGGCGATGCGTCACATGGGAGGCGATGCGTTATACCTCTCTCCAAACGAAATCGGCCTTGGAACGCGCGAGTCAATCGCGGATGTGTCGCGTGTCCTTTCGGGTTACGTCGATGCTGTGATGGCGCGCGTCTTCGAGCACGCTCATGTGTTGGAACTGGCAAGATGGTCTTCGGTACCGGTCATCAACGGCTTGAGCGATTATTGCCATCCCTGCCAGGCGATGGCTGATGCCCTCACCGTCGAAGAGAAATTCGGCAAGGCCAAGGGTCTGAATGTAGTCTTTGTTGGCGATGGGAACAATGTAGCCGTTTCGCTGATGCAGATTTCCGTCAAACTTGGCTGGAATTTTTCAATTGCCAACCCGGAAGGCTATGATATACCTGTCGGAAGTATCGAACAGGCCAAAAAGATCGCAGCAGCTACCGGGTCAAAACTCGCGTTTATGCGCAATCCGCATATTGCGGTGAAAAATGCCCAGGCTATCTACACTGATACTTGGACCAGTATGGGCCAGGAAGAAGAGACTGCCAAACGTGAAGCTGTCTTCTTGCCTTACCAGGTCAATTCGAAACTGGTCAATGAAGCAGACAAGGATGCGATAGTGATGCACTGTCTACCGGCTCACCGCGGCCACGAGTTGACCGATGAAGTGGCCGACGGACCGCATTCAGTTATCTTCCCGCAAGCGCATAATCGTCTGCATGCCCAGAAGGCAGTTCTAGCGCGGTTATTCGACAAGGCTTGATTTATATAACGATAGCGTCTTGTATAACTTAATATTCATTACGAAAAACGTAATTACCTCTCGACTGCTCAACTTATGAACGGTGAAAACATGAACACGCAGGAATATATCCAGATTGAAGAGCAGTATGGTGCCCATAACTATCATCCGTTGGATGTAGTTATCGCTCGCGGTACCGGGGTCTGGGTCTATGATGTGGACGGCAGGAAATATTTGGACTGCCTTTCGGCTTACTCAGCAGTTAACCAGGGACACACCCATCCAAAGATCCTGGCTGCACTAGTCGAACAGGCCGGGAAAATTACCCTGACCTCGAGGGCTTTCCGCAACGATCAGTTACCTCTGTTTTACAAAGAACTCTCCGAGTTAACCGGTTATGAGATGTCCTTGCCAATGAACTCCGGGGCGGAGGCGGTGGAGACGGCGCTCAAGATTGCCCGAAAGTGGGCATACCAGGTCAAAAAAATACCGCGTCATCAGGCTGAAATCATCACTTGCGCTGGAAACTTCCACGGTCGCACCATCACAACCATTTCCTTCTCCACTGAGCCACTTTACCGGGACGATTTTGGCCCCTTTACGCCGGGGTTTGTTACTGTGCCTTTTGGCGACGCAAACGCCATCGCCAAAGCCATAACGCCTAATACGGCTGCTGTCTTTCTCGAACCCATCCAGGGTGAGAATGGAGTAGTTATCCCGCCAAAAGGCTATCTTAAGAAGGTTGCTGATATATGTAAAAAGAACTTTGTTTTGTTCATAGCGGACGAAATTCAGACAGGTCTGGGTCGAACCGGAAAACTTTTTGCCACGCTGCACGAGGATGTGCGTCCGGATGTGATCGTCATCGGCAAAGCCCTTGCGGGAGGCTTTTACCCGGTCTCGGCTGTGATTTCCGACAAACAAGTGTTAGGATTGTTTACACCTGGTGAGCACGGGTCAACCTTTGGTGGTAACCCTCTGGCTGCAGCTATCGCGCGCGCGGCTTTGAAGGTCATTGTGGACGAGGATCTTTGTCAGCGCGCGGAGAAATTGGGCGATTATTTCATCGAGCAGTTGAGTGAGATTCCCAGTCCACACGTCAAGGAAGTGCGCGGCAAGGGCCTGCTTATCGGTGTTGAGTTGAATGAAAAAGCTGGCGGTGCACGACGGTTCAGTGAAGCTTTAAAAAACAAAGGTATCCTTGCCAAAGAAACACACGAACGTGTCATCCGATTTGCCCCACCGCTGGTAATTGACAGACAGACCATTGATTGGGCGTTGCCCTTAATTCGTGATGTGTTAAATATGGAATAAAATGACAGTGCAATCACCGAATAAAATCCTTTCTTCGTCTGGAAACCCAAAAGAATCTGCCGATTTAGACAAGATAAGGAAAATACCCGGTTTATCTCTAGATATCTGAATACCATTTGGAGGCATGAGATGAATATATGTATCCCAAAAGAACGCCGTCCGTTTGAATTCCGTGTGGGGCTTTCCCCAATGGGAGTGGAAACCCTAATTCAACATGGACATACAGTCTTCATTGAGCATGATGCCGGTCAGGGAGCTGGCTTCCCGGACAAGGAATATGAGAATTTGGGGGCAAAAATTGCTTATGCAGTGGATGAAATCTACGGGCGGGCGGAACTCCTGCTCAAGATTGCTCGTCCGCTCGATGATGAACTGGATATGCTCCAGCCAGGCACAACTATTGCTGGTTTCCTGCATCTGGCATCTGCCAAGCAGAAGAAAATTGACGCCCTGTTGAAGGATAAAATCACAGCCATCGCTTTCGAGCAGATCGAAGAAGCGGACGGCTCTCTGCCAGTCCTGCGCCCGTTCAGCCAGATTGGCGGCGCCATGGCGGCTGAGGTGGCTTCCCGTCTCATGCAAAGCGACCACGGCGGGCGCGGCATTCTCCTGGGTGGCATCCCCGGCGTTCCACCAGCCGAAGTGGTTATCATCGGCGCCGGGACATCCGGTACCTACGCAGCGCGCGCCTTTAAAGGCATGGGCGCACATGTGACGGTGCTCGATAAAGACATCAACGCATTACAGCGCATCAGTCAGATCGACCCGAATTTCATCACCATGCTTGCCACGCCGCACAAAATCGCCCGCGTCTGTGAATTCGCTGATGTGCTTGTCGGCGCGGTCCTGGTACCGGGCGCTCGTTCCCCGATCATAATCACGCGTGAGATGGTAAAGAAAATGAAGCACCGGTCTGTCTTTATTGATATCAGCATTGACCAGGGTGGGTGCAGCGAAACCTCCCGCCCGACAACCCATGATCACTCCTCTTATGTTGAAGAGAATGTGGTGCATTATTGTGTCCCCAACATGCCAGGCGTGGTGGCGCGGACTGCTACTTATGGTTTTGTAAATGCTGCCATTGCATATATCCTGGAGATTGCAGATCTGGGCGTAGACAAAGCCATCGAAAATCCTGCCATTGAAGCCGGGCTCAACACTTATGAAGGTGAACTGCGCCACCTTTCCCGCCTGACAAATAAAGAATAAGGAGAATAAGATGGATTGGAATAGTATTTATCAATCGCGCGTGACGACAGCAGAGAAGGCGGTTCAAGCGGTCAAATCGGGGAATCGTATCTTTTTGACCGGCAACGTTTCAGTTCCACAGACACTATTGGCTGCCCTGGTGGCGTACGCGCCTATCTTGAAAGATGTGCAAATTTGTCAGGCGCTTTCCGTGGGACCGGCTGACTATGTCAAGCCGGAAATGGAGGGCCATTTGCGGGTCAATGCGATGTTTATCAGTGCCAATGTCCGCAAGGCGGTGCAGGAAGGCCGTGCTGATTTCACTCCTGTGCTGCTCTCTGAATTTCCTCTGCTCTTCAAGGATAACCGCCTCCCTGTGGACGTGGCTTTCGTCCATGTCTCCCCGCCAGACGAGCATGGTTTCTGCTCGCTGGGTGTGGAAGTCGGCCTTACAAAATCCCCGGCGGAATCGGCAAAAATCATCATCGCCGAAGTCAACGACCAGATGCCGCGCACTCTGGGCGACTCGTTTATTCATGTCAGCCGCCTGACGCATATCGTGCCGGTCAATTACCCGATTCCTGAAATGCCTATGTCTGGCGAGGCTACTGACCCAATCACCGAACGACTGGCCGGTTATGTGGCTGATCTCATCCCGGATGGTGCCACCATGCAGTTGGGTATCGGCGCCATCCCGGATGCGGTCTTAAAATTCCTTTTCCATAAAAGAGACCTGGGTGTACACAGCGAACTGATTTCAGATGGTGTTATTGATTTGGTAGAGGCTGGCGTGCTGACAAGCGCCCGCAAGACTTTGCACCCCGGCAAGATTGTGCTTGGTTTTGTTCTTGGCTCCAAACGTCTGTACAATTGGATAAACGACAACCCACTGTGCGAATTTCGTCGCACCGAGTACGTTAACGACCCGTTTATCATTGCCCAGAACGACAATATGGTGGCCATCAACTCGGCTATCGAAATTGACCTGACTGGTCAAGTATGCGCGGACAGCATAGGCCCTAAGTTCTTCAGCGGTATCGGCGGCCAACTAGATTTTATCTATGGCGCTTCCCGTTCGAAGGGTGGCGTGCCGATTATTGCCATGCCCAGCACGAATATTATGAAAGATGGCACGCCTGTTAGCAAGATCGTACCGATGCTCAAACAGGGCGCGGGCGTCGTCACCGGCCGCAATCATATCCATTACGTTGTCACCGAATATGGCGTGGCCGACCTATATGGCAAGTCCATCCGCCAGCGGGTAAGGGCACTCGTTGGTGTTGCTCATCCCGATTTCCGCGCCGACCTCGAAAAACAGGCCAGCGAACTGAATTGGACTTAGTTATCGAGTGGCGCGGGAGCCGACTCTGCAAAGAACGATAAGGGCGGCCGATCAGCCGCCCTTTGGCATATAATTGGGCCATGGATAGAAAAGCGAAAATTGTAGCCACGATGGGTCCTGCCAGCCAGGAAGAAACCCTTCTGGAGAAATTGCTTCTGGCCGGGGTGGATGTCGCCCGCTTGAACTTTTCGCATGGGACGCACATATCACACAAAGCCCGGATCCTCTCCCTGCGTGCTGTTGCGAGGCGTCTGGGGCGGCCATTGGCAATCCTCCAGGACCTGCAGGGACCAAAGATCCGCGTCGGTGTATTGCCAGAGCCTCTGACACTCGTGGCGGGTCAGAAAGTATGGTTATACCCTGAAGATGTTGTCAGCCCCGTTGGTGTTTCCATACCGGTTGATTTTCCACAACTCTTTGGAGTGGTTAAACCCGGCGATCGCCTCCTGGTAGATGATGGGCGGCTAATTCTGCTGGTTAAATCCGCACGGAGAAAACAAGTGGAGGCCGAAGTAATAAGCGGCGGCGAATTGTCCTCCCACAAGGGCATCAACCTGCCCGGGGTTTTGCTCGACATCCCGGCGTTTACCAAAAAAGACGCCGTAGACTTGGCATTTGGCCTTTCGATGAACGTTGACTTTGTGGCGATGTCATTTGTCCAGACTGCGCAGGATATTAAGAAAATCCGGGAACTTATTAAGGCGGGAGGTGAAAACAGCCCGCTTTTGATTGCCAAATTGGAGCGTCCGAAAGCATTGGATAACCTGGAAGAAATCCTCGACGTGGTGGATGGCGTGATGGTGGCGCGAGGTGATCTGGGAGTTGAAATGGCTCCGGAAGACGTACCCGGCGCGCAGAAGCGAATCATCCAGGCAGCAAACCGTAAGGGCAAACTCGTCATCACGGCCACACAGATGCTCGAGTCCATGATGCATAACCCGCTCCCGACGCGTGCAGAGGCTTCAGACGTAGCCAACGCTATCTATGATGGGACGGATGCCGTCATGCTATCCGCAGAAACCGCGGCGGGCGAATACCCGGTGGAAAGCGTGGCCTTGATGGATCGAATTGTGCGACAGGCTGAAGAAAATTACAATGAATGGGGGCACGGACAGGTACTTGAAACCGATGAAAATAATGATGCTGTTGCGATTGTCCACGCCGTAAAAGAACTGGCCAAGGACCGTGACGTGGAAGCGATAGCCGTCTTCACCCGCACCGGGCGAACGGCTATCCTGATGTCAAAAGCTCGTCCGTGCGTTCAAGTGCTTGCTTTTACGCCTGTTGAGGAAACCTATCGGCGAATGGCACTGGCCTGGGGAGTGGCACCTTACTGCGTCCCCTGGGCGTATACAATGGAAGAAATGATCGTACATGTAGAAACTGCCCTGCGGGAGCGCGGCCTCGTCCAGTCGGGGGGACAGGTGGTGGTTGTCTCGGGGTTCCCTGTGCGCGATTTCCGAAAGCCGAATATGGCATTGTTGCATACTGTGAGATATTAAAACTGGTAAAAGTGATACAACTTCCGAGATTTGTTTGAAAGTTGACTTATTCACTGTTTGACTGTCTCAAGCGCTTGATTTTTCCTTTACGCTTCTTAGACTCGACTCGTCTCGCTTGCGATTCCGCGGTCGGCTTTGTTGCCCGCCGTCTCTTCGGATTGACCAGTGCTTTCTGGATTAACGCCACCAGACGCAGTTCTGCATCCGAGCGGTTGCGTTCTTGTGCCCGGTAGCGTTTCGCTTCAATAATCAACACGCCGCCATGTGTCATCTTGCTTCCGGCCAGTCTGACAAGTCGGGCTTTAACTTTCTCAGTCAGTGATGGGGAATTGCATACGTCGAAACGCAACTGTACCGCTGTGGCAACTTTATTAACGTTTTGGCCGCCTGGGCCAGAAGCACGTACGAAAGTGCAGGTCAGTTCGTCGTCAGGAATTGAAAGGTTGGGAGTGATTTGGACCATGGGTAGTTTTCCCCCCTGCTCAATCCTCCCCATTATGACGTAGTTCATGCAAAATGGGTGAGGGTGGTCGAAGGATAGGCGAGGGTGTGCCTAGAACATCATCGCATTGATCTTCTCTATGGTCTCACGGGCAGGACGCAAGTCCGGTTCAGCAAGACGGTTGAGGGGAGTATTCACCAGGTTATAAGTATCGGTTAATGTGGGTTTGGACTCATCAATATAAAGGAGTCCGGTCACCAACCAGTTGTTCAGTTGGGCACTTTCCAGAATCTGGAAGGCATTCGCCCTAATAGTGGGATCAAAGTCTTTTTCGAGTTTTTTCAGGATCACGGTCGACCCATCATGCATGCTTACCTCGCGCACGGTGCCTTCAGCGAATTCACCTTGAAGTTCGATTTCATCCATCGCCGGGATGAAGGAAATCTCATGTAAGGGGGCTTCGTGATCCTTCCCCCAGGTGTAGGAGTGGAGTGCATTATCCTGGTTATTGAAGGTTACACATGGACTGATAATGTCAAGTACTGCCACGCCGTGATGGCTGAAGGCGGCTTTGAGCAATTCTTTCACCTGTTTTGCGTCGCCAGCAAAGGATCGTGCCACAAACGTGGCATTGGATGTAAGCGCTTCCATACAAATGTCCACGGGCATATATTGATTAGTGCCCTGGTGCTTTAGATTTAGACCCACCTCGGCTGTTGCCGAGAACTGACCTTTTGTCAGGCCATAAACACCGTTATTCTCAACAACATACACAATCGGTGCATTGCGGCGTACCATATGTTTAAAACCACCCATCCCGATGGACGCAGTATCGCCGTCGCCGGAAATTCCGATAGCGCGCAGGGATGTATCGGCGAACAGCGCGCCTGTGGCAAGCGAGGACATGCGCCCGTGCAAGCCGTTGAAACCGAAGGATCGGTTCAGGAAATAAGCGGGGCTTTTCGAAGAGCAGCCAATACCGCTGAATTTCATGATTTCTTCCGGGACAATGTCCAGGTCGTAGCAGGCAGTGATGATTTGGTTGGCAATGGAATTATGTCCACATCCCTGGCAGAGCGTGCTGGGCAGGCCGCGGTAATCGTTTTTGGATAATCCGGCCTTATTGGTTTGTGAGGGAGCGGGTGTGATCATTATCACTTCTCCTGTGCTAGGATGGTCTCTTTTACCCATTTGGCGGTCAATGGCAGGCCGTCGCTGTGGCAGGCTGAACGGAACCTGAAAGCTTGGTCGGGCAACATGGTGCTCAAGATCTGGCGCAATTGACCGTCGCGATTGGCTTCAACAAAATAAACATGTTCATATTTTTTGATAAAATCCTGGACTTCTTCCGTAATAGGCAGGGCCCGCAGGCGTAGAAAAGCGGTTTTCGGACCTCCAACTTGCTTCAGTAAAAACAAGGCTTCTTCCACCGCTGGTTCTGTCGAACCATAGGAAATGATTCCAACTGTTGCGCCTTTGGCAGTCTTGATAACGGGTTTCGGGACGAGGGTCCGGGCGGTATCGTATTTCTTCTTGAGCCGGGCCATGTTGTTTTCCCACGTGTTGGCATCTTCAGTGTAACGAGCATTCTCGTCATGGCCGGTTCCTCGCCCGAACCAGGCTGCGGAGGGATGCTTGTTACCAGGTACGGTACGGAAAGGAATCCCGTCACCATCTGGATCCATGTAGCGGCCCCAGACACCGTTGAGTTTTTCAAGGTCGTTTTCCCATAGAACTTTACCGCGCTCAAGCGGGGTGTTGGGATATTCGAAGGGCTTCGTCATCCACTGATTCATTCCCAGGTCGAGGTCACTCAATACAAAAACGGGAGCTTGTAGGTGTTCGGCTAGATCGAGCGCTTTCCAGCCAAATTCGAAGCATTCCTGCACAGAGCCGGGTAGCAGAATAATATTTTGTTTGTCACCATGACTTAGGAAATAGACCTCTGTCAAATCGCCCTGGGCGGTACGGGTTGGAAGGCCGGTGCTGGGCCCAATGCGTTGCACATCCCAGATGACGACCGGTATTTCAGCAAAGTAAGCCAGTCCGGCATACTCCGCCATCAGGCTGATTCCAGGCCCAGAGGTCGAAGTCATTGAGCGCAGCCCGCCCCATCCCGCTCCAATTGCCATGCCAACTGCGGCTAATTCATCCTCAGCTTGCAGAACGGCATAGGTCTGCTTGCCTTCCGAGGTCCTGCGTAATCGTGGGAGAAAAACATTGAGCGATTCAGCCAGCGTGGAGGCCGGGGTGATGGGATACCAGGCTGCGAACTGCAAACCCCCGTAGATTGCGCCCAACGCAGCGGCAGTGTTTCCGTCGGCCATGACAAAACCGGAGGTGGAATCCATCTGGGCGACGGTATATGGATCGGATTTCTTTAGGTTTTGAGTTGCCCAGTCGGCAGCGGTTTTGATCGTGGCGAAATTGGAATCTATGGCTTGCGCATTACCCTTAAAATGGAAACTCAATGCCTGCCTTATGGTTTCCATATCAATCCCAAGCATAGTCACTAGGATGCCAACATAAACCATGTTTGCAATGTAATCGCGTAAAGCTGGTGAGACGTTTGCTGTACGTGACATTTGTTTAACCGGCATTGGATAGATGGAAATATCATTGCGAGCAATTGGCAGTTTAATATCGTCAGCGTAGAAAAAAGCTCCGCCTCGTTGGACAGAAGCCAAATCGCGGGCGAACGAGACCGGGTTCAAGGTAACGACCACCTCCTGCTCGTCACGCCGGGCTATGAAGCCCTCTTTGCTGACGCGGATAGTGTACCAGGTAGGCAAGCCCTGGATGTTGGATGGAAACAGATTCTTACCAGAGACTGGTATGCCCATTTTAAACAATGCACGCAATAATGTAACATTGGCGGTCTGCGATCCGGACCCATTAACAGTGGCGATGGTAACAGAAAAATCGTTGATTACCTTTTCAGTCATAAAAACTCCTGAATATTTAGATACAAAATTAGACAAAAAGAGGCCAATTGATAATAAATCAGACCAGCAAGTAGGTCAAGAGGAAAAACTTGGTGGCCGTTAGAGTTCAACTTTTCAGATAATCTGTTATGGTTGCAGCCAACAACGCAACGCCCCGCGGCAAAGCAGCCTCGTCAATGTCAAACCTAGGATGGTGATGACCGGCATCCAGCCCTTTTTCGGGATTGGACGAGCCGATGAAGATGAAGCACCCGGGCACCTTTTCTTGCACATAAGCGAAATCTTCCGAACCCATTGTAATGTAATTAGTGTCCAAGTCCACTTCAGAGAAAAGGCGGCGGGCAATTGCTTGGACACGCGCAGCAGTCTCGGGATGATTGATCGTGGCAGGAGTCAGACTCTGTTGTTCAATTTCTGCCTGACAACCCATCCCTTCGGCTATTGAATGGACCGTTTTCTCGAAGCGTTCCAATACCCGGGTGCGAACCGCCGGCTCAAAGGTGCGGATCGTACCGGTCATTTCGACTGCGGGTGGGATGACGTTAAAAAGTTCGCCGCCATGGATGGTGCAGACACTTACAACCGCCTTTTGTAGAGGCGCGATGTTACGAGCTACGATCCCTTGCAGCGCAGAGACAATCTGTGCAGCGGCCAGGATTGGATCCACGGCCAGATGAGGTAATGCGCCGTGTCCGCCTTTGCCGCACACCTTGATTTTGAAGATTTCTGCGCCTGCCATGACCGGCCCACCGGTAATACCAATCCAGCCAACGGGCTTTTCATTCCAGACATGCAGAGCTAAAGCAACATCCACTTTGGGGTTTTCTAGTACGCCGTCCTCGATCATTCTTTCTGCGCCGCCCATGCCCTCTTCAGCAGGTTGGAACATGAACTTCACTGTTCCAGATAGTTTGCTTCGATGCGCGTAAAGCATTTTGGAAACGGTCAAGAGCACAGCGGTGTGGCTGTCATGCCCGCATGCATGCATCACATTGTGGTTTTGGGATGCATAGGGTGCACCGGTCTCCTCGCGGATGGGCAGGGCATCCATGTCGGCACGGACGAGCACTACTGGGCCTGGTTTTGCTCCTTCCAGTAGGGCCACTACGCCCGTAATTCCAATCCCGGTATGCACTTCCAGACCGAGAGCAGTCAATTCCTTGGCGATAATTCCAGCCGTGCGGACTTCTTGGAAGCCGAGTTCCGGATGGGTATGGAAGTCACGACGCATGGATTGGGTGTATTTGAATAAGGCCTGGGCATCTGAAAGAAAATCGGGCATACAGTACCTCGCTTGTCATAATGGAATGGAATGTCACTATGCAAGACTAAGCACGCGAAATTTTTCTTCGTAACGTGGAGCTTCATCGGTGGTGTCCTCAGTATGGCGAGAACGCATCCGTTTGTCGAAAATGAGTGGATCACCTATCTGGGACTTGTGCTCTTTCAGTGCGTTAATCTTCACTTCCCAGGTGTCGCTTACATCCAAAGTTACTGTTGGGCTGGTAGCCAGCGAGACCCATACTTCGCGCGGAGTATGAGGCTGCAATCCTTCGTCCTTAAGCAATTCGGGAAAGAAGTGGCCGTTCCCGGCCGCAGGAAAGACAGCATCCAACACTACCTGTCCGGCAGCGCGGTGGTCGGGATGGTTGACTCGTCCGAACCAGGAATAGAGTAGGGTGGGGTCGCATGTGACGAGAATGTCTGGTTTTTCGCGGCGGAGGATACGCACAATTTCCCGGCGAAGTTCAAGGCTGGGTATTAGATAACCATCCTCAAGTTGCAGAAAACGTACCGACCGGGCTCCGATGATCGCTGCGGCATTCTGTTGCTCCCTTTGACGAATTGCGCACAACTGATCCGGTGTCATGTTTGACCCGCCGCCTTTATTGCCGTTGGTCAGCAGGAAATAATGGATTTCGTGACCGGCTCTGGCCCAGCGGGCGAGAGTAGCCCCACAGAAAAATTCCGGGTCATCCGGATGCGCCAGGATGACCAGGACTAATTGGGTTTTCTCCCAGGCATCAGGAGCTTTTTGATTATCCTCGTTCATGCTTTTCTTTTTCGAGCTTTTGGCAATTCTCACACGGTTCTTGCGACTTGCGCCGCAGGGCCTCCAGTTCATCCCATGGTTCCACATCTTCCCGCGCAAATTCCCGCCAGCCCATGTCGGGAATGTCCACGCGGATGGTCATTTGCAGTGGATTAACGTCATGGACTTTGCCTTCACCCAGTGGGGTGACGACACGCTTATTCCGTTTGGGAAGTTCCTTGCGTGCAGCGGCATACTGTTCGTATTCATATACCAGGCAACAGCGTAACCGACCGCACATACCAGTAATTTCCGTCGGCGTGAGCGAGATTCCTTGCTCTTTCGCCATTTTGATGGAGATGGGGCTGAACTCGGTCAGGAACCGGGAACAACAACGCGTTTCCATGCCACAGGCGCCCATCCCACCCAGCATCTTCGCCACGTCGCGCGGACCGATTTGCCGCATTTCCACCTGCTGCTTCTGGAAAAGTTTTTGCATGTCGTGTCGCAGGGATTTCAAGTCCGCCTTGTCCTCGGTCTCTGTGCTGTACATCAGACTTAGGCGCGCGCCGTCGAAGGAAAATTCAGCAGCCACAATCTTGATACCGGATAGTTTAAGATGGGCGGCGCGTTCCCGGCAGGCGATCATCGCCTCGAGTTCTTTTTGTCCCCACATACGGCGCAGAATCAGGTCGCGCGGGGTGGCGATGCGTTCAATGGGTTTCCACGATCCTTCGGAGGAGGAAGCGGGGTTTTCGACAATTTGCGTCACCTCGCCAAGTTGCTTGCCGCGTGAGGTCTCAACGACGACGTGGTCGCCAACCTTAATGTTCGGTATAGACGACGCGTCAAAGTGATAGGCTTTTCCAATTTGTGCAAAACGGACACCAACGATAAATGGTTGCATGACAAGGATTATACCGTAGTGAAGACCCACCGGGTCTTCACTGGTAAATTAGATGATATTGATCTTTGGATTGCCCTTTTGTCGCAGGGCTGTGACACTGACCTGGGCCGCGACTTGTTCGGCGATGGATTTAAGTGCTTGTGCGGCTGCTGAATTGGGGAATGACGTCATAATTGGTTCACCTATATCACCACCGATTCTCACAGACTGTTCCATCGGTACCGCGCCCAAAAAAGGTACTTTGGCAACCATCGCCAGATCTTCGCCTCCGCCGGAACCAAAAAATTCACCGCGCATGTTCTCGATGACACCCAGGATCGGCACTTCGAGGGTGCGGAACATCTCCATTCCACGGCTGGCGTCTTCGAGAGAGACGGCCTGAGGCAGGGTTACAATAACCACACCTGAGAGCGGTAGGGACTGCGCCAGTGACAGAGGCACATCGCCTGTGCCGGGTGGCAGGTCAATGATAAGATAGTCCAATTCACCCCATTCCACGTCAGACAGGAACTGGCGAATAGCGGAATTTAGCAATGGACCGCGCCAGATAAGGGGTTGTCCAGGCTTGACCAAAAAGCCCATGGACATCACCTTGACACCAAAGGCTTCAGCCGGGATGAGTTTGTTCTCATTCGTGCCTGGAATATCATGGAGACCCATCATCGTTGGGATGTTGGGGCCATAAATATCGGCGTCCATCAGGCCAACATGCGCTCCGGCCTCTGCCAGTGCCACGGCCAGATTGACGCTAATAGTGCTTTTGCCCACGCCTCCCTTACCAGAGGCCACTGCAATGGCATTGCGTACGGGGAGCTGCATCAGTCCACGTGTGCGCCCGTCAGGTGGGACGTTGGCATCCATCTTGATCTTGACTGTCTTCACGCCAGGGACGGTCAGCGCGGCCTGGCGGGCAGCTTCTTCAATATTGCCCTTAAGCGGGCAGGCCGGTGTGGTCAGGAGGATGGTAAAGCTGACTGCCTGGCCTTTAATTTCCAGGTCGCGAACCATATTCAGCGTGACCAGGTCTTGGTGTAATTCTGGTTCCTGGACTTTACTTAGTGCAGCCAGAATTGTTTCGGTGGAGATTTTCGGAGACATGGTTTCCTTTATATATACTTATCTGCTATTCATTGGCACTTTTGTTATGTAAGAACAAACTCACTTCGGTCCTCGCCGTCTCAAACAAGCCGTTTAATTCTTCGTCCGATCCGTGGAAACGTTTGAGAGATTGTTTTGAACAGACAACGCAGCCTTGGACAGCGCGGTATGAATCTGCGTTACAGGTGGCGCAGTTGTTCAAGCGTGCCATCATTAGGATTAATGCCAGCTGTTCAGGGCTATTTGATCCGGTTCTCTCCACAGCCGCGACAAGGTCCTGCCATGGTTTACCACGTTCGTTGTAGAGGAACGGGATGCCGCGGGGAGGAAAGATCAGGTCGGTATTAGGGTTGTACATTTCGAAATTTATTCTCCTTGGCCAGTGCGGGAGGCTGCCTTGGCAGCCCGTGCTGCATCTTCGCGATTGGCGTTAACCGGGCGTATGTTTTCATAATACTGGGCCGATTTCGATAACCTGGTTTCATCGTACACGTTTCGATGGAAGGTAGCCAGTTCGTAATCATGATCCATTTTGATGGCATCAAATGGGCAGAATTCAGCACACAAACCGCAATTCATGCAGATATCCGCATCAATGAAAAACTTAGCCGGGTCTGGAATCGGGCGGCCAGTGGCTGGATCGGTGGAGCGAACGATCCAGATGCACTGTGGCGGGCAGACTTTGGCGCAAATTCCGCAAGAAGTGCACCGCAAAGTCTTTTCCCCGTTCGGACCTTCATCATATACCAGGAAAGGAACAAAGCGGAATTCTTCCGGGACCGGGATTTTTTCTTCTGGGTATTGTACAGTGAAAATGCCACGCGCATCTTTACTGCCACGATGGGCGATGCCTTTGTCAGTGTGGTAACGTTTGCCCAACCAACTCAGATCGTCGACATAGGTTTCGAAAAAGCGCTTGAGACTGACGCTGAGGCCTTTTAAGATACCTTTACCATACATATCACTCATTGGTTTCTCCTACCGGTCCACTTCACCGAGAACAATGTCAATCGATCCGAGCACGGCGACTACGTCAGCTACTTTCTGTCCGATACAAATCGGACCGAAGGCAGTCAGGTTGATGAACGATGGAGCACGCACGTGGTAGCGCCAGGGGGTGGGCTTGCCGTTCGATATGATATAGAAACCGAGTTCGCCCTTAGGACCCTCGACTCGTCCATATGCTTCACCGGGCGGGACACGCACCTGATACATCGGCTTTAGAGCCATCACCGGACCCTCCGGCAGTTGCTTCACTGCTTGCTGGACAATTCGAATGCTTTGGCGGATTTCGTCAAAGCGCACCATTAGCCGGTCATAGATATCACCATTGGAGCGTACCACCACGTCAAACTCGAAGCGATCGTAGATAGAATAGGGTTCGGCACGGCGCACGTCGTATGGGATGCCGGACGCGCGCAGCAATGGGCCGGCGGCAGAATACTTGATTGCGTCTTCAGCAGTTAGAACACCTTGCCCGATCCCGCGGGATCGGATAATTTCGTTTTCGCTCAAGAAGCGATCAATTTCATCAATTTTGCGCGGCAGCCGTTCAAAGAATATGTCCTTGATTTTCTGGAGAGCAGATTCTGGAAAGTCCCGGGCGACGCCTCCAAAGCGGAAATAGTTGCACATCATGCGCGAACCGGATACTGCTTCGAAGATATCCAGAAGCAGTTCGCGTTCTTCCAGGGCATACAACATCGGAGTAAAGTATGCGCCCAGATCGTTGAGTAATGCACCAATCGCCATCAAGTGGCTGGCGATACGGGTCATTTCGGCCATCATCACACGGATGTATTCGGCGCGTTCCGTAGGTTTGACATTCATAAGTTTTTCAACCGCCAGCGCATAGCCGAAGTTATTGCTCATGGATGAGAGGTAGTCCAATCGGTCAGTGTAAGGCATGTTCATGATAAAAGTATTGCGCTCGCCAATCTTCTCGTGGTTACGGTGAAGATATCCCATCACCGGTTTCAAGTTTACAATTTTCTCTCCGTCGAGCACAACCGCGATGCGGAAGACGCCATGGGTGGACGGGTGTTGCGGACCCATGTTGACGATGATATGGTCAGTGTCCAGGCCAACCTCGTCTTTTTGATATGTGCGTAAGGCCTCGTAAAGAGCTTTCTCCGGGTCAAAGGTCTGGCGTTCAGGGTTAAACCCATCCGGGTAAGTAATATTGTCACCGTATCGGTTTTTGTTCTCAGCCATTATCATCTTGCCGTCTGGCCAGCGCGATTTCAAGGGTTTAGCTTCTTCTTCGAAGTAAGGCTCGTGCCAGTCCTTGCGCATGGGATGACCGGAGAAACCTTCCCACATCAGGATCCGGCGCAGATCAGGATGGCCGGTGAATTTGATGCCGAACAAATCCCAGGCTTCGCGCTCTTGGAGTTCTGCGCCAGGATAAATGGAAACAAGCGAATGGACTTCCATCGGGTCTGAGCGCGGGATTTGGATCTTGAACAAAACCCCCGCTCCTCCGGTGGTTTTGTAAACATGGTACACCACTTCCATCTTGTCTTCGGGCAGATAATCCACTGCGGTCACGGATGAGAGATAATCGTAACCGAGTTCGTCTCGCAGCGCAGTAGCGAATTTAAGCAAATTCGAATTATCCAAAATCCAGCCAGAGTAACCGGGCCGGGTATCGGGGCTAAGAACACCAGGAAAACGGGCAGACAGGTCAAGGGTCTGGACAGGCGCAGGGGATGCCATATTCGTCTCCTAGTTCTTTTCGCCGTTAGTAATGAGTGGGATTTTGCGCGGGTCAATCAGGTCCGGACCAAGCATCGGCACAGGAATTTCAGCCATATCTGGGCCTTTCTGATACCAGCGGGCGGTTTTAATGGGTTCTCCCTTGATCTTTTCCTGGATTTTCATCAAACCTTTGAGCAAGGCTTGAGGGGTTGGCGGGCAGCCAGGGACGTATACGTCCACTGGGATGAACTTATCCACCCCGGAGACGACGTTATAACCTTCTTTGAAAGGGCCACCCCCAGAAGCGCAGGCGCCCATTGCCAACACGTACTTCGGTTCCGGCATCTGGTTGTACAGGCGCACGATTATGGGAATCATTTTCTTGGTCACCGTGCCGGAGATAATCATCAGGTCGCTCTGGCGCGGGGATGGGCGCATGATCTCCATGCCGAACCGGGCAATGTCAAACCGGCTGGCAGCAGCACAGATCATTTCGATGGCGCAGCAGGCCAGTCCAAACATCAGCGGCCAAACAGATGCGCTCCGGCCCCAGTTGTAAATCTTGTCAAGGCTGGTGATGGCGACCTGGGCCTGCAATTCTGGAGGAATTTCAAAATCGGGAGAATTCAATTCGTTCGATTCCATACGGAGTCTCCTGGGATGAAAATGATCGATGCAAAGCGGACGGATTATAGCCGAGAGATGATGTTGCGTCAATTTTATTATGCAAATATATATTTGCATAATTGGTATAATAAACAGGATGAAACCTACGACTCGTTTGCGCATTCTTGACTACTTCCGTAAACACCAGACGGCATCGGTGAGAGAATTGAGTCGCCTCCTCGGGATGACCGGTGCCAATGTTCGCCATCATCTGGCAATATTGGAATCAATCGATCTTATTGAGATTATTGGCATGCGGAAAGAGGGTCGGGGGAGACCGCTGCATGTCTATGGGTTGTCAAGGCAGGTGCGGGGCGACGGGTTAGATAAACTAGCCGGGACGATGTTCGACATCTGGCTGGGCGGTATGGCAGAAGAGAAACAGGATACAGCCTTAAGGTCCGTGGCAGAGCGGTTGGCGGGCATCACGGATGGCAAGGGCACAGTCACGAAACGGCTGGTTTGGGCGGTCGCGCGACTAAACGAATTGCACTACCAGGCGCGCTGGGAAGCGAGCGCCGCGGGACCGCGTATCATCCTTGGGCATTGTCCGTATGCGGCAATTGTTGCCGACCACCCCGAATTGTGTAGGATGGATGAATTTCTCCTGGAAACGAGGCTTGGCGCGCCTGTTACGCAGACTGTGAAATTGCAATTGAACGACAAGGGTCTTCCTTATTGTGCTTTCCTGAAGGTTGGGAACTGATAACGGAATCTGTTCAGGTGATTATCAATGTCAGAAGATTTCGGAGCGGAGCCACGAGCAATGTCGATTCTAAGGTCGAATCTGATCCCTTTGTCTTAACCTGTTTCTGGATGTCCCCGGAACCGTTACATCCATCAAGAGAGTATTTCAAGTGCTAAACAAGAGATTTCATTATCAAAAGGAAAAAAAATTACAATAATCTGAAGATATATGATATTAGAATTAAATTGAATCCTATTAGCTTTGATAGGAGGTATTTTGATGAAAAGACTATCTGTAACACGATGGTTGCCCATTCTCTTACTTGCAGCCATGCTCGTGATGTTCCCATTGCAGTCAGCCCGTGCGGATATCAGGCCGAAACCCACCATGAGTTTTTCATTTACATATGAGATTGATCTAGCACCAGAGATCTCTTCAGGCTCTTTGCTGGAATGTATCAATACCAACTGTACAGAGGCTGTACCGCTTCAGAAGATGGGACCGCAACATTTTGATTGTTCCGCTTCTTCCTGTTCTTCCATGGCATAATGGTACAGTGATTACCACCGCCTCATCCTAGAATTCTCGGACGGTGTGACACGTCCCAGTAACATATTCACGAAAATGCAATTTGCAGCGGAATACAAAGTAACTGTGTACGCCGATCACACGGAGGTGATGGAACAACTTGGCGGTGCAATTTGGCCGGTTTTTGGAAACACATTTCTCAATCTGCTTCTTGGCCTATTCTTCTTCTGTCTATTTACTGTAATTCTTGTAATGCTGATCGTATTGTTGGTTAAAGAGGGACAGCCGGATGCAACCTTCAAATCACTGCTCGGATGGCTAATTGCTGCTTGGATTCTTGCAATCCCGTACATGCTGATTAGCCTCCTGCTGACCCGTGGCCTTGTAACCACGCTGGTAGTGGAACTCTTACTCGGAGCGCTTTACGTGGTGTGGCGAAAACGCCCCATTGTGGTCGTTCTAACCGTAATCCTCCTTCTCAACCTCGTGACTCAACCCGCCTTGTGGCTGACCGTCAGCGGATTCAGCGGGAAGTATCCTGTGCTGCTGGTGCTCTTCGCCGAACTGGTCGTCTGGCTGGTGGAGGCAGGCGGATTATTCCTGGCCCAGCGGAAAACCATCAAGGTTGGCGAAGCGCTTTTGGTCAGTCTCGTTTTGAACGCGGCAAGTTTTGGAATTGGTTTGCTCTTACCATACTGATAGCTGACGGGCACTCTGGCAGGAGCGCTGGCATATTCCCGGTTGAAATCCGGAGAAGAGATTTAATGGCCTCGCAAGGGTGCTATAATCATAAAAGAGCGACTCAAAAAACCATGAGGAATAATATTCCAGAAGGATGAAGCCTTGCCAACTGTAAACTATAAATACGAAAAGCGTCAAAAAGAACTGGAAAAGAAGAAAAAGAAGGCTGAAAAGGCACGGCTTAAAGAGAACAAGAAGAATATTAAGCCGGACGCGAAACCAGTTCCATCTTCAGAATAAAAAAGGAATTCTTGTATAAGGTAGGAATTTGGGTGTTTTTAGCGAGCTTTGCCCGCCAAGAAGACCCCTATTCAGCCTTTTATTGGAATGAGTCTTTTGATGATCGTTATTTCAGACCTGATGGGCACGTTGACCACAGGCTCGCCATTCTTGGGTGTTGTGGTTTGGATGAAACATAATCAGAACAAATGGCGGGTGAAAATAGAGTTGGCATAGATTGCACCCTCCTATCATCTTTCTGGGAATGGACTGATTGACTCTCAAAGGCAGTAGCAGGATTTGATGATCAATAGTCTGGCTTAAATCAAAGATGCAGATGAGCAGAAGTTGCGTCACGTTTCGGAATGGGTGGTGGAGCATGACCTGTGGATAAAACGCTGCGAGGATGTAGTGGAACGTTTAATTGATCACCGCAAACAAAGAGTCAGAGTATAAATTGCCACCAGTGTGGTGGAACCATCTATTCAGTCATTTGCTAAACAACTTTAAGCGCAAGGGGTTACGCAAATATATGAAGACCATATTGCTGAAAATGCGTTTATCTTAATTGTTCATTTCCACTTATAAATGTAAGAAGTGGAAAAATTCCAAGGATTATGAGCAATTCGATCACAGCATGTTAAAAGGTTCTTATAAGACCTAATGAAGTTAGTCATGCTCCCGATACGCCAGATTGAAACGTTTCTTCAACACACGCCTCCGCACTTTCAGGAAATCGTTCTGGAATTGAGAAATATCATCGCCTCAGTCGCTCCAGATGCAAACGAGGTTGTCCGCTGGGGCGGGTTGAGTTATTTTCATAAGGGAGGTGGGGGAATCGTCAGCGCGGGGATCTGCCAGATAGGGATTCACAGAGACCACGTCCGCCTTGGAGTTATTCATGGAGCATTTATAACAGACCCGCTACATATTTTTGAAGGGACTCAAAAGTACAAGAGATTTGTCAGGATCGAATCCTACGATAACGCACCCTGGGAACCTCTGAAGGAGTTGATCGCGTCTGCTTCGCGATTCGACCCACGGTCGATAGAAAAAAATTCCTGAGACAAATGTCTCAGGAATTTTTTGGTTGGCATTCAGCGGGATTAGCCGGTGATCAAAGTCACGTTGCTGGCCTGCGGGCCTTTGGGACCCTGTTCCACTGTGAATTCGACCTTCTGGCCTTCTTCGAGGTTCTTGAAGCCTTCGCCCTGAATGGCGGAGAAGTGGACAAAGACGTCCGGGCCGCCTTCGCGGGTGAGAAAGCCATAGCCCTTGCTTCCATTGAACCATTTGACTGTGCCGATGATACGATCTGACATTGTTTGCCTCCTTAGGCAAAAAGAAAATTTGGCGGACCCGGTTTTTCGCCAGAGCTAAAACGAAAGGCCCACGGATTTGAACCCATGAGCCGATGTGGTTGCATTCCCAAAGCGAACTTACTGGTATCCTTAGGTGAGTAATATACCATGATGAAAGGGATAAGTCAATGAATATTTGATATTCATTTACTCCACTGTCACACTCTTGGCCAGATTTCTCGGCTGGTCCACGTCCAGGCCGCGGATGACGGCAATGTGATAAGCTAGCAGTTGCAGGGGAATAACCGTCACCACCGGGGAAAGCATCCAGGGACATTCCGGAACCCACAGTACATAATCTGCCATTGAAGAGACTAATTCGTCGCCCTCTGTCGCCACGGCGATGACAGTCCCACCGCGTGCCTTGACCTGCTGGATCTGGCTGATCATCTTATCATGCCAGGGATCTTTCGGAGCAATACATACTACCGGCATATTTTCGTCAATAAGGGCGATTGGTCCATGTTTCATTTCACCAGCCGGGTAACCCTCAGCGTGTACGTAAGAGATCTCTTTAAGTTTAAGCGCCCCTTCGTAGGCTATTGGCATGTTAATGCCGCGTCCCAAGTATAGGCAGTCGCGTACGTCTTTGAGAGCCCAGGCCACCTTCTCCACTTCAGCTTCTCGCGCGAGCGCACGACCCACCACATCGGGGATGAGGCGCAGGTCAGCAACCAGGGAGCGACGGTTATTCTCGCTCAACGTACCGCGCAGATCGGCCAATAAGATCGCCAGCATGTACTGGTCCACCAGCGGGGCAGTAAAGGCCTTCGTCGAGGCCACGCCGATCTCGGGTCCGGTTTGCATCGAGATGGATCCATCTGCAACTCGCATTGCCTGCGAACCGACCGCGTTGACAAGGCTCCATAGGATGGCACCTTTTCGCCGTCCCTCATCCATAGCGGCCAGCGTGTCGGCTGTCTCGCCCGACTGGCTGATGACCAGAACCACGCTGTGCTCGTCCACAATGGGGTCGCTGTACCGGAATTCGGAGGCAATCTCCATCTGGCATGGGATCCTGGTGATGCTCTCGATGAGTTGCTTTCCGACCATCCCGGCATAGGCGGCGGTGCCACAGGCTGTAATGGTAATCCTATGAATGTTGCGAACCAGTTTGGGGGTAAGACGCAATTCAGGAAGGGAAATGTTCCCGTTCTTGAAATCCACGCGCCCGGCCATAGTCTCAGTCAGGGAGCGGACCTGCTCGTGGATTTCCTTTTGCATGAAGTGACGGTACTCCCCTTTTTCTGCTGCCGCCGCGTCCCAGGCGATGATGTTGACTTTGGACATCACCGGTGCTCCATCCAGTGTCTCCACCCGGGCTTCGTTACTGGTGACGATTGCCATCTGGTGCGACTCTAGAAAGATGACCCGCCGGGTATGCTCCAGGATGGCGGGGATATCGGATGCGATGAAGTTTTCTCCTTCACCAAGTCCGATTACCACACCCCCGGCGTTACCGATGCGGGCGCAGACAATTTTGTCGGGCTCATCAGCAGACATCAGCACGATACCGTGCGCCCCGGCGATATCCCGGAAGGTGCGCCGGGCTGCTTCGGTCAGGTCCACGCCGGTTGCCAGGTGATGTTCAACAAGGTGAACGATAACTTCGGTGTCGGTATCCGAGTTGAACTCTACTCCTTCAGCGGTCAATTCGTCGCGCAGTTCGAGAAAGTTTTCGACGATACCGTTATGCACCACGACAACCCGGCCGGTCGCGCCGAGATGGGGATGGGCATTGCGCGCTGACGGCGCACCGTGCGTGGCCCAGCGTGTGTGACCCACACCCGGCGTCCCATGAATGGGGGAACCGTTCACCAGTTCGGTAAGGCGTGAAAGTTTTCCGGCATCACGCCGGACCTCGATCTTGCCATCTTGAATGACAGCCATCCCGGCCGAGTCGTAACCACGGTACTCCAGCCTTTTTAGGCCATTCAAAACTATCGGCGTCGCATCACGCGGGCCGATATAACCGACGATTCCGCACATGGGATTCCTCCGAAATTTATTGTATTACGAGCGACCGGCAGAAACCAAAGCAATCTCCCGAATACGAAGAATTGCTTTGTTGCTGAGCTCCTTATAACAAAATGGTTATTGCCGCATCCCGTTTTTTGTCTTCCCGGTTGCCCGGAGAGTATTGTGTGGGATTTTATTCGGAGGGAAAGGTTGCGGGGTTGTGGCATCCCCGGAGGGCTTCCGCTGATCTTTCAATTTTCTCCCGGCATTCTCTACCGAGATTGGCTCTACCTTGCGGCAGGGAACCCTCATCCTCGTCATCCTTTGCAGTTCCCTTTTTTCTCGGGACTGTTCAGGGTCATGCGCTAACTTTCCCGTATTAAAGCGATCAGTCATTCCTCCTGAATAATGGGGTGAACAGGATTATATCGCGCATTTTAACGGTCGAAATGTCGGTTTTTTGTGAAATTCGCGTCCATACCGCTTTACAGTTTCCTCATTGTTTGTTGACTATCATCCCCTATACTGATATGATTATCGTGGTGTTAACCTCTTTATATAGAGACTGAATAGCAATGATAAAACGATTTTTCTCTCGCATTAAGACCAATAAACACGGACAGAGCTTCGTGGAACTAATGCTCGTTACCCTCATCCTGGCGCTGATGCTGTCCGGGGTGGTGGAATTCGGTTATCTCCTGAATAGCTACCTGAAAGTGCTGGACGGTACGCGCGAGGGTGCCCGTTACTCCAACATGGGTATCGCTTTTGAAATCGATCCTTTCTCAGGCCTCTACGTTAGCCGTCAGGATTTTTATGTGTATACAGCGATACAAACAATGCGCGTCATGTCCCCGGTTGTACTGAATGGCAACCGGGGCGATGATATCGTTATCTCCGTTTTTACTGTTGCCGGTTCATCCATAGTGCGCTGGCCGGAAGGTTTATCAGATGGCTGGAACCTGTGTGAAAACCGGTTGGATCCGCTCCTATCAACTGATTTAAGCCTTTCCGATTGGAATACTTGTTCCCATCGCCATTCACATTTCACAACTGCTCAGGTACTCGCGCTCATGGACGCCAGCGCACCGGGAAGCGGAGTTTTGCTGGTCGAAGTTTACTATAATTACCCTCAAATTTTAAAGCTTCCCGTGTTTGAGCAGGTGATCCCTGATCCCATCCTTCTTTACACCTATTCGATTATGCCCCTTTCCTCAGCCGAGCCAACACCTACTCCGATTCCGTAGCGCTATGTCAAATTTGATTAGAAGTTCGAAGAAACGACTTTCAAAAAGGGAACGCGGTCAGGTATTGATCGTGGTTGCTTTTGCAATTGTTGGGATTATTGCCGTAGTTGGCCTTTCGTTGGATGTGGGGCTGATGTTCATTGAAAATGCCCGTTTACGCAGAGCTGTTGACGCAGCTGCTTTGGCGGCTGCGCTGCAGTTCCGCGAAGGCTATCTGATGAGTGAACTGGATATGTCTGCCAGAGAATTCTTGAGATTAAATGGCATCAATGATCCGAGCGCCCTCGTACAGGTATGCAACGGTCCCGATTACGATCATACTATTCCTGTTGCTTCGGGCATATGTCCGGGACCGAGTGAAATGGGTCGGAAATTGGTTCGCGTTGTTGCAAGAGGAACCGCTTATCTTGCGTTTATGCCGGTGATCGGGATTGACAGTGCGCCCATTGCAGCCGAAGCCACTTCAGAGACCGCCTCGGTGGATGTGGTACTGGTGCTCGATCGCTCTGATTCGATGACCTGGGGGGACCCTATTTTGCCCATTGGCGATCCAATGCGTGATCCCAGCATATGTAATTATGCCGTCAACCCTGTGGATGCGAGTTATCAGGGATACTGTCGTCCTTTTTTTGAGGTCAAGAGCGCTGCGGTCAGTTTTGTCGAACAATTGTACTTCCCCTACGATCGTGTTGCCGTGGTGACTTTTGACAAGGACCCGAAAATTCGCCTGCACTTCTCCAATGTCAAAGGGGACATTATTAGCACGATTAAAGGTCTGATGGTTTACCAGGGCGAAGAGACAGGAACCGACCCTACCGGGATTAACGCAATCTACCCCGCTGGGAATCCCTCCCGCTGGTACGACCCCACCGGCGTTTATTATGGATTGGATTGCCCGCAGACCGATCCGCTTCTACAGGCTTTTTATCCAAATTATCCCAGCCCTGCCCCGTGCACCACGACCAATATTGGTGCAGGCCTGTATACTGCCGGGGTGGAATATAATATCCCGCCTGTCCGGAAGAACTCCCTCTGGGTGGTCATTTTGTTAACCGACGGGGTAGCTAATGCAGGTTATGATGTAAATTATTTCTGCCCGATAAGTACCTGGGGCAATTCGGATATACCCCCAAAATGCAATGATGGCAATAGCGCCACGCGCCACGCCTCAGGGAGTGCCGACTACGACGCCGAGGATTTTGCCTATGCTGGCGCTGATTTCGTTGCCGATTCGCAGAATGCACTTCTTTTTACGATCGGATTGGGTCCAAAGGTTACCCAAATTAGCCCAGCGGATACCGCGCTTCCTCCTAAAGGTCTCGGTGAACGCTTCCTCCAATACGCGGCTGATAAGGGTAATGGCGCCTACACTTTTGCACCGGACTCTGCAATGCTTCTTCAAGTATTCAAGGAAATCGCCCGGAATATTGCTACCCGGCTGGCTCACTAAGGATGATGAAAATGAGATCAACTGACCCGGCACCCTCCTTTCCTCGAAAACGGTTCAATAATGCCAGCCGCTCTCAGGGCGTGGTTGAATTCGCCCTTGCTCTACCCATCCTTTTGATGCTGCTGTTTGGCATCATTGACTTCTCGCTCCTTTTCTCGGCATGGCTATTGATCCAGAATATGTCCCGCCAGGCGGTGCGTTATGCGGTGACCGGTGATTACAAAACTGCGTATTGTACAGCCGGGTGCACTACAAGTGCAGACCAGGATGCAGCTCGACTGGCGTCTATTCGGGAGCGCGCAGAATATTTTATTTCCGGTCTTTTGGTGGATAGCACAGCCACCCTGCAAACGCAACCTGGTTATCTGAAAGTAACCATCTGTTCTGGTCGCGACTTCGATGAGGATGGTACGTCAGATTTTAAGACCGAAGTTGGGGTAATGGGATCAGCCACGAAATATAGTAAGTGTATACTATTAGCAGACGACAGCCTTGTCCAGGACGCCGGTGGCCCGAACGACACTGTGATTGTAATGGTTGATTTCAACCATCCGTACATCACCCCCTTCCTGAATCAGATCTGGCCGATGATCCATCTGGTCTCGGCCCAACGGGGGGTGGTGGAAAAATTCCGCGTATCCCGTTCGTTAAACCTGCCGCCGGCGATTTTCATGGGTTCGCCCACACCATCCAACACTTTCACCCCAAGCGATACCCTCACAATCACGCCGACCTTTACCCCTTCAGACACCCACACGCCCACCACCACGGCTTCCCTCACCCCCACGCCGACAACGACGGCAACCCCGGATTGTAGTTTGTTTGTAATCACCACGAACGTATTTAATCTTACAACTTATGGTGCATCCCTACCGCGCGCCAATATTTCCATCCGGAATAATAGCCTGCAGGATACCTATATCCAGAGCCTGATTTTCGATTGGGAAGCCTATGATGCGAATGTTCCTTCTCAATCACTCAATCGAATCAGGTTTGGCGGAACGGCCCTTTCTGCTCCTGGTAACCCGGCCAGTTCCCCATCCACTTGGGTACTGGTAGGTCTGCCAACGTTAACGCATGCCCTGAACGCTGGCGCGACAACAAGGTTCAATTTCGATTTTCAGAATTATGATGGCACCTGGCCCGGCGGTCCCTATAACAATTCCTTTGGGATAAACGTTCATCTTGGTAATAATTGCGACGTTGTGCTTCACCCACAGCCTACACCGACGTTCACTCCCACGAGTACTGCAACGCTCACCTCGACACCATCCGACACTTACACGCCAACTCTAAGCCCGACCAAGACGAAAACACCGACGATTACGAATACTTCAACGATCACGAATACACCGACAATTACGAATACACCCACACATACGTATACGCCCACGCGCACCTGGACGCCCTCGACCACCTGGACGCCCTCGAACACTTCGTCCCGCACAAGTACGAGTACGCCCACGAACACCCGGACCCCTACGCCTGTGCCGCCACCTACAGACACGCGCACGGCTACCTTTACTCCTACGAACACCAGAACACCTACTAAAACTTACACGCCTACACTCAGCCCGACAAGGACGAATACGCCGACAATTACTAACACACCCTCTCCTACCAATACACCGACAGACACCTATACACCCACGCGTACTTTTACACCCACAAGAACCTTTACGCCGACCAATACGGTTCCCTCGCCTACGAGTACGGACACTTATACGCCGACGAAAACTTATACACCCACAAGAACTCCGACGGATACTTCTACGCCCACTAATACACCCACGAGGACGTACACGCCAACCCGCACGACCTCGTCAACACCGACGCGTACAAACACTCCGCTCACTCCAACAGCGACTCGTACGCCTACTCCACCGCCAACAGCTACGAAATGCCCAACTTGCTACGGGATTGAGGTACCACCGGGTCTTTCAAGTAACCCATTTGCCGCAGTGTACCTTCGCTATATCCGATCTGCCTTCGCCTATCATAACCTCCTGACCCACTAAAACAAGAGCCGTCCTTGGCAGGTCTGATCGAAGGATAAAATATAAACCAGGAGGCCTGTGCCGGTCAAGGACACAGGCCTCCTGACTGTTTTAAGGTCTTTCCGGGGTACATTCATACTTGTGAAGATTTTACTTGACTTGATGTAAATTCCAGGCTCAAATGACGCAATTGACCATAGGCTTCTCAAAAATGGAACCTTCGAAAGGGTAGACTGAATCCTGCTCCGTTGGAGGATTACATTCCACAGTTTCGATGAACTTCCATAAAGCCGATCGCTGTTGGAGCGGGAACATTGTTATAATTTATTCAGGAGGATTTCGTGCAAAAATTCATGCGCCATCTTTTTCCTGGGCAGGTCCGGTGGAAAGGGATGCTGGCCGAGGCTCTGCTTTTTCTTGCGGCATATATTATCTGGCTGTCTTTTCGGCCCCCGGAATCCAGCAGCCGTCTTCTCATCGGCAGCCTGGCAGTGTTGGCGCCCCTGGTCACATCAGTTCTGTTAATATTTAGATTACTCCCGCAGATTAGTCCTCCATCGCAGCATACCTGGCGGTTTGTCGGATTGGCACTGTTTTGCTGGGCAATCGGGAACGGCATCCGGACTTTTTATGAAGGGCTGCGCGGCGCGGCGCTTCCAATTTTCTCAGCGGCGGATGTTCTTAATCTCCTCGCTTATCCGTTCTTTTTTTATGCCCTGGTGCTCTATCCATTTGAGAACCGCTACGCGCCTTCACGTTTCCGCTTCCTCCTCGATGCGACGATTACATCCGGAGTCGTTACTGCGTTGGGCTGGTTGACCCTGGCTCGGTCCGGTGTATCTATTGGACGCGACACACTGGTTCCGCAGGTTTATCCGATTGTTGACCTGATCCTGTTAATGATTTTGCTCAATATGCTTTTGGCCAACCGCAAGGCTCGCCGCACGATTTTATTATGGGGCCTCGGTCTGCTGGCATTCTTTTTATCGGATTATGTTTATAGTATGCTTGCTCAATTTGGCAGCTATCAGGCTGGAGGTCTGGGTAGTCTTGGCTGGGTGGCGGGCGGTTTGATTTTCTGCCTTGGGAGTGTCATCGAAGCTGATTCATCTCCTGAGAAGAGTCTAGCGCGCAATATTCGTTTCGATCTTGGTGCTCGCATCCAGAATGTTCTACCAGTCGCCCTCGTTCTGGCCCTGTTTTGGTTTGTAATAGTGGATTGGCAATTGCGAGGCGAAATATCGGTATTGGGGCTTTGGATGAGCCTGCTTCTGGCATTGGCATTGATCGTCCGCGTGGGCATACGCACAGGTGAAGCGGAACTGTTTAAATACTGGCAATTATTCAGCAGCCTGTCTGAACCGACATTCATATGTGAGAAACGCGGAAAAATCTTGCTGGCTAACCCTGCCATGCTAAGGGCGCTTGTTTTACAGGATGAGAACCAGTTGATCGGCATGTCGCTGCGGGTCATCTTTGACGACCAGATCCTGCCTGCCGATTTACTGGACCTCGCCTCACGGCAGGAATGTTCGCTCGAAATTTCGCTCCACCCGAATCGCACTCCTTTCCTCCTTTCGCTGAGCCCAATCTTTTCCGACGGCCGGAAGGTGTTGATTGCCGGTGCGGCGCACGATTTGAGCGAGCAGAAACGTCAGCAGGAAGCTGTCCAAAAGGCCTATAATGAGTTACAAGTGGTTTATCGACAATTAGGAGAACTCAATGAACAGCTAGAGCAAAAGGTGGCGCAACGTACCGGCACTTTGGAGGAAGCATACCGCCGGTTGGAAGCTCAGAATAAGATGTTACAGGAACTTGACCAGTTGAAAAGCGATTTTGTTTCGATGGTATCCCATGAATTACGTACGCCCCTCACCAGTCTGAATGGCGGGCTGGAACTTTTACTCAATCGCAAAGGTCGCTCTCCTGCAGACCGGGAGCCTCTCGCTCTGATGAAGAACGAGATACAACGGCTGACGCGCTTTGTCGAAAATATCTTGAACCTTTCTGCAATGGAAGCAGGTCGTTTGGAAGTGCATCCAGTCCCGATATTCCTTTCTGCTATAGTTGAGGATGTCCGCCGCAAGTTTAGCGCCGTCCCTGGTGCTGAACAAATCCAGATCAGCCTTCCAGCGGATCTACCACCTGTTCTCGCCGATCCGGGTTTCCTGGAGAGTGTATTCAACCATCTGGTAGACAACGCCTTGAAATATGCACCCCAGGGAGCAGTGACGGTGGACGCCATTCGACAGCGCGGCAGGTTGCGGGTCCAAGTAAGCGATTTCGGGCCGGGAATTCCAAAAGAAAAGCAGCCTATGCTTTTCCAACGTTTCCAGCGGCTTGATGCTAGGGATTCTCAGTCGGTCTATGGCTACGGCCTGGGACTATATCTCTCCCAACGCATGTTGCGTGCCATGGACAGCGACCTTGCTTTTGAAGAACCTCCCGAAGGTGGAGCTCGCTTTTATTTCAATCTGAAGGTGGCTCGATGAAGACTAAAATTCTTCTGATAGATGATGATCTGACACTCCTGAATCTGTTGAGTCAATATCTACGCGAGTCGGCTTTTGATGTAATTGAAGCGTCGAGTGGTCCCACAGGTTTAAGGCTGGCCTATGGCGAAAAACCAGATTTGGTATTGTTGGATGTGATGCTGCCTGGCATGGACGGTTGGGAAGTCTGTACCCGCCTGCGCGAACTGACCGATTTGCCGATTATCATGCTGACAGCCAAAACCACCGAGGCCGATAAACTTCGCGGTTTCCACCTTGGCGTGGATGATTATGTGACCAAGCCATTCAGTTTCGCCGAATTGGTGGCCCGTATTCAAGCGGTTATTGGACGGGTGCAAAGTGAACAAAAAGAGACCGGTTATATCGCTCACGGAGAAATCCTTCTTGACATGAAGAAATTCCAGGCCTCGCTCGGTAGCCGGACCCTTGAACTGACCCCAACGGAATTCCGTTTACTAGAAGTCCTTGTGCGGCGCAAGGGTAAAGTTGCTTCAGATGAAGATTTGATGCGCGAAGTCTGGGGCGATTGCCGGAGTGATACCGCGCTTGTCCGTCGATATATGCTGATGTTGCGAAGAAAATTGGAAACTGACCCATCCAATCCAGTATGGATACGAAATGTGCGAGGGTTTGGTTATCGCCTGGGCACGGCACCGCTTAAACCACCGCAAAGTGGCGAAAACATGAATAAAAAATAGAGCCGAACGGCTCTATTTTTTGAGCATGAAGGCGATTCGGTCACCAATGTTTACAGAAAAAGGAAATAGCATGCGCTTAAGATTAAGAACGGGGCATATGGGATGGCGGTAAAGGCTTTATATTTTTTTGCGATCAGCATCCCGAGAATGATAACCAAACTGACCAGTCCCCCGGCCAGGATTGCAAAGAACAGGCAGGCAAAAATCGCACGCCAGCCAAGCAGCAACCCCAGGATTCCAGAGAGATTAACGTCCCCGAAACCGAGAGCCACTTCATCGGAAGACAATCCGCGCTTTTTTGACATGCGTTTAACGAACAATTCACCAGTGAAATAGAAGACCAGCATGATCCCGAACCCGGCCACACCACCCAGTAGCGTGGATGTAATTCCGTAAATGATGGATTGGTTACTGCGCAGGAAAATGCCGATTCCCAACCCTAGGACAGCGCCCGTTATACTGACAGCATGCAAGATCAACCGGTGCTCCATGTCTATCACCAGGACAACTGCCAGGTAAACTAGCAGAATGAATGCCAGCGGAAAGGGTAGCGTTTGTCCCGGGAAAATCCAGATTAAGACCGGCGCTACGGTCATAACGGCTTGGACGATAAAGGTCCGCGGGCTGTGGCGTCTTCCGCAATTCGTGCAGTTGCGAAAAAGCAAGGTTTCGGTCCACCTAAAGGTTGTCTGACACACCGCACAAACTGGACGACCGAATTTATGAGTGACGGGGAGAACATCGGCCAGGTAGTTGACCAGCCAACCGGAAAGCCAACCGAGGATTAATGGGATAATGAGCCTGAAATCCATATTCTGATTATAGCCCGAATCAAGATAAGTTATCTTACAGATTTATCAACAGCGCACAGGCATAATAAATCGATTTCAGCAACTACTTGGCGGAACAGCAAAACTAACTTACAATCTTATTGCGTTTATTATACAGGAGGTCCTCGTGGAGAAATTTATCATTGAAGGTGGAATTCCCTTGAAGGGCGAGGTGACCCCGGCAGGAAACAAAAACTCAGCCCTTCCTATTCTGGCTGCTACTTTGTTGACGGGTGAACCAGTTATACTGCACAACCTGCCTGATATCCGCGATGTTCGTGACATGCGTCAACTGGTTGCCAGTTTGGGGGTAAAAATGGAAGACTTGGGAAATAACTCCTGGCGCATCACCGCTGAGACCGTCCGTCCAGCTGATCTCGACCCGGACCTGTGCGCCCGCATCCGAGCTTCCATTCTTCTGGCGGGACCAATGCTGGCCCGCTCCTGCGAAGTACATCTCCCGCCCCCCGGCGGTGATGTGATTGGCCGCCGGCGTGTGGATACGCACCTCCTGGCCCTTAAAGCCCTTGGCGCGGACATACATTATCGCCGGGCATTCGACTTTAAGGCCAAACGCTTGAAAGGCGCCAACATCCTTTTGGACGAAGCTTCTGTCACTGGTTCGGAAAATGTCATCATGGCAGCTGTTACCGCCAAAGGGACAACCGTGATTCGCAATGCGGCCTCCGAGCCCCACGTGCAGGAGCTCTGTCATATGCTGAGTATTCTTGGAGCGCACATCGCAGGCATCGGGTCTAATACGCTGACGATTGAAGGAGTCGAAAAACTGCACGGCGGTGAGTTTACGGTTGGGCCGGATTATCTCGAAGTCATCAGTTTTATCGGGGCGGCAGTGGTGACACGTGGTGAATTGCGCATCCGCAGGGCTGGTCCCGAATACCTCGACATGATACGCATGGTTTTTCACCGTCTGGGTGTTGATTGGATCGTGGATGGCGATGATATTATTGTTCCATTAAAACAACGTCTCAAGGTTGAAGCTGACCTGGGCGGAGCCATCCCGGAAATCAAGGCCAATATCTGGCCGGCTTTTCCCACCGATTTGATGAGCATCGCAATCGTCGTCGCCACGCAGTCTCGCGGCAGTATCTTGTTTCACAACTGGATGTTTGAAGGGCGGATGTATTTCACCGACAAACTTAAAGGTATGGGTGCTCAGATTATCTTGTGCGACCCACACCGCTGTATCGTCAACGGCCCTACCCAGCTATATGGCGAGAAACTCGAAAGCCCCGACATCCGCGCTGGAATGGCGATGCTCCTGGCTGCCCTCGCCGCTGACGGCAAATCCACGATCCGAAACGTCGGGCAGATTGACCGGGGGTACGAGCGCGTGGATGAGAAATTGCGCTTACTGGGTGCGAAAATCGAACGATCGACAGAGAAGTGAAGTTCTGTCAATGAGTACCAAAGGCTTAATAGCACAAACCAAAAAAGAGACGCTTTCAAGTAGCGTCTCTTTTTTACTTCAGTTGATACCCACTTACTGCTTCGGTTGGGTTGTCACTTCCAGGAACTGCATAACAGCATCGCGCAGCATCCGCTCTGACAATGCGCCCACCTGACGATGAATGATTTTACCGCCATAGATGAATAGCATGGTTGGGATACCCTGTACCCCGTACTTGGTTGCCCACTCCGGATTCTCATCCGTATTAACCTTGGCTACTACAAGCTTCTCACCCAATTCCTGGGAAATTTTCTTTAGCATTGGTTCGACCACCTTGCACGGGCCGCACCAGGGCGCCCAGAAATCGACAATGACTGGCCGGGGGTTCTGCAGAATGGCTTTTTCAAAGGCGGCATCGGTTACATGAATTGGTTCACTCATTTTTCCTCTTCTAATTGGTGGTTTCACCGGGGTTTAATAGATGATATTCGGATGTAATATGGGATGATGCTCCAAGCATAACCCCAACTGAGCAGTATTTATCTTCCGAGAGCTCAATGGCCTGTTCTATATCTTTAGGTTTTATGCTCTTTCCCCAGATCAGGTATGTAATGTGAATTTGGGTCCATATCTTTGGGTATTCATCGGCACGTTTACCGCTTACCCGCACCTGCATATCAGTCAGTTCAGCGCGTTTCTTTTGCAGGATGGAGAGAATATCTTCGCCGGTGCACCCGGCGATGGCAACAAGTAATAATTGCATTGGGCTTACGCCCGGCTTTCCATCAAGTGTGCCCATTTGGACGGTTCCGCCGGATGTGTTCTGACCGACGAAGGTCATTTCGCCTTTCCAAGTTGCAGTGATTTCAGTTAAATCATTGTTCATTTATCACTTCAGTTCCGCTTTTGCGCGAGTATATCATAAATATTTTGTGGCTCAGATTATTACAGGGCGCTGCGCGAATATTTATGCCAAAACTCTAGGATTATGAGTAATTCGCAAATAGCATGTTCACGGATTTATGCAATAATATTAAGATGCAAAGCGATGGAAAAAGTTGCATAAGAAAGGTTTTGGAAAATAATCAGTAGATGGTGAACCTGTAGTACATATTCTTTCTGTGTTCTAATAGAACAGGTACTGTGCTCTTGCAGGTTAAGCTACTGTGCACTTTGCAGTACAAGGTACTGTGCACTTTGCAGTATAATCTTGCCGATATGCCAGACCTCATCTCACGTTGGAAAACCGGACTCTCTCGCAGCAGCAAAGCCACCTTTGGGCGTATTGCAAGTTTGTTTGGTGCTACGGAAATTAACAGCCAGACCTGGGAAGAATTGGAAAGCCTGCTTATCCAGGGTGACCTGGGGCTGGAGACGACCGAATCAGTGCTCGACTCCCTCCATGCCACCGTGCGGAATCAGGGACTGATCCGCTCAGCCGATCTCCAGTCCTTGCTGGAAGTTGAACTCCGCCATCGGCTCGATACGCCTTCAAGATCGGTTTTTTTATCCAACCCAACGGTCATCTTGTTGGTTGGCGTTAATGGTTCCGGCAAGACCACCACGGTTGCCAAACTTGGACGACGCTTTGCTGATGAAGGGAAACGTGTCCTGCTCGTCGCAGCTGACACCTTCCGCGCCGCAGCCGTATCCCAATTGCAAGTCTGGGCTAAAAAGCTGGAATTACCCATCGTGGTCGGGCAGATGGGCTCCGACCCTGGGGCAGTGGTTTACGATGGCATCCACTCGGCAGTCTCCAAGGGGTATGACCTGGTACTGGTTGACACGGCTGGTCGTTTGCACACACGTTACAATTTGATGGAAGAACTAAAGAAAGTGCAGCGAGTGGCCGGAAAGGCACTCGTGGGCGCACCACATGCAGTCTGGTTGGTGCTGGATGCGACTACCGGACAAAATGCCCTGGTACAGGCGCGAGCCTTCAAGGAAGCTGTGAATGTGTCTGGGGTTATTCTGGCGAAACTGGATTCGTCGGCACGTGGTGGCATGGCTTTTGCAATTCAACGCGAACTTGGCTTGCCGATTCTATATGCCGGTCTGGGTGAGAAGGCTGATGATCTATCGCCTTTTGATGCGGATGCGTTCGTAAAAGGGATTCTTGGTGCATAGTATCGAAATAAGAAGCGAAAGGATAGGGACATGCAAGATTTACTCAATCGTTTGCAGACCGCGGGGGAAGTACTTCGGCAGTTAATGGTGCGTCTTTGACTTTCCAGCCAAAGAATCTCGACTTACTGAGCTCGAGAAAGAGATCAGTGCCCCGATCTTTTGGGATGATCCCACGCATGCCCAGCAGGTGAGCAAGACTGCCGCGACTCTGCGCGAGCAAGTGATTGACTGGCGTAGTTTTGAGCGACGTTTGAAGGACGCAGCCGAATTGGCTGGTCTGGACGACGAATCCTTGCGCGCTGACCTGGAAACTGAAATCTCCACCTTGGAAAACGAACTGGAGAAACGTTCCTTTACCGCGATGCTTTCTGGACCCTATGATGCCGACGATGCACTTCTCGCCATCCATGCTGGGGCAGGAGGCACCGACTCACAGGATTGGGCTGCAATGCTCTTGCGTATGTACCTGCGCTGGGCAGAAAAAAATGATTACCAGACAGAGATCTTGGATTCGAGTGAGGGAGAAGAAGCAGGACTTAAATCAGCCACAATTAGTATCAGCGGGAAATTTGCTTACGGTTATTTACGTTCCGAAAAGGGTGTCCATCGTTTGGTACGCCTTTCACCTTTCGATGCTGCCCACCGTAGGCATACTTCTTTTTCTCTGGTGGAGGTTCTGCCTCAAGTTGCGTTTGACAGCCCTGAGGTATCGATTGACCCGGCAGATTTAAAGATAGATGTTTTCCGGTCATCCGGTGCGGGTGGGCAAAATGTTCAAAAGAATGCCACCGCGATACGCATCACCCATCTCCCAAGTGGGATCGTGGTCACCTGTCAAAATGAACGGTCGCAATCACAAAACCGTGAATTTGCCATGCGGATTTTGCGATCACGATTGTTGGAGATTCAGAAGGCTGAGAAGAATGAAGAGATTGCCATATTGCGTGGCGAATACACCAAAGCAGAGTGGGGCAGCCAGATCCGTTCGTATGTGATTCATCCCTACCAGATGGTTAAAGATCATCGTACTGACCATGAGACTGGCAACGCACAAGCGGTACTGGATGGCAACCTAGAAGAGTTCATGGAAGCGTATTTGCTCGAGGGCAGATAGTTGTAAGATCAGGTTGTTAAAGAATCGGACTTGACGCTCGCGAGCTTCGCCGATATAATCAGCCCGCTTAACCGGAATCATATAAAGGAGTAAGGAATGCCCCCTCAACCAAAACGTAAGCTGTCGAAAGGCCGTCGCGATCGCCGCCGTGCCCATGACGCACTTGAAACCCCCAACATGGTGGCCTGCACCAATTGCGGAACGATGATCCTGTCACATATAGTATGCCCGAATTGCGGTTTTTATAAAGGCCGCGAAGTAATTGAAGTTAAGAAAGAAAAGAAGAAGAAGTAAAGAGAATACGGGCCGTGAATTCCACGGCCCGTCAGTTAGTATGAGTAAGAATTGCTATATTTTTGCGACCTAAAGGAGCCGGTCGGTACGTTCTTAATAAGGATAATTCATAAGATAGGAGGCATGCTATTGGGATTGGCATGCTCTTTTTTTATGATTATCTCAATAGTTCGAATAAGAAGAGACAACTGAATTCGCATCGAGAAGGACATATAAATTATAATAGGGTTATGGAACTGTTATTTGTTCTTTCGAGATAAATGATCAAAATTATTACCCTAAAATAGGAGTATCTTATGAGTCTTAGTCAAGTCGCAAGTTCGATTCCTGCCTCGCCGACTATTGCGTTGAACGAGGAGGCCCGGCTCATGCGCGAAAAAGGGGAACCGGTTATTCATCTGGGCATTGGTGAACCAAAGAATAAAACCCCCATCACAGCCATTCTGAGTTCGGCAGCTAAATTGGCTAGCGGGGATGTTAAATATGTACCCACTGATGGGACGCCCTCCCTGAAGAAGGCTATTGTGCGTTACATCGAAGAAAACTACGATTTGGGAGTTGCCCCGCAAAATATCATCGTCTCTGATGGGGCCAAGCAGTCTCTATTTAACATTCTCTTCACTTTATGTAATCCGCAAGACGAAGTTATTATCCTCGCTCCATACTGGGTGAGTTACCCGGAGATGGTTAAGATGATTGGGGCGATTCCGATTATTGTGACGCCAGACGACGGTTCTTTCATTCCTGGCTTCGACGAGATTGAGCGGGTTGTCGGTTCCTACACCAAGGCTATCATAGTCAACAGCCCAAATAATCCATCAGGTATGATATATCCGGAAGACTTGATAAGCAAGATCGTGGATTTATGCGAGCGCAAAGGGATCTATATGATTTGCGACGACATTTACCACAAATTGGTTTTTGATGGCAATGTCGCTTTTCCGGCGTGCAAATATACCCAAAAAGACGTGGAAAACTCTAAGATTATTCTGGTGAATGGCGTTGCAAAACTCTACGGGATGACCGGTTTTCGTGTTGGTTGGGCGGTAGCGCCCAGGAAACTGGTCGAAATCATGACCAATGTTCAATCTCAAACAACCACCTGCGTCTCACCGGTTATGCAGGCTGCCGCTGAAGGTGCGTTGACCGGGATGCAGTCCATTGTCGAGTCGCTGCGTCTATCCATCCAGAACAATCGCGATGTGTTAATGCAGGAATTGCAATCGTTTACTGATGTTCATTGTGTCAAGCCACAGGGTACATTCTATGCTCTACCGGATTTCAAGGCCTATTGTCGCAACAGCGTCGCCAAGAATTCAGTTGAACTTTGCCAGTTCCTTCTCAAGAAGGCACTGGTGGTAACTGTACCTGGCAAGGAATTTGGCTTGGACGGTCATCTGCGCTTGAGTTTTGCCGGAACAGTCAAGGAGATAATGGAAGGCGTAGAGCGTATGAAGTGGGCGCTCGACCCGAATGCCCCCAGCGAAATTTATATTGGCGACCGGAAGCTCGTTAGGGACTGGCTATAGAATCTAATCCCCCCTGCTTCTTCCCTGGTGTAAAGGGGAGTGATGGAGAGTGAATAATGAATAATATTCTGAACATAAAAACCCCCACAGAAGGACAAGCCGCGGCCACCCGGGCCGATTACGGTTTGGATTACCTAGGTTTAAGTAACTTGCACAAAGTTTACTGGAATCTTCCAACCGAATCCTTATACGAAGAGGTAATTTTTCGCGGCGAGGGCACCATTTCGCATCAGGGGCCAATCGTGGTTAACACTGGCAAACACACTGCCAGAGCAGCCAGTGATAAATTCGTGGTGCGAGAAGCCACAACCGAAGATAATATTTGGTGGGGTCAATATAATCGACCATTCAGTCCTAAGAAGTTTGATGACTTATTTGCGCGTCTCCAGGGCTATTTGCAGGGACGCGATGTCTTCGTCCAGGATTGCTACGGCGGCGCAGACCCCGTTTACCGTTTGCCGGTGCGTGTTATCACCGAGACTGCCTGGCATAGCCTTTTTGCGCGCAACATGTTCATAAAACCTGAGACAATGGAAGAATACCGCCGATTTGCACCGGAATTTACTGTCATTTCGGCTCCTGGCTTCAAAGCTTTTCCGCAGATTGACCAGACACCAACAGAAACCTTCATCGTGCTCAACTTCGCCCAGAAGCTATGTATCATCGGCAATACCGGTTATGGCGGTGAGATCAAGAAATCGGTTTTTACCCTATTGAACTATTTGCTGCCCTTGAGGGAGGGCGTGATGACCATGCACTGCTCGGCTAATGTGGGCAAAGATGGCGATGTGGCACTCTTCTTCGGTCTTTCAGGGACGGGGAAAACAACCCTTTCTGCAGATCCGAACCGAAATCTTATCGGCGATGACGAACATGGCTGGTCTGACAATGGTATATTCAATTTCGAGGATGGCTGTTATGCCAAAGTAATAGAACTCTCAGCGACTGCCGAACCGCAGATTTATGCCTGCACTCATCGCTTCGGGACGGTGCTCGAAAATGTGGTATTTGACCCGGTGTCCCGTTACATTGACTTGGACGATTCCTCCCTTACCGAGAACACGCGCGCTGCTTATCCACTGACCTTTATCGAGAACGCCATCCCCGACAAGCGTGGCGGGCATCCAAAAAACATTATTTTCCTGACGTGTGATGCCTCAGGTGTGATGCCCCCGATTGCACTCCTGACCGTCGAACAAGCTATGTATCATTTTATCTCCGGCTACACCTCCAAGATTGCCGGGACGGAAGTCGGCTTGCGGGATGAACCGGAAATCACCTTCAGCGCTTGTTTTGGCGGACCGTTCATGGTTCACAAGCCGGCTTACTATGCCGAGCTTCTTCGTCGAAAGATTGAACGCTATGGAGTCAAATGCTGGCTGGTTAATACCGGCTGGGTGGGCGGACCATATGGTGTGGGCAAGCGCATAAGCATCCGATACACTCGCGACTTGCTCACTGCTGTCCTGAATGGAGCGCTGGAAAAAGTGGAATTCTATTCCGATCCGGTATTCGGTTTTGATGTCCCCAAGACTTGCCCTGGCGTGCCCGAAGATGTAATGTATCCCTCGCGTTCATGGAATAAGGAGACCGAATACTGGAAGAAGTACAAGCAACTGGCATCCCGCTTTATTGATAATATGAAGAAATTTGAAACAGACATGCCGAATGCATTGATTGCTGCGGGACCGAAAATCTGAACGGATAACCCCCCACCTCATTAATAAAAGGGGGTTATTTTCTGAGAATATTAGACCGGTATTTTGAAACCGGTTCTGCTGAATTAAGAATTACCGGACCTGAAACAAGCCAAAGACGCGTTCATAAACCAGATGTTTAGGATTTATTATTTTCCCCGTCCATTAATCGGGTGATTGTAGAATGAAATTTGCCGCAATCAGGAATATCCCGATGAGCGGCAGAAAGCCATAGGGCGGGGTGAGGGAATCGGAGAGCTTATCACTCTTATTATTCTGACAGAGGAAAATCATCTTCTTCTTTGGCTTTCTCGTACGGCTTTACCTGCCAGGGTTTGAACTGGGCTAAAAGACGCCCTGGAATGCGACCCTGCATCAGCACACCTTTCCGTCCATGTTCGAGGCGTTCAACCTGACCGAATTCGTGGAATAGAGATATGAGTTGTCCCTCCTGGTAGGGCAGACGAACCAGAATGGGGCTAAATGTTTCATACAATGTGTTGCGAAGCATGCCGAGCAGGTCACCGATTCCTTCACCGGTGCGGGCAGAAATGGCGACGGCCTGAGGGAAATGCCCCACTGCGCTGCGGGCGGCTGCCGGGTCGGATAAGCGGTCAATCTTATTCAGGACGGTGATGACCGGAACGTGTTCCGCTTCGATTTTCTCCAGAGTCTCGTGAACAGCTTCTGCCTGATTCATTGCGTTCATGTGCGAAATATCAACAACATGCAAAAGCAGGTCTGCTTCTGCAATTTCCTCCAATGTGGCGCGGAAGGCGGCTACCAGCGTGGTGGGGAGTTTTTGGATGAATCCGACAGTATCGGTAAACAGAGCTTGATAACCGCCAGAGAGTTCAACATGGCGGGTAGTCGGATCAAGTGTGGCAAACAATTGGTCGGCCACGTAAATATCAGATTTAGCCAGCCTGTTGAGCAGGGTGGATTTCCCGGCATTGGTGTAGCCGACGAGTGCCACAGATGGGATACGGCTGCGTTTGCGTTGGACGCGATGACGCAGACGGCGGGCGCGCACTTTTTCGAGCTCATCCTTGAGATGGGATATCTCATGCCGGACAGCACGCCTATCCACTTCCAACTGAGTTTCACCGGGACCACGCAAGCCCACTCCACCTATTGAACCGGAACGTCCACCGCCGCCGCCTGCCTGCCGGGCCAGGTGCGTCCATTGGCCGGTCAAGCGCGGCAGAAAATACTCATATTGTGCCAGTTTGACTTGCAGCTGGCCTTCGCTAGTGTGAGCATGCTGGGCAAAGATATCCAGAATGACCGCTGTACGGTCAAGGATGCGCACGTTCTCTCCAATGTGCTTTTCGAGCTCCCGCTGGTGGCGCGGAGAGAGTTCGTTGTCAAATACAATCACCTGCGCCAGGGAATCCTCAGCCAGAGCTTTGAGCTCCTCAACTTTACCGGACCCGATAAATGTCTCCGCGTTGGGACGATCCAATTTCTGTGTCAGTTCACCGACGACTTCCAGCCCGGCAGTATCGCATAACAAGGAAAGTTCAGTGAGGGAATCTTCGAGTGTTAGAAGTTGACTTTGCCCGTGCACTTCCACACCAACCAAGAAAGCACGTTCACGCGGTGGGGTGGTCGGTATAGGTTTATTCTTTGGCATCTACTGCTCCTTCTAAAAATGGTTGAATTGAAGCGGCTAAAAATGCAGGGAGAAATAAAAGAAGTGGCTTAAGATGTCCGAAATGTAATATGTTGCAAGATCGATTCATTGTAAGGGTGACTACAATTTTAACCGCAATGCGAAAAAGAACACGCGTGACTATTAATCTCTCCCATGCCCTTGGAAATATTCGCCCACATCATTACGGATACCATGTTGTTGGTAACGTAGCGGATCCATGAAAACAGATTTCCTTCAAAATTTCATGAAGTTCAACTAAAGTAAATAACAGGCGGCTTGTACAATTTGACCATCTATTTTTGGGATTCAATCCATGCCCACAGCGTCTCGCCCACGGCTTGCAGGCTATGTGCAGAGACCTTATCAGCAGTGTCGGCTGAAGTATGCCAGTAGGGGTAATCAAAATCAATAATATCTACAGCCGGGATGCCTGCATCCAGGAATGGAGTGTGATCATCAAGCATAGCGTATTTTGGTGACGCTATGAAATATTTCCCGTACCCCAATGATGCTGCTTGTGTCCAGATTTCCGAGGTTAGTGCGGCATCCGAATTACGTTCGATGAAAAGATTCAAATCTGCATCACCGACCATATCCACTATGACAACAGAGTGCGGACGTTCCGTCAGAGTGGAAACGAATGCCCGCGAACCCATGATCCATTGCCGATTATCCAGCCCGCCATTATCTTCGGCATCAAAAAAGACAAACCAGAATGGGACGCTGTCAAATGGGAGAGTGCGAGCCAATTCCAGAAGAACGGCAACGCCCGAAGCCCCGTCGTTAGCCCCAGGCACTGGACTTCTGCTCCCCGGACCCGGGTCCTGGTCTGCCAGGAGACGGCTATCATAGTGAGCTCCGACGATTATGCGCGGGGCGATCTCCGAACGTGATGCGATAATGTTCTGAATAAAAAAACCATCCCATTCAGTTGATTGAATTTTAACCTTCCAGCCAGCCTTTTCCAATTCCTGCTGGATATAGGCGACGGTCTCACCGTGGGCAATACTACCTGGAGTGCGTGCGCCGAAAGATACTTGGGTAAGCACATCCTGATATGCCCGTTGACTGTCAAAATGCATGGCAAGTTGGGATGAAGAATAGATTAGCCAACCCGAAAGGCCAATCAGCAGGAAACCAAAGCCTGATAATATAAGAATCTGAAATTTGCGTGTAGTCATTATATATCACTTGTTTCTACAATAAACCTTTCCAGGCTGGATTTGGCCCGTTCTGCATAGAGGTGTGAACGTTCAATCTTATCCATTCGGAGATTTAGGTCAAGTGGAGGCAAGATACCGAAATTGGCTTTCATCGGTTGGAAATCTATTAAGTCCGCGTATGCGACGTAATGGCACAATGCGCCAAGCATAGTCGTTTCTGGGAGGGAAAGGAGCTTCTTCCCGTGGAAGATACGCGCAGCGTTTAACCCTGCGAGCAGTCCGGTGCCAATATTACCTGTATAGCCTTCCACACCTGTAATTTGACCTGCAAAAAACAAATCGAACCGAGCATGGAATTGGAGTGTAGGGAGCAGGACTTTCGGTGAGTCGATGAAGGTGTTGCGATGCATTTGCCCGTACCGGACAAGTTCAGCCTTTTCCAATCCTGGGATCAAACGGAAGACTCGATTCTGTTCGGGGTAAGTGAGGTTGGTCTGGAAACCGACTAAGCTGTAGAGGTTTCCCGCCAAATTATCCTGGCGCAATTGAACGAGAGCATAGGGCCATCGGCCAGTGTGCGGATTGGTTAACCCGGTTGGCCGCATTGGGCCGAAGATCAGAGCTTGCCTGCTGCGCTGCGCCATGATTTCAACCGGCAAACAGCCCTCGAAGAAGTTTTGGGTCCCAGTTTTCACACCCTTATCGATTTCGGCCTCGAAGGGGCGTAGTTTGATACGTTCTGCTGTAAGCAAAGCTTCTACAAAGACACCATACTCGTCTTTGGTAAAAGGACAGTTAATGTAATCACCGATTCCATGTTCCCTGGAGCCGTAGCGAGAGGCGCGATAAGCAATTTCCATGTTAATGGAATTGGCGGATACGATTGGAGCAGTGGCATCGTAAAAGTGCAGGTGTTCTTCTCCAGTCTGTGCGGCAATGGCAATCGAGAGCTGTTTGGAAGTCAGCGGACCGGAGGCGACGATGGTTAGTCCGGTTGGTATATCTACCACTTCTTCACGTACAATTTCAACATAGGGATGGACGGAAAGACATTCTGTAACCTTTCGGGAAAAGATTTCCCTGTCAACAGCCAGGGCTGTACCAGCCGGGAGTACTGCAAATGAGGTACATTCCATCAGCAGCGAACCAAGCCGGCGCAACTCATTTTTCAGGATACCCGATGCGCGGTCAGGCAGGTTTGAGCCGAATGAATTCGAGCATACCAGCTCTGCCAGGTTGGAGGTTTGATGCGCACCATTGGAGACTGTGGGTCGCATTTCATACAATCGGACGCGTAGCCCGAGTTTCGCAGCTTGCCAGGCAGCTTCCGATCCAGCCAATCCTCCGCCAATCACAATAAGATCAGGTTTATCCATTATTGATATTGTACCATTTAGGATTTTTTGAGATTCATTATATAATCACAATCCCAATGTTCTCTCAAGGAAAAACTGGCTGGAATTGCTCGGAACGCTTACAATTATAGAAAACTGGAATCGGGAGAAATGCGATGACTCAAAAGGACGACCTGAAGATACGAGCAGTAAATACTCTGCGCTTTCTTTCGGTGGATATGGTGCAGCAGGCGAACTCCGGACATCCGGGACTGCCAATGGGTTGCGCCGCGATAGCTTACACTATCTGGACCCGCCACCTTCGGCACAATCCCCGGAATCCATCCTGGCCTGACCGGGATCGTTTCATCCTTTCTGGTGGGCACGGGTGCGCTTTATTGTATTCACTCCTCCATCTGACCGGTTACGATCTCCCGATGAAGGAATTAAGGAATTTCCGTCAGTGGGGAAGCAAGACCCCTGGTCATCCTGAATTTGGACTCACTCCGGGAGTGGAAGTAACCACTGGTCCGCTCGGGCAGGGTTTTTCCAATGGCGTTGGGATGGCGATCGCCGAAGCGCATCTTGCTGCCGAGTTCAATACTTCTGTCAACCAGGTTATGAATCACTATGTTTACGCCATTGTCACCGACGGCGATTTAATGGAAGGAATTACTGGCGAGGCCGCCTCGCTGGCCGGTCATTTGAGGCTTGGGAAACTTATCTATCTGTACGACGATAACCGTATTTCTATTGACGGTTCTACGGATATTGCCTTTACTGAAGATCGTGGAGCCCGTTTTATCGCCTATGACTGGCAAGTGCTGCATGTTGCTGACGGGAATAATGTGGAAGAAATTGATGCGGCTATCCACCAGGCAAAAAACGACCCTCGACCGTCACTTATTGTTTGCCGCACAACGATTGGATACGGTTTACCTACCCGGCAAGGCACTAACAAAGCTCATGGTGAACCACCCGGGGATGCGGAATTGAACGCTGCGAAAGAAAAGCTTGGCTGGCCGGTGGAACCGCGTTTCTTCATTCCAGAAGATGTGAAAGCGCATTTCCGCCAAGCATTAGAAAAGGGCCTGGGATGGGAAACCGGCTGGAAATCCGAAATGGACGCATACAGGTCTGCGCAGCCGGAAAAAGCCGCCGAACTGGAACGCCGTCTACGTAGGGAGCTGCCAGCAGGCTGGCAGTCGGCCATTCCTGTCTTTACCGCCGACGAGAAGGGGATGGCAACTCGAGTCGCGTCTTCGAAAGTGATTAACGCATTGGCGGCAAAAATACCTGAGCTCATCGGTGGCTCAGCAGACCTTGCCCCTTCAACTAAAACCTGGATTGACGGTATTCCTGCATTCGAACCGAAGACCCCTGCCGGGCGTAACTTTCATTTTGGTGTGCGCGAACATGCCATGGGCGCTGCCATCAATGGCATGGCTGTGCATGGTGGGGTCATCCCCTTCGGAGCAACCTTCCTGGCGTTCGCCGATTACATGCGTGAACCAATCCGACTTTCAGCACTCTCACGTTATCCGAGTATCTGGATCTTTACACATGACAGCATCGGGGTTGGTGAAGATGGTCCGACCCACCAGCCGGTGGAGCAACTGGCGACCCTGCGCGCAATACCAGGAATGACAGTCATTCGCCCGGCGGATGCTAATGAGACGGCGGTGGCTTGGAAAGTGGCAGTAGAACAACGTCACGGACCGACTCTGCTGGCATTGACCCGTCAAAACGTACCCACCCTCGACCGCAGCTTGTTCGCCCCGGCTGATGGCTTGGAGCGTGGCGCTTACGTACTGGCTGATCTGGGCGATGGTGACCCTGAACTAATCCTGATGGCATCCGGCTCGGAAGTGAGCCTTATTATTGAAGCGGGCCTGCAGTTGGAGGCGGAATCCGTATCGGTAAGGCTGGTCTCATTTCCCTCCTGGGAGTTGTTTTCTGCACAGGAACAGGAATACCGTGAAAGCGTTTTTCCAGAGAAGAAGAAAGCCAGGCTGGCTGTTGAAGCTGGCATTTCGATGGGCTGGGAACGCTGGGTGGGGGAGAGGGGTGCTATTCTGGGAATAGATCGGTTTGGCGCCTCGGCCCCCTCAGAAGCTGTGTACCGTGAATATGGCTTAACAACCGGAGATATCGTCAAAAGAGCGCACCAATTAGTGCGATGAGTGATTTATGAGTAGCTGGTATTGATATTACATTCGTAGCCCTTGCTCCCCTGACTAGCCCGGATATGTTTTTGTTGGAATAGGATCGATTCATTTCGGATGCCAGTGCAACCATGGTAAACTTGCATAAGATCTGCCCTCGAGTCACTATCGTTGTTATTGTTAGCCATTTGGACCCAGGTGATCTGGTTGCTCTCTTTTTAAGTACGGATGCATATATCAACAGAGATGAAGACTCCAAGTTTGTAGTTAAGAGCCTGCTTGCTTCAGCCAAGGATGTTTGTGCACAATGAAAACCTGTTTCCGGATTGAACGGGTGATTGCTGTACTTCTCCTTTGTAGTACTTTGACGGCTGTATTCGGCCCCCAAAGCGTATTTGGCGCAGAAGGACTGCCTCCGGGTCCTGACCGTTTTACTATTGTTACGCAGGACTATACCTCTTACGAATGGTGGTTGACCAGGTATTCTGATAATCAGGTGGTTTGCTCGATCAATTTGGATCACGAGGGCTTGCCAGGTGGGGCGGAGATCTATGCTGACTGCGGAAAGACATTCTACGATCAATGGGCTACCTCAAAAACCTGTCCCTCTGACAAAACCTGCAGTGGATATTACCTGCAATTCGTGAGTTCTGAACCAGCCCAAAGGCAGGTGGGTGTGGAATTACCACCAGCTGTAGTATGGGTATCGTTGAATGGGTGTACCCCATATAATTCGACATTTCGTTGCGACGCATTACCCACACTGGTTCTGACAGGAGCGGAACCATTAGAAGGAGAGCACATAAGTGGTTTGGAGGGTCAGGTAGATGGAACTCCTTTCAGCTGTGACCCTGTCTGTCAGGTGGATTTGGTACCAACGGGGGATGGGGGACAAAACCTGGAATTCTGGGCTTATTCCAGTTATGGGGATAGCAGCGAATTATTCCAGGCACGTGTGCGCGTTATGGCTTCTGATGATTCACAAGAGCATGCATGGTATGTGGATGTACTTTCCACGCAGTGGCGGGGAGTACCCCTCGCGGGCTGCTCGCAAACGTGGGATGCATTTCCACCAGTGGGCGGAGTTCCAGTTTGGCTCTCGACGCCGCAGCGAGCGGGGGAACTGGCAACGGATATCCCTTATGAGTATCTGGCAGCGCATTTGATTCGGCAGGGAGTGGCAGATGCTTCGGCCTGCAGTGATGGCGGTCTGCTCGATAATGGTCTGCCCAGTGTGTGTGGGGTGGAAGCGACCCGCGATGCAGTGAATAATTGGCAGAATCGGTTTGATAACTTGGTTTTTAGTGCTGCACAGGATACGGGCATTCCAGCGCAATTACTAAAGAGTATTTTTGGGCGGGAAAGCCAATTCTGGCCGGGTGCGACCACAGGCCACCCGGAAGTTGGGCTGGGACAGATGACGGAGGGAGGAGCTGACACGACCTTGCTGTGGAACCGCCCATTTTTCGAACAATTCTGCCCGACCGTTCTGGATTCAGCCACCTGTCACCAAGGTTATCCACACTTGCAGCCCGATCAACAGGACATATTACGGAGTGCCCTGGTGAGGAAGGTGGACGCATTCTGCCCGGATTGTGCGTTGGGAGTTGACTTACAGCGGGCCGAAAACAGCGTTTCCGTTTTCGCTGAAACAATCCTGGCTAACTGCGATCAGACGGGAATGATTGTTCAGAATACATATGGAGGAGCGGCGGGCCAATGGGCGGGGTTTGAAGACCTGTGGCGCTTCACACTGGTTAACTACAATGCCGGCCCGGGCTGCCTGACTCTGGCAATTTGGGAAACACATAGACTTAACGAAGTGCTGGACTGGGTGCATCTATCCTCGCATTTGACCCCTGCCTGTCAGGGTGCACTTGATTATGTGAACGGTATCAGCGGTGCGATTCCATAATTGTAAACATATCAAAAGCGGTTCACTATTCGTGAAGATAGGGAGGGGTTGGAAATGTCATAGATAATAAAAGGAAATTTGAATAGAAAAGAAGTCTTCTGTGGAAGCCTCACTACCCACGCGAATATAAATACCAGCCCTCTATGATCCTCCCCAATAATGAATGTAAAGTCGCTAAATATTGGTTAATACGCATAGTCATAAATCCTATAATATAATCAATATTCTTGTTTCATTAGATTAACAAACTAGAACAAAAGGGCGCGCGTTTTGCTAGGGATGGCGCTATAATGTGCATAGCCTTTCTATACCGCTGCTGCCCACTTCAGGAGTGCTTCGTGACGCGAAGTCACACTGCTGGAAGGTTCGAGAATCAATACTTGCCGCGATCACATCCCCTCTGGAGTCGCGATAAGTATACAGGAGGACTCAGATGAATCTTCACAGCTCGCGCGTTCTGTTCCTCTCGCCACGCATAGCTGCGATCGTCCTTGCCATCGTGGCCATCACCAGCTGCACTCTAATGAAGCCAGCATCGTCAGAGAATCAGGGATCCGATAACAGCGGTCCATATGCGACCAATCAGCAGGCCGTTCAGAGCCGCCGCGTCGCTTGCCCGGCACGCGGCCATAAAGCTCAATGGTACTTATGCCTCGAGCACAGCATAACTGTCAAGTTCTTCGCACCATCCGGAAGCGTCACCATGTCCACGGATGGATGCGTGGAAGTCCCCGTCCAAAGCGGGTATATCGGCTTATCGGCTGTCGACCAGGAGTTTCCCGTTAAAATAAGCGGGAAAGGCGAGGACGACAAGGTGAAGTGTACCATTGAAGGGAAGACCACGCTCACCGTCAATGCCGCCGGGGAGTGCAGGGGAAGCAAAACTGGGGGAGTAGAATCCCTCGACATAAAAGAGGATTGGGGGATTGCGGAAGCTCAGCTCAAGTGCGAGTGCAAGGGCGAGGGGGATTGCCACCCTTACAATGGACCCATCCAGCTGGCGGGTCTTGGCGATCAGAAGATTACATTTGATTTTTTGCTCGATGAATATAATGGTGACTGCAAGCCTTTACCCATCTCGGGGGGGATCATTTCTGGCCAGCTTAAATATTGTTTCCAGAATATACCATCCGTCCCGCTTGAGCCATTGGTCCCGCCAACCCCATAGGATCGAGCATGTCGAAGAACCAGAACAGCCGAATACAGCGTGGTGTGTCCTAAAAAGTCATCAACTGCTTGCGGTTGAGGATGATATTGCAACCGTTGCAAAAATGGCCGGACATGCTAACCTGCAAACTATTGCCCGTTATGACCGGCGACCAGAACAGGCCAAGCAAAAAGAGACGGGGCTGCTGCATGTGCCTTATCATAGGTGAGGAGGTGATTTCCACCAGTTGGGGGAGATAAACACCCCCAAACCGACGGATTCATCTGGATTGTAATTGCTCTATGATGTACTAGTCGAAATGAATTACTTGTTGGGGTTGAATATATAGAAAGCAATCCGAAAAGAGGTTCTTATGATCAAGGATTCTAAACCAAAGCTTCAAAAAACAATCCCTCTGTGGATTGTCATTTGTATAATTATTGTTATATTGATTTGCATATGCGTTATTGGAGTTATTATAGGTTTACCATTGATTTCTAATTCTATAATCCTTTCAACTTCTTCACAAGAAATTTCTCCTGAAGTAACTTATAAGCCTACCAGCACTCCTTCTCTTACAAGAGTTATTTCCACGACTGAATCAATTGAACATTCAAATACGCCAACAATTACTATAACTTTTACTCCAACCCGGACGCCTACATCAACCCGGACACCTACTTCAATCTGACACCAACACCACAGCCAGTGACTTGTCGGGACAACGAAGATGCATATGATGCAAAGACATATGTACAATTTCAAACATATACACGAGAATTAGTTGGAAAGTCATACTTTTTTTCGGGAAAAGTGTATGAGGTCTATACTAATGGTAAGATTTCATTGTTCGATAATTGTCGGAAAGTCTTTACCGATATCTATCTTCATACAAATTCACAAGAAACAATACTTTCTCTAAATAAGGATCAATTTATTCAAGGTATTGGAAAAATTAGGGGGGTAATCCGTCGGATTTATGGGTCTCGAAATCAATATTGATATTGTGAGTTTTCAACCGTGAATATGAGTATGAGTAATCGAGGGAGATTCGTGTTGGAAACATACAAGTTAGTATTAGGTGGGAAATGAATTAGTATAAGCAAGACAAATAATCAATCGGCGAATGTGCAAGGCGGGGGGCTTATTTTAGTCGGGACAGGTTGTCAGCCGGGCTGTGGACCCGGTGCGCCTCTAATAAATCATCGTCAACCATTTAGGCGTAGTATTGCACCATATCCAGGCTGCCATTTCCTCGCAACGCCAACTACCTTACCGTTCGCTCTAGCCGGCGAACGGATAGCCATCGCGGCAATCAAAGAGCGGACAGCGGTGCACTAGGCCGCTGTCTGCTTGCCTATAGAAAACCCTTTCCCTTTTGTTTCCATGTGCGCGCGGCATCACGCTCCCGCCCGAAAATAAAATCCCCCTCGAAGGATGTTGTGCCACGAAGGGGGAATTTTTTAATTATTGTGAGATTGTTAATATCCTAACATTCGTCTTTGCATCCATGGGGCTAAGATTTATGCTAACTATGCGACTTGCCTTCTGCCACATCTGAATAATTAACGTTTCGCTCTTGGTCTCGTTGACCAAATTCCAACCGGCGGCAACCATTTCCTGGCGATAGAAAGCGGCTACTTGGTCGGGCAGATCGGGTGCATCGAAGGCATTTCCTTGTATGCCTGGTATCTTCAGCAGGTTGGTCGCGCCTGGATACAGGGGAACATCCGCCGGGAGGCCGCTCTGGGAGGCATCGATGGTCGGTAGTGGTCCTGATGGGGTGCTGGGTGCTTCGGGAAGGGGTGTTATGGCTGCTGCCTGTTCTTTTGGATTGTAAATCACGAGGGTTACATCCAGGCCTCCTGTCTCCGCGTTGTCAACGTCGATGGAAAGTAATTGATCTCCACTAAAAAACGATAGACCAAGTGGTATCTTTAACTCTCCGGTTGGCTCTTCTTGTTTCGCCGACCATCCCAGGGAACCAAGATTTTGAAAATAGAAAGCAACCACCTCGGGGGCACTGGAAGCGGTTTCGTATTCCATTATTCCGCTTCTCCTGCGTACATTCGTTGCGTCTGGCATGACAGGGATATCTACCGGAACAACCATGCAACCTTTGGGTAAAGGTATCGACTCAACCGAGTTCACCTGACTCAGCTCGTATGTCCAGGACTGTGCAACTTCCGGGCCAACCCCGCTTGTTTTCGATGGCATCGCAGCTTTCATTATGTACTTGACCAGGGTGCCGCCCTGTTCAGCCATCCAAATCTCACCACTGATGGAAGGCTTTGGCTCGGTCACGGGCAATGCATTTTGGTCGAAATGATAATGAATCGTCGGAATCTGGTTAACCGTCTCATTGCCCACCTTGCTCGTTTGAAGGACAATAGGCAGCAGTTCGGCCGGTTCCAGGGTCTCTCCTGGCAGTAGATCCCCAGCCTCTCCCTGGCAGGTCTCATCGAGGGTATTCCAGCGATACACGGCACTGCCCATCGCGATCGCCCGAAAATAAGAAGCCTGCTCATCTGTGCCCTGCTGCTCTCGGGTGAAATCCGATTGCCCGGAGCTGCGCGTCAACTCTATATGGGTATGGCGCTCAAAGGATTTTCCATCCAGGTTGCCGGTCACATCCTGCTGAAATGAGACGTGGTAACTGGTTAGATCCGCCAATCCGGTAGTGGGGTCGGTCAAGAGATCGGGGCGGCTTTGAAAAGTGATTTGCCCTGTCCCGTTTCCTCCATTTGACCCATTCGAAGAAGCAAAGGGCAATGAGAAGGTGCAAGCCCAAAGAAGAATGACCGGGAGGATAAGCAGAAAAAGTGAATGAAATGAACGCGATCGCTTTTTCATTTCGGTGCCTCCTTTTCCAGCGTCAGCGTGGCCGTATAGGACACACTAACGCCGGGACCCCCGTTCATTTTATTCATAGGAGTTTCGAACATGTCTAATTTGACGGTTTGTTGTCCGCTACCCGTGGGGTATGTTGCGCTTACCCATGGGTCTTCGGAGGTGCTTGGATAGACACCGGCAAGTGTCATGGATTCTCCATCGCAGGCAAAGGATAACGCGACATCCCATGCCAACTGTTGCGGCGGAAAAAGTATCAGCATCATCCCAATGCCATTCGGGGCTGGGTCTGCTCTTGCGTCGACAAATCCTGTTCCCGTAGCGGGTTCATAGGTGAATAGAGTGCATTTCGGCACGTTGAATGATGTCACCACGGCATCCAGTTTTACTCTGTTCATTTTTGATTCCAGGTTAAGTGGCTGATCCGGATCTGGGGGTTTAAGAAGGCCATGGGACTTTACCGTATATCGTACCGAATACGCGTTACCTTCGAATTGGACATCCAGGTTCAATACTGCATTCAGGGTAAAGATGTAATTGCATGCCTGAATTTTAAAAGTATCGCTTGCAATGGCATCACTGCTTCCGCCATTCCATGCTTGGGCGAATATCTTTTCATTTCCCTCCTTTTCAGCAGTATAGGTGACTGTTTTGGTGCCGCTGTAGGAACCTGGTATGAAAGAATCATCCGGGTAAAAGCGTCCCAGGCTGGCTTGCAGTTTAATCCTGCTTGGTCCGAGAAGCGGAGTCAAGGGAGCCAATCTGTCTCCTGAATCTGTAGGAGGTGCTATGTTTGGACCCCATTGGATGGTCAAATTTACAACATCTCCCACACAGATCGGGTCTTTAGACTGTGATATCCCCAGGCTGAATATATTGGTGTCTGTGCCCTCTATGAGGGGAGATGCCATGACCCCGGGTGATTCCAGAGCGAGAAGAATAAACGCCAGCAGGAATATTCTTGTTATGTGCGCTGGCTTCAAAGTGGACGGTCGTGAGTTCATGCTCCTCCTTGTCAAATTCGCCTCATCCGCGTCTTGGCTGGACGACGGAAGAGGATGGTCGGACAATATCAGTATATACCTTGTCGAGAGTATATTCAATAAGAAAGATTGTTTATTTATATAAGCAAAAGCCCTGATCAGGTTTACCGCATCAGGATCCTTCATAAGAGATCATCACGAAGCAATCATTCGCCCCGAACACGGTAATTGTGATCATGACTGACTGGTTTCCCTGTTTCCAATTCATCAGGATGGCTCCTTCGGATTCGAAAGACTGTCCGTCGGATGTCCACCCTGCCGCTGTAAGCTTTTCACTATAAAAATATTTCAATGTCTCCAGGCTGGCGCCGGCTTGGAATGTCACCGCCCCCGGACTGACACTCTGGATTGTGGCTCCAGGATAAATCGGAAGTTCCGCCGGCAAACCGGACTCGGAAACATTCAGGCTGGTCAGGTAGATATGCAGGAGAGTGGCAGCTCCATGCGGCACAATATATAAATCCACCTGGTTTTGGCTGGGCAAGACCCAGCAATATGATTTTGCCGGGCGCGAGTCCCGTGTGGGGGTTGGCATCGGGCTTGCTCCCGGGGGAAAATTCGACCCTCCGCCATCGTCGCCTTCGCCTTCGCTGCCACCCATGGAACACGGAGCCCAACCGGCAGAGGCCTTGGTGTAGAAGGCGATCACCGTTGATAAATCCTGGTCGATGTAGAAATCCCATGACGTGTCGCTGGCGTTCGTCAATTCTGCCTTGCCGGGGATGGGAAAATCGTTGGGCAGTTTCTCTAAAGCATCGGTTGCAATGCGGTAATATTTTATTTTCACCACGACCCCGTTTTTGTCGTAGCCGAACTGCAAAGAAAGATACAAATTATCTATTTTCCAGAATTGGGTAACGCCTCCGAGGGAATTGGCATCGGTATAGCGGTAGGTCCATCCAAGAGAACTAAGATTTTGAAAATAGAAATCCACTAATCCGCTTAATGAGGCAGTCGACCGCAGAGTGAATGAACCCCTGGCCGGGTCATCCTCGGAGACGCTCTCCGGGTCAATTGTCGTGTCGGCGGGAAGTGGGAAGGATTTCGATAAAGCCTCTGTGGATCCTGTTTGGGTGCTCTGCACCCCATTGATGGCAGAAGTAGATTTAGCAGTAGGTTTAGCAGGAGATGTCGCATGAGATGTAGTAGGTGGTATTGGCGTGACAGCTGGTATTCCAGTGCCCAGGCTGCAAGCCAACAATGCAGCAAAGAGTGAGACTATTCCAAGAAGAAGGGAGTATTGGTTTTTCACGGTTTGATTCGGTGTTCTCATAATTGTGTCCTCCTTTGTATATACATATTTTACTGTGCAAATTATCACAATACAAGTACTTATTAAATTACCCCCGATAGAAGAAAATCCTAATGACCCCCCTAGGTGCTGCACGTCAATATTATAATTTCAAACCGAGGTTATTTACAACCCGATAACATATGAGATCAAAAGGCTTATTGTCTTTTTGACAGGTCTTAGTAGACGTAACCCATATAGAAATAGAGCGTGTACTGGATGCAACCATGGCTTGACGTGACAAAAAAGAATCTGTATAAGCATCAGTAAGAGCCAGGGAGGCAAGCATCCATTATTGTTGTGTTGCTGTTCGAGGAGATATAAAACACCGCCATATCTAGGCGATATGACGGCATTTAGGAGGTTATCCCCATCTGGAGCGGGTGATGGGACTCGAACCCACGATATCTTGCTTGGGAAGCAAGCGTTCTACCACTGAACTACACCCGCTTGACGCGGAAAATTATACCAGTTTTTTGATTATCAACGGTTCGAGGCTAGGATCACGCTTCCCTGGTCAGCAATTTATTCGCCAATTCAAATAGCGCTTCTCCTGCCTCGCCCTGAGGGTCTGCCATGTGTAGTGATTGCAGTGCCAGATCGGTCATTTGATCGGCAGTCTCCTGTGTGTAAAGCCGCGCCCCTTCGGCAGCCAATTGTTCAGCGAGGCCGGTGACTTCCTCGGGGCGAACCAGGCCCTCGGACCATCGCCGCGCAAACGGGCCATTCTTTTCGAGGCCAAATAGAACCGGCAGCGATTTCTTTCCAGATACTAGATCTGACTCAGCGGATTTTCCCGTCAGCGCTGAGTTACCCCAGATACCGAGGAAGTCATCCTTTACTTGGAAGGCGAGGCCGAGGTAGTGACCGAAAGCGTGATAAGCATCCTGACCGGAATCGTCCGTCATGCCGAGTAAAGCACCGATTGCGCAGCATGCACCCATCAGGGCTGCCGTCTTGCCGCTGATCATCAGCCAGTAGTCTTCAATTGTTAGGTCATTGCGGTTTACGTAGGACATATCCAGGTACTGGCCGCGTGTCAGGTCTAGGCAGGTATTGTAGAGTATTCTTGTAGCCTTGAGCACTATCTCGGCAGGGTGGGTGGGCGTCAGGTCCAGTATGGCCTGGTTGGAAAGCATGAATAAAGCATCACCGGCGTTGATCCCTTGTGGTATTCCCCACTTCATCCAGACGGTATCCCGTCCACGTCGTTTATCCGAGTTATCCTGGATGTCGTCATGGACCAGGGAAAAGTTATGGACAAGTTCAAGGGCAGCTGCAGCCGGGAGGGCAGGCTTCCAGCTTGCGTTACAGGCGGCACATGTAAGTAGTACCAGCAGCGGGCGGATGCGTTTCCCTTGAGCATCCAAACCGGCTCCTTCGCCGGTCCAGCCCATGTGGAATGCCAGCATCTCGTGGAAGGGGCGCGTATGCGGTTCGTCTAGCCGGGCAACCTGGTGTTGGAGTTCAGCCTCGATGTCGGGTAACATGGTGTTTGATAGTTCTATCAGACTCATTTAGATCTCCCAAATACTGCGAATGGTATCTAAGCGCTCCAGTGGAGTCTGCCACAAATCCCACGAAATTACCAGACCATCTGCGGTGCGCGCAGCCTTCAGGTCGTTCTGCACCTGCTCCGGTGTTGACTCGTGGACGCCTCTAATTTCTATCAGGGCGATACCTGCTAGTAAGTTGGTGACGCCCAGGATGCGACTGCTTTCGATCTCGTGGGAGATCGCTCCTGACCCGAGGCCTGTCTTCTGTAATTCGGCTTTTGAGGTCGGTATGATCAGTCCGCTGGCTTTAGCCAGGGACTGCATGGCTGAAGGTTCGGATACTCCGCGACTTGTCAACCAGTTGGCAAGCCCCAGCAACTCGAATGGGAGCCCTGCCGGGCCATGGACGCGCGGGTAAGTCATTATTTTTATCCAGGCGCAGGTTTTGTTAAGGGCAGTCAAGTTCTGACCGGTCATCCTCGTAAGGGCTGGAGAAAAGCAATCCAGCCCAATTGCAAAACCGATGGAACTGGCTTGTTGCGCTGCTGCTTGGACCGTCCGGGTGATGCTCTCTTGGCGAAAGTCGAGAAAAGCCTCCAGTGGGCTGGTTGGATCGTCAGCGCAGGCAAGCAGGCTGCGGACTAAGACTTCAGCGGGGAGCATCTGAATATTACGGCGAACAGTTTCCAGGTCCAATCCCGCTTCAGCCGCCAGATTACGGCATTCTGTGCAAAAACAGCCCAAACGAGTTGATGGGTCCTCGGCGGGGGAGGGGAAGCGAATTCGGTCAAGGAAGATGCCCTCATAAAAACCGAGGGTGGCGATGCGATCCAACCGTTCAAAAAGGAAATCAGACGCGCCACTGTGATTAGGGCAGAAGAAGAAAAAATCCGGATCGTCATTGAAAGCCAGGATCGGAGCCCCGTCAAATCCGACCGTTGCCCAGGCAGGTGGAAAGCTGTATCCCGCCTCACTCGTTAACCAAGGCTGCCAGCGGTAGAGACAGGCATTCTGGCGGTTAGTCTCTTCCGCTGCAGCGTCTTCCAGGAGAGGTGGTAAATCCCAGCCGAGCAGGACAATTGAAATGGGTAACCGCTGGCAGGCTTCTCTCAACCGGGTACGAATTCCGAGGGGGGTAGCGTCAGAAGGAGGATGTTCTAGGAATTGGACCGCAAAAGTAGTCATGGTTGGAGCGATATATTTCCAAAGCGGTAAAGATTAACCAAACGGTGACGGTGTTTGAGAAGGCCGCAATGATAGTCTTGCCGAACCCGGCTGGTCGGTTTTGTAGGGCAGACGACTACATGCGATCATCCTCATAACCAAACTGGAAGTTGGTAGGAACTATAGTCTTTCCTCAATTGATAGATCGGCATTTAATAGAAGATACGATTGACTGGATTGTTGATCCAGGCGACCTAATGCTAGAGTACATTTATGGTGGAGATTAGTATGGGGGCGGAAGATCCTTTCAGACTCATATTTTCTTTATTTCACAACTTCCCATTTTGGAAATATCACCCACTCCCGCCGCAAACATCGCGACTTGTATCTGCCGTCGGGTCAATTTCATTAACTCGACAATTTTCTCCGAACTCGTCGCGGCAGCTTTCAAGTACTTACCTGCCATCCCACCGAGTGTTGCGCCCAAGGCGATGCACTTGGCAATATCGAGTCCGTTATTGAGGCCTCCGCTGGCGAATATTTTAATTTCAGGAGCGGCTTCCTTAACGTTCAAAATGGACTCAGCTGTCGGGATTCCCCAATAGACGAAAGTCGCAGCAAGTTGGCGCGTGAACTCATCTGGTGCTCGGTGCATTTCGACTTGCGACCAACTTGTCCCGCCCGCACCAGCAACATCAATGGCGGCGACGCCGCAATCGGCCAGCATCTTCGCGGTCCGTTCCGAGATCCCCCAGCCAACTTCTTTGACAATCACGGGTACTTTAATTTTCTTGCAGACTTTCTCTATTTTCTTTGCCAGACCGGCGAAATTGGTATCGCCGTTCATCTGCACAGCTTCCTGTAAGGGATTGAGATGCAGACAGAGCGCGTCAGCTTGGATCATATCCACAGCTCTGCGGCACTCGTCGAGGCCGTAACCGTAGTTCAATTGAACTGCGCCCAGGTTGGCGAAGAGTAGAATATCGGGTGCCACTTTACGGACGATGGAAAAGGTCTCGGTCAGGATGGGGTTCTCGAGGGCGGCGCGCTGACTACCGACACCCATGGCCACGCCAACTTTCCTTGCGGCTTCTGCAAGACGTTGGTTGATCGTTTCTGCCTCCTGCGTCCCACCTGTCATGGAGGAGATGAGGATCGGCGCATTGAGTTTTTTGCCGAATAGGTTGAAAGTCGTGTCAACCGCTTCAAGGTCAAGTTCCGGTAAGGCTTCGTGGACGAAGCGGTAATCTTCCAGACCGCTGGTCAACCCGGAGTGGATGTCCTGCTCCAGGTTAATCTTGATGTGGTCAGCTTTCCGATGGTTAATGGGCGAAACTTTTTCCATAAATATGTGTTCCTTGTATTGAATTATAACGGCGAAACGATTACAATAGTGCCAGTTTAAACTCACAGGAGGCAGAAATGGCGAGCACATTTGATGAAGTAAAGGCTATTATCATGGAATTGTTGGGCGTGGAAGAGGCGAAAGTTAAGCTCGAAGCCCGCTTCCGCGAGGACTTGGAAGCCGATTCACTTGACTTGGTCGAACTCATCATGAAATTTGAGGATGTTTTTGGCACCGAGATTTCAGACGAGGATGCCCAGAAGATCACCACAGTTGGCGAAGCGGTCAAGTTTGTCGATTCCCAAAAAGCCAAGAAATGATCCTTCGATATTTTCTTTAATAAAGACGCCAATGCAGGCGTCTTTATTTTTATTTCTCTTCTACTTGTGGAAGGCGTAGGTTGGAATATGTCCATCGTACCTTATCACAGTCTCGAAAATATAGTACACCGCTACGAGGATCTTTATCGGGCGGTACTCATCCGCTAAAAAACTCCCGGTGTTATTGAAACACCGGGAGTTGGCTTTATTTCAAAAGAGATGGGATTTCTTCGGGGTGTTTGGCAACTTTCACGCCCGCGGCTTCGAGAGCTTTGATTTTATCAGCTGCGGTGCCCGCGCCGCCTTCGATGATGGCACCTGCGTGGCCCATACGCTTTCCGGGAGGAGCTGTCTGTCCGGCGATGAACGAGACGACTGGCTTGGTCATCTTGGAAGCGATAAATTGGGCTGCCTTTTCCTCATCTGTGCCACCGATTTCGCCGATCATGACCACTTTTTCGGTCTGTGGGTCATCTTCGAACATGGACAGACAATCAATAAAATTTGTGCCATTGATGGGGTCACCCCCGATGCCTACACAAGTGGTGGCACCCAAACCGACCAGTTTAAGAGCATAGAGCACTTCGTAGGTCAACGTGCCGGAACGCGAGACGACCCCAACATTGCCTGCGATGGCGATGTCCCCAGGGATGATGCCCACTTTAGCCTCACCGGGAGTCAACAGACCTGGGCAGTTTGGACCAAGAAGTCGAACTTTTTTCTGGTCGAGGTATTCTCGCACCCTCATCATATCTTGCACAGGAACACCTTCGGTAATGCAAACAATGAAAGGGATGCTTGCGTCTGCAGCTTCGAAGATGGCATCTGGGGCGAACAGTGCGGAAACAAAGATGATACTGGTATTAGCACCAGTTGCTTCGACAGCCGCCTTGCAGGAGTCGAAGACCGGGACTTTACCGTCAAGAACCCATTCGCCACCCTTGCCTGGGCGTGTTCCCGCTACGACTTTAGTGCCGTAAGCCAGCATTTGCTGGGTGTGGAAGAGGCCTTCATTGCCAGTGATGCCCTGGACCAGAAGGCGGGTATTCTTATTAACTAATATGCTCATTTTGACCTCCTACGCTTTCGCCGCCGCCACGGACTTCTTGGCCGCGTCGGCGAGGGTCTCAGCGGTAATCATGTGGGCGTCTGCAAGGAGCTTGCGTCCTTCCTCGGCGTTTGTACCCACCAGGCGTACAACCATCGGTATGGTAGGTTTGACTTCCTTGAGCGCGGCCAGGATGCCTTTGGCCACTTCATCACAACGGGTAATGCCACCAAATACATTGAACAGGATGGCCTTGACATTTTTGTCAGATAGGATGATACGCATGGCTGCCGCGACTTTATCCGCACCTGCGCCGCCGCCGATGTCAAGGAAGTTGGCTGGTTCGCCGCCAAATAATTTTACGATGTCCATGGTGGTCATAGCCAGCCCAGCACCGTTGACCATGCAGCCGATATTGCCGTCCAATTTAATGAACGAAAGCCCGTATTTACGTGCCTCGGTCTCAGCGCTGGCCTCCTCGTCCACATCCCGCATCTCGGCCAGGTCAGAGTGACGGAACAGAGCATTATCATCTAAAAGCATCTTGCCATCCAGCGCAATCAGCGACTTTTCTTTCAGGATGACCAACGGGTTAATCTCTACCAGAGTCGCGTCACATTCTAAATAAGCGCGCCAGAGACCCCTACAGATATCGCCAAACTGTTTCCAGTATTCCTTCGGCAAGTCAATACCAATTGCAATGTCGCGTGCCTGGTAGTCACGCAGGCCGAGTAGCGGGTCAATATGGACTTTAATGATTTTCTCGGGATTGGTACGGGCAACTTCCTCGATCTCTACACCGCCGGCAGCGGAGGCCATAAAGACCGGACGACGAGCGGCACGGTCATTGGTGATGCCCAGATAGATTTCTTGGTCTATGTTGGCTGCCGTGTCTATTAGTACTTTACGTACAGGCAGACCCTTTATTTCCATGCCCAGGATTTGCGTCGCGACCTCCTCGGCTTCTTTGGCAGACTTGGCAAGCCGGATACCACCTGCTTTGCCGCGCCCACCCACCAGCACCTGGGATTTAACAACAACACGACCACCTAACTCTTCCGCGATCTGTTTAGCCTCTGTTGCGGTGGTCGCTACCCGTCCCTTTGGGATCGGGATGCCATATTTGGCAAAAATCTGTTTGGATTGGTATTCATGCAGTTTCATGAGAAAGATTCTCCCTTTGGGATGGAAAGCGCGTGCATTATAGCAGCATGCTTACTAAATATCATCTGCATTTGATAAGCAGAATAAAATGACATTTGGTCTGGTTATGGCAGTGTGAACCTCATTAATCGGTTGTTAGCTGCATCGCTTACCCAGACACGGCCTTCCGAATCCACTGCGACGGCAGCCGCCAACCCGAAATTTCCTGCGTCAATCCCGTAATCTCCCCAAGTGCGGATAAACTCGCCGTTGGTTGAAAATTCGAGCACACGATACGTTTCCGGATCTGTGACGAAGATGTGCCCGTGATTGTCTGTGGTGAGATAAGGCTTGTTATCCAACGATTCGCCATACCAACCGGATACATCCCATTGGAGGAAAGGAGAAAAAGTTGAACTATCTTCACTGGGCGCAAATACCTGAATACGCTGGTTCCAAGTGTCGGCCACGAACAGGTAACCTCGTGGGTCAATTGAAAGACCGACCGGCTCCTCGAATTGCCCAATGGATAAACCCTCACTGCCAATCTGCAGGATAAAATTCCCGTCCGAATCATAGACAAGGATACGTTTATTGCCCGTATCTGCTACAAAAACGCGCCCCTGTGCATCCACAGCAATTCCACGCGGACCCCAGATCCCAAATGGACCACTGTTGGTTGGGTCGTAAAGAGGGGTGCCCCAAGATATGAGTGGGATTCCGCCGGCTGTGAACTTCTGAATGCGATGATTCCAAGTATCTGTTACGTATATATACTTTCCGTCGGGTGAAACTGCCACAGCCCATGGTTGGTTAAAAGTGCCAATGGGGGCGTCGCCAGTGGTGTTGTCTCCGAAAGTGCCCCATGAGTTGAGGAATTTCCCATCGGAGGAGAAATGCTGGATGCGATTGTTGTTGGTATCCGCGACATAAATAGTTCCGTCAACGGCTATACCAATTCCGTGTGGGGTATTGAATTGGCTGTCTGATGTGCCGTTCACTCCAAAGATAAGATCCGCTGCAAGGGATATCCTGCCTTGCTCGTAGGGATCGGTTTGAACGGTTGTTGCCTGAAGTATGCCATAGTCCCATATATTTGCGGCCACATCTTTCCGGACGAAGAACTGCATTTTGTCGCTTAGGTTCCAATCTGGCGCAGTCAGCCCGGTATTTCCTGTGGCTTCAGCATATAGTGAATAATCCCTGTCGAGCCAGATTTTCCAAAGAGCAGCTCGCATTGATGGATTAGTTAGCGCGTCATTGATGCGAGCCCAGGTCAAGTTGAAGTAATCCTGGTTGGGCCATACCATACGGATATAGTTAATTTGGTAGTAATCGGTACCAACAATTGCCTTTATGGTATCAAAGTTCTTCTGGTCAACTATAATAACTGGTATTCCGCGAAGGGCTGAGCCAGGCTGGTCAAAGGAAGTCTTATTAGGGTAATGGCGCAAATACCAGGTGAACGGCCATGCTACACCGCTATCGGGTGTGCTGTTATCGTATGCTACCGTAAGGTTATTACCCCCGACGGTCTGGCTGGAGATTTTGGCAATCTGTGCCATTACATCCTTGATTCCAGTTGCTCCATGAGCGTAAACCAAATACTCGGTGGCGTCATTCGGATGCAGATAGGCGGCACGGATTGCTGTACGTGTAGTAAGAATGGTTAGCAGACTGAAGAAAACCAGCACCGCCAAACGCAACGTGTGGCTGACCTGCCAATTAATCTGCAAATAGACCAGTCCGAGCGCACTAATAAAGACACATATCACCGAGAACAGGAACACTCCGGTGGAAGATAATTGTGCCAGCGTCTTTCCCTGGAATGGATCCTCCATTCCAGGACCTGTAATAAGGGCTCCGGCTAGACCGAAAAAGAATATAACCAGCAGGGCGGTCGCCCAAATACCTCGACCGCGGAATTTTGACCAATCTAACCGCTCGATAACCTGACCCAACCCCCAACCGGTCAGAAGAATCATTGGCAGAGTGATGTGTACCGTCAGCCATGGCATTTTCTCACCTGCAATGGAAAAGGCGAGCAGACTGGAGAAAGCCCACCAGAATAGCAAACTAAAAGTAGGCGAAGCTTCTGGAACAGCAGCAGCTGAAGGGTCTGATTCAGAGGGCGTTACGTGGGGTAGGGGAGCTGGTGATTTCTGGCGCAGGCCGAAGAACGCAGCCAGACCGAGTCCGAGCGCAGGTAAAAACTCATACAATGGAATCTGGATAAGCAGATAGTAATACCAAGGCTGGCTGCCGCGGTTGACGCCCTGTTGGACAAGCCAGTATCCCAATGATCCGACCACACCGGTTGCAAGCCCCGACCAGTTGGTAAAAATGCTACTGTAGAAGAAGATGTAGATGCCCCAGAAAAGGGCTGTATTGACCAACCAGCGTTTCCAATCCCAGAGAAGGCCTACAACAATCGCGATGATGATCATCACAATCAAGATTGAGGCTGTCTTGACTGGCCCTTGGGCCCAAAGACCTTGTAAATTCCAACCTGGCCATGTAAAAATGTAGTCCAGTGGGTTCCAGCCCAGTGCCTTGACCGGGAGCGGAGCCAACTGTGGTAGGACAAACGTGCCAAGTAGGATGACCATATCGAACGAACGCTCGCGGCGCAGGTTTTTCCAACCATAACCAATAATGAGCAAGACCGCCGCTGTGACTAAGGCGATACCCGCAAGCATAAACAAGGATGTGATCGAGGGTAAATGTGCTGCAAAAGGTGCAGTCTCCGACATTGCTCCCGGGATGATTGGCGCGGAAGTCTGACTGGTATCCGTTGGAGCTTGGGCGTGGGCATATATTGTTACGCCGAACGCCGCGACGAAAAGCAACACCCCAACGGACAGTATCACGATAAACCCGTTCATTACACCATTGTTTTTCCAGGGCAAGTGAGTCACGTGGTTAACAAGAAAAAAGGCAAGAAAGAGTAGTGATTGAGCGGTGTAAATAAACGCGGTTTCTTTGACTGTGAAGTGTAGGGCAGTGACTACGGTTAGCAGGAGTATATAACGTTTATTTCCGGTCTCCAGATATCGCAAGATCGAGTAGAGCGACAGCACTCCCAGCAGGCCCACAAAGGCCTCGTTGCGGGCATAACGCCCATAGTAGAGCATGTAGGGCGAGATGAGTGTTAGTCCGGCAGCAACAAGCATTCCGGAACGGCCGAGGTAGCGACGCCAGTTCCAAAGCACGACAACCGTCAGAATGCTAGCGATGGCATATGGTAGGCGGGAGGAGAAATCGGTATCTCCGAAAAGGAAGTAAGTTAGCGCCAGTAAGTGAAATTGCAGCGGTCCATGGGTAACGGGAGTATGCTGATAACCTTGCCCAATCGAATAAAGCCAAGAGTAATAAACGTGCAGGCTTTCGTCATGGCTCATGACCCGCGCCCCCAGATTGTAAAACCGACTGAGGACCATAAGAATAATGATGGTGGCGAAAATTAGTATTTCCCAAGTAAAAGCTGGGAGAGTGGAGAAGAGGGGGCGGTCAAGCCAAGTACGTTTATTTTGATACTCGATCATGTTTATGCACCTTGCAAATATTGGAAGAATAACATGTGAATACAGTAAATCTGATATTTTGATAAGGCAAGGAAATATATAATGCGCATAGCCATTTATTATTAAAAACCACTCATTTTACAATACATTACTTGAAAGCTGACCACATCCAGCTTGAATATCTATGCCTCGTCGTAAGCGAATTGTAGTTGAGACTCCTGAGTTGATCAGGATATTTTTGAATTCGTCCGCGCGCTTACGCGTTGTAGCCTTTCCACCATAACCCTTTGTAGGATTAAGAGGAATGGCATTGACATGGCAGAGTAATCCCTTGAGTTTGCTTGCCAGCAAATGAGCTTGCTCTGGAGTGTCGTTGACTCCATGGACCAGTGCCCATTCGAAGGTGATGCGACGTCCGGTAGTAGTGACGTAGATGTTGCAAGCTTCGAGCAAATCATCTATCCGGTAGCGCTTATTGACCGGTAGCATGGAAGCTCGGAGGGTATCGTCGGCAGCGTGGAGGGATATCGACAGGTTGACCTGTCGCTTTTCAGCAGCGAACCGCCGGATGGAAGGGACCAAGCCAACTGTGGAGATAGTGAATCGACGCGCACCAAGGTTGTAACCTTCCGGATCATTCAATTGATCAATGGCAGCCATAGTATTGTCGTAGTTATGGAAGGGTTCGCCCATACCCATAACTACGACATTGGTGACCACTTCACCCTGGTTCTGCAAAAGCCGGGCGAAGTACATTACCTGCGCGACTATTTCCCCGCTGGTAAGATGACGTTTAAAACCCATTTGTCCGGTAGCGCAGAAGACACATCCCATGGCGCATCCAACCTGGGTTGAAACACACAGCGTTCGGCGACCTTGTCCTGATCCGTCGCGCCGAAATGGTTGATGCGTTATCGAAGGGTCGTATTTCATCAGAACAGTCTCAATGGTACTCCCATCAAGTAGCAGGAAAAGCGTTTTAACCGTTTCGCCATTCGAAGACTGGAGGGTGGTTTTGGGAACGAGTATGTTGAATTCAAGTGATTCTGCCAGTTTGTTCCGCAAAGTAGCAGGAAGGTTAGAAAATTCTTCGGGAAAATTCCAAAAGTTACGATATAGTCCTTGCCAGATTTGACGCGAGCGGAAAGCTGGTTCTCCCCATCCTGCAAGGAGGGAGGTAAGTTTTAGGAGGGAGAGATCGTAAATCAATGAGGAGGCCATTCGATGAAATTCTATCACAGCATAATCTAGGCAGAGCTTCGAAATTGCAGCTTAGCATTGATAGTGAATTTCTCCAAAAACAGATTTGTTTCACTTCTACTAAGAACGAGCAATAATCACCTGACCACCCATCGGGACGACCTCGCTGATGTTATCCTGTGTGGAAGTGAGAACCTTGCTGAAATTCTTTATCCTAATCTGGGCGCGGTTATACGGCTTACCGTCTGTAAAACTCCAGACTGTCAGGGCAGCGTTCCCAGATTGGACAGTAAGGTTGATATTCATGGCTTGCCCTACGGGTAGTGTTCAGAACATATAAGTCATTGTAGCCGCCGACTGTAGAACCAGTCACGGTGGCGTATGTGGCTCTAGCCGTGAATTGAATGCAGCTGGCAAGAAAGACGCTCAGCGTTAAATTCTCCACACAGTCGCTTTATTTTTTTTATGAAAGGCATTTGCTATTTATTTTTTATTTCACAAGTGCATACAAATCTTCTGCGATTGCATCAACAACTGGTCTCCACTTCTCGCCCTGTTCCCTTGTGCTTACCCCACTCAAAACCAAAGCAACCGGGCAGCCAGCTGCCTGACCCCCGGCGATATCAGTCTCCAGGCGGTCACCGACTACAAGAGTCTCATCTTTTGCAGTACCCAGTCTCTCGCGCGCCAGTTCGAGCAAATACGGGGTGGGCTTCCCGGCATAAATGGGTTCAATGTCAGTCGCTGTAACGATCACTGAGATCCAAGCTCCCGCGCCAGGAATTTCACCTTGTGGTGTGGGGAAAGTCTTATCAGGATTGGTAGCGTAAAAAGGAACTCCGCGCCGAACCAGTAAGGCAGCCTCGCACATAGCTGCAAAATTTACGCTCCGGTCAAGTCCCATCACCACAGCCTGGGCTTTTTCGGCTTCTTCCAAAGACAACGGTTTGAAACTTTTCTCGCGCAAAGCTACCATCACGCCCGTTTCGCCAATCGCAAAAACCGGTCCGCCTGCAGGAAATCTCTTGCTGAGCATATGCGCCACACCCTGCGCAGAGGTCACCACCTGCCATGGTTCGACCTCTACACCGAAACTAATCAATCGTTCGACATATTGCTCGGGTGTACGCGTCCCGTTATTGGTGGCGAAGGCCACTTTCAACCCTAGGACGTTGATTCTGTCAAAGACAGCAGGGAGATTACCAATGGAGACATCTCCTTTCCAAAGAACACCGTCCATATCGAGAATAAGAGATTTGATCGTGGAGGAGAACATAGGGATTAAAAAAGGGCGGACTGATATGTCCGCCACTCTGGTTTAATTCTTGGTTGGGATTTCGAGAACCTGGTCCACCAATCCGTATTCGACGGCTTGCTTGGCATCCAGATAGAAATCACGTTCGGTATCCTGCTTGATGACATCCACCGGTTTGCCGGTATGCCTGGACATTATGTCATTCAACAGGGTGCGCAGACGCAGGATTTGCTTGGTCTGTATCTCAATGTCAGTGGCCTGGCCCTGTGCACCGCCCAGCGGCTGGTGCATATGGATAGTGGCATTCGGCAGGGCGTAACGGCGCCCCTTCGAACCAGCGGTCAGAAGCACCGTCCCGAAGGAGGCTGTCACGCCTACGGCCACCGTGCTTATCGGGTTGGATATCATCTGCATTGTGTCATATATAGCCAGTCCGGAATAAATCACTCCACCAGGTGAGTTAATGTACATCTGGATTTCCTTTTCCGAGTCTTCCCGGCTGAGGAACAACAACTGCGCCACGATGACATTTGCCACCTGGTCGTCAATAGCTGTGCCGACAAAGATAATTCGTTCTTTGAGGAGCAGTGAGTATATGTCGTATGCCCGCTCACCGCGGCCAGAGGTTTCAATTACCATTGGAATAACGTTCTTAATATCTGTATCCATTTTCACTCCATTTCTGCAAAAAAAAGAACGGGTTTATTTCTTAGCTGCTGGTTTCTTCCCCTTCGAGTATGAGGTCCCTTTAGGTGAGGATGTTGCGATAACAGACTTTATAGAACCTTTAACCACCTTCTTATCCTTGGACGAGGTTAATGTCGAAGCACCCTTTTTTTCCATAGTCGATTTTCCGCTAGAATTATTTACCTTCGTTGAGACTGATTTTGAAGATTTCTTTGCAGCAGGTTTATTAGGCTCTTCGGTTATTTCTGGAGCCTGCCCGATAGCAATATCCTTAAGTCGATTTAAGGTCTGCTGAACGTATGCCCGGTTGGCAGATTCCATTGCCACCGCGTTCATCAACTGCTTGGGCGGTTGGGATTTGCCGCGCATGGACTTTTTGAAACCTATATCACTCTGGTATTCACCCCAGGTTTGCTCAAACGAAGACTGGAGCAGCTCCCGGTTGACTTCGATCTTCTCGACCTTCGCAAGCTCGTCCATAATAAGCGAGCGTTCCAGCCGCTTAACTGCAATAGGCCTAGCTTCCTCGGTGACAAATTTCTCTTCGTCCATCTCGCGAGATTTGAGATAAGATGCCATATCCAAACCTTGCTCCGCCAGGCGGGTCTTCAAATCTTTCAATACATGTTCCAGTTCATGATCAAGTACCTGTGGAGGATATTTAATAGCTGCCTTCTCTTTGATTATCTCTATCAACTTGGCAAAATAACCGTCATCGTATTCGGCTTTGGACTGGGTTGACAGATTCGCTTTGACCGCTTCACGCAAGGCCTGCAAATTCTCAAAGGGACCAACCTGTTTGGCAAAATCGTCAGTCAGGTCCGGAAGAATACTGCCACGTATCATCTTGATTTTCACTTCAAAAATAATGGACTGACCCTTCAGGTTTTCGTCCTTGTAATCTTTCTCATATTTGTGGTTGAATGACTTAATCTCTTCGCTACTCAACCCGACTAACTCTTTCGAAAATCCCTTATAAGGGAACTCATCCTCTTTATCGCTGGCACGGACAAAAACAGGCAGGCCGGGCCGGTCAATGGCCGGGGTTTCGCCTTCAGCTGCTTTTGCCTTGACGCCTTTCAGGTCAATCATCACGAAGTCGCCTGTCTCGATGGGGCGGCTGACCGATTCGGTTTTGGCGTACATGCGGCGAAGTTCCTCAATGGCATCGTCGGCCTTGTCTTCGTTGGGTTCTTTCCACTCGTATTGCAAACGGATTGAGCGGTAATCGCCAAGGTCTACAGACGGGGAAAGGGGAACAGTAAAGGTAAATTTGGGCTTCTTGTCCAGTTCCTCGACTTTTTCCAGCGATCCGGCCACTGCTGGTTCCAGCTTTGCTTCTTCCAAAGCCCTAGGGTAGACCTCTTCCAATAGCAAATCCACTGCCTCTTCGGAAATAACGCTTTCACCAAAACTGCGCACTACCACTTCGTAGGGAGCCTTACCGGGACGGAAACCAGGGATGGATTTCCGTTCAGAAATCTTCCGAGCGGCACGATGTTTAGCGCCTACCATTTGCTCCGAATCCAGTTCAACGATCAATGTGACCTGATGATCATCACGGGGTTGGGTTTTGATTTTCAATGCCTCATCCTTCTTATCTTCATGTTTATTCATGGTGAAGTGTGGGGAAGACGGGACTTGAACCCGTACGCCTTGCGGCACAAAATCCTAAGTCTTGCGCGTCTGCCAATTCCGCCACTTCCCCGGAACTGGAAGATTATAAGCGTAAGGGGGGTGCGCGTCAATAAAATGGGTGTTGCTGTTATTCATTTACTTACAGGTGAGAATGAGTGCTCATATTACAGCAAAGCCCTGTGCTCTTTGCAGTATAATCACCGTATTCGTTTATTCTTGGAGTTTTCATTGAGCCGCATTATTAACACCGATAGTGCTGGAAAAGAACGAACCCGTTTTACAAAATCCATTGTGCTGGCTGTACGTGGACTGGCCCAGCAAACAGGACCCGGAGCTGAATCCCGCGATTTGGCCGCGTTCATTTCACTGGCGCTTGCCATCGTTGCAGAGACGATAGACGTGTCGGTCGCCGCCTGGGAGAAACGTGGTTACTGGGTTAAAGCCGACAGGTTTCGCATGGACTGGGCTTGGACTGGGCAATTCTCTGAAAAAATGCGACAAGCAGTCCAATCTGACGATTGGGCTAAGGTAGCTGAGGTGGCTGCGCTGACTGCCCAAAAGTTGAATAAGGTCACCATCCCGGTCCGGAATCGTCTTGGAAAGCCGTGGGTGGGAGCCTGGGAAGAATTGAAGAAGCGCTAACACAGCCCCAGTGCAATCACCGGGGCTGTGTTATGAGTAAATAAACATCACGGCGTGGTGTAGGTAACGATCAGGCTTGGATTTGTGAATGTAAGCCTATCTTTTACTGCGTCACCGTTCGACCCAGCGAATTGCAGGCGCAACTGGAGCCGGGATGTGCCTATTTTGGATTGCAAATTAGCCTTTAGTTCGGGGGATGCTTCTACGATGTTGAGGGCTGTGGTTGAGGCCCAATCAGCTATCATCCCAGGGGGAAAACCGGCAACAAAGTCGCCAGGCTCTAGCGTTGGACCATAATTAGTTGCATACGCATGCAATGTGCCCAAGCTCCCAAACGGATTGCCGGTGGTTGTGTAAGCTGTGAAATCAAACTTAACTTCTGTAATTGTGGCACTGGCCGGAATGCCGGTAATATCGTAACTTAAGAAAGCCTCGCACGTGTGGGTAATATCTGCATTCGACTCACCAGCGGTAAAGTCCGGCCAAGGGCCAGCATCCGACCGTATTGTTCCGCTTTCGACTGCTAAAGGATGCAGGGTAATGGTTGGGGACACCTTGATTATTACAACGAAAGTTCCAGCCGCGGGAGTGATGCCAAAGACCACACCTCCCGGATCACGCAGGCGCCAGTGGCTGGTATACGTGCCAGGGGTGGCTGGCGCTTTCAGGTTGACTGTGAGGTCAACCTCCTGGCCTGGGTTGACAACACCGCTTGTCAACTGCTGGGTGTAACCGGTTGTAACGCCCATCCCGTCGCCGTGGTCGAAGATGAGCAGGTAACTGGAATTCCAGGAACAAGTTCCTACATTGCGAATGCGCCAGGTTTTGGAAAAAACCTGATTGGGGGTCATCGGCGTGTAATCTGGGACGCTTACATCAATGGTGGCCGGATCCCATGTTGCCAGATTACATGGGATGGGCGTTTTGGTCGGCGTAAAAACCGTAGTAATGGTTGGGATGGGCGTAAATGTGGACGTAGGCTCAACAGGTATAATTGATGTCGGTGGGGCGAGCAAAGCCACCCGTGTCAACTCCGCAGCCACCGTTTGAGCGGCCTGGGTAAAGACTTCGTCAGGCGATTGGGTTCCCTGACTGATTATGCTGGGCAGGTTACATCCAAATAGAGTAATTACCAGCATCAAGGTAAGGGCATAAAACAATTTCTTCATAGTTTTCTCCTTCTATACTCCTAGTTTAGCAAGTTTACAGGACTTGGTCAATGGGATGAACGTAAGACTTGGCAGGTTAGAAAGAACTTGATCAATTTTGAAAGAGAACCGGCTGATAGACTGCCCGTCTTCCGTTTATCAACAGGAAAGGGGCAGCTTTTTCGATCAAAATACCAAGTTTTCTCAGGGATGTCATATCGCTGATTTTTGCCTTACCACGAGCCCGAAGGATGGTATCTGCACCCTTCGGCCCAATACCAGGGACGCGCAATAACATATGCCGATCGGCATGATTGATTTCTATCGGTCGCTCAGCCAAATTCCGATATGCCCAGGTTAGTTTGGGGTCGTTTTGAATTGGGAGCCTGCCGTCCGTTTCGAAAGGCAGTTCCTCCAACTCGAAGCCGTAATCGCGCAATAAAAAAGAAGCCTGGTAAAGTCGGTGCTCGCGGATTAGAAGGGTGGGTGGTTGGTTTTCCAATGGAGTGTCCGGAATGGGATTGAATCGTGAATAATAAGTGCGTTTCAATCCGAGATGATGATATAGGTATTCTGTTGCAGTCAACAGTTCGAGATCCGATTCTCCTGCGCCGCCTGCTACGAATTGGGTAACAGATGAGGGCCATCGTCCATTCCAGCCGAGATAAGCCGGTTGGGTTCGGCGGATTTCGTCCATCCACATTAATGGTTGGAGCAATTCATCGGTGAATTGTTTATGGGGAGCCAGGAGTGCAAGACGTTCAGGATTGGGGGCCTCCAGATTGATCGATACCCGGTCAGCAAGTTGCATGGCGCGTTCCACCTGGGCTCGTTCGGCGCCGGGCATTACTTTGAGATGGATATAGCCTCGGAATCCTAATTTGTTACGCAATATTTCAGCAGTATCGAGTAGCTTATCCTGGGTGCGAGTTCCCCCTCCGATAACTCCAGAACTGAGGAATATTCCTTCGGCAATGTCTTTCTGGGTCAACATTACAAACAGACGGGCAAACTCTTCCGGCTGGAAGGCAGCACGCCGGAAATCCCGCCCGGCACGGAAAGGACAGTAATAGCAATCCTGTTCGCAAGCCGACGAAAGCAATGTTTTGAGAAGTTTGATTTTTTGCCCATTAGGGAGTATTGCCGGATGGACAAAAACCTCCTCAGGGCAGTTCTTGGTTTTTTCAAAGTATGGTATGCCAGTCGGGTTTCGTTCCTCGGCTGGCTCGAAAGACATTTGTTCGCTGAGCGCCTTCAAACGGACAATAGCATCCATGATCCAATTATAGAACATAATTTCTGCATTGACAAGTATACACCTAATGGATGTTTAATTTCCATAGAAAACAAACCCGCCCTCGAAATCGGGGGCTTTTTTATCTATCTCAGAATGACGTTTGGAGAGAGCCAAAGGAATATCGCAATGCCAATGCTAATAATCCCCAATACAAACGCTACTCCAGCTGAGCGGTTGCGTTGCGGAAAGAAACTATAGCCTATGGACAAAAACCCAGCAATTAGGACGAACCATAATACCCAAATGGGTAAGACGTACATTTGGCGCTCCTTTCTAAATACTTACCTCTTTTGATATTATCGCGCAATTACTCCCGTTTTGTTTGTGTATTTTGGGAGGGAATGTCAAGATAAAACCCTCCGCCAGCGGCGGGAGAATATCCTTTTGCAAGGATGCCTTTCACAGTTCTTTCGCTGTATAACTGCATCCGCAATAATATCCCCACGGGCGGGGATATTATTATTTTGTTGTTTTACAATAAAGAAAGATTCGCGCACGCGTCCAGACACGCAAAATCCTGGACGCGCAAGATGATACATTTTGTCATGCTCCAAATCGGTTCTATCCGTAGTGACCGTCATAGACAGTCCTAGAGGCTATTTATCGGCTGAATTAATAAAACACCGATTCTAATTGCATGCTCTCAGGAGAGACAAATTGTAGGGGGTGGGGGAGTCAGTAATTAATAGAAGGCAATTCTTTGAAGTTTGAAAACTAACTGAAATTTTTCATAATATAAGATGGATTTTCGTCCTTTCAAATTCCACTTATACCTTTATCAGGAGGGGGCTTGACAGTGGTCTGATTTAGGAATAAAATATTAATGGTTACGATAAGTAATATTATCACTAACATAAGGATAGCCGTATGGAGAACCCTTCAATCGCCCAAACCATTGCAAAATACTTGGATACCGTCAGAATGGCTCGCAGCGTGAACACTGGTCGCGCCTATGCTAATGGGATGCGCGTGTTCACTGCAGTGCTAAAAGAAAATCATCTCGACCCGGAACAATCCCCAGTATCAGTGCTGACGGAAGATGCCGCCTCCTGGATGGCTGATGCGCTCAAGGATTTTTCTCCAGCTACCGAGCAACTCTACTTGGCTGCCACGGTCCGCTTATACGAATATCTCGCAGCAGAAAGACTCGCCGAGATCAACCTGCCCCGCCTGCGGTTGCTTCTGCGCCAGCGAGCCAGGCGTCCCGGGCAACGCCTACCCCAGTTCCCGCGTGACGATATTGAGCGTGTCCTAGAATTAGTGAAGAATTTCACAATACAGTTGTCTGACAACCTAGAAGGACGCCTACGCACATTAAGGGATCGCGCATTTTTGCTAACCCTGGCGGATACAGGATTACGTGTCCACGAGGCCTGCAACCTGCGCCGAGGTGACATTGACTGGAACGAAGGCCGCGCTATCATTATCGGTAAAGGTGACAAGCAGGCTGTAGTGCGTTTCTCGACCCGCAGCCTAGGTGCGATAAAAGATTATCTCTCCGCTCGAGCTATTCTCGACGGTAACTCCGGACGCCCCCTCGCCTCCCTGCCACTCTTTGCTCGCCACGACAAGGGCGCTGGGAAGAAGATTAAATCCATTACAACTACAACGGGTCGGAATATTGTCAATGAACGCGTTCGCCAGGCACTAGGTGACCAGGCTGAGGGTCGCATAACGCCCCACTCTTTTCGCCATTATTTTGTGACCACCGTTTTGCGCGCTTCGGGTAATCTAAAACTGGCTCAGGAGCTTGCCCGCCATGCCAGCATCCAGGTTACGCAACGCTATGCGCATCTCTCAGACGATGAACTTGACCGGGGATACCACGAAATATTCGAGCATTGAACCATGCAACAATGCTCATTACGCAAAGCTAACGACCAGCAAGTTCGAATCGGACCGGTATCTTAGAACATCGGCATATGTGTGGATCAAAATTAAATCCATTAAGTTTGCTCCACCTCCTTTGCCTTTCTCCCCGTCATACTTCCGGACAATTCAGGATAAATATCACTTGTCACAGATTGTGCAAGACAGCACAATCTATTTATGTGTATTGCAACCGTTGAGGAGGTAACTGAGGTGTCCACTTCGTCATCACACGGAGAGAAGGAGGAGTATTTATGACCTCCTCCAAACGCGCGCCGATGCAGGGTCCTCCCCGTATCGGCGTTTATGTTTGCCACTGTGGAACGAACATTGCCGGTACAGTGGACGTGGAAGTTGTCACGCAGTATGCCGCTTCCCTATCGGATGTGGTTGTTGCGCGTCATTATTCATACATGTGCTCGGATCCCGGTCAAGCGCTTATCGCAGACGACATCCATAAGGAGGGGTTGAATAGGGTTATCGTCGCTTCGTGTACACCTAACATGCATGAGGGTACCTTTCGAAAGGCCTGCGCTGAGGCGGGACTTAACCCCTTCCTGTTCCAGATGACCAACATCCGCGAGCACTGCTCGTGGGTCACCGATGACAAGGTCGCGGCGACCGAAAAGGCCGAGGCTTTAATAGCCGCTGCGGTTCGACGCGTCGGGTGGCAGGTCCCGCTCGAGATGCGTCAGGTGGCAGTGAAACAATCCGCCCTGGTAGTTGGCGGTGGGATCGCCGGCATCGAGGCAGCCCTGCGCCTGGCCGACTCGGGCAAGCACGTTTATCTCGTCGAGCGCGAACCGTCCATCGGTGGGCACATGGCCCGGTTGTACAAAACCTTTCCTACACTCGATTGTGCAGCCTGAATACTTACACCTAAAATGGTGTCCGTGGGACGCCACCCCAACATCACTCTTCTGAGTTACAGCGAGGTCGAGAAGGTTTCCGGATATGTGGGTAATTTTACAGTTACTGTGCGCCGCAAGCCGCGATATGTGAACGAAGAGTTGTGCACAGGTTGTGGGACATGCATCGAGAAGTGCCCTTGGAAGAAGATCCCCTCCGAGTTCGATCTCGGGCAAGGAAACCGTGCAGCAATCTATTATCCCTTCCCCCAGGCAGTGCCGCGCATCCCGGTCATTGATACGATCAACTGTGCTTACTTCAAGAACGGGAAATGCGGAGCCTGTAAAAAATTCTGCCCTCGTGAAGCGATTGATTTCGAGCAGAAGGAATCGCAGCTGGAACTCGAAATCGGGACCATTATCCTGGCTACTGGCTTCCATGATTTTGACCCGCGTCAGTCGCCGAATTACGGTTATGGCGTCCTGCCTAATGTCCTGACTGGAATGGAGATGGAACGGTTGATCAACTCCGGCGGGCCAACAAGCGGAAAGGTACTGCTTAGGAACGGCGTGAAACCTCAGAAGATCGCCATCTTGCATTGTGTTGGCAGCCGCGGTAAAGAGCACGAATATTGCTCGCGCGTCTGCTGTATGTACTCGCTCAAACTGGCAACGCTCATCCGCGAGTTTGTGGAAGCGGAGGTAGTCGAATTCTACCGGGACATGCGCGCCTTTGGTAAGGATTACGAAGGATTTTTCCACCGCGCCGAAGGACACGGGGTGCAGTTCAACCGCTTCGACGGCGAGATTCGCGTCGAAGAGCGCGATGGGCATCTTGAAGTTTTGACAACCGACGTTTACACCGGTGAACCAACCGAGACACAAGTAGATATGGTGGTACTCTCCACCGGGGCTGAGGCACAGGTCGACCAGCACGAGGTCGGTGCATTGTTCGGCGTAAGCCGCAGCCCAGATGGGTTCTTCCTGGAGAAACACCCGAAATTGGCCCCGGTCGAAACGAGTACGGACGGCGTTTTCCTGGCGGGCGCCTGCCAGGGACCGAAGGATATCCCCGACAGCGTGGCTCAGGGTGGAGCAGCGGCCGCGGCGGCACTCACCTTGCTCGATCATGGCTCGGTGGAACTGGAGCCATTCACAGCTTTCGTTTTGGCTGAGAAATGCGGCTCTTGCCACACCTGTGAAGGATTGTGCCCCTACGGCGCTGTCACGATGGTGGAATGGAACGGCAAACTTGTGGGGCAGGTCAACGAGGTACTGTGCAAGGGCTGTGGGGCTTGCGTGGCGGCCTGTCCGGCTGGCGCGGCGATGCAGAACGGTTTTACCAACGACCAGGTAATGGCAGAAATTGAAGGTATTTTGGGATTGGGATTAACGAGGCATGCCTCAACCTTTCAGGAGATGACATGAATCTATCCAAAATCAAGACGGGTGTGTATGTCTGTCACTGTGGTACGAACATCGCCGCTACGGTAGATGTAGCCGCGGTGGTTGGGTTCGCCCGCGGCCTGGAGGGAGTTGTTCTGGCGCGAGATTACACCTACATGTGTTCAGATCCTGGTCAGGATCTGATCAAACAGGATATTGCCGAGTTTGGCTTGAATCGGGTGGTGGTGGCTTCTTGCACGCCACTGATGCACGAACCTACCTTCCGGCGAGCGTGCGCCGAAGGCGGGCTGAACCCGTTCTTCTTCCAGATGGCCAACATCCGCGAACACTGCTCATGGGTGGTAAGTGATCGGGCTCAGGCCACCACCAAAGCCAGGGCGCTGGTGGCCGCGGCTGTGGAGCGAGTGCGCCTTCACCACTCGCTTGACATGCGCCAGGTTCAGATGACGCCCTCCGCGCTGGTAGTCGGTGGTGGCATTGCCGGCATCGAGGCGGCTCTCAAACTGGCAAACGCAGACAAGCAGGTCTATCTAGTCGAGCGGGAATCGTCCATCGGTGGCCATATGGCTCAGCTGTATAAGACATTTCCAACTCTCGACTGTGCAGCCTGAATACTCACACCAAAAATGGTGTCCGTGGGACGCCATCCCAAGATCAAACTCCTGACTTACACCGAGATTGAATCAGTATCCGGATATGTCGGCAATTACCAGGTGCGGGTGCGCCGCAAACCGCGTTATGTGGACGAGTCAAAGTGTACGGGTTGTGGCAACTGCGCCTCGGCATGCCCGATAGAGGTCAGCAACGAATTCGACCACGGTCTGAGCATGCGAAAGGCAGCCTACCGCTTCTCCGCCCAGGCCGTCCCGGGCGCATTTGCGATTGATAAAAAAGGCATAGCTCCCTGCCGTGCCGCCTGTCCTACCGACCAACGTGCCCAGGGTTATATCGCCTTGGTCAAGGAGAAGCGTTTCGCAGATGCTTACTGGGCTATCCGGCGCGAGCACCCATTCCCTTCCGTGTGCGGTCGTGTCTGTAACCGCAACTGCGAAGCAGCCTGCTCGCGGGGCAAGGTGGATGAGCCAGTCAACGTAATGGGCATCAAGCGTTTTGTAGCTGACTGGGCTTACGAACACCGCGATGAACTCCCGAATATGCGCAATAAGTCCATCGTCGGAACCCCCTTCCAACACGAACCGAAGCCGACCGGTAAACGGGTGGCCATCATCGGTGCCGGACCAGCCGGCTTGACCGTCGCCCTAGACTTGGTCCGGCTCGGACACAAGGTCAAAGTCTTCGATGCACAGCCCGAACCGGGTGGCATGATCCGCGTTGGAATCCCTCCTCACCGCTTGCCATATGAAATGCTCGATTGGGAAATCCAGCAGATCCTGGACGAAGGTGTGAAATTGCAGCTTAATACCTGGATTGATGATATTCCGGGCTTGCTCAAAACAAGGAAAATGGGTGGCCCGTACCACGCCGTACTTATTGCCACCGGAGCTCATGTAGCCAAGAAGGTGGACATCCCCGGCAAAGATCATCCGGATAACTGGCTCAGCCTGCCTTTCCTTAAACAAGTCTGCCTCGGCACCCCACCTGATTTGACTGGAAAACGGATTGCGGTCATCGGTGGTGGGAATGTAGCTCTGGATTGCGCCCGTTCAGCTGTGCGCATTGGAGCCAGTGAGTGCCGGATGATCTTCCGCAAGCCGAAAGGCGAAATGACAGGCTTCGAATGGGAAGTTGAAATTGCTGAAGAAGAAGGCGTCACAATGTGTGGGGCCTCCATGTTCAAGGAAATCCTAGTCGAGGGCGATAAAGTCGTTGGCGTTAAGTGTATTCGAACAGAATACCACGGTTACGATGCCAAAGGTCGGATCCTGATTGACGAATTACCCGGCACTGAGCATGTCTTGCCCGCCGATATTGTCATCTGGGCTACCGGTCAGGGCTGCGACCTGTCATTTTTGCCAGAGGATGGCTCGATAAAACCTGTTAAATCCGGGATCGATTCTGACGATGATATGATGACCAGCTTGCCGGGTGTCTTTGTTGCTGGCGACGTTCACCGCGGCTCCACATTTTATGTAGTGGATGCAATCGGCGAAGGGCATCATGCCGCCCGCAGCATGGACCGTTACTTGCGCGGCGAACAGGGTGTGCGCGAGCCGAAACTGCCCCCGAAAGTTGAATTGGGCGAGTCCGAGGTTCGGGCGCGTATCGCTCGTGGGGAGGCCTCACAAGCGCTACGGGTCCGCATTCGCACCATCCCCCTGGAAGAACGTTATCACAACTTCCGCGAAGTGGACCTGACCTTGACCGAGGAGGAAGTTCTACTGGAGGCCGACCGCTGTGTGCGTTGTGGGACATGCGCTGAGTGCCTGGAATGCGTGGCAGCCTGTGAGCGCGGTGCAATTGACCACGATATGCAGGAATTCCAGGAGGAGTTTACCGTTGGGACAATCATTCTGGCCACTGGATTCAAAGACTTTGATCCGATGCGCCTTTCCGAATTGAATTACGGCAAAATCCCCAATATCCTGACCGCCCTGGAATTTGAGCGGCTGATAAACGCTAGCGGACCGACCAATGGCAAGGTTTTGTTGAAAAATGGCCAACCGCCGAAGAGCGTGGCGGTTGTGCACTGCGTCGGCTCGCGGGATGAAAGAACGCACGAATACTGCTCGCGTGCCTGTTGCATGTATTCCCTGAAACTCTCACAGTTGTTGCATGAATATGCAGGCGCTGAAGTTCATGAGATATACCGCGACATACGTTCCTTCGGCAAAGGCTACGAAGAATTCTATAACCGCACGGTACAGATGGGTGTGCATTTCTATCACGGTAAAGTGAAAAGCATCGAGAAGAAAAATGGTAAATTGTGCGTGTCCTGGGATGAATCCTATCACGGCCAGCCAGATCACGTGGATGTGGATATGGTCATCCTGGCGACAGGCTTCGAGCCGCAGGCAGACACAGGTCAAGTGGCGTCGCAATTCGGTGTCAGCCGTAGCCGGGACGGGTTCTTCCTCGAGCGCCACCCGAAATTGGCACCAGTGGAAACGACCAGCGAAGGCATTTATCTCGCTGGAGCCTGCCAGTCCCCAAAGGACATCCCCGACACCGTGGCCCAGGCAGGAGCCGCGGCTGCGGCAGCTCTTTCACTCATGGACCAGGGAATCATTGCCCTCGATCCGTCAATCGCCGAGGTTATCATCACCCGCTGCGCCGGGTGTGGCCAGTGCGCAGCGGCCTGCCCGTACAAAGCGATCGAGCTGGAGAAAGGTGCGGCAAAGGTCAATGGCTACCTGTGCAAAGGGTGTGGCACCTGCGCGGCAACTTGCCCGAATAAAGCCATCACACTTATTCATTATGATGATCGCGAGTTGGTTGCAGAAATTATTGGTATGCTGGCGGTGGAACCCTCGCCAGTTTAAAAGTCTGGTAGTGCAACAGGTCTGACAATTGAGCATCCGGGACGGGAAGACCTGTCAACCTATGGAGAAATAATGTACGAACCCAGGATTATCGCCTTTTTATGTTCGTGGTGCAGTTACACTGGTGCTGATACGGCAGGTATTGCTCGCATGAAGTCGCCGGCCAATATCCGGGCGGTACGCGTGCCCTGCTCAGGCCGCGTCTCACCCGAACTTATCATGCGTGCTTTCGACCAGGGCGCAGACGGCGTGCTCGTACTCGGCTGTCACATCGGCGAATGCCACTACGATACTGGTAACCATCGAGCCGCAAAACGTATACCCATCTTGCGCAGCCTTCTTACCTTTGTCGGGCTGGAACCGGAGCGCTTGCGCCTAGACTGGGTGTCTGCGTCGGAAGGCGAACGATTCTCAAAGATCGCCAATGAGTTCACTGCGACCGTGCGCACCCTGGGGCCTGTCCACTGGCGGATCAGCCCAGATAAGCAGCAAGCGGTCAGTCATATGTTGGCAGTAACTCGTGAAGCGATTCCTTACCCGGATACGGACTGTGGTGCGAAGACAGACGCCATTCGCCAGAAAGCCCGAGAACTGCTTGCAAGCAACCAGGTCAGTTGTGTGATTGGTTACGAATTGAACCGGCGTGGACGGACTCGGCCGGTCTTCGTCTACACCCCCGAGGAGACTAGTCGATTGGTTTGGAATCCGGACTGCACCAATAACCTGACCAACTACCTGCCAGCCAAGCTCCGTCTAGTAAAAGGGAAAGAGCCGGCAAAACAAATCGCCGTGGTTGTTAAACCATGCGACAGCAAAGCTATTAACGTCATGGTGGCGGAGAACCAATATCGGCGGGACCAGGTCTATGCGTTGGGTGTGGCTTGTGAGGGTATCCGGGATCTGGATGGGAATCTGCAAATCCGCTGTATCACTTGTCAGGAAGCGGTGCCGATCGTCTGTGATACATTGATAAGCGGAACCACATCATCCTTCATTCCACGCCTTTCGTCGTATGCTCGGGAAGAAATTGCCGAACTCCAGAATGCTGCGCCTACCGAACGCCTGGAGTTCTGGTTGTCGCAATTTGACCGCTGTATCCGCTGCTATGCCTGCCGGCAAGCCTGCCCAATGTGCAATTGTCCGGCATGCCTGTACGAGCGCGATGACTCAACTTTCATTGGCCTGGGCATAGGCCTGAACGAAAAACGTACTTTCCATTTGGGGCGCGCCTATCATCTCGCAGGCCGCTGTGTAGGGTGTAATGAGTGTGAACGCGCCTGCCCGATGAATATTCCCATTGGCCTGTTAAATCAGAAACTGGCCGAGGAAATTGAGGCAGCCTTCGACCACCGCGCTGGATTGACTATTGCTCCATCTCCAATTGTGACCATCCTGTCAGGCGAATATAAGGAGGGTTGAGTTGAGCAAATCCAATCCTGATAAAAAACGCTGGCTCATCTCACAGGCCGAACTCGAAGCCTGGTTGGACGGTATTGCCAACGCTCGGACGCTCATCGCCCCTCGCAAGGTATCCGGCCTATTGCTATACCGCCCGGTTGCAAAGAGCAATGAAATTGCCTGGCAAGGACATACACCAGAGTCCCCCCAAGCCGTTCGTCCGGTATTGTCGGTTAAGGAAATCTTCTTCCCACCGACCGAACGACTGTTTACCATTCATAAATCCGGACAGGAAATCCGTCTGGAGGAGACATACCCAGACTGGGAAACGGTGGTGTTCGGCGTCCGTCCTTGCGACGCGCGTGGCGTAAAATTGCTCGACGCTCTCTTCCTGGATACCAATCCGATAGACTCTTTTTACGCCCGCCGCCGCGGGAATACCACTCTCATCGGCCTTGCCTGCACTGAAATGGGTCCCACCTGTTTCTGCACTTCAGTGGGCGGTTCGCTTGATGATGCTCACGATATGGACATCATGCTCTATGAGAAGGATGGAAACTACCTGGCTGAAGCGGTAACAGAGAAAGGCCGCTTCCTCATCCCCGGCGGAGAGTGGAAGGAGACCAATGCCAGCCCTCAGCAGTCACCGGAGAGCGGACAATTTCCGGTTCCGAAAAAAGAGAAATGGGTGGAGCGTTTCAATGACGAATACTGGATGCAAATATCTGAACGCTGCCTCTCATGCCGGGTGTGCGCTTTCGTCTGCCCGACTTGCCGTTGTTTCGCAGTACGGGATGAGATGGTCAAACCCGGTGAGTTCGAGCGTATCCGCTGCTGGGACGCCTGTGCCGGGGAGAACTACCGTCGCGTGGCGGGAGGTCATCAGCCGCGCGCTGAAAAAGGCGAACGTCTGCGCAACCGCTTCTTTTGCAAGTTCTACTATTACCCCGAACAATACGGACTGGGTGCTGCCTCTGCCTGTACCGGCTGTGGACGCTGCATCGAATTCTGCCCGGTCGGGGTCGATATCACCGAAGTGCTGATGGACTTGGAGAAACCGGCATGAACGAGAATCCCATGCTCCCAATGCTGGGGAAACTGGTCGAAGTGCGTGACCTGGCGGTCGAGATCAAACTCTTCCGCGTCGAAATGTTGAACGGCGGAGGCAAAGCCTTCCAATCTTTCCAGCCAGGACAGTTCGCTTTTATTTCAGCGTTCGGCCTCGGTGAGGCACCCTTCGGAATCGCAAACGCAACCGGGCGAGGTCCAACAATTGATTTTGCAATAGCCCGCCTCGGCTCTGTGACGACTGGCCTTCATGAACTTGGCGAAGGAGACATCGTTGGCTTGCGTGGTCCGATGGGTAACTGGTTCCCAATGAAAAAATTTAAAGGCAAAAATCTAATTGTCCTCGGAGGCGGTATTGGCGGTGCCCCTCTGCGTCCGGTCATCCAGCATGTGCTGGACCACCGCTCTGATTATGGAAACCTGACGATTCTATGGGCTGCGCGTCACCCATCCCTGCTGGTCTTCACCGATGAATATGATGAATGGCGCGCCGCACCAAACACCGCTCTGTATCTGACTGTGGACAGCCCGGATGAAAAGTGGGATCAAAACGTAGGGCTGATTACCCAACTGCTTGAAAAGGTGTCCCCCCCTATGGAGAACACAGTCACGATCACCTGCGGTCCGCCAATTATGATCCATTTCGTGACGAAGATGCTCCAAGAGAAAATGCGTTTTGCTCCAAAGAACAACTACGTCACGCTTGAGGCACGCATGCATTGCGGGATGGGTAAGTGCGGGCGCTGCAATCTGGGGGAGAAACTTGTTTGCGTGGATGGACCGGTTTTTAATATGGAAGAGGTGGGAGGACTGCTAGAGACCTTCATGTAGGTGGCTCGAGGATGCTGGCTATTGCCGGCTAGTGGGTTTGATCGAATAATATATTATTAAATCCTATCTCTGAGCAGGACTTTTAGCGGTAATTTTTGGGGAATATCACCCCTTCGAAGTGTGCGTGAGTTTCAGAGCCGTTGTACTGCCGCTAAGGGGCGGGAGTTGGGCGCGGCTGGGTTCTACCGGTGTGCGAGTCCCTCTGCTTGACGAGCGTGATATTGCAGTTGCAGCGTTAAAACCATCCAACTGTGACTTTTATTTCGGTTGGAGCTAATATTTTCGCACCCGTTTTGATGAATTTCCCCCTTAATGGGTGATCGTATCCTTTGCCGATTCAAAGGGGAATTCATTTTGGAAGGAGGGCGAATTTGTAGTAACAACGACTGGCGCGGAAGGTAGTTAGATATATACACTTTCCGCACTATTAAGGGAGGAGATAGAAGCCAATGGCAGCGCACTCATGAAACCTCAGCGAGCATAGGTTATTACCGGATGAAACCTGTATCGTTAGAATAATTCCTGGCAAATGCTTGTATAATTGCGTCGTTATCTCAGAATCTGGAGAATTGTTTGATTTCATTATTTGCACGTGTGGTTGATTTCTACCAGGACCGTGATTATTTCCACCTGCTGGCTAAATATGCCCTGCCGATTGCCTTGCAAAGCCTGATCACATCCTCGCTTAATATGGTGGCTATGGTCATGATCGGGCAATTAGGCGAGACTTCCGTTGCGGCAGTGGGGCTGGCGAACCAGGTCTGGTTCCTGCTCAATCTGCTGTTGTTTGGTATTGTCAGCGGTTGTGCCATGTTTGTGGCGCAATTATGGGGAAGAAAAAACATTCCCGATGTCCGTCGTGTCTTGGGATTGGCTTTCAAGCTGGGACTTCTCGCCGCGCTATTGTTTTGGACGCTTGCATTATTCTTTCCGGATGCAGTGTTGCGGCTTTACACGGGAGACGCTGCAGTCATCGCATTGGGTAGTCAATATTTACGCATTTTTGGCTGGTCCTATGGTTTTTATGCCATTTCCGCTGCATACTCCGTTAGTTTGCGTTCCACCGGCTATGTCCGTCTGCCACTGGTTGTCAGCACTGCTGCGCTGGGATTTAACATCTTGATTGCCTATCCTTTCATTTTCGGCTGGGAAGCAGTTGGTCTCCCAGCTCTTGGGGTTAACGGCGCAGCGATATCAGGATTGCTTGCACGTATTATGGAATGTCTGGCGATGTTGGGGGTTGTTTATTGGAATCGGTTGAACCCGTCTGCAGCTTCATTGCGCGACTTGCTCGAATTTGATATCAAATTTATGGTCTCGGTGCTCAAACCGGTCTTGCCAGTAATTGCCAATGAATTCCTGTGGTCCATGGGCGTCACCACCTATAGCGCCATCTATGCCCATATCGGGACCAACGCCATTGCCGCCATCAACATTGTCTCGACGATTGATCAATTGGCATTCGTGGTCTTTCTCGGTATCGGGAGTGCGACTGCCATACTCGTCGGTAACCTCATCGGCCAGGGCGAATATGAAAAGGCATACAACTATGCCGGTCGATCTCTCGGATTGCAGATTTCCGGGGCGGCGTTGATGGGCTTGCTGGTCTATTTGTTTGCAGGGAACCTTTTCCAATTCTTTAAAGTTTCATCGGAGGTGATAGCAGACGCCCGTAATATCCTGACCGTTTTGGCGCTGGGTATGTCGATACGCTCAGCCAATCATGTTATCATCATTGGTATCCTGCGCTCCGGCGGAGATACACGTTTCTCGCTATTTCTCGACGGTTTTGTCATCTGGCTGGTGGGAGTCCCGGTCACAGCAGCGGGCGCGTTCCTGTTCCACTTCCCCATTCACCTTGTCTATGCACTGACTCTGAGCGAGGAAGCCACTAAGTTTGTCGTCGGATTAGGACGGTATTTCTCGCGCAAGTGGATTAACGATTTGACCCAATTGAGTACTCCCGTGGTGATTGAGTAACGAACGGATTCTGCGAAATTAAATCTGTTTGCGAAAAATTACTTGACACATTCTTGAAATCAATGATAAACTCAGTCTGTTAATATAATTCTAAGGAAAGGAGGCGCACTTCATGATCATAAAAAATTCCATCAGAGTCGTGCATATCTGCACCATTGCTACAGCTGGTATGAATCTACCTTCTCGGAGTGCGCCTGTTAACCGATAACGGTTAACGCAAGTGGTCAATTTGCCACGGTGCCTCCAGCACCGTGTTTTTTTTTCGTTTTCGAAAGAGACGAATACCAACTCTCCCTTTTAGGAAACCGCTATGGCTCCAACCAGAACTCCTTCAACCTATTTTGACTTCCGTAAAGCCCTGACGAACAAGAAACTGGCCGGAATGCTGCGCATGATGACCGGATATCGGATGACCTACCTGACCGCCAACGTCGCTCTAGCTGTATCGGCATTGGCGAAAACACTGACTTATCTCCTGCTGCGGAATTTTGCCGACACGGTAGTAGGTAATACTGCCCCGTTCGCCGGTACACTTTCGCGGACCCTGATTCTAATCGCGTCGGGATTTGTCGGCCTGGCTCTTTTCGAGGGCGGTTTTGCTTATATCTCCAGTCGGCTGGCCTCATATTCTGCCGAAAGCATCACTCGCCGTTTACGCAACTTCCTTTTCGACCACATCCAGCGTCTGTCGTTTACCTATCATAGTAAGACCCCTACAGGCGACCTGATCGAGCGAGTTACCTCGGACGTGGATTCAGTGCGTACTTTCTTCAACGACCAGGCCATCGGTGTGGGACGTATCGTGCTGCTGTTCATCATCAATTTCATCGCCATCTGTTGGCTATCTTGGAAACTGGCTCTGGCTTCTATAGCGGTTGTTCCGGTCATCGTGATTGTTTCAATGTGGTTCTTCAAAAAAGTGACCAAAGCTTACGAATCCTACCAGGAACAGGAAGCCAGATTGTCCACTACCCTGCAGGAAAACCTGACTGGTGTCCGCGTGGTTAAGGCTTTTGCCCGGCAGGGCTATGAGATGGATAAATTCGAAAAGGACAACTGGGAGAAGTTCCTGCGCGGTCGCAAACTCATGCGCATGCAATCCCTCTTCTGGCCCCTCTCGGACCTCTTGTGTGGTTTTCAGATGTTGGCTGGATTCATCTTCGCTGGCATCCTGGCCATCCATGGCGAGATCACCATCGGCACCTACCCGGCTTATGTCGGGTTGGTGGTCTGGCTCATCTGGCCAATGCGAAACCTGGGACGCATCATCGTCAACACATCCACCGGACTGGTCTCTTACGACCGCCTGATGGAAATCGTCAAGCAGGAGCGTGAACCCTTGACCGAGGGCGCTGTGGAGGAGAACGGTCCGGTGCGCGGAGAATTAGTCTTCGAGAACGTCTCGTTCCAGTATAGCGACGGGAGTGCCGATGTCCTGAAAGGTATCTCGTTCGCGGTCCAGCCTGGACAATCTGTTGCCCTGCTAGGTTCGACCGGTTCGGGCAAAACCACTCTTGTCAATCTGCTGCCTCGTTTTCACGAATATACCGATGGGCACATCCTGCTCGACAGAGAGGAATTGAAGGAATACCCTCGCGAGTATCTGCGCAGGCAGATTGGTATCGTGGAGCAGGAACCGTTCTTGTTCAGCCGTTCGATCCGCGAGAATATCACCTACGGTGTTGGACACGATGTACCTCAGGAAGAAATCGAGAAAGCCGCCCGTGCCGCTGCCATCCACGATGTGATCCTGTCGTTCCCGGAGGGGTACAACACGCTTGTCGGCGAGAAGGGTGTAACACTTTCCGGCGGGCAGAAGCAACGCGTAGCCGTGGCCCGCACTCTTCTGAAGAATCCGCGCATCCTGATTCTGGATGACTCTACTTCCAGCGTGGATACCGAAACAGAAGCAGAAATCCGGTCTGCGTTGAATCGTTTGATGGAGAACCGGACCACATTCATCATTGCCCATCGCATCCAGTCCGTGATGAACGCCGATTTGATCCTGGTCATGGATAAGGGTGAGATCGTCCAGATGGGCCGCCACGAAGAATTGGTTACCCAGGACGGTATGTATCGAAAGATTTTCGATATCCAGACTCGCATTGACGAAGAGTTGGAAGAAGAGATTGCTTCTGTATGACCTTTTTTACTCTGCTTGAGGCTCCACCCCCGGCAAACAAGAGGATTATATTATGCCTGACGAATTGATTGAACTCGAAGAAGAAGAATATACCAGTCAGCTTACCACCCCAACCTTCAAACGTATCATTGGACTCGTAAAACCTCATTGGCGTTGGATGACAGGATTCCTGGTCGCCATAATCTTTACCGCCAGCTTGGACGCGATGTTTACATACATCAACAAGGATATGATTGACCAGGGAATTGCCCAAAAGAGCATTCCTACTCTGCTTAAGTACGCCTCATACTATGGCGGCTTGCAATTGGTGCAGGCTGTTTCGGTATTCATCTTTATCTACTTGGTTGGTATCCTGGGCGAACGCATCCAGTATGATATTCGTCGAGCAGTTTTTAACCACCTGCAGGACCTTTCGCTCTCGTTCTATAGCCAGAACGCAGTAGGACGTCTAATGGCGCGTGTGACCTCGGATTCGGGCCGTATTTCCAGTTTGATGACCTGGGGTACGCTCGATGTGACCTGGGCCATCGTCAGCATCATCACATCGGTCATCTTCATGATGATCCTGAATTGGAGGCTGGCGTTGATCGTCTTTGCGATCATTCCCATCCTGCTCATCATTGCCATCAACTTCCGAAAGAAGATCCTGGTGGAGTTCCGTAAATCTCGCCGCGCCAATTCAAAGATCACTGGCGAGTACAATCAGAACATGCAGGGTGTACGCGTGGTCAAAGCGCTCGGTCGTGAGGATGAAAACTTGAGAGAGTTCTCTGTCTTGACCAACGAAATGTTCAAATCCTCCTACCGCGCTGCCTGGCTTTCGGCACTCTTCCTGCCGACCGTACAGATTGTAGCGGCCTTTGCCCTGGGCTCTATTGTCTGGTACGGCGGGATGCAGAGTGTGACTGCCAGTTTTTCGGTGGGTGATATCCACGCTTTCGTCTCTTACCTGACTTTCATGATCTGGCCGGTACAGGATCTTGCACGGGTCTATGCCGACATGCAGAACTCCATCGCCTCTGCAGAACGCATATTCAAATTGATTGATACAGTCCCTGAGGTTCAAAACCGTCCCTACGCAATTATGGCGGATACGATCCAGGGTGCAATCGAGTTCGACCACGTTCACTTCTACTATGAGGATCGCAAGCCCATCTTGTCCGACTTCACACTGAAGGTTAAGCCAGGCGAAACCATCGCCTTGGTCGGGCCGACCGGCGGCGGAAAAACGACCATCGTCAATCTGCTTTGCCGCTTCTACGAGCCAAAGGAAGGTATTATCCGCCTCAATGGTCGGGACTACACGGACTATACGCTGCAATCCATCCACAGCCGGGTGGGCATCGTGCTTCAGACTCCACACTTGTTCTCCGGTTCGATCCGAGAGAATATCCGCTATGGCCGGCTTGACGCTATCAACGCGGACATCGAAGAAGCAGCGAAAATTGCCGGTGCGCACGACTTCATTCTAACCTTTGAGAATGGCTACGACCAGAACGTAGGCGAAGGTGGTAACCTGCTCTCGGTGGGGCAGAAACAACTCATCAGCCTGGCGCGCGCTGTGCTGTCAAGACCCGAAATCTTCATCATGGACGAGGCTACATCCAGTGTAGATACGCTGACCGAGGCCCTGATCCAACGCGGTATGGAAGCTCTGATGGCAGGACGAACCTCCTTCATTATTGCCCACCGCTTGAGTACAATCCGCCGCGCCGATCGGATTGTGGTTATCAAGGAGGGACTTATCGCCGAGATGGGCACGCACGCCGAATTGATCAAATTACACGGCCATTACTACCGCCTGTACACCCAGCAGTTCAAATTGGAAAAGGAACAGGCATATGGCGTGGCTTTACCGAATGCAGTTCCGGCGATTAAATAGTCACATTTAGGTCATGCGATCAGCATGACCTAAATTTATTTTTAGGAGGGATGAATGTGGATTTACAGGTCTTGATGGGGTTGTGAAAGACGAAGGCCTTATCACACAGACCGTTCTGGGTAAGACCATCCATGGCTGTTAGATTTCCGTAACATTTCGTCAAGATATGGGTTTCGATTGCAATGTCGATCAGTGATTTGACGAGTTTCTCATTTTAGCGGGTCTCTTCCGTGCCGTGAGTATTACATCTTTATAGATTTACCTGTTCATTGCGAAAATGATCAATATTATGAGAATAATAGAGACAGTCGTCCAGAACCAGGCCAAGCCTCCTGGGTCAAATGCTCCATTCCCGATTCCCACCGGGTGGATACGAAGGAGGGGCATCTCATCCGTTTTGCGCATCAGTTCTTCATCTTTTACTGTAAACGGATTGAAACCTGTGAAAAAACCAGCAAAACCTGCATTCTGCAGTATCTTGCGCAAAACGACCCTTCTTTCTTCCAGGTCGGAAACTTCCCCGACAGCCCCAAACACGGAACCGGCGGGCAGGATGGCTTCGACCTCACGCGCTGTGATCATGTTGCGGTACCAGTCCGAGAAGCGTCCCCCGCCAGCCATGCAATAGACATTTCCCTTATGGATGGCATAATTGACCGGAGCGTAACGGACTTTGCCAGTCCTTCTGCCGACCGTTTTCAAGACCATAATATAACCAGATATACTGTTTCCGACGAATGGTCCAAAACCGAGACGAAACATCGGGACCATGAATAATTTGTTAAAAAGCCAGAAAACCCGGCGAACTAAGTTGGACATGCTTTCCTCCTTCGGATGGAGATCATGCAATAGTATATATTGAGTTGAAGGATATGGGAATGGAACTCCTAATACTCCCCTTAAGAGTGATAGCTAATAGGGCTAATATGATATAAAATCATAGTATATATAGCCAAAGAGAGGATACTATGTCAAGGAAAGAATTTTCAATTCGCTTGCTCTGTTTAACAGTTCTCACGGGCTTTGCCCTGGCTTCTTGTGGGCCAGCCACCCCCGCCATCGGCGGAATCGTGCGGGGAGCAGTCTATGGTGACTTGAACGGCAGCGGCGCCATTGACCTGGATGAAGGTGTCCTGGGAGGTGTGGAAGTGACTCTGGCCGACTGCGGTCCAAACCAGACCCAGGTCACGGCAGCGGATGGGTTGTTCAACTTCACTGATCTGCCGGAAGGCACCTGCCATGTCTCGGTGACCAAGGCTGGCTGGATCTTCTCCGGCTCCTATCCGGCGCTCTCCTACCCTGTCCCGGTCGCATCAAACCCAGATCTGCCGACTTCCTTCAGCTTGTTCATGGCCCCGGTCATGGACTCAATTCCATCCGATACTCCCACATCACCCCCCTTCATCCCCTCTGATACTCCTACATCGCCTCCCTTTATTCCCTCTAATACGCCGACGGTGGCAACTAGCCCTACTTCAACCACGCCGATGGTTACGCCAAAAGCAGATGCCGCCAACTGCCGCTTTGGCCCTGGGACTGGATTTTCAGCGGTGGGCGGGCTGGCCGTTGGCAGCACAGTTCCCATCCATGCGACCATTGCCGGTCAATCCTGGTGGCAGATCGAAAGTCCGCAAAACCCTGGAACTTATTGCTGGGTGTCAGCAGCTGTAACCAATACAATTGGCGATCTCTCGCTGGTACCCGTCATCCCGGTCCCGACCGGAATCGTTACCAGCGTGTCGGTGAGCGTCTCTGCGGGGTTGGTCCTCCACGGCTTTTGTGGCGGCCCCAACGCAGTCAGTTTCCAGGTCATAATCACCACCAACGGACCGGCGACGGTGGTCTATCATGTTTCGATTTACAACGGCGATGGCACCTTCCGTAACAGTCCGGGAGATGCCACACTAACCTTCGCCAGCGCTTCCACCCAAACGATTGATCCAGGCGGTGCTTACAAAACGGACTGCGGGGGTTTCTACATCCAGGCTATTGTGACCAGTCCCAATAGCATGTCCGCGCAGGCAAATTGGAAGGTAATGGAACCTTAATAAAACAAGAAACAAACCATTAAATAGAGCGGCCAAAAAGCCGCTCTAATTTTATTCCTGAAATCCTGTCACATGTAACTTGCCACTCTACACGATTTATTCTATACTACTGATACTTTTATTCTCTAATTCCAAAAAGGAGTAAAGAATGCCTGAAGTTCAAGTGACGCCCCGCAAGAAAATCACCCTCCCCTATCTGTTCAAGAAAGTCGCCGACAGCTCGCCCATTACCTGGTTGACCTGTTACGACTACCCGACCGCCTACCTGCAGGAGCAGGCGGGCATCGAGATGATCCTGGTCGGCGACAGCCTTGGCATGACCATGCTCGGCTACGACAGCACCCTGCCAGTCACTATGGATGACATGGTCCGCCACGCACAAGCTGTCCGGCGTGGCGCTCCAACTGCTTTTGTGGTCGGCGATATGCCCTACATGACTTACCAACCGTCTGTCGAGACGGCTATCCGCAACGCAGGTCGCTTCATGGCCGAATGTGGTTGCGATGCCATTAAACTGGAGGGCGGCACCGCTATGGCAGACCGCATCAAAGGTATCGTGGACGCAGGTATCCCGGCAATTGGCCACCTCGGACTGACGCCACAATCCGTCAGTGCTTTGGGCGGCTTCCGCGTGCAAGGCAAATCCGCCATGCTTGCCAAGAAAATCCTCGACGACGCCAAATCACTCGAAAAGGCCGGGGCATTTTCCATCCTTCTCGAAATGGTCCCCGATCGACTATGCAAGCTCATCACCGAGCGTGCCGAGGGCTGTATCATCATGTCGCTCGGTTCCGGCCCAGACGCTCACGGTCAGCTGCTCATCTACCACGATATGTTTGGTTTGTACCCCAAATTCAAACCGAAAATGGCCAAGGTCTACGGTAACGCTGGGGAGGTTATTCTCAACGGGCTGAAAGGCTATCACGACGAGGTAATCAGCAAGCAATTCCCTCAATCGGAAAACTGGTTCGGGATGCCGGATGAAGAATTTGATGATCTGAAGAAGATGTTGGATTAATTTTGTCGAGCACAGCCACGCTGTGCTCCAACCAACGAGGAGTAATATGAGAAAAGATCTGCGTTCTCTGCTCGCTATCCCCACCGATCGCCTGGACGCAATCAACGCCGTTCTGCTCGACCCCGACGAGAAAGTAATGAACGACTTCCTGGCTGTTGTCGCCAAATATGGTAAACCGGATGAGATCAACTGCAAACACCGCGAGTCCCGCAAACTCGACCATCTTATGAAAATTGTCAGCGAGCGCGCCCCCGGTCACGTTAAAGACTTGAAGTGGCTGATGGAACAACGCGACCGCGGCGCTTTCACATCTGTAGCGGAATACCGGAACCAGGTCCTAGGCGACCGGGCGAAGGGCACAAAATTCGCTGACGAGTCCGCCGTCACTCTCGAAGTCTCGGCGCTGCAATATTTCCCCTGGATCCGTCCGATGTGTGAACGCGCCATCAAGGACCGCAATCTAGTCCCCGGCCGCTTCATCGCAGTCCGAAATATGAAAGAATCCGAGGCCGACGGCGATCTGCCTGCCATCGTCGCTGCGCTGGACATCATGGGCTCATCATTCGTTGAAACCCTCGACACGAAGGGGACCGACGGCTCCAACCCGCACTTGGGTGGACCTGCTACCATCACTGGTTATTTCGGGGGCATCGGCCAACCTAACGAGCATGCCCTGATGTGGTTGGATGAGTTCCTATATTACTATACCAATTACGGCGTCCAGCACGTGCTAAACTTTAATGCCGGGACTATCCTGCTCGGTTTCCTGCTCTACCGCTTAGGTGTGGATATCCAATTTAAGATCTCGGTATTCTTTGGCTCTGATAACCCTTACCATGCGCTGTGGATCATGCTGGCCGCCAAACTCTTCAGCCGTGACGACGGGACGTCCCCACTTATTGGCTTTAACTGGTCCAACTCGATCAACAACCAGACCATGGAACTGACTGCCCAGTTCCGCAAGGCGCTTGGCTTCGAGGACGTCGTTCGCTTTGAGCATCACATCGTCGAGACCTGGAAAAGCATCGTCATCCAGCCCTACGACCGTCGCCTAGAACTGATCGAGATCGCCGGCCACGTGGCAAACATATCTGCCAAGCATGAAGGGGGTGATGTCGAAGTAGAACAGACCCGTGCCCACCCCTCCGACATTCTGGATTACTTTCGCGATAAGAAGGAAGTTATTGAGTCTGGCGACTGGGATAATATGCAATTGAACTTCATGGACAAAGTGGATGCCTGCAACAAGTCCGCTTGGGCGCTGACAGAAAAGGGTTTATCATTCATCGCTGCAACGCAACTACACAAGTAAAGTCAAAGTGCAACCAAACGGCCGAATAACTAATATTATTTATTGAATAATCAATAGATATGGTTTATATAAATGGCTATGCGCATTTTATCAATATAACTGTTTTACGGTTTTACTGCTAAATTAATGGTTGTTATGTTTTAAAGACTTTGGTACTTGGAATCATCCAGCTCTTTATTGAATTTTTCCTCCTCCGTTTCTTCCTCCACCTCTGCCTTGCCCCAGTCTAATTCAGCTTTTTCAGCCTCGCGTAATTTGCTAAGAGACATGACCCGCACCAAACTCCACTTTCTGCAGAATGGACAGGGTACTAGTTTGGAAAATCCTAGGTGTGCGCTAAATAGAGGCAAGGCAAACGGCCGATGACACTTCGGACAGATCCCGCCGCCGCCGACGCCATAGCTCCGCTCCGCCCCCAACGGAGTGCTGAGACTCTTGCTGCGACCGGCAAGCAACGGCACAAGCGTCGAGAGCAGAATCGCCACTACAACCACTCCCAGCACTGGGAGGATAATCTTCAATGATGATTGTTTCGGAACAAAATTTGCAGAAATGACATTCGAACGGTATTCCTGTCCGCTGGTGGAGTATCCAATAGCGGATAATTGATGATTACCGTGTTGATAACCGTCAGTATTGAATTGCAGGTTGAAGGGCGGCCGGGTCACTTCGCCAATCTTCGTATTGTCGATATAGAACTCGACCCGTACCAGATCTACCGGTCCAGTCACATGCATCGAGAACAGACCCTCGATATCGCCGTTGAAACCACCATAGCCCCAATCGCGTGTCATCCTAATAGTCAACTGTCCAGTCTGGGCCAATACCGAACTGGTAATCAGCAGGCTGGCAATGACCGCCAAAAGGAGGGCAATTTGCATGATTTTCACAACTTTACCTCTCTATTTCCATCGAGTTAGAATTTGCTCGCGTTGGAATACATGTGTAGTCAAATAAAGCAATAGACCATCCAACACCAGCATCACCAAGGCGACAATCGAAATAATTTGTTTATTCAGTACAAACAGGCCTGCAACTTGGCCAAAAAACCCGGCCAGGACAGGTACAATCACGACCATCGAAACTTGTTCCGCTATGCGCGGGTCATTTACCCGCGATGAAATCATCAACGCAAGCGCTACCGCCATTAGAGCTAGCAAAGGACCAACTAGGAAAATGGCAATCAGCCATCGAGCATCCAACAATGCCATCAGTAACGTCTTGTTTTCCACAATGATCCAGGAACCGAAGGCAAAAATCCCAAAGGCTGCATACGTTGCCAGCACCGCCGGGATGACTGCTGCCAGACACTTTCCAATCAGTAGTTCCACGGTGGTGATGGGTGTCGCCAGCAACGGTTCCAGGCTGCGGGTAGTCTTTTCACCTACGATGGAATATGCAGCGATGGTAACGGGGATTGCCACAGGTACCAGCATGAAAAGCATCATGAACTCGCTGACCAGGAATACCTGGAAACAGTCTTGACCGCTCAATCCATTCGGGCACATGGACTGGGTCATTTCGGAGGGTAGTCCGTTGTTAGTGCTACTTCCAGTCGCTGCGCTTGCCGTGCCGCGTGTCCCATAAATAATCCCCAGCGGGATGGCAGTCATCAATAGCGGTAGGAATGCCACCGTAAAAATTACCATGCGGTTCTTGAATACTTCCGCCCACTCCTTACGGACGATCGTTCTTATCTTGTTCATAAACACCTCAAGTACCCTTGACTAATTGCAGATAAACTTCCTCTAACGAATGGCGCAGTTCTCCAACGAATTGGACATCCGCCCCTGCTTTGACCATCACCCGCACTACCTCAGGGTTTTGAACCTCGGGGTTGTCGAGCGTGACCACCAGTTTATTCTCCACAACTTTTACTTCTCGCGCGAACGCCAGCTTACGCACGGTAGAGGCAATATTTTCATCCGCCAGGCGGAGGTGGAAGACCACCTTCCGTCCGAAGACTGAGGCACGCAGGTTTGCTGGAGTATCCATCACCAGAAGATGAGACTTGAACACACCAATGCGGTCGCACAGTCGGTCGGCTTCGTCCAGGTTGTGGGTGCATAGGAAAATGGTCCGTCCTTCCTTCTTGAGTTCGGCAATGAACTCGCGCACCAGGTGTGAGGCCTCCGGGTCCAGCCCTGCCGTTGGCTCATCCAGGAACAGGATGCGCGGTTCGTGCAGTAAAGCCCGCGCAATCGCCAATTTCTGTTTCATGCCCTTCGAGAATGTCCCGGCCGCATCTAAACGGCGTTCGTAAAGGCCGAGCATTTTAAGGTATTTATCGATCTGCCCCTTCACATCATTTACCTCGTACAGTTCTGCAAAGATACGCAGGTTGTATTCAGCAGAAAGGTTATCGTACATGCCCGGGGTCTCAGTCAGCACGCCGACGGTGCGGCGGATGTCGGTATCCTGCCGGCCGACTGTGAATCCGGCCACCGTCGCTGAACCTCCGGTCGGAGCAATTAGGCTGGTCAACATGCGGACAGTGGTCGTCTTTCCGGCGCCATTCGGGCCGAGAAAGCCGAACACCTCTCCTTCAGCGATATCCAGGCTGAGACTTTCCACTGCCCGGATCGCACCAAATTTCTTAGACAAATTATCAGTATGGATCATAGTGCCTCATTATTGATAACGCGTCTTATCCAGGTTTTCACTCGTCTCGTTGAACGGCTCAGGCTTGAATTCCGGGGGAGAATTTTTCGGAGGAACCGGTTCTCCGTATGGTTCGGGTTGGCGCAGTGCAACAACGATTACGATACTCGCAATCCCAAAAACACTGATTATTCCCTCTATGGCCAGCGCAGAAAAACCCCTCTGTGACACAAAAACTGCCACACCATCTACCAGGGCGTGGAAAAAGATTGCCAAACCCACCCACCAGAATTTATGGCGTGTGAATGCCTGCAAAACAAGCACTGAGCATGCAAGGTGCAACGGAATGGTAAACAGACGTTCAAGGGCGCCAAGCATAGTCATGTACCAGGGTGCAGACCAATACGCTTGGATTTGAGCTTTAGCCAATTCAACTTTATCTGCGGTCACAAGGGTCGAAATATCCGCTCCACGCACAATGAGCATCTGAATGTATCCATATAGAACTAGAAGACCAAGGATGATCGCTTCAATGCCACCGTGACCCGCCCCTGCGAGTAATCCCTTCCCCCAGGAACGGGCATCCTTTGCCCACCAGCGATACATGGCATACCGGGAGAGTTCTTCAAACAATCCGGCACTCAAACCAAGGAAGGCAGAGAGGATAACGTTCTGTAAAACTATTGGCAGGGAAATAAAACCGAATTGGTTTAAAACGGGGTTCGCCAGGGCGTTGAATGGAATATGCAATACTTGCGAAAAAACCATTGTTGCTGCACCGATCCAAAACAAGCGCCAGCCTTGTTTGAATTTGCGCGTCAAATAGATGGTCAAACCAATCGGCATGGCGATCATCAAAAAGCCGTTAAGAAAGTAAGTCACACTGAGAATATTCACATAACCCTCCGGAAGAGGTTTTTTATCATTCCTCTAGGGATCTCATCAAATAATGACAACCTATACTACCTCCACCCGCACCGCGCTGATTTTATATTCCGGGATTTTGGCTACAGGATCTAGGGATGCATGCGTCAGCTCGTTCACAGATGATTCCGGGAAATGAAAATTTGCATACACCATTCCCGGAGGGACACGTTCGGTGATCCATGCGTTCGCCTCGATACTGCCGCGCCGTGAAGTCACGCGCAGGCGTGCGCCGTCCTTCGCGTTCCACCGGGCGGCGTCATCCGGATTGATCTCCACCAGAGCCCGGTCATAGACGCTCATCAGTCCTTTGGCGCGACGGGTCATCTGTCCTCCGTGCCAGTGGTACAGTACGCGGCCTGTGGAAAGCAGCACGGGAAATTCATCGTCGGGCAACTCCGCAGGTGGAATATGGTCAATCGGTGCGAATTTACCTTTGCCCCGCGTGAACTGTCCTACATGTAAAACGGGCGTTCCGGGGTGGTCCGGCCCGTTTACCGGCCACTGCAACCGCTCCCCTGCTTCCAAGCGGGCATGGGATACCCCGGCATACGAAGGCGTAACCGCTGAAATTTCCGACATTATTTCTCCGGTATCGTTGTAATCCCATCCAGAATGCGGAGCCGGTTTTATATCCCGCTTTCCAAGAGCGATGATCCGCTTGGCAATCTCAGATGTGATCTGCCAGTCCACTCTGGCCTCAGCCAGTGGTTCGATTGCCTTTCGGCACAACTGGATGCGCCGCTCAGTACTCGTAAATGTGCCGGTCTTCTCCGCGAACGTGACCCCCGGCAGTAAGATATCAGCATATGCCGATGTTTCCGATGGGAATATTTCTTGGAGGACTAGGAACTCACATTGTTCCAGACAATGGCGGATGTGGTTTGTGTTCGGATCGCTCATGACCGGATCCTCACCCAGAATGTACAGGGCGCGTAGCCGCCCGTCCTCACAGGCAGGGATCATCTCGGTAAGGGTCATACCCACCTTGTCGGGCAAAGAGACGCCCCATGCGGCTTCGAATTTAAGCCGGGCTTCTTCGCTGGTTACATTCTGGTAGCCGGAATAAACGTTGGGTAAACCGCCCATATCGCACGCTCCCTGAACGTTATTCTGACCCCGTAGAGGATTCACACCGCCGCCATCTACGCCCATGTTACCGAGTAACATCTGGAGATTCGCCAGGCTCATCACGTTGCGCACGCCTACAATATGCTGCGTAATCCCCATCGCCCAAATAACCGCCATTGGTTTGTTCAATGCTAGTATCTCTGCGGCTTGATAGAGTTGATCGAGAGGCACACTGGTTATTTCGCTAACCTTTTCCGGTGGATAGTCTAAAATGGTAGATACGAAATCTTCATAGCCTTCAGTCCTCCCTGCGATGAAGTTCTTATCTTCCCAGCCATTATGCAAAATAATATGCATCAAACCGTTAAGGAGAACAATATCTGTCCCCGGGCGATGGCGAAGGTACAGACCTCCGTAGGCAGGTTTTGCGAAATCTGCGAGGTCTATCCGTCTGGGGTCCGCAATCACTAATTTCGCGCCGCGCCGCAGCACCGCTTGACGTAATCGCGAACCAAAGACTGGATGCTGTTCAGTAGTATTGGATCCAATCACAAAGAAAGCCGCGGCTTTTTCGGCAATATCGTCCATAGAATTGGACATGGCACCAGAACCGAAGGAGGTGGTCAGACCGACCACCGTGGAGGAGTGTCAGAGACGGGCACAGTGGTCGATGTTATGTGTTCCCAGCACCTGCCGCGCCAGTTTACTCATCAGGAAATTTTCTTCATTCAAGCACTTGGCTGAAGTCAGAATGCCGATGCTCGAGCTTCCAAAATGATCCCTCGTTCCAGCCAATTTCTTGGCAGTGATATCCAGGGCTGTGTTCCAACTTGTCTCGACCCAATCCCATCCGGTTCCGTGGCGAACTTTTTCTTTTCCTTCGAGGAGGTAACGCCGCACACGCGGTCCAGTCAACCGGTCCGGGTGGTGGATGAAGTCATAACCGTACCGCCCTTTGACGCACAGGTGCATCCCGTTGACAGGTGCATTCGGGTTCGAGGTGACCCGGATGACTTTTTCTCCTTTGACATTCAGGTCAAACTGACAACCTACCCCACAATAAGTGCAAGTGGTGGTCACCTTCCGATCTGCCTGACCTTCATGAATGGAGAGTTTATGATCCAATGCACCAGTTGGACAATAGGCCGCGCAAGCACCGCAGGACTCGCAGCGTGCTTCGAGCATTGTAGTATCAGTCCCTGCGATGATCCGGGTAGAGCTTCCCCGCTCGCCTACTCCCCAGACAAAGCGGCCCTGTATCTCCTCACAGGCACGAACACAGCGCGTGCAGAGGATACACTTATTGAAGTCCACCCAGATGAACGGATTAGGATCTTCTTCAGAATAGCGAGGAGCGGGGGTTTGTCCATCTGGCAAGTGGGCATCATAGTAACGCACCCAGTGTTCGAATTCGGTGGGATGCCTATCCTGTGACGCGTAACCGCCATCAGTGTAATTTTGCAAGAGCAGGGAGAGTACTGTTTGTCGCGACTGCACCAGCGTAGATGTCTCGGTGTATACAACCAGCCCTTCTGCAACGGGCAAATTACATGCAGCCACCTGGCCGCGCAATTTTTCCACCTCCACAATGCACAAACGGCACGATCCGACCGGGGAAAGATCCTTGTGGTAGCACAAAGTGGGGATGACTATGCCATATACGCTAGCCGCCTCCAGTACAGTCTGGCCCTCATGAGCCTGAATGGTTTTACCATTGATGGTCAAATGGACTGGCATAACGTCAACTCCTGATCCCAGCTGCGAACTCATTATTAAAGTGTCTTAACGCGGATGTGATGGGCAGGTAAACAGACTGCCCCAACCCGCAAAACGAAGCCGTTTGCATAACGGATGCAAGTTGAGTCAATTCTTCCAGGTCGTTCTGCTGGCCTCCACCCTCTGCCAAGCGAACAAGCACCTTATATGCTCGGCGCGTCCCTTCGCGGCAAGGAGTGCATTTTCCACACGATTCGACGGCAAAAAAATTCATAAGTTCGCGCAACATGGCCACTGGTGAAACCCGTTCATCGCACACGAGGAATGCCCCTGCTCCGAGCGAAATTCCCTTGCCTGACGAAGAATAATCGATAGGTGTATCCAGCATGCTTTCGTCAACAATCGTCCCAGCGGCACCGCCACATAATACAAAATGGAATTTCGAACCGTTGCGCAATCCACCACCGAAACCATCAATCATCTGACGCAGTGTCAGACCAATCGGCGCTTCGAACAGCCCCGGACGGTTAATATGGCCCAATAACATATAAAGTTTTGTCCCACCTGCGGGATTGTCGCTCAAATTCTTGTACCAGTCAGCCCCGCGCAGAAGAATGTGCGGTACCGCAGCTAAACTCTCTACGTTATTGATCAGCGTGGGAAGGCTTCGGTATCCAGATGTGGGTGGATAAGGCGGTCGAACGCGCGGCTCGCCGCGCTTTCCTTCAAGCGATTCGAGCAACGCGGTTTCCTCTCCGCAAATATAAGCCCCCGCGCCTCGATGTAAATGGATTTGGAACGAAAATCCACTGTTTGCAATATTCTCGCCCAACCACCCGGATCTTTCAGCCTGTTCGATTGCGCGCTCCAGCCGCTTAGCCTGGTTACTATATTCGCCGCGGATATATATATACCCGCTAACTGCTCCTACTGCATAGGCAGCAATCGCCATTCCTTCCAGAATTTGGTGCGGATTCGTATCGATCAGGACTCGATCCTTGAAGATCAACGGTTCGGATTCGTCGGCATTACAAACAACAAATTTGGGAGTTCGGGTGGCAGCGGCGACGAAACGCCATTTTCTCCCTACCGGAAACCCTGCCCCGCCGCGTCCATTCAGGTTGGAATTTTCCACTTCCGTGATTACTTCTTCGGGAGTGCGTTTCAATGCAGCCTGCAGCGCTTGATATGCACCCGCCGATAAGGCCGATTCAAGGGAGTCAGGGTCAACTTTCCCTGCGTGTGCCAGCATGACACGCACCTCCCCCTGCCGCGGCAGACTGTAATCAACGGGTTTACCAATTTTGCCAGCGGAAATTATGCTGACATCCTGAGCAAAGATCGGACCAGCCTGTTCTTCTCCAATAAGCATCGCCGGAGCCCGATCACACAAACCAAGGCAGCTCGTTCTCTCGACCTTCCAGTCTGGATGCTCTGCTCGTGAAGCGTCGCGGAAGGACGTGGCGTTTCCACCACACAACCAGCAAACTGGTCCATCGCAAACCCGTATTCTTGTCATCAAAGAAGACGGTGCAGTTTCGGCCACCTCCAGCATTGAATAAAATGAGGCGATTCCATAAACTCGGGCAGCCGGCAAATCAAGTAAATATGCCACATCATCCAGCATCTCTCGCGTCAATAAACCATGCTCAGTCTGCAATTTGAATAGCATTGCCAGGATATCCTGAGGCTGCCCGCCATGGTCTCGGACAAGCGCCTCGATCTTTTGAGAGACAGGTTTGAATTTGATCATTTTATTAGTCATCTGATCGCCTTCTTCAAAGCGGTTCTATCCGTTCTGGGTGTGCATAGATCTTGAAACGCTCTCCATGAGCGTATCCGATTAATGTCAAACCCCATTTATCTGCCAATTGCACTGCCAAAGATGTAGGGGCGGTATAGGAAATTACGATTGGTATCCCCATTCGCGCCGCTTTCTGCAACATTTCCGAGCTGATCCGTCCAGTGGTCAGGATTGCTCGTCGGGGCTCGGTAATATCTTCCATCAAAACCCGCCCGGCTAATTTGTCAAGTGTGTTATGTCGCCCGATGTCCTCACAAGATAGCAGGAGAGTCCGTCCGTCGCTCAGCGCAGACGCATGAATACCTCCGGACTGGCGATGCAGCCTTTGGGCCCGAAACAATCTAAACACCATTTCATTGATTTGGGAAGCAGTGAGGGTTACATCGGCAAAATGGGCTGCCAAACTAAGTCGAGGGGCACGAAATTCAGGATCATGGATTTCCAAACCAATTCCAGTGGCACTCAAGCCACCGGCGCACCCAGATGTCCTCCGCCAGTGGACAGGTTTCTCAATCGCGTGGACGGTCCACACATCCACATTATCCCCCTCCAGGCAAACATGTAATTGCGCAACATCGGTTGGCTTCTCAATCAACCCCTCGTTAAATAGAAATCCAACCGCTAATGCTTCGAGATATTCCGGAGTACACATGAATTCCAACCAGGGTTCACCGTTAACCGTCAACAGTACTGGCATTTCGGTGGGGGCACTGCCATGTTCTGTGCTCCAGACGCCATTTGAACATTTCCGGATATCGACTGGGATTGTGGGTTCGTTCACCATTTCTCACCTGTAAAAGCGGGAATTGTATCTAATTTCAAATATACTAATGTGATGGCGGAGGAATATTCTTTGTTGCTAATTCTTCGGCCCGGGCGAGTTCTTCGGGAGTGTTAATATTCAAGAACATCAGACCACGAGGGTCGAAAGCGTTGCTTTCTTCCTGTGTCAGGATCCGCACCTTGACACGCGGAAACCAGGAGATCAGGCGTTGCTCTCCAGTTCCCAGAGCTTCCCTCACGGCTGGCAGACAGGTCTCCCGGCGATAAATGGCATGCAAAGGTTCAACGCCTCTCTTCGTGGAGGGTACAACCACGTCCACATCGTCGGATATAAGGAGATCGCGTTGATATGCAAGTAAATCCGCGTTGACAAAAGGCATATCGCAGGCTACGCAAGCTACTGCTGGATGGGATGCGGCAAAAAGAGCGGTGTAGAGACCTCCCAATGGGCCACGCCCGGGTAACAGGTCCGGTGTGATTCTTATGCCAAGTCCAAGGTATTCTTGAGATCTGGGGGCAATGACAATCACCTCCCCTTTCAGTCCCGCTAACTTGTCCAATACATTTCGAACAAGCGCCTCACCCCGAAAGGGCATAATAGCCTTGTCCTGACCCATACGTTGTGACTTACCACCAGCGAGAATGGCAATGGTGAGCATTGCTGGATTATACTCGCCTCAGGCGTTCTGTTGTCTCAGGGGCAATAATCCTGCATCAGTAACGATGCGTGGAATGATATCTTCCCAGCCAACCGGCATGATGTGCAGGCCGTGGATACCCTGCTTATCGTAACCCTTGATCTTACGAGCCAGTTCCAGCGCAATCTGCACGCCCTCTTCCTGTGCGTTCCCGGCCGAATCAGCAGCTTCCATGCGTTTAAGGATTGGTTCCGGAACCCATACGCCCGGCACCTCGGTCATATAACGGGCCATCTTCAGGCTCTTGAGCGGCGTGATACCCACCATGATGTAGACTTTATTAAGGATGTTTTGTTTGGCAAGTTCATTGAGCCAGATTTCCATGCGCTCAATATCGTAGACCAGGTTGGTCTGGAAGAATTGCGCCCCAGCATTGACCTTTTTATGCTCGCGCAATGCTTGGAACTTGGGGGTGGACGCAAACGGCGAAGCTGCCGCGCCTAAGAAAAACTTTGGAGGGAACTTGATCTCGCGCCCATCCAAATAACGGCCTTCATCTCGCATACGCCGCAGGATCCAAAGCATCTGGATGGCATCCAGGTCATTAATATCCATGCGACCACGCGGCTGGGGTGCCAGTACCGGACTGTCACCGGTCACACAGAGTACATTGCGCACACCTAGAGCAGAAGCACCCAGGATTTCTCCCTGTAACCCGGCGCGCGTGCGATCACGGGCGGCGATCTGCATTACCGGTTCTGCGCCCCGTTCTATGGCAATCTTGCTGCACGCCCAGGAACTCATGCGCGGGGTGGCAGAAGCATTATCGGTAAAATTAATGGCGGTAACATATGCTTTGACCAGGTCAATGTTGCTGGTCAGCTTGTTTGTCGAAGCAGATAAAGGCGGGGCAATCTCGCAAGCTACTACAAATTCTCCCGCCTTCAGTCTGCGCTCCAGTTCCGAGACAGATTCAGTATTTTTCGGCTGGTGATAATCGGCGTCCCCCTGCCACCACTCTGGCTGGCGGACTGGGCGGAAGATCCCATCCCAGGTCTTGGAGCGTTCTTGCGCTGAACTAAATAACAATCCCCTCGCAACCTTCCCTATGCCCATCCGTTTGATTTGTCCCCCCACATCTCCCCAGGTCTCGGAACCGACTTTCTCCCAGTCCAGGGGTGGTAGGACTTCCATCAGCATTTCCTGACGGCCCATTTGAAGTGAACGATCATAAATTTTGTACCAAACGCATGGCCGGGTCTTATCCACATAACAAGCATCGCGTGTGGACCCGCCACAAGGCCCGTTGCGTAGACCCTTGGGGCATTCCATCGGGCAGATGAAGGCCGTCTCCTGTAAGAGACAGTTTCCACACATGCGACAACCCCATAAAGGGCCTTTTATTATTCTTTCTGCTGAAATCAACAGTCGGCGAGCAATTGGTTCCCGCTTGAAGGGCATATAGGGTGGCTGCCAACGACGGCCTGGTGTAAAGATGGGCATAATTGTCTCCTGACAGATAATTGTACATCTTCGCATTGTCTCTAAATCATGAACAA
>JBGPQK010000003.1:0-99846 GCA_041489005.1 Anaerolineae bacterium
AGGATGATTCGTAAATGGAAGGTCTCCAGGATATCTTGCAAAGTTGGTTTGGTGACCATATAGCCGACGCGGGGCAGGGAATCCAGATAGCCCGCATGTGTGAGCAACAATAGTGCCTCACGAGCGGGAGTTTTGCCCGATTCAAATTTTGCAGCAATTTCTGCTTCGTTCAAGATTTCCCCAGGTTTCAGTACACCCGTGATGATCGCTTGGCGGATGCGTTCATAGACTATATCTTTTTTAGACGGTACTGCAATCATGCTTATATTCCTTTCACTTTGTTCTTGACATTCTATTGATAGTCCTTATAATATATCAGTTATTGAATTTAAGCAAGGGCGTTTTCTCTCTATAAACGAAAGGAACGAGCATGAATACTAAAAAACCTGTCTACCCCTACATCCCTAATTCTGTACCAGACGTGAAAGCGGAGATGCTACGGACAGTCGGTGCGTTGAGCATGGACGAATTGTATGCGGACATTCCTGCCGACTTGCGTTTCAAGGGTAAACTCAACTTGCCAGACCGACTCCACTCAGAGGCTGAGTTGATCCGTCATGTGGATGGTTTGCTCAACAAGAATCGTTCTACCCGCGAAACGCTCAGTTTTCTTGGCGCAGGCTGTTATCAGCACCAGGTGCCAGCTGTGTGCGACGAGATCAACTCCCGCGGCGAGTTCCTCACTGCATATGCCGGCGACCCGTACGAGGATCACGGACGCTTCCAAGCTTTGTTCGAGTACGAAAGCATGATGGCTGAACTACTCAACATGGATGTGGTTAACGTACCAAATTATGATGGCTTCCAAGCTTCGGCAACAGCCTTACGCATGGCGGCACGCATCACCGGGCGGTCAATCGTCTTGGTCCCGGTGAATATTTGTGCTGACAAGCTTTCAAAGGTGAAAGAATACCTCGAACCTGATATCGCTATCGAACGCATCCCTTTTAACCCCAAGAGCGGCTTGCTTGACCTAGCTGTCCTGAAGACTCTTCTAAGCGAACAAATCGCAGCCGTCTACTTTGAGAACCCCAGCTATCTGGGCCTGCTCGAAACCCAAGCCGATAAGATCAGCGCTTTAGCCCACAACGCGGGGGCACTCAGCGTCGTCAGCGTGGATCCAATCTCACTGGGCGTGATCCGGCCCCCAGTCGAATACGGTGCTGACATTGTCTGCGGGGATATCCAGACCTTGGGCGTCCATATGCAATACGGTGGAGGGAACGGTGGCTTTATAGCTTCTAATGACGATGTCAAAACCGTGATGGAATTCCCTTCTCGGCTGTTTGGTGTCGCACCGACCATCATGGAAGGCGAGTACGGCTTCGGTGACGTGGCCTACGAGCGCACTTCCTTCGCGTTGAGAGAAGAAGGTAAAGAATGGGTCGGTACTGCCGCAGCATTATGGGGCATCACTGCCGGTGTCTACCTGGCTCTGATGGGACCGCAGGGTATGGTGGAGATCGGCGAGAGCATCATGCAGCGCTGCTGTTACGCCATGAAAAAGATTGCTGCTATTCCCAATCTGAAGGTTACTTTTAACAATACGCCACACTTCAATGAGTTTGTCGTCAATTTCGACAAGGGGGGTAAGACGGCGGTAGAAGTCAATCAGGCCCTATTGGACCGGGATATCTTCGGCGGCAAGGACCTATCGGATGAGTTCCCTGCCCTGGGTCAGAGCATTCTTTTCTGCGTCAGTGAAATTCATTCACAGGATGATATTGATCGCCTGGTCAGCATCCTGAAGGAGGTGGTGAAATGAAACCAATTAACCCAAAACCATCCCCGCGCCGATACCACCAAGCAAGTTGGGATGAGCCGGTCATCTTCGAACTAAGCCAGCCAGGCCAGCGCGGTGTTCTGTTGCCGCCGGTTGAGACAGAGATCGAGCAGGAGGTAGGCAACCCGGCTCAGATGCTACCAGACCAGCTACGGCGCACTGTCCCACCCGCTCTACCTGAGATGTCACAGGTCCACGTTTTGCGTCACTATGATCGCATCTCGCAGGAAAACCTGGGTGTGGACTTGAACATCGACATTGGGCAAGGTACATGCACGATGAAATATAGCCCCAAGATCAACGACCAGTTGGCGCACACACACAAATTGACCGAGCTTCATCCTCTGCAGGACTTTTCCACTGTGCAGGGAATCCTGGAGGTAATGTACCGCTTGGAGGGGATGCTTAAGGAAATCTCCGGTATGGACCGCTTTTCGTTACAACCGGGGGCAGGGGGGGCAGCGATCTATGCAAATATTTGCATGATGCGAGCCCACCACGCCTCCCGCGGCGAAGGCAAACAGCGCGATGAAGTCATCACGACCATCTTCTCACACCCCTCGAATGCTGCAGCAGCCAAGGTAGCCGGATATAAAGTCATCACGCTTTATCCTGATTCAGAAGGGTATCCAGACCTCGAGGCACTTAAAGCGGCTGTCTCAGAAAGGACTGCTAGCCTGTTGATAACCAACCCTGAAGACACCGGAATATTTAACCCCAAGATTGCAGAATTCACGCGTATTGTCCACGAAGCGGGGGGAATATGTTCTTATGACCAAGCAAATGCCAACGGCATCCTTGGAATAACGCGGGCTCGCGAGGCTGGGTTTGACCTGTGTCATTTCAACCTCCACAAGACATTCTCGACACCGCATGGTTGCGGTGGTCCAGGAGCCGGCGCCAGCGGGGTGACAGAAAAACTAATCCCATTCCTGCCCGTTCCCACCACAGAGTTCGACGGTCAGAAATATTACCTGGATTACAACCGCCCCAAGAGCATCGGCAAGATACGCCCGTTCTATGGTGTGACAGCTAATATCCTAAGATCATATGCATGGATTATGAGCCTGGGTGCAGACGGTTTACGAGAAGTGGCTGAAATTGCCGTGCTCAACAACAATTATTTATTGAAGAAAGTACTCGAGATCCGCGGCGTCAGCGCTCCTTATGCCAAGGGCAAACGACGCGTCGAGCAGGTGCGTTACAGTTGGGAGCAATTGACCCAAGAGACTGGCGTCCACTCGGAGGAGATCGAAATCCGCGTGACCGACTTTGGCATGCATTACTGGACCAGCCACCATCCATTTGTCGTCCCCGAGCCAATGACCCTTGAACCAACCGAGTCGTACTCCAAAGCAGATTTAGATGAGTACGTCGCCGTGCTCAATCAGATCTCCGTCGAAGCCTACACCAACCCTGAGATCATCAAGACTGCTCCGCATAACTGCACTGTCCATCAAACCCAACAAGAGCCTTTCGATAATCCCGATGAGTGGGCCGTTACCTGGCGGGCATACCGGCGTAAGACAGGAAAGAAATAAGTGTGACGAATGGAGCACAAGCGATTGGGATTGATTGTCAACCCCATCGCCGGGATCGGCGGACGGGTGGGGCTGAAAGGCAGCGATAGTCTTGATATTCAACAACGCGCCCGAATGCTGGGCGCAGTGCCGCTGGCCGGTGAACGAGCTGCCTCTGCATTGGAGCTCCTTCTTCCACTATCAGAAAACATCAAATTACTGGTTCCTCCTAAAGAGATGGGAGAAACGGTCGCGCGCAGCTGTGGATTTAACCCGCAGGTCATTCAGACCTCTGGTCTGACAAACAAGTCTCTTGCCCCTTTTCCAATTGGTAGAGGAGAAGGTGGGGACGAAACCACCCCTGAAGATACCCGTTGCTCAGCCCGAACCATGCAGGAGGCTGGAGTCGATCTAATTCTGTTTTCCGGTGGAGATGGGACAGCCCGCGATATTTACACCGCTATCGGCAATAACTTCCCGGTGCTGGGCATTCCCGCCGGCGTCAAAATCCAATCGGCGGTCTTCGCCACCACACCACGAAGCGCCGGAGAATTGGCAGCGGAATTCCTGCAGGGCAAGGGTGTCCGCCTACAAGAGGCCGAAGTCGTAGACCTAGATGAGGATGCTTACCGGTTGGGGCAGATCGTTACCCGCCTGTACGGCTACTTGAAAATCCCCTACCGGCGTGAGGTCATCCAGAATCAGAAAATCCCCTCTCCGGCTAGTTCAGCGGTTCAAATGCAAGGAATTGCAACAGATGTAATCGAACAGATGAAACCGGATTTAGCTTACATTTTAGGACCGGGCACCACCACACGCACCGTTGCTGAACAGATTGGTTTACCCAAGACCCTTGTCGGCGTAGATATCATTACCCACAACGAACTTCTTGCGGCTGATGTCGGTGAACGGCAGATCCTTGAAATGCTGGAACACCGTCCGCTGGGTTTAATCATCACACCCACAGGTGGGCAGGGATTCCTGTTCGGGCGTGGCAACCAGCAGATAAGTCCCGATGTGATTCGCCGAGTGAGAGACGAGAATATCCTAGTCATTTGTCTTGCGTCCAAAATCGCCGCACTGTTGGGGCGTCCACTCCTAGTGGATACTGGCGATTACGAACTCGATCATCTGCTAGCTGGATACATTAAGGTGATTACTGGATATCATGAGAGAATTATTTACAGACTGATAAGTGGTAGTTGAACTGTTGTCAAGGATTGGTGGTCTAGCAGCACGGAGGGCAAAACAACACTCGTGATGATAATAAATTGGAAGTCTCTGTATCTGATTGAATCTAGTATGTTATCTAGGTCTGGCCTCCTTTCAATTCTGAGAGAGTATCGTTGACAAGATTAAGCATAGACCAAATCTGGATTTTATGCAAGAGCGGTGGTAAAAATATACCGATAAACTGGGCTGAATTTTAATTTATTGAAGGTTGTATAGTGGGAAGTAGGTAGAATGGGTGTCAACAAAGGATATAGTTTCTGTAGTATCCAACCTATTTGCACCCAAATTGCACCAGAAAAACACTCGGGAAAGGTGGCTCGTTTCTTTCCAACAAGATAGCATATTTTCTCGCCATATAAATTAGTAACTGATTTTCTCAGCAAAACATGTAGGTTGTGTTTGAGCTTATTGTAAACTTTATGTTTCATCCAAGGGGAAAGCCTGCGAGGAACTGGGAATGGGCTCCATCAGCGAGCACCTGGCAGTGGATGCGACCAACGCACAGGCTGAGGCGCAGGTCAGCAAGTTGGAAGTATCTTTACTTAACTTCGGATAGACGATATTTCAATAATAATATCGGCAGATCTTTGTCCTTACTCATTCGACAATGATAAAACCGCGACACCTTAAAATCCCCAATTGACAGAAACATAAAATTTTAGTATTAGGTTTATAATATGTTATCCCACCTCACCATAATATCGCCCGGAATTTCTTGCTATTGGATGAACCAGCGGCAGGTTTAAATAATGAAGAATCCAACGACCTATTAAAAGTAGTTAATGGAATCCGTGAAGATACAGAACTTGGATGTGGAATATTAATTATTGATCATGACCTGCGGTTGATTATGCGCCTTTGCGATAGTGTCCATATTCTGGATGAAGGAAAAACAATCGCCGAAGGGTTACCAAATGATGTTCGATATAATTCAGCAGTGATCAATTCTTATCTTGGAAATTCTAAAAATATAGATTAAGTGCATTCGAAAATGTTGCCCTCAAAACAGTTGGCCTCTTGGTATTTAAAACGGAAATAAATTAATGATGGATCGCCTGACTACAAATAAATAAAATTTTCTCTTAAATAAAGGAAGGATTTTATGAAAGGTCTAAATGGTAAACGTGTCCTAATAACTGGGGGAGCGGGAGGGATTGGAACGGCTACAGCGATTCGCTTTATCGAAGAAGATGCTCGAGTTGTAATATTTGATATAGATGAAAATGCCTGTCAAAGGATTGAAAAGAAACTCCCATCATTAGTAAAATGCATCAGAGCTGATGTGACTTCACAATCATCACTAGATTTAGCATTCAATAAACTAATTGATGCAGTGGGTGGTCTGGACATTCTAATAAACAATGCTGGTATAAGTTATCGACATAATTTTGTTGACATTTCTGTGCAGGAATGGGAAAAGCTAATCCAAATCAATTTGACTGGCGTGTTTTTTGTTGCTCAAAGAGCTGCCAAACTAATGTTATCCTCTGGTGGAGGTGTAATCATAAATATGGGGTCAACAAATGGTTTGGTAGGTTATCACTATTATGGTGATTACAATGCATCAAAAGCCGGTGTCATTGAACTTACTCGATCCATGGCTTTGGAGTTAGGACCTACAATTCGTGTAAATGCTGTATGCCCGGGATTTATTATGACACCTATGCAAGAAGCAGAATATACTGAAGAAATGCAACGAGCTTTTTATGAAAAACTTCCCATGAAGAGATTGGGTCTTCCTGAAGATGTCGCTGCACTTTTCGCTTTTCTTTCCTCAGATGATGCTTCTTGGATAACAGGTCAACATTTCGTAATTGATGGAGGGGAATTGGCAGGTGGTTTAGCAAGCCAAGCCTGATTACTCAAAAGAAAAGGCCCTTTTTCTTCTGAGTCAAGGTATCCAGATTCGAATGCTACTTTCGGTGTTCGATTAATACAAAGCTCAGTGATAATATGCGCTGAGATAGCAGTATGTAAATCTTATACAGTGGAATTATGCTTCGACTTGGGGGGACTTCCCCGCGCGATATCGTTCGAGCAAAACCTGCGTATGCACATTCTGTGGATGATTTAACAAATCGGCAGGCGCTCCTTGCTCGACCAGTTCACCATCGTGTATCACAATGACGCGATTGGCCACATCACAGGCGAATTCTATCTCATGAGTGACGACCAGCATGGTCGTTCCTTCTCTGGCGAGGGATTTCATCACGGTGAGGACTTCGCCGATCAATTCCGGATCGAGGGCAGAGGTGGGTTCATCGAAGAGCATCACCTTCGGCTCCATCGCCAAGGCGCGGGCGATGGCCACTCGCTGCTTCTGGCCGCCGGATATCCGATTGGGATATTCATCCTTCTTGATAATCATGCCGACGCGCTCAAGATTCATTTCAGCGATCTTGACCGCACTGGCTTTATCCATCTTCTTGACCGTCACCGGGCCTTCCATGACATTTTCCAGGACGGTCATATGGGGAAAGAGGTTAAATTCCTGAAAGACCATCCCGCTGCGCAGGCGGATCTCGTGGATCAACTCGCGCAGTTCTTTCCCTTTTTTACCGGCGGAAATACAGACTCCATCCACTTCAATATCCCCACAAGATGGCTCTTCCAGATAATTGATACAGCGCAGCAGGGTGCTCTTCCCGGCGCCGCTGCGTCCGATGATGCAGACGACTTCTTGAGGGTAAATTTCGAGAGATATTTTCTTAAGGACCTGAAGCCGTCCAAAGAATTTATCAAGATTGGTGATTTTAATGATCGGCAGCATACCTTACCTCTCACCGCGTGACATACGCGCTTCCAGGCGACCCTGGAAATATGAGAAGACCAGAGTCATGACCCAGTAAAAGACCGCGGCCGTGATCAATGCTTCCAGGTTGTGGAACTGGGCTCGCCCGACTTTTGTCGCCCGCCACATGAGCTCGTGAACAAAGCCGGTGGCTGATACCAGGGCCGAGTCCTTCAGCATGGCAATGAACTCGTTGCCTGTCGGGGGAATGGCAAAACGCAGCGCCTGAGGGATTACGATCCGGCTCATGGTCTGACCGGGTGTCATACCGATCGCCAGAGCGGCCTCACGCTGGCCCTTGCCAACCGAGCTGAGTCCAGCCCGGAAGATCTCACTCATATAGGCACCATAGTTCAATCCAAGCGCAAGCACGCCAGCCCACAGGCCAGGCAAGATAATCCCAACCTGGGGGAGCGCAAGGAAAAAGAAGAATATTTGCAGGTACAGGGGCGTTCCGCGAATCAGGGACACATAGAAAGTGCATATGGCATAGAACGGTGGAAATTTCGAGAGCCTGCCGAGTGCAGCCAGAAGGGCTAAAATGGTCGCGAGGAGGATCGAAAGGGCTGAAATACCGATGGTGATCCAGACGCCGCTGGCGATGAAGGGGATATTTTCCTGGATAAAGGCTCTATCGAGATGGATCGTTTTGATGGTAAAACCATCCAGGTGGATCTTCACGCTGCTGAACAGGAAGACCAGAATAGCCAGTATGACGATCCAAGAAATGACGACGCCGAGATTGAAGCGGCGTTTTGCCCTCACCTGCAACTCGTAGATCAGATCGGCCTGGGATTTGGGCGCGGCCATCGTGGAACTTGGAGCAGACATCGTCTCACCTTCAATTGGGGAAAAAGCATGGAAGCGACAGAATGTCGCTTCCATATCAAAAAGAGTCTGGTTACTTGGGCGCCTGGGTCATGTCGACTTGATACCATTTCATCGAAAGATTGCTCAAGGTTCCGTCGCTGTGCATGGCGGTGATGGCCGTGTTTAGCGCAGAGACGAAGGAATCGATCGGCAGGCTGGAAGACTTGTCAACCGCGGCTGCCAGGCTTTCCCGGTAAATCGGGCCACCCAGTTGAACGACGGGGAAGCCCGCCGCGATGTTTGCATCTACCACGGTGTTGGCGGTGACATATCCGACGAAGTCATTTCGGCCAGCGTTGATGGACTGGGCGCATTCCTGATCGGTGTCCAGCGGCACTTCCTTTATATTGGCGGGGGGTTGGACGAAGACATCCGCTGCAGGTAGGTCGAAACCCTGCCCGGTCAGCCAGGATTCATAGGTAGTCGATGCAGCTACGCACAACGATTTACCGGAAAGGTCGGCGAGCGTGTTGATCCCGCTGTCCTGTTTGACGGCGATCACTGCATAATAATAATAATAGGGGACAGTGAAGGTTAGCACCTTGGCTCGCGTACTGGTGATCGTCATCGAACCGACGCTGACATCCCATTTGTTCGCCCAGCTCCCGGCGGTGATCATGTCCCAGCTCGGAGTGGCAAAGCAGGTCTCCACACCCAAGCGCTTGCCGATCTCGGCAGCCACATCCACGTCAAAGCCTTGCATCTCAGCAGTGGTCAGCGTGTCCGATGGGCATTTTGTGGTTGAAGGTCGTTTGCCTTGGGTATTGAGGAATGATTGGGGTGCGTAGTTCGGGTCGGTTGATACGATTACGTATCCCCGTGATTTAATTTGGGCGAGCAAATCCTTGGGTGCAGAAGCCTGACTTCCGCAAGCAGTCAACACAATGACAACCATGACGATTAGACTAATCAAAACAGTTATCTTTTTCATGATCCTCTCCTCGTGATGAAAATAAATCTGAAGGCTCTGTATCTGATTGAATCTAGTATGTTATCTAGGTCTGGCCTCCTTTCAATTCTGAGAGAGTATCGTTGACAAGAATAAGCATAGACCAAATCTGGATTTTATGCAAGAGGATGGCCCCATACATACATCCGTGTTACCAGGGGTCACATTTTGCTAACAAAAAAGGCTCGGTATGAAAGGAGCAGTTTAGTAGATAAGCATGAAATTGTTTATCGTCTACAGACGGGTTTTTTGATAACTCCACCTCCTTTCTATTGTTACTTATTAGTTCAGCAATCTCTTTGTTGGTAATCTTCTCAACTGCAAGACCGATGGCCTCAACCTCTAAGAGAATCCGAAGATGAAAAACCTCCAAAACATCTCTCGTCGTTATTTTAGTCACGATATACCCAATTCGAGGTAAGGCTTCTAAGAGTTTATCGTGGGTTAAGACAATTAAAGCCTCTCGTTGTAGGAGTTTTACCAATGTGGTACTTATTGGCAAGTTCGCCTTCATTCAAAATTTCACCCGGTTTAATTTCTCCTGAAATGATGGCAGTTTTTTTATATACAATAGATTTTTTGTCGGATTGCTCATTTTTCCATTGGCAAACAATTAATTATGAAGTCAGATTCAAGTAATATTTGCAACTTTGCTTCGATGGACTCAATGCGTCAGATTCCTTATCGTATCGATATCTTTACGAATAGCAACTTCTGATGGTTTAGCTCAGCAGCGCAGCCGCTGTCCGCTGCGACCATCGCTCACCCCAGCGCAGGGGCGCTGTGGCTGCCACCTGTCCAATGCAGGCTTTGTTAGCCCGCCAAGATGATCTCCCGATGCTCGACATCATGCTTCATCATCACTTCGATCAAGTTCTGGATAGTACCCCTCTCATTCCAAGGATACAACATCTCAATATTCCATTTTTCGGCTGGCATTGTCACCACGAGCAACTTGAGTTGGTCGCATGATGCCTCATACTCTGCCCAAACCTGCTCGATATTCCAATTGCGCCGCGTATCGATGGCTAAGCCATTGTACTCATCATATTTCTCCTCTGCGATGCAGTAGTACTCGCAGCCCTCGGCATGCGCTCGTAGCGAATGTGCCGCTTCGCCATTCCAAACACCAAGATGTCCTACTACATCCCGGACGTGCCATGTCGAGTTGTCGTTGTAGGCAACACGTTCTGGATCGATGCCAGAGAGCGCCAATTGTGTCTTTCGCCGTGTCACATCGAGTAATTGCACCATGAGCTTGCGTTCTTCCTCAATATTCGAATTCATGGAATTTTCCTCTCTTATACATAACAACCTATTGTCAAGATAGTGGCACGTATGTCTTTAAAAGTCGAGATGCAGAGGAATCTTTCAATTTCAGTAGTCGATAAATACATCTTCACATGGCTGGCATTAAATCTGTCCCATAATTTAACTCCAAACTTCTGATAGTCCGCGAGCATGGAACAAGTATTATCGACTTCGTCTGCGATGGTTGCACTCAGAAATCTCGGATCGACCTGGAACAGTGTGACATTGACATTTGATCGCAGTGGGATTATTTCCCCTAATTACGCCCCATGATCCGAACCAGGGGCTTCGCCAGAAGGTGACGGCATGCCCCGCCAGGTGTGAGCGCCGTGCGAGGATGGATCAGGGAATGCAATAGAGGCTAATAAATTCTCTCAATTCCTATAGCTCGATATGTGCCTTGAGCATGCCGTTCTGTGGGTCGATTTCGAATGAGGTGAATCCCGCCGCGCGACATAGCTTTTTCATGGCTTCATTCTCGGGCGACATCAAGGCCAGGACGCGCTTGATCTTTTCATCTCGGCCAATGCGCAGGATTCGCTCTAGCAGTTCCCTGCCCAATCCCCGGTCCTGGTATGCGTCGCTGATCAACATGGTGAAACGTGCTTCTTCATCGGTGCCGTGTAGTTTGCTCAGCCGCGCCACACCGAGGATAGCCTTTTTTCCGTCCTCTTCGCCTTCGACGACCAGGGCGATCTCACGGTCGTAATCATTATGCGTCATGCGCGCCAGGCGCTCGTGGTTCACGCGCTCGCTCAATACCAGTGGTGATAGGTAACGCATGGTCACCGTCTGTTCCGAGAGCGAGGCGTGGAACCCGTGCATCAGCATCTCGTCCTCCGCTCGGATCGGTCGGATCATGACCCGTGTGCCCTCCTTCATCGTCCATGGGGTGGCATACTGTGCCGGGTAGGGGCGGATTGCCAGCCGGGGCAGCCCACTTTCATCTTCGCTCTCGTGGATCAGGACACGCGCGTCCACCGCCAGCAGTCCATCCGGGGAGGCGATTAGTGGGTTGATATCAAGTTCCTTGATCCAGCGCTGCTCAGCCACCAATTGGCTGAAATGCACTAATAGTTTTTCCAGCGCCGCGAGGTCCACTGGAGGGCGCCCGCGCACACCTCGCAATGCCTCGAAGATCTTCGTCCGTTCAATCATCCGGCGGGCCAGAGTGGTGTTGAGCGGTGGCAGCCCAAGGGCGCGGTCCTTGAAAACCTCGACGAGTTGACCACCCATACCGAAAAGCAATACCGGACCGAATTGCGGATCGATACTTGAGCCGATGATCAGCTCGTATCCTTCCAGCCTAACCATCGGCTGAACAGTCACGCCCAGGAAATCGGCAGCTCTGGCTTTTAAGGTCACTCCCTTCTGGATGGCTTCGAATGCAGAGCGGACGGCTTGTCCGTTCTGCAGGTTCAACTGTACCCCGCCCACATCCGTTTTGTGGGTGATTGTTTCAGAGTGCAATTTCAGTACCACCGGGTAGCCCAGTTCTTCTGCTTTTGCCACTGCTGCCTCTGCGCTTCCGGTCACAAATGTGGGCACGGTCGGGATTCCGTAAGATGCCAGTAGCCCTTTCGATTCCACCTCCGTCAACAGCATCCGCCCGGTACGGCGCACATTCTGGATGATCTTGGCTGCAGCCTCTCGATCGATATCCGCCGCGTTCTCCTGGGGCAGGCTTACCGTCTCATACAGTGCCTGCAAGTTTTCAGTATATTTCCACATGTAGGCAAAGGCTTCCGCCGCTGTGTCGGGATACAGGAAGGTCGGGATGCCGGCCTCGTTGAGCATCGCCTCGCCCGCGGCGATGTCCTTCCCGCCCGACCAGGAGGCCAGGATGGGCTTGTCATATCGTCGGGCATGTGCTTTAAGCGCCTCGGCGGTAGCGGTCGGGTCCGTCATCGCCTGGGGGGTGAGTACCACCAATAGACCGTCGCTGTTCTCGTCCAGGGCGGCCACCTCCAATGCTTGGGCGTAGCGTTCTGGGGAGGCATCCCCCAGGATATCCACAGGGTTGTTGTGGCTCCACTGTGGCGGTAGGATTTCGTTGAATCTCTGCATCGCCTCTGGGGAGAGTTCCGCTAGTTTGCCTCCACTGCTGATCAGCGCGTCCACTGCCAGAACCCCCGGTCCGCCGGCATTGGTCAATATGGTCAGGTGCGGGCCGCCCGGGCGAGGCTGCTTGGATAACACCTCTGCCATGGAGAATATCTCGCCGATTGTTCTGACCCGCAGAACACCGCAGCGCCGGAAGGCGGCATCTAGCACCTCGTCAGAACCGGTCAGTGAACCGGTGTGGGAGGCTGCTGCTCGAGCTGCGCCCTCGGTGCGCCCCGGTTTGATCACGATGATCGGTTTCGCCAATGCCACCTCGCGTGCCGCTGACATGAACGAGTGCGCCTTGCCAATGGTTTCCATGTACATGACAATGCTGTTCGTGTTCGGGTCGTCACCTAGGTGGTAGATCAGGTCACCCCAGTCTACATCTAGCATCGAACCGACTGAAACAAAAGCCGAAAAGCCGACATGTTCCTTGAGCGACCAGTCAAGCACGGAAGTGCACAATGCCCCCGACTGGCTGATAAAGGCTACGCTTCCCGGCTGCGCTGTTGCTGTGGCAAAGGTCGCGTTCAGGCCGGTCAGCGGGTTCATAACTCCCAGGCAGTTTGGGCCGATCACGCGCATCCTTCCGCGCCGAGCATGTGCTAAGATCTCCTCCTCTAGCTTGGCACCCTCGGCACCGACCTCCTTGAACCCCGCTGAGATGACAATTGCCCCTTTTACCCCCGCTTCCACGCATTCGGCAATGATTTCCGGGACGCTGGGAGCCGGTGTGACGATCACCGCTAGGTCTACCGGGTCAGGCAGATCGTGGATGCTTGCATAGGCCTTGATGCCTAAGATGTTGGCTCGCTTGGGATTGACCGGGTAGACCGTGCCTCCGAACGGGCTGCTGATCAGGTTCCAGATCACGGTGCGGCCGACACTGCCGGTCTTTTCGGTCGCCCCGATCACCGCTACTGTCTTCGGGGAAAAGATAGGTTGGAGGGAGCGGGGGGTGTAGCGGTAGACGTCATGCGCCGGGTCGAAGGACATCTGTTGGTGTGGTTCAGGAGCATTACTCATCGGGTTATTCTCATTTAATCTGGGGTTGTCTTTTTGAAGAGCATCCATACAAGGGCTGCATTTGATTATACATGGATTACCACTGGGTGCCCCATCTCTCTTGGGGTTTGGGGTAATGGGAGCCGGTCGCTGAAGCAAACACGAAGGCTGTAATAACACCCGCCAGTACCCAGTGAAATTCATTTCCTCCCTAGGTTAATGGTAATTCATATGACGGATGAGCGCATAGAGCAAATGGCCGGCGGAGGGGTGAAAGTTTTTATCTATGAGATCACCTTTATATAGACTCCCAAGTATAAGTATCATTTATGCTGCACACCAAACAAACAAATTCTAAGTGTGTCGCTGAGAAATTGACACACAGAGGACTCTCCAAGAAAAGACCATCATTTTCGCTCGCCGAATGGCCCCTATATAAAGGGTTTTCAGCCAGATTTTACCTAAAAAGACTAGCTGTAGGTCCGGTGGGGATCGAACCCACCCGGTGTCACCACCGGCGGATATTGCAGTTCATTCAATGTTCTCCCCACCCGGCGGCGCACATGGAACTGGCAGATCTGGTGTTCCAGGTTCAGCTTTTGTGCCACGGTTTTTGTATATCACCAGATCATCCGTTTCGAGGACGTTTACTCCCATTCTCTGTACCGATGGTTCCAGCCAGCGCTGCACCGCTACTGCGGGTACGAAATGAAGATTTAGGCGTTTTTCGACCTGCGATCGTTCTAAAAAAAAAGGGGGAATAAAATGCGTAAGCAGGGCTGGATGCTCTCACAGACCCCTCCTGAAAAATCCGGGAGGAGTCATTTTCGTTGGGTGTTGCCACGTTGACTTCATCTCTTGCATAATATAATATCTACTTAGCTCGTAAGAAGACTATCATGAACCGCCCTCCTCCTCTCGCCACTATTCGTCCCCATTCCCGTCTCTGGCCGGTTATGGTAGCTTTTCTGTTACTCTTGCAACTCGTCTGGCCGAACCGAGCCTGGGTGGTCTTGCTCATTATTCTTGGAGGCAGCTGGTCGTTCAGTTTCTTGTGGGCGCGTTCCCTGGCGTATGGCTTGCGCCTGGAACGGGAAGTAAGATACGGCTGGGCGCAGGTCGGGGACCGGTTGGAGCAGCGCTTTACCGTTACGAATAAGAACTGGGCCCCCGGTCTCTGGCTGGAGGTGGACGACCGCTCCAACCTGCCGGGTTACCTCTCCAATCGTGTGACGGCTATAGGCGGAAACGACACCAACCAGTGGAAGATCGCCGGGACCTGCAGCCGCCGTGGACTCTACACGATCGGACCGACATGCCTGCGCAGTGGCGATCCACTGGGCCTTTTTACCGTCGAAACCCGCATGTCCGACTCGACCGTTCTGCTGGTCCTGCCGCCCGTACTTCCGTTGCCTTCCATCGAGGTCGCTGCCGGTGGTCGGACCGGCGAAAGTCGGCGCGCGCGCCGCTCCGCCCTGGAGACCACCGTGAGCGTCGACACAGTCCGCGAATATATCCCCGGCGACCCGCTGAGATCCGTCCACTGGCCGACCTCGGCGCGCCGTGGTTCGTTGTATATTCGACAGTTTGAACACACCCCCTCCAGCGATTGGTGGATCTTCCTGGATCTGGACAAGCGTGTTCAGACAGGCGAAGACTCTGATTCAACCGTAGAACACGGGGTCATCCTGGCTGCCTCGCTGGCTGACAAAGGTCTGCGCCAGGGGCATGCTGTCGGGCTGGTGGTCTGCGGGAAAGAGTTGGCATGGATCCCGCCGCAGCACCATTCCGGACAACTTATGGACATCCTGCGTACCTTGGCGCTGGTGACACCTGGGGAATCCTCTCTGGCAGATCTGCTCACCAGAGCAAACCGTCCATTGCAACGCGGTGCTAGCCTGATCCTCATCACCCCGAATGTTACAGCCGAATGGCTTGCACCGCTTCTGGGATTGGCAGACAACCAGGTTGCCTCTACCGTATTCCTTCTCGATCCCCTCTCCTTCGGCGGCTCCGGTAGTCCCGATCAGGCGGATCGCCTGCTGAATAATTACGGTATCACCCACACCGTCGTCCAGCGGGAGCTGCTGAACCGACCCGAAGCCCGTCCCGGCACGCAAGGGCAATGGGAATGGCGCATCGTCGGACGGGGTAAAGCCGTCCCGGTGCGACGGCCGAAAGATACCACCTGGAGGCAACTCGGATGACCCATCGCATCCTGGTGCGTACGGCTGGCAGGTTGTGGATGCGCATCGATATGCTGATGTTCCTGCGCATCACCCTGCTCTGTCTGGCCCTGGTCTGCCTCGCCTGCGGTTTGTTCGTTGTCGTCCAAGGTCTGTATTTCATTTGGGTCATCTCGACTGCTTGGCTCGGAATCCTGACTGGCTGGTTGCTGGCACGCGCGAGCCGGCGGGCATGGAAGGCGTGCCTGCTGGCCGTGGTCATCGGTGCAATCTGGTTGGTTTTTGCCGTAGGAAGGATGGTGATCCCATTGCAGGGACTGCTGGAGTCTCTGTTCCACCTGGCTGATCAGATCCTCCGTCAGCTGGTTGGGTTTGTATTTCGGCATCAGACTGCGTTCATGCCCCCGAATCTGGGACCTCTGCTCGAGGCTGGAAACGGTCTAACCTTGGGCTTGATGGCGCTCTCCACCCGTTTAACCGTCTGGGCGCGAGGAACACTGGCAGGCATGATAATTGTCGATCCTGTCGTAATGAACTTGGTGTGGTGTTCGGAGATCTGGTTGGTATCAGTCTGGGCATCCTGGTTCATCCGGCGTAAGGGAGCAGCCTTTTTAGGCTTGCTGCCGGTAACCGCCCTGCTGGCTTATAACTATTACTATGTCAACTCCACGCACGTGATGATCTGGCTGGTTTTCCTGGGCGGATGCATACTTCTCTTGCAGGCTGTAGAAGGTTATTATTTCGCACGAAACCGCTGGCAGGTATCCCGTATGGATCGGGTCGAGCTGGAACCCGGCTTGGCCGCGACCGTCCTCTGTATTAGCGTCGTTTTGATGCTGACAGGTATCCTCTCGCCATCGCTTTCCATCCAGGACCTCAGCCACGCCGTCCAGAACCTGCTCGAGGTACGCCAGAACCGCGGGCTGTCCGAATCGCTCGGCCTGGAACAAATAGGCGGTCTGTCCGCAGCATCGATCACAAGCCGGCATCCGATCGGTGCGGGGCCGCAACTCTCCGATGATGTCATGTTTCATGCGAGCATTGAAGGTTTCGTTGCCTCCCCAGAGGGTGTGCCGGGCGAATCCCTTGGCCAGACTGTATCCAGCCCCTATTACTGGCGCAGCCAGACGTTCGATTATTACACCGGTCTTGGTTGGGCGGCATTAACCTCTTCCCAGGCCGATTACCGGGCCGACCAGCCGCTTATAGATCTCCCATTGTCTGAGAACTACCGTATCCTCCGGCAGCGAGTCCAGCGGGTCGGGACTTCGGACAATACTGTCTTCGTGAGCGGAGAGCTGTTGTCTGTTGACCAGCCCTACCATGCCATCTGGAGGGATTTGGGTGACCTGATCGGTGCCCAGACAGAGGCGGCCGCTTACAGCGCTGAATCCCGCTTGCCCTACATCTCCGTCAGTCAACTCCGTACCGCCGGAACGGACTACCCCGTTACGATCCGCAATCATTACCTGCAGCTTCCAAATACCCTCCCGCGACGGGTGAGCAACCTGGCCCTTGACCTGACCGCCACTCAGCCGACACCGTACGACCAGGTGGTAGCCATCCAATCTTATTTACATACCTTTCCATATACGCTGGATGTACCAGCTCCACCGCAGAATCGCGACGCAGTGGATTTCTTTTTGTTCGATTTAAGAAAAGGGTATTGTGATTATTTTGCCAGCGCCATGACCGTGATGTCCCGTGCTGCTGGGATCCCCGCCCGCCTGGTGACCGGCTATACCCGTGGTATTTTCGACGGTGGACGCGGTCAATTCACCGTGACCGCCACCAATGCCCACTCTTGGGTGGAAATCTATTTCCCCGGTTACGGTTGGGTGGAGTTCGAGCCGACCGCCAGCCAGCCGGCCATCGTCGGTCCGGAGGGCGAAGAGAGGCCGCAGGTCAACGTCCCAACCGGTCGGGAGACCGGTGAGGGCGCTTCCAGGATTTTCACGGTCGAATGGCTCCACCGTCTAGCTCCCGGCCTCGCGGTGACGCTCGCCGGTTTCCTGATCATTTTCCTGTTTCCTTTTGAAAGCTGGATCCTGCTGCTGGTTCCCACCGACCGGGCCGTGACGATCATCTACCACCGCCTTTACCGTCAGGGAAGAGTCTTTCACATCAAAAGGAACGCGGCACGCTCACCCCTTGAATTTACTGCTGTGTTTAAAACCAGCCTGGGACATCGGACAAGTCAAAAACGATTGGGCCCGGCGATTGCTGCCCTGCTCACCGACCTGGATTGGTTGACCGACCTGTATGCCCGTCTACTCTACAGCCCCCGCCCGCCATCGTCCCGCGAACACCGCCAGGCAGTTTGGGTATGGTACCGGTTGCAGCGCAGGCTGGCTTGGGTGCGGCTCACAGAGGTTCTCCTACCGCCCAAACATAGAGAATGATATTATTCCTTTGCCGTTATTTGTAGGAGTACCTGCATGGCAGGGACCCTTTAAAAAAATTCCACTATCGTTCGGGTACGAATCCGCTGGTTTGATTCCGGCCGGGGGCGTTGACCCCCCGGTTTTGTTACAGGAAAGTCTCTATACTTACCACTCATCATCTGACCAAATCCTACGGCATTCACCCCGTCCTACAAAACATCTCTTTCAGGATCCCCGCATGCGATCGCCTCGGATTGATCGGCTCGAATGGCTGTGGCAAATCGACCCTGGTTCGCATCTTGGCTGGACTTGAGGCGCCCGATTCCGGGACGGTCGGCCATACATGCCCCGGGCTTCGCATCGGATACCTGCTCCATCTGGAAGAATATGGTCATAATGCCGGGGGAAGACATGCCGCCTTTAGAACGATAAGAGCTTTCATCCTGTGGTATAAAGACGAGGTGGAGCCCGAAGTTGGAATAATCCCATGCATAAAGGAAAAGCTCCCAAAGTGCCCACAGAGCCGCTGGGCGCTGTGTCCATTGAAACGGTATTACGCATAGTCAACATATGTAATATGGGGACTTTTACGGGGGATCGGGATGCAGCCATGTTGCTTTGCCTGCTGGATACCGGAGCATGAGCTAGTGAGTTCCTGGCAATGGATTCGGACGATCTCAACCAGACGCGTGGAACTATACTCATCCGGAAAGGGAAGGGAGGTAAACCACGCATGGTCTATCTAGGGAAAAAATCCAGGCAAAATAGACGGAAATACTTGAGGCACCGAGAAGATGATGATCCGGCATTATGGGTGACTCATCCCCGCTATGGCTCAGAGAGATTGAGCTATGATGGCCTGCGGGAAGTGCTCACCCGCAGGGCTGTCACCGCGCATGTGGAAGAACCATCCCTACACGATTTCAGGCGAGCCTTCGCCCTAGCCATGCTCCGGAATGGAACAGACATTTATACGTTAGCAAATTGATGGGGCATGAGGGGATTACAGTTCTTCATCGATATCTCAAACAGACTTATCAAGATACCGAAGCAGCACATCGCCAGGCCGGCCCAGTAGATAATTCTGAATTCATTCCTCTACATTAGGCTGCATTCATTTAACAGATGTTGCATCCATCTACTATAGTTAATATCTTCGATACCTAATAACAGCCTATTGGTGAGTTTCTTTATTTTTTCTTATCGTATAATTGTTATCAATCATCCTATCTTCTTTGCTTAAATTACATTCTCTACTATGACTCAATCTCTTGGAACCAGAATTCTCCGAGCAAAGCCCATCTTAATATATACGATCAAGGTTTTGTCATTGGCTATCATTTACCACCTGGCTGCTAGGGTGGGTTTAAAGATGGCATATGTGCAGGCTAATACTTCACCGGTATGGCCTCCGACGGGGATCGGCCTGGCGGCCCTGCTCATCTTCGGGTATCGGCTCTGGCCCGGGATCAGTCTGGGAGTGCTTATCGGTTCTTTGCTGACAGGGGCTCCTTTTTTTCTGGCTTTGGGAATAACAATAGGGAACACCCTGGAAGCGCTGGCAGCGGTCTACTTCCTGAAGAAGTTTGTCTGCCTTCACAACGAGATCGACCGTATCGAGGACGTTGTCGGATTGGTTCTTGTATCTCTTGCATGTACAACCATCGGAGCAAGCATTGGCACACTCACGCTGATGCTGACCGGGAACGGGGCCTGGCAGAACTTCTGGGTGATCTGGGTGATCTGGTGGATCGGTGACCTGCTTGGAGCTCTGGTAGTTGCTCCGGTGTTGCTGACATGGATCTCACTCTCCTCTGCTCGTTTGAACAAGCGACTATCCTTTGAAGCTTGCATCCTCCTAATTTTATTAGCAGTTGTTACCTGGTCCGTTTTCAGCAGCCTGCCTCTCAGCGGGGTATTTCATCAGGCGATGATCTATGTCATATTTCCTTTCGTGATCTGGGCGGCAATACGCTTCGGGCAACGAGGAGCGACCATCGCCATTTTCCTCGTTTCCGGGATAGCGATTTGGGGGACTTCACAAGGAATGGGCCCGTTCTCGCTCGAGTCTAAGAACGATAGCCTGGTTCTCCTGCAAACCTTCATGGCGGTTGTGGCTTTGACTGCGCTCATCCTGGCAGCCGCGACCATCGAACGGCGGAAGGCGACCGACTCGCTCCAGCAGCGGGTGGCAGACCTTGCAATCTTGAACGATTCCTCCAAGACTTTTCTGGACAGCTTCGAGGTCACCAGTATTTTTCAGACGATATGCACACTGGCTGTCACCCGCCTGGGATTAGAGGTTGCCTGGATCGAGACCGGGGAGGAGGGCAGCTCCACAGTTGCCACAGTATATGGGGTTGCTCTGGACCTGATCCAGGGTCTCAAGATGCAGTTGCAGCGCTATGACCTTCAAGAAAAGACGCCTCAAGCGGTCGTAAGGATGTTAAACGACACTTCATCTTCATTGGAAGGTATAAAGACTCCTTACTTATCCTATGCAGTATTCCCGCTCCTTTTCAGTAACCGGTTGGTCGGTACGCTGCGCCTGCTCAGCAAACGGAAGGATTACTTCACGAAAGATAATCAGGTGCTCATGCAATCCTACGCCAACCTGGCGGCTGTTGCCATCCAGAATTCGCTGCTCCTGGATGAGATCCGTAGGAGCAACCGGCAATTGCACGGACTTTCCCAACGTTTGATGAAAGCCCAGGAGGAAGAGCGCCTGAACCTTTCCCGAGAACTGCACGATGAATCGGGCCAACTGCTGACCGCGTTGACCGTCCAGCTCGGACTGCTGGATCGCAGTGTGGACCAGCCGGAGGCACTCCGCCAGAGGATCGATGAATTAAAAAATACTGCCAACACGATCCAGGAAAACTTACACAAGCTGGCAGTCAATCTACGCCCCGCCAGCCTGGACCATCTTGGCCTGGTGACCACACTGCGGCAATATATTGCTGAATTCAACCGGCAATACGATAATCCGGTCGATTTTGAAGCGGTTGGAATGGAAGGCAGACGGTTGAGCATCGAAATGGAGACAGCATTGTTTCGAATTATTCAGGAATCGCTGACCAATGTGGTTTTGCATGCCCATGCCACACGTGTGGATGTCCTGCTCAGTCTGCACAATCAGCATGTCGTTGCAATAGTCGAAGATGATGGGATCGGCTTCCTGGATAGTTCGCCCATCCTCGAGGAGCATCTGGGGTTGTTTGGCATGCGTGAACGCATCGAGATGCTGGGAGGTACATTTACGATCGAGAGTTCTCCCGGGAAGGGCACGACTGTGAAGGCAGAGGTGCCCTGCAATGACTAGGGTATTGATCGCGGACGATCATGCGATCGTGCGGGCAGGACTTCGGGCCTTGCTTGCTGAGGAGGCAGCGTTCGATCTGGTCGGCGAAGCAGCCGGGGGGTATGAAGCAATTGAGCTGGTCGAAAAAACCAACCCGGAGGTGTTAATCCTCGATCTGAGCATGCCTGATCTGGACGGAATTTCTGTCACCCGCAAGATCAAACCGCAATTCCCGGAATTGAAGATACTCATCCTGACCCTTCATGAGGATGAAGCGCTATTAAAAGAAGCGATCAAGGCTGGAGCAGCCGGCTATATCCTTAAGCGTGCTGCCGAGGCGGAGTTGATCTCTGCCATTCGCACGATCCTGCGCGGGGACCTGTATGTAGATCCTTCCATGGTGCGGGTCTTGCTTGAGGAATCCCGAAACCCCCGGATCAATCCGAAAGACCCGACGGAATCCCTGACCCAGCGTGAAACGGAGATCCTCAGGTTGATTGTTGAAGGCTACACCAACCGGCAAATTGGGCAGGAGTTGAATATCAGCATCCGTACGGTGGAAGGCCACCGTGCCAATATTTCTGACAAACTGGGTCTGCACAGCCGGGTTGAGCTGGTGCGATATGCACGTCAGAATGGCCTGATCGAATAATCCCGACCGGTTAGCATCCAACTAATCTCCTTCCTTCGACCCCGTAGAAAATACGGGGTCGAAGCGCGTATTTACCACCCGCCAGACACCCTTCGAAAACCCCTGTTTTCTACGCTTAACATGACCGCCGGGTTTTTGTATGATGGGGTTGGCTGATCGTGTTCCATCTATCTGCTTGTTCTGCCCATTGATTCCATTTCTCTGAAGGAGATGCATGCCCAGCAGATCTGTTCCTCCACCAGACACAAAACCGATCGTCTCTATGCGCGGGATCACAAAAGCATTTCCGGGTGTTCTGGCGAATGACCACCTCGACCTGGATATTTATGCCCGCGAGATCCATGCTCTCTTGGGGGAAAACGGTGCCGGGAAAAGCACCTTAATGAAGATCCTTTACGGTTTCTATCGTTGTGATACGGGCGAGATCCTTATCAACGGGCAAGGGGTCAGTATTCATTCCCCCCACGATGCCCGCATCCATAAGATCGGAATGGTATTCCAGGATTTCAATTTGATCCCTGCCCTCAGTGTTGCCGAGAATATTGCCTTGTTCCTTCCAGACCTTCCGGCAATGCTGAATATCAACAAGATAATCGAGCGTATTCTTGAGGTCTCCAGACGTTATGATCTTCAAGTAAAACCCCGAGCTATGGTTTCCCAACTTTCCGTCGGTGAGCAGCAAAAGGTCGAGATCCTTAAATTGCTGCTGGCCGAGGCACGCCTGTTGATCCTGGATGAACCAACCCGGGTGCTTGCCCCGCATGAAGTTGGAGCGCTCTTCAAGGTGCTCAACAGCCTGCGTAAGGATGGGTTTGCCATTGTCCTGATTACCCACAAAATGAAAGAGGTTATGGAGTGTGCAGACCGGATCACCGTGCTGCGCGGGGGTCGCATGGCTGGAACCATGCTGAAGGCTGAAGCCAGCGAAGAAAAGCTGGTGGGCTTGATGTTCGAGAAAAAACTTGCCGCTTTACAGACCGGCCATAAGACTGCGATTGTAGCATCAGATGCTGCTCTCCTGGAACTGCGTGGTGTTGAGACACATGGAGAAGGTGCTCAGACCAGTTTAAAGGCCATCGACCTGAAAGTGTATCCCGGTGAGATCGTTGGTGTGGCCGGTGTCTCTGGAAACGGCCAGAAGGAGCTCGGGGATCTTGCGCTGGGGATGATCAAATGCGCCGGGGGCAGGAAATTCCTGTTCGGCAGGGACTCTACCAACCGATCCATCCAGCAGGTGCGGCGGAGCGGGGTGGGCTTCATACCTGAAAATCCATTAACCATGGCGATCGCGCCATACATGACCGTGCTGCAAAACATGGCGCTGACCCGGACGTGGAGATATGCACGGACAGGAGGCCTGCGCATGAATTGGAAGGCTGTTAAAGAGGATACGGAACGGACGATGCAGGCGTTGGAGTTCACTTTTCCTCTTTATATCCCAGCCCGATCGTTATCGGGAGGCAACCTGCAACGGATGGTCATCGTGCGCGAGATGACCCAAGAGCCGCGCCTAATCATTGCCTCCTATCTGACGCGCGGCCTGGACGTGCAGAGCACGATTGCGGCGCGCCAGGCTCTGGTGAGAGCGCGAGACAACGGAGCCGGCATCCTGCTTATTTCAGAAGATCTGGAGGAATTATTCAGCCTCAGCGACCGCCTGGTCGTCCTCTTTGCGGGGAAGATTGCGGGCTCATTTAAACCTGAAGAAACGACCGTCTTTGAAGTCGGTCACCTGATGACCGGCTCCGAGGTTCCCTATGTCACAAATAACTGAGGCAATCACCCGTTTCCCCGTCTTTCGTTATAAGGCATTGCAGGCGGCGGTGCGTTATTTGCTCATGATCCTGTTCGCTTTTCTAATGTTTGGGCTGATCCTGCTTATCTCCGGGAAGGACCCAATCCAATCCTACAAGGACATCTTCGCTTCCACGCTTGGCAGCACTTATGGCTTTTCCGAAGTTATTGTGGCCATGATCCCGATGCTGATAACCGCCCTGGCGGTGGCTTTACCGTCCCGGGTCGGTTTGATCAATGTAGGCGGGGAAGGCCAATTGTATATCGGGGCCGCCTTTGCCACTTTTGGAGCACTGACCTTTTCAGGTCTGCCAGTCTGGATTCTGCTGCCCTTGATGGTCCTGCTGGGCATGCTGGGTGGAGCCCTGTGGGCATTCATCCCTGGCTATTTAAAATCCATTGGTCTCGTAAACGAGACCATTACCTCCCTGTTAATGAACTCGGTCGCACCGAAGATCATTGGCTTCCTCATTTTCGGGTTCTGGCATTCGCCCATGGATACGGTCAAGACCGCCAATTTTGTCGCTGGGGCGAAGTTGCCATCCTTCTTTGGCACGCGCATCCATCTTGGACTGGTATTCGGGTTGGTATTGCTGATCATTTTCTGGCTGGTCATGAAATATACCCGTTGGGGGCTGGAGATGCGTGCCATAGGAAGCAATCCACAAGCTGCGAAACGGAATGGGATCCCGCTCAGTAAATACCTGGTGGTTATCATGTGCGTTGGCGGTGCTATTGCCGGCCTGGCAGGCATGGTCCAGGTCTCAGGGTTCTACGGAACGCTGTTTCTTAACTTCTCGATGAGCCTGGGCTTCATGGGTTTCATGATCTGCTGGCTGGCGGGAGGGGAGCCCCTTGGGATCGTGCTTATGTCGTTCGTGGTGGCGGTCATCACCACCGGCGGCAACCTGCTTCAATTGACCCGCGATCTGCCTTACGCAGTCATCAACATCCTGCTGGCTTTCACTTTGTTCATTGTCCTGGCACGCCCCTCATTTCTAAAAGGAAAAACTTCATGACCCTTCTTTCCATCCTCGGCGTCCTCTCAAGCGCTATTTTTTCCGGGACATCCCTGCTCTACACCACCCTTGGGGAGGTCATAGACGAACGGGCCGGCATCGTTAATCTTGGCCTGGAGGGAGTTTTGCTGGTCAGCGCCTCGTCTGGTTTTGCCGTGACCTATATCTCGGGGAATCCGTATCTTGGAATCCTGGTTTCCATCCTGGCGGGTGGTCTAATGAATATGATCCTGGGCTACCTGGTCATCACCCGCAAAGCCAACCAACTGGCAAGTGGCTTGGCGTTGATGTTCTTTGGCTTCGGCTTGAGCGCCCTGATCGGCAAACAATATGTCGGAGAGAAGATTCACAGCCTCACCAGGTTCCTGCTGCCGGGTTTGAAAGGCTTGCCGCTCTTATACACCTCCCTCTTCAAGTTTGATATCCTTATCTATTTAGTCATCCCGGTCGCCATATTGGTCTGGTGGCTGTTATTCCGAACGCGCTGGGGGCTTGGTGTTCGAGCGGTTGGGGAAAATGCGGATACGGCGTTTGCCTCCGGTCGCAACCCGCGCCTGATCCGTTACCAGGCTCTGTTCCTGGGGGGAATGCTAGTTGGATTAGGAGCAGCTCACCTTTCGATCGCCTATACCATGAACTGGACCGAATACATGACCGCCGGGCGCGGCTTTATTGCCGTTGCGCTGGTGATCTTCTCAAAATGGCATCCGCTGCGAGCGATCGCGGGTGCACTGGTTTTCAGTGGAGCAGTTGCCTTCCAACTCCTGCTCCAATCCAGTGGAGTGCAAATCTCCCCCTTCCTTTTGGACACCATCCCTTACATCCTGACGCTCGTTGTGTTGATTGCCTGGGGTGGGAATCGCAAGCATTCTGCCCCTGCCAGCCTGGGAAGAGTCTATCAAGGCAGTGAATAAAATATACTTGCAAGGAAAGGAGGTTCTCTTCAATCCATTCAAACCCTAATCGCAAATCCTGTTTCCAACCTTCAACCCATAGATAAGGAGAAGATGAAATGAAAAACAAATCGTATGTGTTGCTTTCTGTCGTAGTTTGCACTCTCGTACTGCTTTCAGCCTGCGGTCCGGCAGCTACAGTAGTTCCCACTGAGGTCCCCACCGAGGTTCCACCCTGCCTGATTATCGGCGCCACGTATGGCGGCCCGATCACGGACGCTGGTTATAATCAGGCTATGCATGAAGCCGTGATGGCGATCAAGACGAACATCCCCTGCGTCAAAATTATTGAGGCTGAGAATGTCCCCGATGAGGCTGGCGCGACCACAACCATGGAAAATATGATCTCCCAGGGCGCCAAGATGATCATCGCCACCGCTTTTAACCACCAATATCCTGCCCTGGCCCTGTCGCAGACCCATCCAGATGTGATCTTCGAACATGCCGGCGGATGGGAGATGGGTGCCAATTTTGCTAACTTCTTTGGCAATCCCCCGGATGGTTGGTATCTGATGGGCATCGCGGCCGGAAAGATGACAACTTCCAATAAGATCGGCTTTGTGGCTGCCTTCCCCCAAGCCTGGACCCTGGTGTTTATTAACGCCTTCGAACTGGGTGTCCAATCGGTCAACCCGGATGCGGTGACCACTGTGGCCTACACCTTCGCTTGGGGCGATGCCGCTAAGGACGCTGAGGCTACCAACTCGCTCATCAACCAAGGTGCCGATGTGATCACCATGCACGTCGATTCACCAGCTACGATCATCTCGACCGCTGAATCGCGTGGCGTTTACTCGATCGGATTCCAGAACCTGGCTGCTCAGCAGTTTGCTCCTGAATACTGGATCTCCGGCACCGGCTTTACTCTAGGCGGAAAACTGACCTGGCTGGCTTCCACTGTGATCGATGGTACCTGGACGCCGATCTTCCTGCGCTGCGGCATGGCAGATGGTTGCATGGCAATCGCCCCCTTTGGCCCCAAGGTCCCGCAGGCAGTACAGGACCTGGTCATGCAGAATAAGGCTGATATTGAAGCCGGTACCCTGGTCGTATTTACGGGTCCGATCGTGGACCAGGACGGGACCGTTCGCATTGCTGCGGGTGAAGTCCTGTCTGCCGATGCAATGAGCTCGATTGACTGGTTCGTCAAGGGTGTGGTCGGCAGTCCGAAATAAAAGCGAATCCATAAATTGATCGCGGGGCACCATCATTCTTCCTGGTGGTGCCCCGAAATCTTCCACATGAGACCCAACATGGCTGTTTTGGTCAACAAGGTTCCAATCCTAGGAGAGGCTGCCAATTCCTGGCTGACGCAAGGTGGAGGCGGGAAGGTTCTGGCTGCAGTGAATCATGCCACCTACCTGCTCACAGAGCATGGAGAATTGATCTGGCTGGCGACTCCGGAAAGCCCGAAACACCGCCGTTGTATCCTTTGGCCGGCTCCATTGCCAAACCTGGCGGTTGACTCGATCTTTACAACCCGGGATCGTTCGATCGACCTGGAGTCCGGGACGAAGCTGGATTTTCGTACTTCAGAAGTTTGGAAAGCCCCGGTTATCCCTGTCCAGGATATCATCGAGCTCGACATATTGCCTTATAGATTTTTCACCGTGGTTGAAACCTTCCTGTCCCAGGAATCGCCTCCCGGGGTTGGTGTGTTTGTCCGGTTGGTGCTTCAGATCGCAAGGAAAAAGGAAGTAAATCTGAGTTTTCAGCCGGGAGATTTTCTGACCAGGTCCGCCTGGTCGGTGGTCGAAAGGATCGCCAGGGCCTGCCTGCGTCATGATCCCTCTGAGATATTAAAGAAGGCCGAGGCGCTCATAGGCCTGGGGGAGGGTCTAACCCCTGCGGGGGACGATTTCCTGGGTGGGCTGTTTTTTGCATGCTTTATGCTCTCATGCTCTTATCCATACATCCATTTTCGGGAACTCGACGATCTTCCTGAATGGGTCGATGCGCATCAATCCCGCACCAATCAGATCAGTTTCGCCCTCCTAAGGGATAATGCTTCCGGTCACGCGCTGGAGCCTTTGAATCGATTTGGCATTGCGCTGCTGACGAACCAACCAGTGGAAATTCTCACTTCAGCAGCTTCGGATCTGATCAAAGTAGGTCATTCCACGGGTTGGAGCCTACTGGCTGGTTATGTGACCGGGATGCTGCTTGCTTTTACAGATTAGTTTTGCTATCTTATTCTTGATTGAAACCATCTGGAAACGAAAGGAACTGCCATGGATATAAAACAGAAGATCGAAAAAGCCAATGAAGAGGCCGCACATCGCCTGAACCTGGGTGATCCGGTTCTGGTGGATATTGCCCCGGCGGGGGAGGTCATCCCGGGCATGGAAGGGAAAATGATCACATACTCCGGCCCTCCCATTGAATGGGGGTGGATGTGCGGAGCCCAGCGCGGTGCCATCATTGGGCAGGTTCTCTTTGAGGGCTGGGCCAAATCTGTCGAGGAAGCGACCGCGATCCTTGATCAAGGCAAGATCCGCCTTGAGCCCAATCATCACCACCATACGGTTGGCCCGATGGCTGGTACCATTTCTGCATCCGCGCCTGTCTGGGTGGTGGAAAATAGAGCCTTCGGAAACCGGGCTTATTGCCGCCAGGTGGAGGGCAACCAGCAGTTTGGGGATTACAGCGAAGGAGCCTTGCAGGGATTACGCCTGTGGCGGGATGTCTGGGCGCCCACCCTGCGAGAGGCACTTCATACGATCGGTGGATTGGAACTGAAACCGATCATCACCAAGGCGCTGCAGATGGGGGATGAACTGCATAACCGTCATACCGCCGCCTCCAGCCTATTCGCCAATGCCATGGCAGTGGCGATGGCACAGACCGAGCTACAAAAAGACAAAATGCTCTGGACGTTGAAATATGTCACCAACCATGAGCTCATCTTTCTGGGAATCGCCATGGCGTGTGGGAAAGCCATCGCTGACCCGGCCATGGGGATCGAGTACAGCACGGTCGTAACTGCCATGTGCCGGAATGGGACGGAATTTGGTCTGCGAGTCAGCGCTATGGGGGAGGAATGGTTCACCGCGCCAGCCCCCAAAGTGGATGGTCTGTACCTGCCCGGGTACTCGGAAGAGGTGGCTGGTCTGGACATGGGCGATTCGGCCATCACCGAGACGGTGGGGTGGGGCGCGTTTACCATAGGCGGAGCGCCCGGAATTCTCAGCCTGGTCGGCGGTACACCAGAAGAAGCCCTGGCATATTCCCGGGAAATGAAAAAGATCACGGTGTCCAGCCACCCGACCTATCGTTTGCCTGCTCTCGGCTTTGCTGGGACCTCGATCGGAATCGATATCCGAAAGGTGGTGCAAACTGGAATCACCCCGATTATCGATACCGCCATTGCCCATAAGGATCCGGGATATCCGAAGATCGGTGCAGGCTTGGTGCGTGCCCCACTGGAATGCTTCAAAAAAGCATTGATCGCCTTTGGTCGGAAGTATGATGTTGGCAAATAATTATAGAAAGATGGAGGCTTTCTTATGGCATCCGGTTTTGTTATCCGTAAGAACCAGTATTATGATTCGGTCTTCCTGATGAGCGTCAACCGGCGCATCTCGGAAGTCAAAGGCATCCAGGAAACTGCTGTTTTAATGGGCAGCCCGGCCAACAAACAACTCTTGCTGGATATCGGTATCCAGAATGATCAGATCAATAATGCCCAGCCCAACGATCTTATCGTGGCGGTGCTTGCCGAATCCTCGGCGATCGTTGAAAATGTACTCGGTCGCCTGGAGGAGTGGCTGGAGGCAATTCAGGAAAATACGGTGGCTCTGAGTGTCAGAACACTCGAAGATGGCCTGTCAAATAAACCGGATGCCAACCTGGCCGTGATCTCTGTCCCGGGAGAGTATGCTGCCCGGGAAGCAAAAAAAGCGCTGGAAGCCGGCCTGAACGTTTTCCTCTTCAGTGACAATGTTCCCATCGAGGATGAACTAATGCTGAAGCAGTTCGCCATGGAGAGAGACCTGCTTGTGATGGGACCGGACTGCGGTACCAGCTTGATTGGAGGGAAGGGGATCGGGTTTGCCAACGAAGTGCGCAGGGGCACAATCGGGGTCATTGGAGGGGCCGGCACCGGGTTGCAGGAATTTACCAGCCAGGTACACAACGCCGGGTCTGGAATTTCACATGCCATCGGAACAGGCAGCCACGATCTTTCCGGGAAGATCAAAGGGTTAACGACACTGGCAGCCCTGGAAGCGCTGGAGGCGGATCAACAGACGAGCGTGATCGCGATCATATCCAAACCACCGGAAGCAGGCACCCTGGTGATCCTTCTCGAGAGAATTAAAACTTGCAAAAAACCGGTGGTGGGCTGCATCCTAGGGATCGATCCGGGAAGCCTGAGCGGAAAGCCCAATTTCCAGGCGGCCCGTACCATCGATGAGGCTGTCCGACTCGCCGTGGCCCTTTCCAATGGACAGCCAGCCGCACCGTCTGGAGGCCTGACCCCGGAAAGAATGGCAACAATTCGGAAAGAAAAGCAGGCCTGGAGTCCTGAACAAAAATACCTGCGCGGTATTATGGCCGGGGGAACCTTCTGTTACCAGTCGCAGCAGATCCTAGGGGAAGCGGGCATATCCATTCATTCCAACAGCCCGATCGAGGCGAAGAACCGGTTGGAACACCCGGATCGAAGCATCGAGCATACCATTGTGGACATGGGGGAGGACTTCTACATGGTGGGAAAGCCGCATCCGATGATCGATGGAACAATGCGCACTCGCCGAATCCTGGCTGAGAGCCGTGATCCCCAGATGGCAGTGCTCTACCTGGATTTTATCCTCGGGTATAACGCTTCCATGGACCCGGTCGGGGAACTGCTGGATGCGATCCTGGAAGCCAAACGGTTATCAAAACAGCGAGGGGGTTCCCTTACCGTGGTGGCCTCGGTTTGTGGGACAGAGAATGATCCGCAGGTTATGGGCCTTCAGATGAAACTGCTCCATGAGGCAGGTGCACTGGTTTTTCGCAGCAATGCACAGGCATCCACAGCCCTTTGCCAACTACTGGGACAGGGATAGAGGTCGAAATGGAAACATCAACGAACAAACTTTTAACCGGACCGGTTATTGCGGTCAACATTGGCTTGAAATCATTTGGTGCAAGCCTGGAACAGCAGGGGGTGGAGGTGGTGCAAGTGGATTGGGCGCCTCCGGCAGGTGGGGACCAGGAGATGATGGATCTCCTGGATGAGCTTATGTAATTGATTTGGAAATCGATGTTCTGAAATCCCATCCCTTTCCCCCCTTTCATGTCATAATAGTCTCATGCTCATCCTTCCCATCCGGACCCCAATTGCGAACCTGGACAACGCAGGCGGTAAGGGCGCCAGCCTTGCCCGTCTTACCCGCCTCGGCTTGCCTGTACCTCCCGGCTTTATCGTTACCACGGACGCTTACCGCCTCTTCGTCACAGCGAACAACCTTGGGAATGTGATCAAGACATCCATCCAGGACATCCCTGCTGAGGATGCAGCCCAATTGGAACGCGCCTCCGCTGGGATCCGGCTCGCATTTTCTACCGGCAAGCTTCCTCAGGAGATCGCAAGGGTTGTTTCAGCCGAATATCTTGCGCTTGGAGTACAGACGGGTGATGGGCGGTCATCCCCGCTCGCTGTCGCTGTGCGTTCTTCTGCAACCACCGAAGACCTGCCCGAATTATCCTTTGCCGGGCAGCAAGACACTTTCTTGAACGTCGTCAGCGAGGCACAATTGCTCAAAGCCCTTATCGACTGCTGGAGCAGCCTGTGGACCGCGCGGGCGATCGGCTACCGGGCGCGGAATGGCATTCCGCACGAAGATGCTGCCCTGGCAGTCATCGTGCAGGCGATGGTCTCAAGCGAGATTTCGGGTGTACTTTTCACTGCCAACCCATTGACCGGCTTGTTGAGCGAATCGGTCATCGATGCCACATTTGGGCTGGGGGAGGCGCTCGTTTCGGGGCAGGTGGAACCGGACCATTTCGTGGTCGACCTGTTCAGCGGCGCGACCCGTATCCTCACACTTGGCGCCAAAGCCACCTCGACGCGTAGCATACTTGGTGGGGGAGTGGAAAACATTCTGGAAGAGGCCGCCGGGCGACAGACGCTCTCCGGGGACCAGGTCAGCCGGCTTGTGGCGGCCGGTCAACGCATCCAAAAAGAATACGGCTCCCCGCAGGATATCGAATGGGCTTTTGCGGGGGATGAACTATTCATCCTCCAGTCCCGGCCGATCACCTCGCTTTTCCCTGTCCCGAAGGTCTCGTTAGATCCGCTCATGGTCTGGTTCTCGTTCGGTGCGGTGCAGGGGCTGGTCGGGCCGATGACCCCACTCGGGCAGGAAGCTATCCTGCGCGTCGTCCTGGGCATGGGGAAGAAGTTGGGCATAAAGATAAAGTACGAAGAACAAAATCTGTTCGGGGTGGCTGGCGAACGCATCTGGATCAAGATCAGTGACCTCATTCGCAACCCACTCGGCAACCGTATCTTTGGCGGTTTCCTGGGTTTCCTCGAGCCAAGCATAAGGCAGATCCTGCGCTTGCTGGTTGATGACCCGCGCCTGGGCGCTGGACAGGGTCACTTCAGGTTCATCACCCTGCGCCGTTTGCTGAAATTATTCCTGCCGATCATCCCGGAGGCCTTGCGGACCATGCTCTGGCCCGGGGAAGCGCGCCGCCGTTTTGACACCCTCCTAGAGAACTATCTGCAGACGGTTCGAGTCGACCCCGGCAAAGACCGCTTCGAGCGGCTGAATAACTTCGCCGCTTTCATGGGCGCCCAGGGTGGTCTCGCCGATGCCCTTCCCACCTTGCTACCGCGCTTTATCCCCATCCTCGGGCCAGCCGTTGCCTCGCTTAACATGATTGGCCACCTCTTGCCCCATAATGACGCCGGCGACCACGGTTTTTCGATGCTGGCCCTTAAAGTGACCCGCGGCCTGCCGCGCAACGTCACCACCGAGATGGACCTGGCGCTGTGGGAGACGGCGACCAGCATCCGCGGTGATTCCGCTGCGGCAGATCTGTTCCGCACTGCGGATGCTCCCTGGCTTGCCTCCTGTTACCGGGTTGGATCTCTCCCCACCGCTGCCGGGTCTGCTGTCGAGGGTTTCATGGAAAAATACGGCATGCGCGGCTTTGGCGAGATCGACCTCGGCCAGCCGCGCTGGCGGGAGGATCCGACACCTGTCATGCACACCCTACAGAGTTATCTGCAGATCGAGCCGGAATTTGCCCCGGATTTGCTGTTTGAAAAGGGTGCCATCGCCGCAGAAGAGGCCATCCAACGCCTGGCAGCCGAGGCGCGCCATCAGCATGGCGGTTGGATCAAGGCCAAACTGTTACGCGGCGCTGCCCGCCGGGTGCGCCTGCTCATGGGTGCCCGCGAAAGCCCCAAGTTCTTCGCCGTGCGTGCAATGGGCATTGTACGTAAAGTCCTGCTTGAAGTCGGGGAGGAGTTCGCCGCCGCCGGGACGATATCCTGCCCGGACGACCTGTTCTTCCTGCATGTTGCCGAGTTGGAAGCGCTGTCCCACCAGGAACCCCGCGATTGGAAGGCGCTCATTACCGGGCGGTGCCAGGCCTATGACCGCGAGCTGCGCCGCAGGCAGGTACCGCGTGTATTGGTCAGCGATGGGCGAGCGTTCTACGAAGGTGTTGGTGCCAGCACCGACACCGGCGAAAGCATTACCGGCAGCCCGGTCTCGCCGGGCGTAGCCGAAGGTATCGTTCACGTGGTGATCGACCCGCGCGGGGCACAGCTTGCTCCCGGCGAGATCCTGGTCTGCCCCGGCACCGACCCGGCCTGGACGCCTCTGTTCATGGTGGCCGGTGGGTTGGTGATGGAAGTGGGCGGCATGATGACCCACGGCTCGGTTGTGGCGCGTGAGTACGGTATCCCAGCTGTGGTGGGCGTCCACCAAGCGACGCTGCGGCTGAAGGACGGGCAGCGCATCCGGCTGGATGGCACTACCGGCAGTATCGTAATCTTGTAGCCAACCTGTGCTTCGCCTTCTGTTCTGTCCATCTGGTTTCCGCAATTTTGAAAAAAGGAGGATGATAGCAGGGCAGAGGGTCGAGTTCTCGACTGGTTTGATCCAGGATCGTGTGTTCGTAACTCCCCACCTTTAACATATTTATTTTTATGCAAATAGAGATTCCTACCCCAAGTCTAAAGCCACCAGTGACAAACACAAACGGGTGAACGTACTTGGCTTCCAGATACCGCCATCTTTGTGGCCGTCCGGTAGCACAGAGCAACATATTCGTCTAGAGAATCTTGGAGTCCGGGCGAAAAAGAGAGAATTCATAAGAATTGATTTTTACCACCTGTCCCAATGGACCATTTCATCAAATGGTTTTCGTCCACCCTTTATTGGTGCGGCGGTAATCTGTTCCTTATCAATTGGGAAACCGAAGGAGATACAAATGCGCACCTGCCACCCTTGAGGAAAACCTAAAATCTCGCGAGCCTTGTCCGGTTCATAGATTGATGCCAGGCACGAGCCCACGCCCAGTTCCCAGGCGGCGAGCTGCATGTAGGCTGCAGCCTGGCCGGCGTCGAACAAAGTCTGGAATTTATCGTCGGGGTTAGGGATGAGGATTGCCACCCCAAGCGCCGCTCCGGCCAGATGGCCGGCATATGTCCCCGTCCCCGATAGGGCTTTGAGAATGCCCTTTTCCCGAATGGCAATGAATTGCCAGGGTTGGTTGTTTTTGGAAGATTGCGAGCGCCGTCCTGCGTTCAGGATTATATGGACCACTTCGTCGGGCAATGGTTTTTCCTGGAATTGGCGTATGGCTCGTTTGGTGCGGATGGCATCTGAAACATTCATGGGTCCTCCACAAACACGCCTAAAAAGATGCATCCACGACAAGAATAACCCTCTAGAGGAAAATCCAGCGGCTGCATAAAGCAACACCGAAATCCGACCCTTATGAGTGCATACTGCGTCTTCATGTATCGAACGAAGGAGTAACCTAATGAGAATTTCAATAATCTTACTACTAATTCTCATAACAGTGACTGCATATTAATTGTGGCGATATTAGGTTTTTTAGCTGAAGAACAATCCACAAGCATGAATTTGATTTCTGCTGTATACAAAATAAAGAAATCCTGAGTGTGTCTTTACGAAATTAACACACAGAGGACTCTTTGAAAATATTCATTTTTTCTCGCCAAATGCACCTGAAATATAGGGAAATGTGCCGGAATTAACCTATAAATTCCATATTTAGGGCATTGGAAATGAGGGATAGTAATACGGACTTAAAATCCGCCGGTGGTAACACCGTGAGGGTTCGACCCCCACCCGCCCTGTAGAAATTCTGTGAGGCGAGCTCCCACCCTCATCCTTCGGCGGAATGGGAGCCCTTTCAATAAAATCCTGGAACCTATTTCATGAGGTCCAATATAGTGGAGCACTCGGCACAAAATAAGGATTGTGCCGAATGTCTTTAATTTCCAACATTCCTCTTTGTGCCATCGTCCCCAAAGGGGGTAGCGCATACCCAGAAACGCTAACAGAGGCGGGATGATGTCCTGAACCCGCAATCATATTGAAATGCTGTGACTTTTTCTTTTAGAAATGGGGATTTCTGTCTCTTGCGCGAAGCAGCGAAATAATGGACAATTATATGAATTGAAAAAGGAGACCCTATGACAAAAAAGTTCATCCCTACCAAATTGAAGCTCATCCGCCCGGTTCCTTCAGATATTGACATTGCCCAGGCATCAGACATCAAGCCGATTGCACAGGTAGCCGAAGAGGTAGGCATCTTACCCGGTGAATTGGAATTTTACGGTCCTTATAAGGCCAAAGTGAAACTGGAAATTCTCGACCGCTTGAAAGACATTCCGAATGGAAAATATATTGATGTAACTGCCATCACGCCCACCCCGTTGGGGGAGGGAAAGACCACCACCACCGTTGGCCTTTCGCAGGCGTTGGGTGCCCATCTGGGCCGGAAAGTATTCACAGCCATCCGCCAACCTTCGCAGGGGCCAACTTTTGGCATCAAGGGCGGCGCAGCGGGAGGCGGGTATTCGCAGGTCATTCCGATGGAAGATTTCAACCTGCATCTAACTGGGGACATTCACGCCATTACTGCCGCCAATAATTTGTGTGCTGCCGCCATCGACGCCCGCGTGTTTCATGAAAGCGAGCAGGATGATGAGAAACTCTTCAACGCTCTCTGTCCACCCGACAAGAAAGGACTGCGCAAGTTCTCGCCATCCATGCTGCGGCGATTGAATAAATTGGGCATTCACAAAATTGACCCGAACGAACTGACACCCGAAGAGCGCAGTCGCTTCGCACGCTTGGATATTGATCCTGGCTCGATAACCTGGCGTCGCACGATTGATACCAACGACCGCTTCTTACGCGAAATTGAAGTCGGTCTTGGCCCTGAAGAAAAAGGTAAAACCCGCCGTACCGGGTTCGACATTACCGTGGCGAGTGAGATTATGGCCATCCTGGCGCTAACCACCGATCTGCGCGACATGCGCGAGCGGCTCGGACGTATGGTCATTGGTACCGACCACAAGGGTGGTGCCGTCACCGCCGAAGATCTGGGCGTCGCCGGTGCCCTGACTGTCCTGATGAAGGACGCTATCAAGCCCAACCTGATGCAAACTTTGGAAGGGACGCCTGTCTTCGTCCACGCCGGTCCGTTTGCCAACATTGCCCACGGTCAGTCCTCCATCATCGCAGACCGCATTGCCCTCAAGCTGGTCGGTCCTGGGGGATATGTGATTACCGAGTCCGGCTTTGGCGCTGATATCGGTATGGAGAAGTTCTTTGATATCAAGTGCCGTTACTCCGGCCTGATTCCTCAGGTGGTCGTGCTGGTCGCCACCGTGCGCGCCCTCAAGATGCACGGCGGCGGGCCGAAGGTGGTGGCCGGTAAACCCTTGGCTCCCGAATATACCGACGAAAACCTTGACCTCTTGCGCAAGGGTCTGCCCAACATGACCCGTCACATCAAGAACGCCCTGAAATTCGGCGTAAACGTGGTGGTGGCAGTCAACTCCTTCTCCAACGATACCCCTGCAGAGGTGGAGGTCGTCCGCAAGGCGGCGCTCGAAGCCGGTGCCATGGAGGCCATTGTCTCCACCCACTGGATGGACGGCGGTGCAGGTGCCATCAAGCTGGCCGAGGCGGTTGTTAAGGCTGCCGATAAGCCCACCCAGTTCAAATTCCTCTATCCTTTGGAACTGTCCATTAAGGAAAAGCTGGAGTTAATTTGCAAGGAAATCTACGGTGCTGGCGGTATCGAGATCCTTCCCGAAGCGCAGGCCAAGATTGACCTCTACACCCGTCTCGGCTTCGATAACCTGCCTTTGTGCATGGCTAAAACCCATCTATCCTTCACTCACGATGCGGTCATCAAGGGCGCACCGACCGGTTTCATCGTCCCGGTCCGCGACATTCGCGCTTCGGTCGGGGCAGGCTTCCTCTATCCGCTGCTGGGCGAGATGCGTACCATGCCCGGTTTACCTACTCGGCCGGTTTTCTACGACGTGGATTTGGATTTGGATACCGGCAAGGTACTCGGCCTGTTTTAACTGTCATTCCCGTAAGGGCACAGCACCGCTGTGCCCTTACGGGAATGAAAAAACATCGTGCGACTTTTTGCCCGTTGCACATAAAGGTCTTTGATGGAAATTGATACCGCCGCGCTGACCATTTCTTCCGCTATGGCCTCGTTCCGCGCCGGGGAGTATTCCTCGCTCGTACTGACTGAGGCTTGCCTCCGTCAAATCGAACGCCTCAACCCGACAATTAACGCCTTTATCACCCCCACGATCGAACTTGCTTATCAAGCGGCTCTGCAAGCCGACGCGCTTAGTTCCCACCAGCCATCCAACTTGAATGACCTGGCACTGCTTGGTGTTCCGGTTGCATTGAAAGACATGTTCGAAACAACCGGAATCTGCACTACAGCCGGCTCAAGATTTTATGCAGAAAATATCCCCGTTCAGGATGCTCAGGCTGTATTGAAACTCAAATTGGCCGGGGCGGTCATCATCGGCAAGACGAACACCCATGAGATAGCCCTGGGTGTGACTGGGGTCAATCCTCATTTTGGGGCGGTCAAGAATCCTTGGAATACCTCTTGCATCACAGGCGGCTCCTCCAGTGGATCAGCAGCGGCTGTCGCAACAGGGATGTGTCTGGCTGCCTTGGGGACAGATACCGGCGGCTCCATCCGCATCCCAGCCTCACTATGCGGGGTGGTGGGACTGAAACCCACCTACGGACGGGTGAGCAACCGTGGCGTCATCCCGCTCTCCTGGAATCTCGACCATGTTGGCCCCCTTGCGCGCACTGTTCGCGACGCGGCGCTTATGCTTCAGGTGCTGGTCGGATTTGACCCGCACGATCCTGCCTCGTTGAATGTCCTTGTGGATGATTATATTGCGCACATCGAAGATGGCGTCAAGGGTTGGCGGGTGGCGTTGGCGGTGGGGGAGGTTGTAGAAGCCTCCGATCCGGAAGTGTGGGCCGGTGTGCAGGCTGCCGCTCTGGTTCTAAAAGGATTAGGCGCGCATGTGGAAAAAGTGGATCTGTCCTGGATCGCCGACTTGGCCCAGGCCAATACCCGCATGACCCAGGCTGATGCCGCGGCTTACCACCACCAACGGATGACCGAACACCCAGACTGGTTCGGTGCAGACGTGCTCGAGCGTCTGCAGATTGGCGCGGCGTTGACTTCCAACGAGTATTCCCTGGCGAGGCGGATGCAGGCTGAGGGTCGTCGCAGCTTCGAGATGTTCTTCAAGAAATATGACCTGCTCCTGCTTCCAACGACCCCCATCCCCGCTCCGCCCATTGAAGGAACCGGATCCCTCGAAGCCGCCCGCCAGTTGACCAGTTTCACCGCACCTTTCAACCTGACTGGCCTTCCGGCGCTTTCCGTCCCGTGTGGGTGGGTTGCAGGGCTGCCATTTGGGGTGCAAATGGTGGCGCCTCATTGGGGAGAAGCCAATGTCTTGCAGGCAGGTTATGCTTTCGAACAGGCTACTGATTGGCATAACCAACATCCGTCCTTGTGAGCCGGATGTTGGTTAAAGTCTACTGGTTGTTTTTATGGGGTGCAGGAACCTCCGTTGGGACCCGCTGGCGGGCATGGGAAAACACACGATGTGACAGGCGCTCCTGTGGCAGAATTTGTTTTAATCCAGCACCCAAGCGTAGGTGCGCAGGTCGGGACCGGAGTGGTGATGTTCGTGCACCCAGCCTGGATGGGATGATCTGGCAGGCAGAATTTCATCGTTTCATCATAGCTATACCCGGGCGGGCAGGTGGGCTTCACGTCGGTGGGATAGTCACAGCAGAAATTCCCTTCATTGAAGACCAGGCCTGCGGGGCAGGCAGCCGGGCAAAGTTGGCCCTGGCATTGCGGCCCGCCGGCAGGGATACAGACCGGTTTGTTGTTATAGGTTGCTGAATAGCTCCCGACCGGGCATTCGCCATTCTGCGGCGCAGGCAGACAACCGTATCCAAAAATGACGACGTTCGGGGCTGCACAGGCAACCGGGATCGGGATCCCATATTGGCATAGATTGGTCACCGCGTCGAAGTGGTAAAAAACCGGGCAGATGGGCTGAATCACAGCCTGAACCGGGGGCACATTACAAATGCTGATCGTCACCTGGTGACCAGGATGCAAGGCGGATCCGCTACAATTGAATTTTAACGGGTCGTTAGGATCCTGGTTGCAGTTGAGGCTTCCCTGCGGGGAAGAAATAATGATGGGTCCTGGATCAGTCCCTTGTTCAAGTGAAATAGAGGCAGTCCCGTACTGGTTATTCTGACCGTCCACTTTACAGTAGATTTGCAACGACACTGCCGGGGGAGGAATCTGTTCCTGTTGCGGCCACTGGTGAGAGGGGATGAGCAGGTCAAAGGCGAGCGTTGTACACACCGGCGCTGTTGGTGGTTTGGCAACCGCTTCGCCGGTCAGGACGCAGCGGAAACCCAGGTCGGCCCGTTCTTGTTCGGGCTTAAGGGAGTTGCGCAAGGTAATGTTCAATTCATCGGTGGGAGTTAGGTAGCTCGACCCGCGCACAACGCGTTCCTCCCCTGTACTCGGTCCGCTTGGATTGCTGGACGGGGAACTTGAATAATAATCATTCGCATACCAGTCAGACGCCCACTCAAAGACGTTGCCGGCTGTATCGGCAAGGTTGTAGGGGCTTGCGCCTAGTGGATAGGTACGAATAATTTCAGGTGCGGGTGTCAACAGGCAATCTTCAAAATTGAGCAGGTCGCAAGTTGGTTCGGCTTCACCCCAGGGGTAGGATGCGCCATCGGTGCCGCGGGCGGCCTTTTCCCACTCGGCCTCGCTGGGCAGGCGGGCATCGATCCATTCGCAGTAGGTCTCGGCTTGGTTCCAGTTCACGCCCACCACCGGGGCATTGGTATACACTGGGTCAGTGTACCAGTTCGGCTTGCCGGTTTCATGGGTGGGCGGTGTGCAGACGCCCAAACTGACGCAAAAAGCGTACATGGCGTTCGTCACCTCAGTCTGCTGGATCCAATAACCGTCCAATGTGACATTATGTACCGGGCTGTGGTTGCTGGTTTCGGTCTCGTCTTTCCCCATCACGAACTCACCCGCTGGGACGTAGACCACGTAACTATTGTCTATCCAGAGCATCAGGGACCCGGCCTCGGGTTCAGCAATAACAACCGGCTCTTCGGTTGGCGTTACAGGCACTTCGCTCGGTGTGCCGGGGTTCCCGGTAGGCATCACGGTAACCGGTCCCGTGATCGGCCCCGTATTCGGAAGGCTGGTTCTCAGGTTGCAGGCCACCAGCAGCAACATGAAGATGATCATAAGAAATTTTATAAAAAGTTGCAGGTTTGTTTTCATTTTGCCCTCCCCGGCAGAATAATCTCGTTGTTGATTATGCAGATCACGATTTTTCAATAAGAAATAATAAACAAATTATATTACAGTTATTATCCCCCGTATGGTCGATGTTTTTGGCTGAATGCCTAGGCAGGAAGATCCCGTCCAGGGGTAAGGGGTTCATCTTCGCGACCGTGCTCCCGTCGATGATGCAACAGGTTTGCGTGTCATACTTCCCGCAGGGAATCTAGAAAATAAATGGAATAAAGAGCTTTGTCTTTTTCATGTACCCGGTGTATTCCTCCCCGAATTTGACCAGGCACTCGGCCTCGTCGGCGCGCGCTGTGGCGTAGAGGAAGGTCGTGGAGACAGCTGTGAGACAGCCGTCCAGCAGGGATGGCGACTTGAAGAAGATTCCCCATGCCAGGCTGAGTAGTGAAGCGTATAGCGGGTGGCGGATGAAACGGTAAATACCGGTCTGGACCAGTTGTGTGGTTGCTTCAAGAGCGTCGGTTGGCTTCCCTTCGTGGCGGAGAAGATAAACTCCTGAGATGATGGGCACAAGCGATACGCAAAGGAGAATCCACGAAATAATCTGATACCAGGCAAACGGAAGTACAAACCAGCCGCGCACATTCAACAGGAACAGGCCCAGGATGGCTTCCCAGGCGAAGAAACGGTAGAAGCCGTGCGAAAGCGGTCTTCGCAGGCTGGGAACGGATATCCAGACGATTAAAATGGAACCGGCGATAAATAGGATTGTTTCAATCATGGAATTTCACTTTTGCAGGCAGGCAAGAATTTTCTGAACCACGCCTTGCGGCTCGCCCGGCGTGAGCGCCAGCACCGGCACGCTGGCGACGGTATAAACAGAGGAGATGTCATCCGCTTTCCAGCGACGGGTTAAGATGCCGACCGCATTGACATCGCTGGTGATGGCCTGCACCATCTCGTCCGGACCTGCCGCCAGCCGCGCCGTCGACGTGACCGGGCTGCCGCCCAGGGTGGTCTGCTCAAAAATCTGCTGGACATCCTCGCCAGAGGAAAAGACCCACACCTGCACCGGGGCGTTTGGTCCCTTGACCTCCTGCCAGTTCAGGACCTGTCCGGTGAATAATCCGCGCACCTGTTCTCCAGTCAGGGCGTTGATCGGGTTTTGGGGATTGATGATGACCAGGAGTTCTTCGCTGCCGATTTGGTAGGCGGGGGAGGTCATGTTGGCGGTTTGCCCTATGCGGATAGCCATATCTACGGAATGAAGATCCAGGAAATCTGCAGCGCGTTCCTCGGTAGTGACCACATTCGCACCAGCGCAGTCGTAAAGGCTTGCCAGCCAGGGGGCAGCCGCAGCGGTATACTGGACTGTGATGGATTCCTCGGGGATGGTCGGCGTGGCGGAATTGCAGGAAGGCAGCAGGAAGCAGGCGAGGGTTAAAAAGGCGAAGGTGCGTTTCATTTCCTACCACTCACGCAAGATGGCAGCCAGCAGTTTTGTGCGCTCAGGCAGGCTGTCCCTGAAGATAAATTCCCGTTCGGAGTGAAATTCTCCACCGGCTGGCCCGAGTCCGTCCAGCACCGGGATACCCAGCGGGGCCACGAAGTTGGCGTCTGAGGCGCCGCCGGTGCCGCTGGCTTTGAGTTCGATGTTTACCTTGGCGGCGATGACCTTTACCTTCTCGAAGGTGGCTTTGATCGTGTCGTTACAAGGCATCGGCGGGCGGTTGAGTCCACCGGTTATCTCTAGGGATGTGCCTTCCAAAATAGGTTTGAGCGCCTGCATGCTGGCGCTGATGCGTTCGGCCTCACCGGGCTGTATCACGCGCAGGTCCACTTCGAGACAGGTTTCGTCTGGAACAACGTTACTGGCAATCCCGCCTCGGATCACGCCGACGTTGAGGGTGGTTCCTTTGCTGTAGTCGGTCAATTTCTGAATGGCGAGCACCTGATGGGCCATTTCTTCGATTGCATTGCGGCCTTTTTCGTGGTCGGCACCCGCATGGGCGGCTCGACCCCGCACCCGCACGATGAACTCGCCGACCCCCTTGCGCCAGGTCTTGACCGCCCCATCCTCCATGCCTGGCTCGAGTACCAGCACCAGGGCAGACTCGGCCGCCAATTCTTCGATCAAAGCCCGGGACGTCCCGCTGCCGATTTCTTCATCAGAGGTGAACAGGGCGGTGACAGGGTGGGCCAGGTTTCCGGTCTCGAGTGCCGCGGCGATTGCTGTAAGTGCAACGACAATGCCACCCTTCATGTCTGACACACCGGGGCCGAACACTCTGCCATCTTTCTCGTGGAAAGGCATTTTTTCCAGCGTCCCGATCGGGAAGACCGTGTCCATATGGGCGAGTAACAGGATGCTTTCGGTTACATTGTCCTTTTGGGACGTGTGCCCGCTTGCCCCCTGTCTTTGGGGGTCAGGGAGGAGGGAAAGGGTCCGGGAGAAGCGAGCCACGACCTGGTTTCCGGTTTGGGTATGTGGCTGAATATCTACTTGTGCTCCTAGGCGGCGACATTCCTCAACTACCAATGCGCCGACGCTGTCCACAGCGGTTTTATTGTGCGAGGGGGATTCGATCTCGACCAGCCGTTTGAGCAGGGCGATCATGTCAGGTGTGTGGGCGTCGAAGTTGTACATGGGATCAGCCATTAGATCAGGGCAAAAACAAGGCAGATCGTCCCGATGACTGTGCAGTATGCCACGAAAACGTAAAGTGAATGCTTGCTCAAGTATCCAATCAGCCACCTGACTGCCAGCCAGCCGACGATTGCCGCGCTGACAAATCCGACCGCTAGCAGGGGCAGGAATGAACCCACGTCCGACATTTTGAGCAGGTCAAGCGACTGGTAACCACCTGCCGCAAGCATGACCGGCACGGACATCAGGAAGGCGAAGCGCGCCGCGGACGGACGGTCTAAACCGCGTGCCATCCCTGCGCTGATGGTCGTCCCGGATCGGGAAGCGCCTGGGAAGATGGCGATTACTTGGGCAATGCCAACGAACAGGGCGTCCAGCCAGGTCATTTTCTCAAGTCTGCGCTTGCGCTTGCCCAACCATTCTGCCAGCGCCAGGACGACTGCTGTGATAAGCAGGCGGATGGCTGCTTCGAGCAAAGGTGTCTTAAACAAGGTTTCCACCGCGGATTTAAGGAGGTAGCCGAAAACCAGAGCCGGGAGGGTGGCAATAATAATGAACCAGCCCAGCTTATTCTCCTGAGTGGTAAAAGGTTTGGCGAAGAACGCCTTGACCAGTATCAGCAGGTCTTTCCAGAAGTAGACAATTAATGAGATGATTGTCCCAAGCTGGACGAGGATGAGGAACGAGAACATGGCATCGTTGGCTGGGATGCCAAGCAGTTTTTGCCCGATGAGCATATGGGCAGTGGACGAAACTGGAATGAATTCGGTAAGGCCCTGAAGGAAGCCAAAGAGGAAGGCATGAAAAATATTCATAATTATTGGTTAATCCTCTTCTGTGTAATATTCTGATCCATTCTTAACTCTTTCTGCATTCCCTTCCCACTGCGCCAGCCATCCGGAGACCTTTCTCTCGAATGTGCTGTTCAGGATGGATACCCGGATGTTTTTGACGAGTTGGATCAGGGCATGCAAATTGTGGATGGACAGAAGTGTTCCCGAAAGTAACTCTCTCGCTACAATGAGATGCCGCAGGTAGGCACGTGTGAATGTCTTGCAGGTATAGCAGTTGCAATTTTCGTCAATTGGACGCGGATCACGGGCGAATGTCGCGTTCATCAGGTTGAGCCGCCCCTCGGACGAAAATGCCGCATTGTGACGGGCCAGCCGGGTGGGAAGTACGCAGTCGAAGATGTCCACGCCGCGGGCGATGCCGTTAATCAAGTCTTCTGGCGTACCAACGCCCATCAGGTAACGTGGTTTGTGCTCTGGAATGATCGAAGTGACTAGGTCGAGCGTGGCGTGCATTTCGTCCTTGGTTTCGCCAACCGAAAGGCCGCCAATGGCAATCCCGGGAAAAGGCAAAGAGGTGATGAATTGCGCCGACGCAGTCCGCAGGTCCGGTTTGACACCGCCTTGTACGATCCCAAAAAGGGCCTGGTCGGCACGAGTCTTCGCGGAAAGGCAACGTTCAGCCCAGCGGTGGGTCCGTTCCATGGCGATTTTGGTGTAGGCGTGATCGTTGGGGTCGGAGCACTCGTCGAAGGCCATGATGATATCAGCCCCCAGGTTCTCCTGGATTTGGATGGATTTCTCTGCAGTGAAGCGGTGTGTGGAGCCGTCAATGTGACTCTTGAATGTTACGCCGTCGTCGTCAATCTGGCGGGTTTGGGCTAGCGAGAAGACCTGGAAGCCGCCCGAGTCGGTCAGCAAGGGGCTGGGCCATTGCATGAATTCGTGCAAACCACCCAGGTCACGGACGAGTTCGTCGCCTGGACGCAGGTGGAGGTGGTATGTATTGGAGAGGATGAGCGATGCACCCAGTTCATCCAGTTGCGCGGGCGTGAGCGTTTTGACTGTGGCCTGCGTACCGACCGGTGCGAAGACCGGTGTTTCGAGATCACCATGCGGGGTGCGGAAGACCCCGGCGCGGGCGCGGCCTGCGCTGGCGTTGATGACATAGGAAAACATGCGGTGATTATATGCGATATTCTGTTCTACTCATTGTATTCTTTTTCTTCTGGATATTCCACACCGAGCGAATCCGATTCCACGTCGCGCCCGGCTGGCTTCTTGGCCAGGAACTCGCGATAGTATTCGTGCTGGATGACCAGGTCCATGATCTCGTTCGTGCCGGTCCAAATGGTGATCAGGCGCACATCGCGCAGCAGCCGCTCGACCGGGAAAATATTGGTGTAACCGATGCCGCCAAGAATTTGCATGGCGTGGTTGACAACCGTCCAGGCGGTTTCTGTGGAAAATTTCTTGGCCTCTGAAACCAGCCGCCTGACCCTGTCTTGATTATCGTCGGTTTCAACCGCCCGGCACACAGCATAATCCAGGGCCCGGGCGGCATCCAGAAGTGTCAGGCTCTCGGCGACCTTGAAACTGACTCCCTCGAATTGGCGAATTTTCTGTCCGAAGGCTTGCCGCCGGTTGGCATAGCGGGCAGCGATCTCGATGGCGGCGCGGCCCATGCCGATCGCTCCGCAGGCAGAAGTCATCCGTTCCGGCACCATCATGCGGTGGAAGACCTGCGTGCCCTGGCCTATGCCCGCCTCACCCCCGAGAACATTATTAACCGGGACCAGCGCATCGTGGAAGACCAGCCGGCCCGTCCCACCGCCGCGTGTGCCCATCAGCCCGTAAACGTGCTCCACTTTGACGCCCTCGCCGCGTTCCACCAGGAAAGCGGTCATGGCTTTCTTGGGATCGTCAATACCTTCGACTTTGCCGTAGACCAGCAGCAGGTCCGCGCCTTCGGCCCCGACTACGAATCGCTTCTGCCCGTTGATGTAGAACATATCCCCATCGCGGCGGGCGCGGGTGGTGGCCGCGAAGAAGTCTGAGCCGCCGCGCGGTTCCGTCAATCCCTCAGCGACGGTCATCTCGCCGCGCAGCACCGGCTTGAGGTAATTTTCCTTCTGCTCCTGGCTGCCGAAAACGTGGATTGCCTCACCGACGATTGATACCAGCGAATATAGACAGGCCAGAGAGGTGCCAAGTGTACCTGCTTCCTCCAGGGCGACCAGTTCTGAAGTCCAGGGCAGACCGCGCCCACCCCATTTCGGGTCGAAACGTAACCCCAAGAGGTTTCGGCGGGCAGCTTCCTCTAGAACCTCGCGCGGATAGGTTACTTTTTCCGCGTCCATATCCAGTAGCAACTGGCGTGGGATGGAACGGACGAATTCCTGCATTTCGGTTCGCAGGATTTTCTCATCATCGGTCAACATGGATTCGATGGACATGCCAGCCTCCTTTGCCAGAAGAAACCTGCCGAATAAATCCAGCGGTTGGGGAGCACAATCCGCTTAAATGGACTTGGGATCTCAGGTTGGGAATTTATTCCCCGCGCGGGCGTGACCGGTTGTTGCTGCGATATCAAATTCAAACATCGATCGTTTATCCAGTCCGAATGGATAACCATACTTCCATATGGTATTGCGCAAAGATGTTGAAATGTGGCTTACGGCCAATCCAGGTCATTCAACGTGGTTTTAATTAGTCACACTATGAGCTGAAATGCTTGATAAAAACTCGTCTGCGCTTGTGCTGTCTTTTCTCATAATATTTCCATTGCCCTTGAACGTTCTGGTTCGTCTCGAGTTCCGGATTGGATTCTACTTTTGTAATACCGAGTTTGTTGAATACGCCATGCATTTTGTTCATCAGGATGGCATTCACACCTTTGCCTTGGTATTCCGACCTGACAGCTACCAGGTACAGGTCTGCCCGGTTATTCTTTTTGAGAGCTCTCAAGAGATGTATAAAACCAAACGGGAAGAGCTGTCCCTTTGTTTTTTGCAGTGCCAGGGACAGTGACGGCATTACGACCCCAAAAGCAACCATGCGGTTTTTCTGATCCATGACCATCGGCACGAAGTCGGGGGTCACAAAGCCAAAGTATTGATCAATGTAAGCCCCGATTTGTTTTTCGGTCAATGGTACAACACCGTACAAATGCTTATATTCGTCATCCAGTAATTGAAAAAGTTCCCTGGCGTAGTGCAGAAGTTCTTTCTTGTTATGCAATTCCAATAGTTTTAGCTTGTTGCGTCGCATGGCAACATCTGCAATCCGGGCGATGGTTTCATTTGGTTCGGGTGGTATCGAAAACTCATATTCCATCCAGTCGGTGTCTTTCACATACCCCAATTTTTCCATGTATTTTGGGTAATAGGGATGGTTATAGATGGTTGCCAGTGTGCCAAGCTCGTCGAAGCCATCCACGAGCATTCCCTCCCGATCGAGATCGGTGAAACCGAGCGGACCATGCACAGCGGTCATACCGGTCTCCTTCGCCCACGCTTCGACCGTACTCATCAGGGCCTCGGATACGCTCGGATCGTCAATGAAATCAATCCAGCCAAAGCGCATATAGCGTTGTCCCCATTTTTCGATATGCCTCCGGTTAAGGATGGCGGCCACCCGGCCGATAATGCGCCCTTCTCGATAGGCCAGCCAGTAGCGTGCCTCGCAGTGTTCAAAAGCGGGATTCTTATCCCGGCGCAAGGTGTTGAGTTCGTCGAACAAGAGCGTTGGAACCCAATTTGGGTTTCCGCGGTATAGTTCGAAAGGAAAATGGATGAAGGATTTTAGCTCTCTAAGTGAGGCTACTTCTTTGATTTGTACGTCCACGGAAATACCCTTTCCTTTTTGGTTAATGGCGGCCTTTGCGTCCCCAGCCCGGCTTCTTCGGTTTTTCAGGTGGTACGCTTTTACCGGAAGGTAGGGCTACGGGGGTGTGGAGAGTCTGTTGGTAGAACTCATCCAGCAGCATGGCGATGATGGGCAATTCTTCTTCACTTTCGGCCAAACTGCGGGCGAGCGGCGTAAACCGGTGCGAGCGCTCCGACTGGAGCTTATCCCGCCCGCGCAGGCGTGCTTCGAGCAAGGCGGTGGTACGTTCAGTTACTACGGCGGCCACGTCCGCGTCGGAGGGGATGGGACGTTCTTCGAAGGGGATGCTGAAAGTCTTGGCAATCTTGTCGAGCGTGTATTTTTCCAGCCGGTTGACCAGGGCGATGGCCACACCACTGGCTCCAGCGCGCCCGGTCCGCCCGGCGCGGTGGATGTACGCTTCCAGCTCATCAGGCGGTTCGAACTGGATGACATGCGACAGGGCGGGGATGTCCAACCCGCGCGCCGCAACATCGGTGGCGACAAGAAAGCGCAGGGTCCCCTGCCGGACACGGTCGAGTACCTTTTCGCGGTCGGACTGCGAGAGATCGGCGCTCAACTCGTCTGCGTCGTATCCGAAGCGTTGTAAGACCACTGAAACGTAATGGACCCTGGCTTTGGTATTACAAAAGATGAGTGCTGAAGTCGGATTCTCTACCTCAATCAAGCGCACCAGGCTGCGGTCCTTGTCCATACCTGGCACAATGTAGTAGACGTGTTCGGTGTCTGTGACGTGGATATGGTCCGTGCTCAGGCTGAGAAATTCCCCGTCGTGGATGAACTCCTGCGCCGTGCGCAGAACTGAATCCGGGAAGGTGGCCGAGAACATGCAGGTATGGAGAGGGCGCTTGGGCAGGTAACGTTGGACTTCGCGCATGTCAGGATAAAAGCCCATCGAGAGCATGCGGTCGGCTTCATCGTAGATGACCGTTTTGAGATGTTCAAGCGTGAAGGTGCGTTTAAGTAGATGATCAAGCACCCGTCCCGGTGTGCCGATGACAATGTGGGCACCTGCTTTGAGCGCTGAGGTTTGCGTGCCATAGCCAACGCCGCCATACACAGCTACCGTCCGCAGGCCTGTCTCGGCGCAGATTTTTTCCGCTTCCTGCCAGACCTGGCGAGCCAGTTCGCGAGTTGGGACAAGAATGAGAGCCTGGCAGACCGGTCGGGTCTGGTCGAGGCGGGTCAGCATAGGCAGAAGGAACACGCCGGTCTTGCCGCTGCCAGTGCGAGCCTGGAGCATCATATTTCGACCAGCCAGCAAATAGGGGAGCGCACGCGCCTGGACCGGCACGAGCGAAGACCAGCCGGCACGCGCTGCGGCCTCGCGCAAGGGCTTGGACAGTTGTTCGAAACTAATTTCTGGCAGCGGGTTGCGCGGCTGAATGGGGATAATGGAGATTTTATTATTCATGGAGTTCTCATTTCTTACGGAATGATTGCCGAGACCAGTATATCAATAAAAGTTCCCACAAGGAGGGCAACAGGAGGAGGCGGTTTTTCCAAAACCCGACCCGGTCAGAGACGGAAGACGGACTTCGTTGCATCCCCCATGGGTGGGGATATAAAGATTATTGACGCCAGAGGTGGGGATTGTTCCTGAGGAACAATAGAGGAACAATTAATTTCCTCCAAGCCAACGGACACATCGCTGAGCCGAGTATCCTACCACCAACCATCGCTAATCTTCCTCAACCGGGATGTATTTAAGTTCTTCCAAAGCTTTATCGAGAGTGGTTGTATTATCATAGATGGCTTTGCGGGAACGGTGAATGCTTTCCATGCGCCCGAGTGCAAGAGAGACCGCCCGCAGGGCGACAATATACCTGTCATGATTCATTTTCTCATCCTTCATAGAGTTGACAGCGTAGTCGATCAGGAGACGGATGAGTTCTTCTTCGTCGTTAAGTTCACCCTGGACGTTCTGCTCGAGGCGTTTAAGGTCTGATTTAGCGAATGAATGGGAATAGAAACCATGCTTGAGGGCATTATTGTTGCCGGGCGGGGCACCGACCTTGCGAGTGGGGGATAAGGAAGTCGAGTCAGTCATTTGCAGCTCCTTTTTTCAGACTAATAAAAAGGATTATAAAGACACACGGAAAGGGTCGAGCCTTCCCGTGCTTGAAGAGATTATAGAACATTAGTGCTAATTTGTCAAGAAGAAGAGCGGAAGCAGAAATGGGGAATGGGGAAAGGAAAGCGGTCCTTGTGGAGGGGTAGAGGATAAATAATACCCTCACAAGCAGGGCATTCGGCAGCATCCCCCTGGGGGGATGGTATCCCCTTCGGGGATAATATAGGGGTCGAACCCATGCAATCCCCTCCTGGGGACAACAACTGATAAAAAAAGACTCCTTACATAGGAGTCTTTTGGGTGCCTGATGGGGGTCGAACCCACAACAGCCTGATCCACAGTCAGGTACTCTGCCATTGAGCTACAGGCACCACGAGCGGGGGCGATTATACCACCGGCACTAATGACTTTCAAGGATGCGCCGAATGGATTCGGTCACTTCGCTGCGAGCGATTGTTTCTTGCGTGCCATCCGTCAGTTTCTTCACCGTCACTTTTCCTGCTGCAGCCTCGTCCGGACCGACGACCAGGACCGCGCGCATTCTCATCCGGTCGGCAAACTTGAACTGCTTGGGCAGTTTGGCTGGCTCTGGGTAGCAGGTAACGTTGAGACCGGCGCGGCGGAGATCCGCTGAAAGGGAATAGGAAGTAGATAACAGATCCTGGGAGAAAACTGTCACCAGCACTGCAGCCGGTGAGGCTGGAAGAGGCGGGAGCAGTCCCAATTCCTGCAAAATGAGGCCAATGACCACGTCACCCATCGCAAAACCGACACAGGGGAGAGGATCGCCGCCCACGTCGCGCAGCAGGTTATCGTATCGGCCGCCACCCAAAATTGCACGCCTTACACCCCCGGTAATATCAAAACCCTCGAAAACGGTACCGGTGTAATAGAGCAAGCCGCGGACAATGTTGGGGTCGAACTGGACATACTCTTTCAAGCCAAGCGATTCGAGCGCCGTGAACAACCTGACCAGTTCCTCAGACTTGCGCCACCGGTCCTCGTCAGAGAGAAGGGATTTCAGCCCCTTTATTTGTTGAGACGTCAGGCCGATCTCCAGGGCGCTGGTATCCCATGTTCCTGGTTCCATTTTTTCTTTGCGGTCCACCAGGTTTGAGACGTCTGCTTTAGTTTTCATTGGAATTCCAAGGAGTTCAAACTCAGCATCCATGAAGCGACGGTCGTTTACGCAGATGCGTGCTTGTGCTGGAGAAAGCCCAACCGCTTTCAAGAATGCAGCAGCAATTGCGACCAATTCGGCATCTGCTTCGGGGGAGTTAACACCCAGCAAGTCAATATTCCATTGGAAGAACTCGCGCGCTCTGCCGCGCCCTGGCCTTTCGTAACGCCAAAACGGTCCAAACGACCACCAGCGAGCTGGAAAGGCCAATTCGTTCTGGCGGGCCGCGATCATGCGGGCAAGGGAAGGAGTTAATTCCGGGCGCAATGTGATTTCATCCCCACCGCGGTCAGTGAAGACGTAGGATTGTTTCTTGACCAGTTCCTCGCCCGATTTTGCGGCGTACAGGTCTATGGTCTCGAGGAATGGTGCGTCCCATTCCTGGTAACCGAAAGATTCCGAAACGCTCCGTACGGTGTTATATAACCAGGTACGCACAGCCATCTGTTCCGGATAGAAATCGCGTGTCCCTTTGACGGGTGGGATGATATTCTTCATAGAATTGCTCCACTGCTCTCAAACTTCTGCTACCTGTCACTTGGTGTTCGGATTTTAGCATATTTCCTTTGCTTCAAACGTGTGACAATCCACTGACGGAAAAGGAATAAGCGCACTGTCGTTTTTTGTGAAAAATACTACAATCATTCTAAGAATAGGCTTATTCGAGTAAAGGAGAGACCAGTATGGTCCATGCGGAAGATATTCAATCTGCTCTTCACAAAATTCCCTGGTTCAATGAACTGACGCCCGAACACTTCCAAAAAACTTCCGAACTTGCCCACCTGCGCCATGCGAAAGCGGGGGAAACTTTTTTTCGTGAAGGCGATACTCAGGATTATGTTTACATTGTTCTGGAGGGTCGTGTATCGCTGGATATTTTCGTTCCTCACCATGGAAAGGTTCGCTTTTGCACTGCCGAACCATATGATGTTTTTGGCTGGTCGAGCGTCACGCCTGGTATACGCCAGCGCACAGCCGGTGCGGTGGCAGTTCTGGATTGTACGGTAGCCTGCCTGGATGCAGAGAAACTGCGTCAGCTGGCTGAGAAGGACCATGATTTCGGCTATCTTCTGATGCGCCGGCTTGCCAATGTTGTTGCCAGCCGACTGATGGTAACTCGTTTGCAATTGATTGATATGTTTGCCGAGCCAACGGAGACCTTGAATGACTGATAAATCCTTGATCATCGGAAGCACCGTTGCGCTTCCAAAACCCGAACTCGACCTCCTGATGGCAGACCTGCGCAAGAATGGTTTTCAGACCGTTGGTCCGCATGTGCAAGACGAGAGCATTGTATATACAATAATTAATGGCTTGAAAGATTTGCCACGCGGCATCCTCAGTGAACAGAAACCGGCGTCGTACCGGATGATCCTGACCGGCAAGGACCGTTACTTCGACTTCATCCCCGCGGGTCAGTCCTGGAAGCAGTTCCTCTTTCCGCCCCGTCACACGCTTTTTACGGTCGTAAAAGATGGCAAGTGGCAACTCAAAGAAAATGACGAACCCACCCCGCGCTATGCCCTGATCGGCGTGCGCGCCTGCGAGCTGGCTGCCATCCACATCCAGGACAAAGTATTCCTGCGCGAAGATTTCAGCGATCCCGGCTACCGCCTCCGCCGCGAGGGACTGTTTATCCTGGCCGTCAACTGCCTGGACCCGGATTCGACCTGCTTCTGCGCCTCGATGGGTACAGGACCACGCCTCGGCGCAGGGTTTGACCTGTGTGTGACCGAACTGGACGAGGTTTTTCTGGTGGAGGTTGGCTCGGAACTGGGCCGCTCTCTGCTGGGTGACCGGAACTACGATCTGCCATCGGCATTCATTCAGAACACAGCCAACCAGGCCATGGAACGCGCCGCCGAATCCTTTGTCCGTACGATGGATACCCGCGACTTGCCAGGTCTGTTGACCGGGCAGCTGGAAGCGGAACGATGGACCGAGGTTGGAAAACGCTGCCTATCGTGCGCAAATTGCACCCAGGTCTGCCCGACCTGCTTCTGTTGGAATGCTACTGACCAGGTGGATATCCTTGGCAAGTCCACCCGCCGCGAGCGGGTCTGGGACTCGTGCTTCAATCCGAACTATTCTTATGTTGTCGGCGGAAATACCCGTCCCAATATCCGCTCACGGTATCGCCAGTGGCTGACCCACAAATTGGGTGCCTGGAAGGAACAATTCGATGTGCTGGGCTGCGTGGGGTGCGGACGCTGTATCACCTGGTGCCCGGCGGGAATTGACCTGACTGAAGAAGTAGCCGCCATCCGCGCAGAGGTGAAAGCATGACCACTACGCTTATCAATACTTCCGCGCACAGCGCTGGTTACACCGATAAATTACTCCTGCCCCATTGGGCCGAAATTGTTAAAATCATCCCGGAAGCCGAGGGGGTGACCACTTTAATATTCAAGTTCACCGATTCCGAAGTACAGGAACGCTACCGCTTCGAGCCGGGACAATTCAACATGTTGTACATCCCCAATTACGGTGAAGCTGCCATCTCGATGAGTTCAGATCTCGAATCTGCCAATGGCCTGCTCGTCCATACCATCCGGCACATCGGTAACGTGACCAGAGCTGCCAGCCGTCTCAAAGTTGGAGACGTGGTTGGGATCCGGGGCCCCTTTGGGACCTCCTGGCCGCTGAACACTATTGAGGGTATGGACGTGGTCATCGCTTGCGGTGGCATCGGTCTGCCACCGCTGCGCGGCGCCATTCAAAGAATTATCCGTAACCGCGAGAAGTTCGGAAAAGTCCTTCTCCTTTACGGGGCGCGAACACCCAAAGACCTGATATACCCAACCGAGTATGAGCCTTGGCAAAAAGCCGGCATTGAGATGCAGGTGACAGTGGACCGAGGCGACGAGAACTGGACCGGCCGCGTGGGCGTTGTTCCAATGTGGTTCTACAACTTCAAGGTCGACCCGCACAAGACTGCCGTCCTGACTTGTGGTCCGGAAATCATGATGCGCTTTGTAATTTTCGAAGCCCTGGCTCGCCGCATTCCATCTACACACATCTACGTTTCGCTGGAACGAAATATGAAATGCGGGCAAGGCGCTTGCGGCCATTGCCAGCAAGGTCCCTTCTTTATCTGCAAAGATGGCCCGGTCTTCCCCTTCAGTGCGCTGGAAAATATCTTCAATGTGGAGGAGTATTAATGACTGTCACTCCGAAAGCACACTCAAAACCCAAAGTGGCCGTTTACAAATTCTCCTCCTGCGATGGTTGCCAGTTGTCTATTCTTAACCTGGAAGACGAACTACTTGACCTGGCCTCTGTTTTGGATATCGCTTTCTTCCTCGAAGCCACCCGGACCGTGAAACCAGGACCGTACGACGTGGGCATTGTTGAAGGTTCAGTCACCACTCCCCACGAAGCAGAGCGCATCAAGGAAGTCCGTGCCGAGTGCAAGTTCCTGGTTTCCCTCGGAACCTGCGCCACAGCAGGCGGAATCCAGGCTCTGCGTAACTTCGCTAGGGTTGACGAATATGCCAGGACCGTGTACTCTCACCCCGAATTCCTCCAATACCTCGAGACATCCACCCCCATCTCTGCCCATGTACCGGTGGATCTGGAAATCTGGGGCTGCCCAGTAAATAAGGGCACCGTGATCGAAGCGCTCGCAGCTTTGCTTCAGAACCGCAAACCTAATTTCCCGCCCAGTCCCGTCTGCCTGGAATGCAAACTCCGTGGCATTATCTGCGTGGCAGTGGCGCAGGGTATCCCGTGCCTGGGGCCAGTGGTACATGGCGGGTGTGGTGCTCTTTGCCCGGCGAACGGACGTGGCTGCTATGGCTGTTTCGGTCCCTCCAGCGCTGGAAATTTCAGTGCACTGGTTGCCTGCATGATACCGCACGACCGCTATCCCAATGAGACAGCGAACCTGCTGCGCAGTTTCAGCAGTCATGCTCCGGCATTCCGTGCTGCTGCAGACCTCGCTCTGAAGGCCGCCACAGGCAAGGAGACCAAATGAAAACGATTGAAGTTCCCGCTCTGGCGCGAGTCGAAGGCGAAGGCGGTTTGTATATCGGTTTGAAAGACGGCAAAGTTATCGAAATCCGGCTTGACATCTACGAGCCGCCGCGTTTCTTCGAAGGCTTTTTGGTTGGCCGTTTCTTTCAGGAAGTGCCCGATATCACTGCTCGCATCTGTGGCATCTGTCCGGTGGCCTACCAGATGAGTTCCGTCACTGCCCTGGAAAAAGCCCTGGATGTGGAAGTCAGCCCGCAGGTTTATGCCCTGCGCCGCTTAATGTACTGCGGAGAGTATATCGAGAGCCACGCCCTCCACATCTATCTGCTGCAGGCTCCCGATCTGCTCGGTCAACCTTCCGCCCTCGATTTGGCCGTCATTGCCCCAGATGTAGTCAAGAACGCCTTGCGGATGAAGAAGATCGGCAACGAGGTGTTAAAAGCCATCGGCGGGCGGAGCGTGCACCCGGTCAACGCCTGCGTGGGTGGTTGGTACCGCTGGCCCGATGTCGCACCACTCCAGGCGCTCCTCCCAGAACTGGAATGGGGCCTCGAAGCTGCCAAAGAGACTGTCCAGTGGTCGCTGACCCTGCCCTACCCAGCACTCGAAATTGATTACGAATTCGTTGCCATCCACCATCCTGAAGAATACGGTATCATGCACGGCGATGTTTCTTCGTCGAAAGGCAATAAGACCTCCGTCGCGGACTATGAAATGCGCTACTTCGAGGAACATGTCCAACGCTCGAACGCCCTTCATGGTCATACTGCCTTCGGCGGAACTTATCTGGTCGGGCCGCTGGCGCGCTTGAATCTAAACCATGCCCAGTTGCTCCCGGCGGCGCAAAAAGCGCTGAAAGATGCCAAACTCAAACTGCCGCTCAAGAACCCTTACAAATCCCTGATCGCCCGTGCTGTGGAACTGGTCCATTTCTACGAAGAAGCCATCCAGTTGATCAAGACTTACCAGCCGGATGGCCCGGCACACCTTGACTTGAAACTCAAGGCGGGCGAAGGCTGTGGGATGAGCGAAGCCCCGCGCGGACTGCTCTACCACCGCTACAAGATCGATGACCAGGGGATGGTTAAGTTCGCCAAGATAGTTCCGCCCACTGCCCAGAACCTGCCGCGTATTGAGGCCGATCTATTCGCCCTGGCACCAAAGCTTGTCAAAATGGAGCAGGAACAGGCAACCCTGACCGCCGAGCACCTGGTGCGTGCCTATGACCCGTGCATCTCGTGTGCGACGCATTTCTTGAAGTTAAAAATAGGAGAAGTAGGTCACGATTAATGCTTGACCAATGCGAAAATTAATTTCTTACTGCCAAGACAGCATCTTGGCGGTAAAATTTATTCATGAATATTCTTGTTCTTGGAATCGGCCAGTCCCTGCGCGGAGACGACGCTGCCGGGCTGGAGGCTGTCCATTTATGGCAGGCAAAGCATCCAAACACCGCTGCCCGGGTGCAAGTGGGATACTCCGAATTACCGGGGCTGGCCTTGCTCGACTTGTTCGTGGGAATGGACGCGGCGATTCTATTGGACGCAGTCCAGTCAACTAAATCCGCCGGGTCGGTTATCCAACTTGGCCCGGACGACTTGGCCAGTTTTACCCCGGAAGCCGGGTCTGCCCACGGCTGGGGTGTGGCCGAGACCCTGCAACTGGGCCTCGCGCTGAACCCTGCACTGGCGCAGGTCCGCATGACACTTATCGGGATTGTGGGGAAGGATTTCAGCTTGGGTGCGGGTCTCAGTCCCCAGGTCCGCAAGGCAATGGGGAAAGCAGCAGCTATGGTAGAGAGGGAAATCCAAAATAATTTGAAGTAGAAAAAATAAAAAAAATCGGAAGCCGGTCGGCCTCCGCTTTCTTGGTTTTCGGTTTGTCTTTTATGCTTTCGGTATCCCAATCTGAATCATCCCTTCCACCACCCGGACCGGATAAGCCGGGATGTCTACTATAGCCGGCAGGGAGGTGGCTTTGCCACTGCGGATGTCAAAGCGCGCCCCGTGGCGTGGACAGATGATCTCGTTATCTTCGATATCCCCGTCGCCAACCGGCCCGTTGTCGTGGGAGCAGACATCGCCAATGGCGAACAACTTTCCAGCCAGGTTGAAAAGTACGATGGATTTTCCGCCTAGTTCGACGAACAGACGCTCGCCATCGGTTAGTTGGTCTGCCATGGCGATTTCAACGTAATCGAGTTTGGAGCTATCGAGTGGGGTGTAATTGAACATGGGATCGCTTATCATATATATCGGGATCAGGCCTGATTACCTAATCCCTGATTACCTATTCCACTAATTCATCGCTGGCTTCACCCAAGCCGTATACACCCGCCTTGAGGACTTTTAAGGGGAGCAGCGCACATTTCAGGCGCACTGGCCCAAGTTCGATACCAAGCAAATCCAGGATGTTCTGCTTGGTCAGTTCTTTAACTTCATCAAGCGATTTCCCAATTATGGACTCAATCAATAGGTCCGCGGAAGCCTGCGAGATGGCACAACCCTTGCCGTCGAAACGGCCTTCGGTTACTTTGCTTGATCCATCCACTCTTAATGTGATTTCAATATGGTCGCCGCACAGCGGATTGTCGTCTTCGAACTGGATGTTATTCGGGTCGAGATGGCCGCGGTACTGAGGGTTTTTGTAATGGTCAATGATGATTTCGCGATATAAGTCTTCCATGTAGTCTCCGTAAGGACCGAATAGCTCAATCGCTATTCCCGCTGAGTATAAACGCTGAACAGGGGCATTGCAAGGGGAAAGGATCAAACCCTTCATTTTCTTTCAGTCGCCCCAGGTCTTTTGTTTGAGGTATTATATGTTAGAATTGCATGTAAGCGCTTACATAAAACCCATTGAATTCAATACTTATATTTGAGAGGAAGATAATATGAAAGTAGCAGTCATAGGTGGAGGCTCCACGTATACACCTGAACTGGTCAACGGTTTTTTAACCCGCAAGGATCAATTTCCACTTAAAGAACTATGGTTGATGGACATAGATGCTGCCCGGCTGGATATCGTCGGTGGATTTGCCCGGCGCATGGTGGAAGCCAAGGGGTCGCCATTCAAAATTGTAATGACCACCGATCAGCGCGAGGCTGTAAAGGGTGCATCCTATGTTATTACACAGTTGCGTGTCGGCCAGATGGAAGCGCGCCGAAAGGATGAATACCTGGGCAAGCGACATGGCTTGATCGGGCAGGAGACGACCGGCGTGGGTGGCATGGCTAAAGCTTTGCGTACGATACCCGTCATTCTCAAAATTGCCCAAGATATGCGCGAGCTTGCTCCCGGTGCGATGTTGGCGAATTTTACCAATCCATCCGGCCTGGTTACACAGGCTTTGATTGGATATGCTCCGGACGTGACCGCAGTCGGGGTATGTAATTCCCCGATTACCACCAAGATGACAATTATTGAAGATATTGAGCAGGCGACAGGGAAACACATTGATCCCGCGCGTGCGGAGCTCAACACCCTGGGGCTGAACCATCTTTCCTGGTACCGGGGTTTCACCTTGGATGGAGAGGATGTGTGGCCGCAGGTGATCGAAGGTTACATCGCTTCACTCAAAGCGGAAGAAGACCCCGAATGGGACCCGCACACAGTCGAGGTTCTGCGCATGATCCCGAATTACTATTTGCAATACTACTATCATACTAATAAGAAATTGGCCTCCCAGGAGGGTTGGCCGCCATCACGGGCGGAGGAAGTGATTGAGATCGAGAAAGACCTGCTGCGCGAGTATGCCGATCCAAACCTGAAAGAACCTCCGGCTGACTTGATGAAACGTGGCGGAGCATACTATTCAACGGTCGCAATCCAATTGCTCACCGCCCATTACAATGATTCAGGCGAGACGCACATTGTTAATACCTGTAATAATGGTGCCGTGAAAGAGTGGCCTGCGGACTGGGTTCTGGAAATGCCGGCAAAGATTAGCCGCAAAGGCGTGGAACCGCTTCCCGCAAAACCTCTGCCGCCCGTCTGCTTTGGCCTGATTGCACAAGTGAAAGCGTACGAGTTGTTGACAGTTGAAGCGGCGGTTCACGGTGATCGCAATGCAGCGTATCAAGCCCTGCTTGCCCATCCGCTGGGGCCAAAAGCTGATAAAATCCCGGGAGTCCTCGAAGATATGCTTGAAACCCATAAGCCTTACTTACCGCAGTTTTGGAAGAAATAGATATTAGTGAAAATCTCTGAAACAAACCGCCGCATGAAATCAGTATGCGGCGGTTTGTTCCTAATTTGTCTCAGTCACTTTTCTAATCGAGCGCGGCTTTTCGGGGTTGATACCTTTTGCCTGCGTCAGATGGTAAACGAAAAGTTGGGCAGGAATAATGCTGATGATGGGCGTGAGCCATTCGGGTATCCCCTCCGGTAGTTGGATCGGAGACTGCGCCAGCGAGAGCGCGCCTTTATCGTCTGAGATGATGACCAGTTCGGCCTGTTGGTCCCTGCGCAAACCACCCAACATCTCCAGCATTGAGGCGAAGACCTTTCCTCGTGGAGCGACCGCCAGCACCGGGAATCCGCCCTCCACAACAGCAATCGGTCCATGCTGGAAATCGGCGGAAGAATACGGCTCGGCGATCGTGTAAGTCAATTCCTTGAGTTTCAATGCCCATTCGAAGGCTGTGCAATAATTGAAACCTCGCCCGAGCACAACGCATTGGCGCATGTAGCGGTAGCGTTCGACCAGGCGGGAAATCGGAACATCCTGTTTGAGCACCTTTTCAGCCCAGCCGGAGACTTTTCCCAATTCGCGCCAGTGGGTTTTGTCGTCTGCAAGAGCGGCAGAGAGCATCGCAATCGCCATCAATTCGTTAGTATAGGTCTTGGTCGCGGCGACGGCCTTTTCGTCACCCGCCTGGACATCCAGGACGAGATCTGCGGCGTGTGCCAGGGGCGAGTTGGGGGCGTTGGTGATGGATAAGGTTAGACAGCCTTGGCGGCGTCCCTCCTCGATGACGCTGACGATATCCGGCGATTGCCCTGATTGGGAGATGCAAACAACCAGCGCACCATCCAATTGGGGGGGACGATTGTAATAAGTAAACAACGAGGGCGTCGCAAGTGCCAGGGGCAATTTGTTTTGTGCGCCCCACAGGTAATTGGCATACCGCCCGGCATTATCCGATGTGCCGCGCGCTGCCAGAAAAACGTAGCGGATTTCATGCTGGCGGATGGCTGTGGCGATATTCTCGACCGTCTCCCGCTGACCGTGCAGCAAATGGTCCAGACGTTCAGATTGCTCATAGATTTCGGATAGCAGTGTCATAAAGGCCTCCGGTAGAGGATTATAGGGGACTGTACATAGATGTGGCTATGATTATTGCAATTTCCTGAATTTTGACCGTTCATGATTTGCTAAATTATGCGAGTAGTAATTAAAAGTGTAAACGAAAAGATGTGTTCCTGCGTGGATTTCCAAAGACCGGTCAGGATATGGATGGAGAAAAATCCCGGCATCTTCAAAGATACCTTGGATTGACGCTAATAAGAACCGTATAGCGGGATTTTTGCACCATTGACCATACCCGCCTCATCGGAGAGCAGGTACAGGATACCGGCAGTTAGTTCCTCTGGTGTAGTCCAGGATGCATTGTCGGCTGAGGGAGCGGTGATCTTCTCTCTCTTGATGTCTATTGTCTTGGCCTGGAGCAGATTGGCGGTAACACCAGTGCCTTTAAGTTCCTGCGAGAGTGTCAGCATCAGTGCTTCCTGACCGGCTTTACCAATGGCGTATGGCCCACCTTTGGCATTTGGCCGGGATGCAAAAGGAGATGTGATCATTACGACGCGTCCCCAGCCGTTCCTGATCAGATGCGGGACGAAAGCCTGGGTGACATGGAAGCTCGTCCAGATGTGCTGGTTGAGCATGAAAGTCAGATCGTCAGTGGGGGCTTCAAGGATGGTTTTGCCGCCAGTCCAGCCACCGACCAGGTGAAGAAGAATGTCAATCCTGCCAAATTTGGCTGTGATTGCTTCCACGGTGGATTTCGTCTCGGAAAGATCAAGCAGATTCACAGTGCAGGTGAGGAAGCGGCTTTCGGGTAACAACAGGCTGTCAGACAGGGCGGTCAGTTTGTCAGGGTCCCGGTCCAGCAGAGCCAGATTTGCGCCAAGCGCGGTCAGTTCTCTGGTCACGACAGAACCGAGACCACCGGTGGCGCCGGTGATTACCGCAACGCGACTTTCAAGATTCATGTTTTCTCCAGTGGTTTAACGGGTGCGCGGGACGCTCCGGGAATAGGTCTGATAGATTTTGCTGATCAGGTCTATTTGCTCGCCGTTCATGCCCTCCAGGACCGGGATATCGGCCTGCTCGGGTAGGTGTTCCTTGCCGAGTAGGTCCATCAGGTGTCCGGATTTCAGCGCCTTGGTCTCCAGGTAAAAGCGGTTGTACTGGTTGGGCTGCATGATGTGCGGGATGCGCCCGGTTACTTTGATGCCGTTCTTCGTCAGGTCTTCGATTTTCTTTGGGTTATTGGTGATAAGGCGTATCGATTTTATGTGCAGTGACTCAAGCATGTGTGCTGCCACGCTGTACTCGCGCTCATCGTCGCGGAAGCCGAGGGCGATGTTGGCCTCCACTGTGTCGTAACCGTGTTCCTGCAGACCATAGGCGCGGATCTTGTTTACCAGCCCGATGCCTCGGCCCTCCTGCCGCATATAGAGCAATACACCTTTGTCCATCCCGCCGATCATTCTCAGAGCTGTTTCGAGCTGGTCTCTGCAGTCGCAACGCAGCGAGCCAATTACGTCGCCGGTCAAGCATTCAGAATGAACGCGTACTGGCACATCCTCGCCGTTGGTCACGTCCCCGCGCACGATGGCGACATGTTCTTTTCCATCCTTGTTATTGTAAAAGGCGACAATATGGAACTGGCCGAAACGTGAGGGTAGTTCGGCAATCGCCGCGATCTTGACACAAACATGGTCCGCGCCGACTCCGTCACACGCGTGTGATCGGCCTTCATCGAGCAGTTCTTTGATTTGCATGTGGGTGAATCCCATAATTTACTCCTTTTGTTCGACATAATAGTGGATGAGGATTCCGCCCTCGTCATCAAATTTTTCCACCGATTTAAGTTTCAAATTGGGAGCCTTCTCCGAAAGAAACCCGGAGCCGTCAGCCAGGGTTGGGGCAGAGTTGCCGCCGAAGATTTTTGGTGCGATGTAGATGGTCAGTTCATCCACTAGGCCGAGGCGGAATAGTTCGGCAATGAGCGTCCCGCCACCTTCGACCAGTACCGAGCGGATGCCCGCCTCGTGCAGGGATCGGAAAACTGCCACAAGGTCGACGCGTTCCTGCCCCATAACGCTGACCATGACCCCCGTGGGTTCGAAGGCTGCGAGTACTTCCGGTGGAGTGCACCGGGTGGTAAAAAGATAAACCTGCGCTGGACCGGAGGTTAAAAATTTCTGTAGGGGCTGCCCTTGTGGTCGCCAGTCTTGGCCAGGGACCAACCCTGCCTTTATATAAGGGATTTCCGATACAACTGCAACCTTGACCGGGTTCTCAGGCCACCCCTTGCTCAGCCGTTCAGCGCGTAACTCGGCGGACTTCACTGTCAGTTTCGGATCTTCGTCCAGTAGAGTTCGACCACCGATAAGTACAGCGTCCACGCTGGCGCGCAAGCGATCCACCCGCGCTTTGTCTGGGATAGACGAGATGAATGCGCCTTTGCGGGCAGCGGTGTCGATCTTTCCGTCGGCGGTCATGGCGACGTTGACGAGGATGCGCGGGCGGTTCATAGGAATTATTTTAACTGGTACTGGCGTGAAGTGCCATAAATGTTTTATTAGAGTTGTCTTATGGTACACTATCCAGCCATGGGAATTAACCGCCGACGCGCTATGCTCGAGGCGTTCTTTGCTGTTGTGGTCTGGGGTGCCTCATTCGTAGCCACCAAGGTCGCCTTGCGTTATGCCAGCCCTGACGTGGTGGTTTGGCTGCGTTTCGCAATGGGCATGATCATTCTGGGGATCGCCGTGCTGGCCGGGCGGAAGTTCGCCCTGCCTAAAAAACGGGACTGGGCTTATTTTGCTCTCCTGGGGTTCCTGGGCATCACCTTCCACCAGTGGCTGCAGTCTACCGGACTGGTCACCTCGCAAGCCACGACCACCGGATGGATCGTCGCCAGCATCCCGGTTTTTATGGCGCTGCTGGGCTGGTTGGCGCTGAAAGAAAAACTTCTCTGGTTGCAGGTGGCGGGGATTCTGCTCTCTGCCTTCGGAGTCCTTCTGGTGGTCACGCGGGGCGACCTGGTCCTGCTCGCCTTGGGCAAATTTGGAACGGTGGGGGATCTTCTAATCCTCATCAGCGCACCGAATTGGGCGGTCTTTTCCGTCCTTTCGCGGCGCGGATTGCAAAAATACCCTGCCACATTGATGATGTTCTACGTGATGGCTTTCGGCTGGCTGTTCTCTTCTGTCCTGTTTTTTGTCAGTGGCGGATTGAGCCAGATAGGATTCATTCCTTGGGACGGCTGGGCGGGCATCGCCTTTTTGGGGATTTTCTGTTCCGGCTTGGCGTATATCTTTTGGTACGACGCCTTGCAAGCCCTCCCAGTAGCGCAGACTGGGGCTTTCCTCTACATCGAGCCGGTGGTCACGGTCATTGTCGCTGCGCTCATCCTGAGGGAGCGCCTGTACCTTGCCACTCTGTTGGGTGGCGTTTTGATTTTGTCGGGGGTCTGGCTGGTTAACCGGAAAAAGGCGGGACGGGAGGTTAAAGAGGCCGTTTCCTAAAAAGGAGATTCGATTTTCTTCTTTCGGATATACAGTAATTTTTTGACATGTGCAATGGTCTGCCCCTGCGCATCCAGCACGTCCACTGCAAATGTTGGCTCAATTTTCTGACCGAGGTCTGCATCCAGGCGGATTTCAGCGATGCGGTCTTGGGGGATATGAAATGTGGCTGTCAAGGTGCCACGCCCCGGCTGCAAGAACTGGATGCTGGCCGCCTTGTCCCAAACAATGTAGTCTTTGCCCAGGGAGCGTATCAGGATAAGCGCGAACCAGGGATCGCACATGGCATATAACGAACCGCCAAAGTGGACGCCATAAATATTGCGATTGAATGCGGTCAGCTTCATCTCTACTTGGGTGGTGTGTTTATCAATGATACGAGAGTGAATCCCCGCGCCAAACAGGGGTGGATAGAAATTGATCAATCGCTCACGAAAACGATACCAGGAAGTATTCATGGAAATGAGCCTTATATTCCTCCTCAAAACGAACACAATCGCGAATATATGTATGTTTCTTAATTCGTGTTCTCTTTTGGCGATTGGATTGATCGAAGCAGTAAGAGTTTGTCCTCCGCTGTTAAGAATGCCGTCTCCAGTGCATTTTCCTGCGCCAGGCGGATTTCCGCTATCGTCAGCCCGGCCTTCGGAGCGGCCACGTTGTATTCGTAGGGCAGGTCGACCCCACTGATACCCGGGTCGTCGGTGTTGATGCTGGCGAGGATGCCATGGCGGAGGAATGTCTTGAGCGGGTGGCTGCTGTAATCTGCCACGCAGCTGGTCTGTACGTTGCTGGTGAGGCAGGACTCGATCCCGATGTGGTGCCCAACTAGATAATCTATCAACGCCGGGTCTTCCACGGCGCGAACGGCGTGGCCGATGCGCTCCGCGCCCAGCTCACGGATTGCCTGCCAGATGGACTCCGGCCCGGCGATTTCCCCGGCGTGGGCGGTGATGTGCCATCCGGCTTCACGAGCGCGGCGAAAGTGCTCCCGGAACAATACGGCGGGAAAGTGCGCCTCGTCTCCGGCCAGGTCGATGGCGGTGATGAGCCCTCGCTGGCTCAAGAGTGCCTCCAATTCTTTGGACGCAGTATACGGACCGTAGGTGCGGCTGAGAATGCCGATCAGGTTAACCTTCGCGCCGAAGTCACGTATACCTGCAACGGTGCCATCCACGACCGCCTCCACGACCAGGTCTGGGTCCAGTCCATTCGCCTCGGCCATGAACCAGGGGCTGAAGCGCAGTTCGATGTAATCCAGCTCGTCCTGTTTGGCGTCTTCCACGTTCTCGTATGCCACTCGGCGGCAGGCATCTGCATCCACCAGCACTGCCATCGGCCATCGGAATTTGGCGATAAAAGTCATCACCCCTGGTTGCGGGTCCGTGACCTGGACGTGTGGACGCAGGCCTTCAACCTACCAGGCAGGCAGTGGGAGATTGTGCTGGCGACCTAGCTCGAGAATGGTCTGGAGCCGGATATTGCCAACCAGATGGCGGTGCAGCTCTACGAGGGGAAGGGAGGAGTCAATCACAGATTTAGAATTTAAAGCTGCTTTCCCGGGCGCTGTATTTATCCATGATTCGCTGGACAATCGCGGAGTCGTATGGGGCAATCTTTGCGATTTCAAAGCCAATTTCGTAAAGTCCCGTTTGAAGTGGGTCAGGCTGACACCATCTTGTAAAAGCTGAAAATTCTATGAAATCTTTATCAGCCACATCTGAGGTCGTATTGATGCGCAGCCGGTATTCTTTTCTAACCGGGAGCCGCTTCTGGCTGTCCATCTTTAATCCTTGCAGGGTAATATCTCCCAAATGCCCAAGCATTTGATTTGTGTCAGCGTCGATGATTCGTAAATAATAAGAGATACTGCGTCGTTCAGATTTCCGTCGTTCCGCCATAGTTGTCTCCTTTCTCACAACACGATCATAATCGTTTCCCGCGTTCATTGGCTGAGCAGGCCTGTTATGGCATTGAACAGGAGAATTATCTTGGACTTGAAGCAACTTGTAGTCAAATGGTTATGATTTCTTCTAACACACGCTCCTATTCTTGTGGATCCAGTTCTCAACCAGGCCGAGTCTGATATTTATCCACTACCCGTAGCCATGAGATTTGGTAAAGCATTCTTCATACCCGCAGCAACTTCGGTGGATATCTCGGTGACTTCGCCGCACATATCAGCAGATTCCCGGAATGGGGGTCTCTCCGGTGCCTGTATTAAGTATACTGCTTTTTTGTCCGGGTTAGTGAATTAAGGGTGAAGAAAAGGATGTCAATCCCTGAAATATTCAGTTCTAACAACCCCCTTCATTAATTGACTTGATGAATTAGAACAGATGTTTTATAATCATTGCGCGGCCATAATGTTCGTTGAATATTCTTACCGAATTATCTTTGGTACCTTTAAATATTAAAAGTTTCGGAGAAGGTCCCTTCGAGCCGAAGCGGCCTCTACGAAGGACATCCTAACCGCAGGCATCCCTTTACGACAAGCCGCCACATGCGACATCGTCCACGAAAGGGAAGCGACCCATGTGGGGCGCCTTCTTTGGCGAGATTGCAATATCATACCCGAAGGGTAAGCATCCCCGTGGGATGAGTCGTCGAAGAAATCAGCCGTTGTCATCCTCGCAGTGACTCTGTCCCGCGGTTCTTCTGGGATATCATCCCCACAGGGGATACTGTCCCACGGTTCTTCCGGGACACCATCCCGGTTCTCTTCCGGGAGAAAATTCGTTCCGCGGGAATTTCTAAAAAACACTTTAATTCGCAGGGCTTACATTTGCCCTCTGCCCCACAACAACATCCCCTTCTGGGACACCGTCCCGGTGCACTTCCGGGAAACCATTCGTTCCTATTCTTTTTTTAGAAACGAAACATCCCGGAGGGGGACAGCGGTTTCTTTGATGAAGTGATTGGTAGGCTTAAGAATAGGTCAATCTCCCTGACGCAGGATGACCGTAACTTTATCCATCTGCGGGTGTGTGATATATTGATACGAAGGCAGGCATACGAAAGGAATTCAAATGTGTGAGTTCTGTACCCAGCATGGGGAAGGTAAAAAATGGTATCTGAACATGGAAAATTACTCGCGTGACCTTCTTGAGCAGGATGGTCGACGTGATTATATGGCTCATTTTATAAATACTTTCGAACAACGGATTCCAACCAGCGTGACCCAGATTGAAGGCTTATCCCGCACGCCGCTTTCGCGAACCTTGAACCGGTTCTTGACCAAATCCCAGAAGAGGAACCACTTCGGACAATTGCTGCCGATTGAGGAAGTGGAGCAGGTTTTCAAAATGGTTGAAGGTATTATCCGCCTGCCGTGTGTCTGCCGGAAAGTGACCACTGGGAACAAGAATGCTCGTTATTGCTTTGGGTTGACGCTCGACCAGCGTCTGCGCGATTCACTGGACGATTCATCCAATCTTGAAATTCTCACTCCTGATCTGGCGCTGGATACTGTCCGCAAGTTGGATAAGGATGGATTGGTTCATTCGGTTTGGACTTTCAAAACGCCTTACATCGGAGGTTTGTGCAATTGCGACCAGGATTGCATGGCTTACCGCATAACGTATGAGCGGCGTTACTTTCAAAACATGTTTCGCAGCGAGTATGTAGCCGGGATTGACAGGGATGTCTGTAACGGTTGCAAAGCCTGCATCCGCCAGTGCCAGTTTGGAGCACTGCGCTACTCAGCGGCGAATAAAAAAGTGCTGGTGGACCCCCGCGCTTGCTTCGGATGTGGTGTCTGCCGGGTGTCCTGTCACCGCGTAGCGATTGCATTGCATGAACGTTGCACTGAACCGGTCGCGGCGAAAATCTGGTAGAGTCTCTTAAGGAAAGCATGGTCCTTAAGTGGATTGTATTTGTTATTCTTCTCGTGCTATGATGGTTACGAGGAGGAATTATGAATACAAAATATCTTCCTATAAGCATCGGCATTCTTGCTCTGCTGGGGTCTATTCTGGCCTGCAACGCTCTTTCAACGACATCGACGTCTACCCCGGATGGCGGTGGAGGCGGACCGGGACCCGTGATACTCACCGACACCCCGGTGCTACCACCCCCCGCAGTTGCGGTCTTGCTGGCCGCTTATATCAAAGGGGATAATGTCTGGTTATGGACGGAAGGGATTGGCAATAGCCAATTGACCGCTGCAGGAGGTGCGAGATCTCCCGTGCTCTCCGGTGACGGACTGGTGGTCGCCTTCATCCGCAGCGGCGAACTATGGGCCGTTAATGCGGATGGGTCCAACGAGCGTCAACTGGTCAGTGCAGCGTTCCTTTCCGGGCTGGCCTCAAGCGGGGATACTGCCGAAGTGAAGGACCTGGTCTGGATGCCCGGCAGCCATACAATCTATTTTAATTCGTTGGTGGTTGCCGGGATAGCGGGTTACCGCATTCCAAAGGTCGATTTGTACAGTATTGATGCTGATGCAGGAACTGATGCTGTTGCCACTATAGAAACTGCTGGTTCTGGAGGTGTACCGTATTTTTCACCGGAGGGCACAGTTGTAGCCCTGATCCAACCTGATAAAATCATCTTTCTAGAAGTGACAGGAGCTTTTTGGAACATCGCCCTGACCTTCCCGAATGTCCTGACCTATAGCGAATGGGGCTACGTGCCCGAGGTGGTATGGCTGCCCGATTCGAGCGGGGTGCGGGTGGTCATTCCTGCTTCAGATCCGCTCGGTGACCCGACGGAAGTCACAACGGTCTGGAATGTGCCAGTCTCTGGGTCTGCCACCGTTCTGGATACTTTTGTTGCCGCACCGGCCTTCGCTTCTGCGCCTGTCATTTCCCCGGATGGAAGTATCGTCCTTTATTTGATGGAGAGCGGCAGCAACTCTAATCTCCAGGTTCGTTATGTTGGCGGAGCGGAAACTGGGTACACCTCTGCTGAAACCGGCCATATCGGCATCGTGAACATATCGCCGGATTCGACTCGATTCGTCTATTGGTTACCGCAGCTTTCAAACACTTACATAGGCGCAGTGGGCGAAATCGCCTCCTCCGTCTCCGATATCAGCCCAAATGCCACCGCCGTCCACTGGGTCGACAATAACCGGTTAATCTTTATCGGTGACGGTGGAGACCTGCGTTACCGCTCGGTGGATGGGGTCAGCAGCTTGATTGACGCAGGTGTCACTGAGTACAGCTTCGGCTTCTGGATTCATTAACCAGTTTGGATTGACAAGAAATTGCCCGACCCGATTCGGGTCGGGCAATTTCTATTCAGGCATGTCGAATTCTAATAGGATGATGTTGACCAGCAGATTGACTCTCCTCCCGCTGGAGGCTGTATAACAATACGTGGAGGCTTCCGCATATGATCCGGATCGGAGACTTCTCTAAACTCAGCCGAGTGTCCATCAAAGCGCTGCGCTTCTACGACGAGATGGGACTGCTCAAACCAATCTCTGTAGATCGCTTCAGCGGCTACCGTTTCTACGAATACAACCAATTGCCTCGTCTGCACCGCGTCCTGGCGCTTAAGGACTTGGGCTTCTCGCTGGAGGAGATCAGCCAACTCCTCGCCGGAGACCTGTCTGCCGAGCAGATGCGCGGGATGCTGAAATTGCGTCAGGCGGAGATCAGGCAGAAAGTCAGGGAAGAAGCGGATAGGCTGGAGAGGGTGGATGTCTGGCTGAAACAAATAGAACAGGAGGATACCATGTCAAAGTATGATGTTGTCATCAAGAAAGTGGACCCTATCAAGGTGGCATCCTTGCGAGGTGTCGTTCCAACTCCACCCGAACAGGGTTCGCTGTGGGGTCAACTCGAAGGCTATCTTGTAGCGCAGCATATCCGCCCGGCAGGCGCGTGCTTCTCGCTCTACCACGACAAGGAGCACATGGAACGCGACTGGGATATCGAGGTGTGCGAACCAATCACCGACGATCAAAAGCCGGGTAAGGGCGTGAAAGTGCAGACCCTCCCAGCGGTTGCAACTATGGCCTGCACTGTACACGCTGGACCGTACGTTACGCTTGGGGAGGCTTACGACGCCATCCTGAAGTGGGTGGACGAAAACGGCTTCCAGGTGACGGGTGCTGGCCGCGAGATCTATCTCCAGGAGACAAAGCCTGCTGGCAACCAGAACGACACCAGCGCGGTGACCGAGATCCAATTCCCCGTGGCGAAAGCCTGAACCCGTTAGTTACCCCTCCCCCGTCCCGACGGAGGAATCGGGGCGGGGAATTAGCAAGGATATTTGTAGTTGTAAAACGGGGATTTAATGTAAAATAGATTCAATGCCAGCGTCCATTAATATCCTTTTCCTTGCTGCTGAGGCGGAACCATTCATCAAAATTGGCGGTTTGGCCGATGTGGCTGGGTCGCTGCCTTTGGCGTTGCGCGCCCTTCCATCTCAACCAATGGACGGCGTCACTCTGGATGTCCGGCTGGTACTACCCTTCCATCCCACCCTCCGAGCGGAGTCAGCCACCATGCGCCCATTGGCGGATTATTCAGTTTTCCGACACGGCGGAAATATCCCGGTACGTGTTTTTGAAATGATAACGGGGGGAATGCCGGTCTACTTTATCAATGGCGATCCGATCACAAATACCCCTTCCGTCTACTCCACAGACCCTGCGCTGGACCGCGAAAAATATACTTTCTTTTCGCTCGCTGCGCTGGAGTTGATCCGCCATCTGGATTGGCAACCAGACATTGTCCATGCCAACGATTGGCATACCGCCCTGGCGCTCTACGCTGTGCGTTCCCGCTCTACTGACCCGGTCCTGTCGCGCCTCCGTACTGTATTTACTGTTCACAACTTGCCTTACATGGGTGGCGACGGCTCGGATGTACTATCTGCTTACGGCCTCTCACCGCTTAGCGACGATTCCTTGCCGAAATGGGCGCAGACTCAACCACTACCTCTCGGATTGTGGTCGGCGGAAGCCATAGTCCCGGTCTCACCGACTTATGCGCGTGAAATCCTGACCCCTGAATTCGGCTGCGGCCTGGATCCTTATCTTCAAACCCGCACCAATATTTTGACTGGCATCCTGAATGGTCTCGATGTTAATTATTGGAACCCGAAGACAGATAATGCGCTTGCGGCGCGTTTCACTGCCGTTGACCTCCCTTCCCGAGCGGCCAATAAAACCGCCGTTCAAAAAGCCCTCGAACTAAAAGAAGACGGGCATATCCCGCTTTTGGTGATGATAGGGCGGATTGACCAGCAAAAAGGCTTGGATATTACATTCGAAACCTTGCGACAATTGGCGGACAGAAATTGGCAATTTGTCATTCTCGGCTCGGGTGACCTGGCGCTCGAGAATGCGGCCCGCAACCTGCAGACGGATTTCTATGAACGCATAAGGGCGGTTATCCGCTACGACGCTGCACTGAGCCACCTCCTTTACGGCGGAGCAGATATGTTCCTGATGCCCTCGCGCTACGAGCCCTGCGGCCTGGCGCAGATGATTGCCATGCGCTATGGCTGTGTCCCGGTGGTGCACGCCACAGGTGGATTGAAAGACACCGTCCAGGAAGGTAAGACCGGCTTCCTATTCCAGAAGGCTGAAACTGATTCCATGGTGGATGCGTTGCAGCGCGCCCTGACCGTCTATGCTGTGCCGGAGAAATGGCAGCATTTCCAGCGTAATGGGATGAAAGAAGATTTCTCCTGGCCCCGCTCTGCGCGCCAGTATGCCACAATTTACTGCTCGTTAGTATCCGGTTCGAAAAAAAAGATCCCACGAGGTGATGCATGAAAACACGAGCTATAATCCTAGCCGGTGGGGAGGGAGCACGCCTGAGTACGCTAACCGCCAAGCGCACCAAACCAGCTGTACCCTTTGCGGGCAAATACCGCATCATTGACTTTGCGCTTTCGAACTGTGTCAATTCTGATATCTTCGATATCATGGTGCTGGCGCAATACCGGCCGCACTCCCTGATCGAGCACATCGGCGCAGGTGCGCCCTGGGACCTGAATCGCGACTTCACTGGCGGAGTCCGCATCCTGACCCCTTATAAGGCCCGTTTCGATTCGGACTGGTTCGAAGGCAATGCGGACGCCGTCCAGCAGAACTTTACCTTTATCAAACGGGGTTCTCCGGACCTGATACTCATCCTGTCGGGCGACCACATCTACACGATGGACTATGACACGATGATTACCTTCCACATGGACCAGCAGGCGGACTTGACGATTGCCACAATCCGCGTCCCGCTGGAAGAGGCCTCCCGTTTTGGCGTCTTAACGGTAGATAATAAGTACCGCGTCAAATCCTTCGTCGAGAAACCAAAGAATCCGCCTTCGGATCTTATCAATATGGGTGTCTATCTGTTCAACCTCGAATTACTTGATCGGGCCCTTTGGGAAGACCACCTGCGTGAAGACTCCACTCACGATTTCGGCAAAGACATTCTGCCACGCCTGGTCAAAAGCAAGCAACGGGTAATTGCTTTCCCATTTACCGGCTATTGGATGGACGTAGGCACCATCCTGTCTTACTGGCAGGCACACATGGATATGCTTTCTCCGAACCCGCCGCTGAAACTATACGACCGCAGCTGGATCATCCATACCCGCACGGAGGAACGCCCGCCGGTCCGTATTCCTCAAAACGCTAACGTTTTTGCAAGCATGATCTCGGACGGCTGCACCATCCAGGAAAACGCACGTATTGAAAGCAGCGTGCTTTCGCCGGGGGTGATTGTGCGCCCTGGAGCTGTGGTGCGTGAATCCATCATTCTAACAGACACAATTATTGAGAGCGGGGTGGTTATCGAGCGCGGCATTCTCGATAAACACGTGCATGTCGAAGAAAATGCCCGCGTTGGTGGCGGTATTGCCAATCCCGACATACAACTGGTTGTGGTAGGCAAGAACAGCATCATCCCGTCTGGCATGATTGTTGAACCGGGAGCTACCATCGGCACCGATGTTACCGCTTCCGATTATTCCGGCCCGGTGGTAAAATCGGGCGTTTCTTTGGAGACAAAGAGACAACCTTATGAAATTTGAGCGCGCTTCTGGAATTCTCCTCCACCCCACTTCCCTCCCCGGTCCCTATGGCATCGGCGATCTAGGTCCGGCGGCCTACCGCTGGGTGGACTGGTTGGCTGGAACAGGCTGTAAACTCTGGCAGGTGCTCCCTCTTGGTCCCACCGGATACGGCGATTCGCCTTACCAAAGCTTTTCAACATTTGCTGGAAATCCCAATCTTATCAGCCCGGACTTCCTATTGCGTGACAATCTGCTCAATCCGAAGGACCTTATCGAGCGATTGGACTTTGATCCGGAACGAGTGGATTTTGGGCTTCTTATTCCCTGGAAATTAAAACTGCTCGAGCGGGCTTTCCTCCATTTTTCTTCAGATCCCGGCACTAGCCGCGCCGGATTTGATTCTTTCTACGCTGAAAATGCCTCTTGGCTGGATGATTATGCCCTGTTTATGGCGATTAAAGAAGCCCACGGCGGTGGTTCGTGGGATTGCTGGCCGGAGAGTCTACGCAAGCGTGATTCAGTTACCCTGGATGAAACCCGGAAAATCCTGGCTTCTTCGATATTGCGTTTTGCTTTTTATCAGTATTTGTTTTTCCGCCAGTGGAATGCTTTGCGTGAATATGTCCACCAAAAGGGAATACGTATCATAGGCGATATCCCCATCTTTGTTGCGAATGACTCCTCGGATGTGTGGTCGCATCCCGACCTGTTCTTCCTTGATGGGGATTTAAAACCGACCGTGGTTGCGGGTGTTCCACCGGACTACTTCTCCCCGACCGGGCAGTTGTGGGGCAATCCGCTTTACCGATGGGAAACGCACAAATCTACTGGCTATAAATGGTGGATTGAACGCCTGCGCTCCACCCTGAAACTGGTGGACATCCTCCGCATTGACCATTTCCGCGGCTTCGCCGGTTACTGGGAAATCCCTGCTGACAAACCGACTGCTGAGATTGGGCGTTGGGTTCCGGGCCCGGGTGCGGACTTCTTTAACACGGTGATAGCCAGTCTGGATACGGATCTGCCCATTATTGCTGAAGACTTGGGCTTAATCACTCCAGATGTAACTGCTCTGCGCGAGCAATTTGCCTTGCCGGGAATGAAGGTTTTGCAATTCGGTTTTTCTGGCCCGGATAATCCTTTTCTGCCGCACTCCTACCCGCAGAATTGCGTGGTTTACACCGGAACGCACGACAACGATACTGCCCGTGGCTGGTATGAATCTGCTCCAGAGAATGAGAAGGATTTCGCCCGCCGCTACCTGGAAACCGACGGTTTGGACCTTGCCCAAGCCCTGATCCGAACAGCTTGGAAATCTACAGCAGTCTTTGCCCTCGCTCCTTTGCAGGACTTCATGGCACTTGGCACCAAAGCGCGTTTCAACTACCCATCCCGGCTCGGCGGCAACTGGCAATGGCGCATGACGGAGACTGCTTTAAGCGGGGAGTTGGAGGAAAGAATACAGGATCTGAACTGGCTGTATCAGAGATAAATAACACCGTCCCATCGAAAAAGTCGGGACGGTTTTTATCCCTTACCCGCCTGGCCTATTAAAGATTCCACGGATTCGGGTTGTTTAAAAATGTTTTCACCGCGATTCGTTGGATAAATTGTGCTCGGCCAAATACCTGCCAATATATTGGAATATGAAAAAAAAGTGGATTATATTTCCCACTCTTTCCGCATGATTACAAATATTTGTGCTATCAAGGTTCATCTCCTTAATAAAATACGCCCAGCTTGCGGTTAAGCGGATTGAATAATCCTTTGTTGGGGAACCGCCTAATGTGCCCTATGCGGTTCGGAGATTAAATGTTCCAAGATTAATATTCAACAAGAGAATAATCCAATTAACCATGGCGAAATTCTTACAGATTGTATCAGCTGGTTTTTACGCAAAATCGCCCGCCAGAAGAGAAATCATTTCTTCTCTTCTCTCCCGGCCAGCCAAATTCCCACCATTATCAACACCGCTCCACCGATTTTGACCCATCCCGGCAGTTCCTGAAATATGAAATAGGCCAGGATTGTAGATCCAACTGGCTCGCCGAGCAAGGCCACGGATACAAACGAAGCCGGCAGGTACTTTAACGCCCAGTTGAAAGTCGAATGTCCAAATAACTGCGGCACCAGTGCCAGCAAGGCAAACCAAAAGTACGTCAGAGGGGGTAGCCCGATCGGGCTTTCTCCCATCCCCAGCATGATGACTATTAGCACTATCGCAGCCATCCCGTAAACTATAAAAATGTACGGGACGAGTCCCATCTTTGCCCGCAATTTGCGCCCCACCAGTAAGTAACCAGTGGCCATCCAGGCCCCGGCCAGTGCCAGGAAATCACCTAGGAAGGCTGTCCCGCTGAAGAAGGTCTGCAGCGACGGACAGGTTAGTACACCTGCCTGCCAGGTACATGCATCGCTTAGCCCGACGACGACTCCGCCAGTTAGTGCAAGAATCAAGCCGATTACTGCCGCCGTTCCAACCCGTTCGTGCAGCACCAGCGGGGCGAGCAGCGCCACCCATAGCGGTGTGGTCGACACTAAAACAACCGAACTGGCAACAGTGGTGTATTCAAGAGAGGTGATCCAAGTGGCAAAGTGTAAAGCCAGAAAGAGGCCCGAGAGCAGGGCCAAAACCAATTCCCGGCGATTTAACTGGCGTAGGTCAGACAGGTAACGTGTTAGCGCGAAGGGAGCCAGGATCAGGCTGGCAATCGTCAGTCGCGCCGCGGCGATAACGATAGAGGGTGCTCCTTCGTGCTGCGCAAAACGGATGAAAATGGCAGCGGTGGAAGCGGCTGTTATCCCGGCCAACAGACCCAGTGTCAAGGTGGAGCGGCGGGGGGTGGGTGATGAAGTCATTGGATCCAAGTATAAACGATGGGATTGCCTGGCGCAACGCATCTATTAGAAGGTTATTAGAAATCCCCGACATCTCTTGACACTGGAATCAATAATAGTACAATATACATGAAATTTATCATAAATATTCATCTGTAAAAGGAGATTGACCATGTCTTTCCAACTGAATCCGCTGCCATACGAATATGATGCGCTCGAACCATTCATTGATGTCCAGACGATGCAAATCCATCACGACAAGCACCACGCTGCTTACGTCACCAACCTGAACGCCGCGCTTGAGAAGCACCCCCAGCTGGCGGGGAAGTCGCTCGAAACCCTTCTCGCGAACCTGAACGCAGTGCCCGAAGATATCCGCACCGCGGTCCGCAATCACGGTGGCGGGACATGGAACCACGACCTGTTCTGGCAGGTGATGGCTCCCCGGGCTGGCGGCGAACCGCAGGGTGGATTGGCAAAGGCTATTGAGATTTCCTTTGGTAACTTTGCCAACTTCAAAGCCGAGGTCGAAAAGGCCGCTATGGGTCGTTTCGGCTCTGGCTGGGCTTGGTTGGTCAAGAAGGGCAGTGGGCTGGCAGTGGTCTCGACCGCCAACCAAGATAATCCGATATCCGATGCGATGATTCCCCTCCTGGCTTTGGATGTCTGGGAACACGCTTATTACTTGAAGTATCAGAACCGCCGCGCCGAGTATGTGAGTAACTGGTGGAACGTGGTGAACTGGGCTGAGGTTGCCCGTCGATACTTGGCAAAGTAGATTTTCCAGTTTGATTGCTCACACCCGGACTATAAGTCCGGCTTTTTGTTGCACAATTCTAGCAGGACAGATATAATACGTCTATCTTTACCTTTATTTTCCAAAAGGAGGAACAAAATGACGCATATTATCACCAGCCTGTGTTTGCGCGACCGCGGCTGTATCGAAGTTTGCCCGGTGGAATGCATCGTCCCCGGCGAACCGGTAGAGAAGTATCCATGGATGTACATCGACCCGGACACCTGTATAGATTGCGGTGCGTGCATCCCGGAATGCCCATTTGCAGCCATCTTCACAGAGGATGAGGTGCCGTCGGCCTATGCAGCCAAGGGAGGTGAATTTATTAGCAAGGTTGGTCTAAACGGCCACTTCGAGGGCACTAATCACAACGGTGTACTTGTAGTGCTAGACACAGTTAAGCAATTGACCGCAGGTGAAGTGGTCAACCTGCGCGATGATATTCAACCAAACTACGATTTCTTTAAGTCCGGTCCAGGTTACGGAGCGAAAGACCAAGACAACGGAATATAGTGTGCTCCCGTCATAAGATTGAGCCATAATTGAAACCCGGTTCCTCTAATGGACCGGGTTTTGATTTTTATAGGTATAGTGGAGGTGTTGCGGAAAACAAAGGGTAATGTGCGCGCTTCATTCACCCAACACCCATTTATTTTTACAGGAATTCCCTACGACCCGGATTCTTTTTTGTGTGTATAATAAAAAAATGAAAGATTATTAGTAAACGATGAGCAACGGACAGCACTATTTCGATTTCACAAACAATTGATTTATCTCTTTGCATCCTTTTCCAGGTTCCCGTTCACAGCCATACCCAGGTACGTTGCAGATTATCGAATCCTATCGGGTGGAACCCTAACTGTGATACACTCTCCCAAGGATTGAGGGCATTTTATGCCCTTCGCGTTGAGGAGAATTTATGATCTTCGATCCCACATTCTTAAGCGGTTTTACCCTTGTCCTGACTGGCTTTGCTGGAGCCTTTTTAGTGGCTCTATGGGTGGCACTGGTGGTCTGGACTTATCGCGACATTCGTGCCCGCCACCGTGACCGATTAGTTCATTTTCTGGCGGCGGCGCTAGTGGCGTTGTTGAATCTGCCCGGTGTGCTGGTATATCTCGTCCTGCGCCCTTCTCGCACTTTGGAAGAGGAATACCAACAAACTTTGGAAGAGGAAGCCCTTTTACAGACCATTGAGGACCAGTCCGTGTGTCCTGGCTGTGAGCGGCGCATAAAAGATGATTGGGTGGTATGCCCAGCCTGCCAGACGAAACTGCGCAAACCCTGTCACTCCTGCGGCCGGTTGATGGAACTACCCTGGAATATCTGCCCGTATTGTGGCACTCCTTCGCCGGGGATGCGAAAGGAAGGGGGGACGATGGACGATGTGGTGAGGGGGTTGCAGGTGGAGGATGACAAATAGTTTTATGAGAGAGAACGTCAGGCATCGCCTGCCCACCTCTTCTTATTTACCCTATCAGGCCTGCAACACTCAAAGCCCCTCCATCTAGACCAGCCACTTCACAGAAATGTTGGTGGAATATCAAAGGCTGTATTTTTACTGTATAATGCTAATACAAACCCTGTTTGGAAGGAGTATCCTATGAAACGAGGACGTTTATTCATTTACTTGGCGTTGATTATATTCATCGTTGTGGCTGCCGTTGGAGTATATATTTGGCGGCGACCCTCTACTACTAATCCTCCTGCATCTCAAGTCACCCCGCAAATGCAATATGTCGAAATTGTTACGGCTGGCCAGAATATTTCCCCTGGTACACCGATTACTGAGGCGATGTTGAGTTCCATCCAAATCCCCGACACTGCACTTGTTCAGGGTCTTTTTACCAACAAAGCTGACGTTGCGGGCTTGTATGCCAAGTATTCGATTGCCCAGGGTGTCCCAATTACGGATTCGATGGTCACTGCGACCTCGGGCAATGTCAACCTGCCCGGCTCCTACTGGGCTCCATTTATCCCGCAGGGGTTGACGGCTGTGGCCATTCCCATCACGCGCCTTTCATCCGTCGCGTATGGTATTCGCGATGGCGATTATGTTAATATCATCGTGACTATGTTGCTGGTAGATGTTGATCCCACGAATCAGAGCATCCTGCCCAATTTTACTGCTAGTGTCATGTCCCCTGGAGCGACCCAAGCTGGCGTTCAACTGACTGCAGTGATAACATCTGGCGGAGAAGGATCACGACAGGGAAGTACATTATTGGACCAGACTCTGAATCAGCCTGTCTACATTGTCCCATCTGAAGGTCAGCGCCCGCGCCTTGTAACGCAAATGATTGTGCAAAATGTGCAAGTGCTGCACGTGGGCTCTTTCCCGCTCCCTGGTGAAACAGTTTCTAATATGGATATATTGTCCGCACCTGTAGCAGCGGCAACCGCAACTCCTGCGCCCGCAGGGCAACAACCGGCAGCAGCGATCACACGCCCAGACATTATTACGCTGATGGTTTCACCGGAAGATGCTAACACGCTGGTATTTCTAATCTACAGTGGTGCGAAAATCACCCTGACGCTCCGCAATCCAAACAATCCGGGACCGGATGTGCACACCGATGCAGCCATGCTGGAATATCTCTTGACTCAATACAATATTCCAGTGCCGGCGAAACTGCCATATGCTGTGCAGCCGCGCCTTGATAACCTCCTGGACCCTAAATTGTCTGGCGACACTGTAACCACACCTTAGAGAGGTTTCTTGAATACTCCAAACAGGTCTATGGAGAATAGGAATGGCTGAAGGCGATAAAATTCGCGTTCTAATTGTAGATGATGTGTCAGAAACACGCGAAAACGTGCGAAAGCTATTACAGTTCGAAGCAGATATTGAGGTGGTTGCTGCTGCACGAACTGGCCGGGAGGCAATCCAACTATCGCAGGAAGCCTATCCCGATGTTGTTCTGATGGACATTAATATGCCAGATATGGATGGCATTGCTGCCACTGAACAAATCCGACAAAAATTGCCATCCGTACAAGTTGTGATCCTTTCAATCCAAGATGATCAGAACTATATGCGCAAGGCAATGGTTGTTGGCGCGCGCGATTTCCTAATAAAACCACCTAATCCGGATGAACTCGTCGCTGCAATACGCCGGGCCGGCAAGATAGCGCATGAAGAACGCCCCCAGGTGGTTCCCGGGGGACCGGTTGGATTTGTTGATCGCAGGAAAACTGGCAGGTTGTCCCTGGGGAAGATCATCCAGGTCTATAGCCCAAAGGGAGGGACAGGATGTACCACGATAGCAGTGAACCTTGCCGTCGCACTTCACAACGAGGAGACACGGGTTGTAATTGTGGATGCAAACCTTCAGTTCGGAGATGTAGCCATATTTTTGAACGAGCAGGTGAGAAATTCGATTTTAGACCTCGCTCCACGAGTGGACGAACTGGAACCTGATATCGTTGATAATGTCATAATTAAGAATGCTGCTTCAGGTGTGCATGTCTTGGCATCACCGTCTCGTCCAGAAAATGCAGAAAAAGTAAATACAGACCAATTCGTGAAACTGCTAAAATATCTACGTCAACTCTATGCGTACGTGATAGTGGATAGTAGTGCATATCTCAATGATATTTCTTTATCGGTACTGGAAATCGCCGATTCTATCGTGTTGGTTTCCACTCAGGATATCCCTTCGATAAAGAATGATCGTTTGTTCCTCGATCTCCTGACGACAATGAATATCCCGACTGATAAAATTGCATTTGTGATGAATAAGTTCGACAGACGTATTGCGATTTCTCCGGAAAAAGTAGGCGAGAACCTGAAACAGGAAGTGCTGGCTGTTATTCCACTTGATGAACGCACGGTAATCCCGGCTGTTAATAGGGGTGTTCCTTTTATGCTCGATAATAAAACCCAACCGGCAGCTCGAGGCATTTATATACTTGCCGAAGCATTACGAGCCAAACTGATCAAGCATGAAACAGAAGAGCTAGAGACAATTATGAAACGGTAATTGGTTAGTAGGAGGCAGTGATGTCTTTACTTAAAAGGATAGAACAAGGGCAAGGGAAACCTTCCGAACAATCAACGGGTAGTCCTCAAGTTACTGGTGGAGATGCATCTCGCCTATCCACTCTCCAGGCTCGTAAAGTGAGCGCGCCCAGTGCGGCACCCCAGGCCGGAACATACTTTGACTTGAAGACGCGGGTCCAGAATCGGCTTTTAGCCGAGCTTGATCCATCTCTGGATATTAATAAAACTGACGATGTTCGCAAAACGATTCAGGGTTTGTTTGAGCAAATCCTAAGCGAGGAGAATATTGTCCTTTCCAGACCCGAGCGAGCTCGCCTTTTCGAACAGATAACTGCCGAAATCCTGGGTCTTGGACCCTTGCAGACTCTTCTTGAAGACGAGACAGTCACCGAAGTGATGGTGAACGGAGCGAAGAACATCTATGTCGAGCGCAAGGGTAAGATACATCGTGTGCCGGTAACATTTGAAAGTAATGACCATGTGATGCGCATCATCGACCGTATTGTTGCCCCTTTGGGACGGCGTATCGACGAATCTAGCCCTTACGTGGATGCACGACTTTCTGATGGTTCCCGTGTAAATGCTGTTATCCCGCCCATTTCTCTGATCGGACCGACGTTGACCATCCGTAAATTTTCAAAAGTACCTATTACCCTTGAGCAGTTAGTTCAATTTGGAACGCTTACACCAGAATCACTACAGTTTCTCAAAGCTGCTGTTGAGGCGAGAATAAATATTGTTATCTCTGGAGGTACTGGTTCTGGCAAGACTACATTCCTAAATATCCTTTCTGGATTTATACCAAGTGATGAACGTATCATCACCATTGAAAATGCTGCGGAACTCCAGCTTCGGCAGGAGCATGTCATCACCCTTGAGTCTCGTCCGGCCAACATTGAAGGCCGTGGTGAAATTACCATTCGGAACTTAGTTGTTAATGCCCTCCGCATGCGTCCAGACCGGATCATCGTGGGTGAAATCCGCGATGACGCGGCGCTGGATATGTTACAGGCCATGAACACCGGCCATGATGGTTCCATGACGACCTTGCACTCGAACTCCCCGCGTGATACTTTGTCACGTCTCGAAACAATGACTTTGATGGCTGGAATGGATTTACCGGTACGAGCCATCCGGGAACAGGTCTCTTCAGCAATTGAACTGATCGTCCACCAAGAGCGCATGCGCGATGGGTCGCGCAAAATAACGTTCATCACCGAGGTTGTTGGCATGGAAGGCGATGTGATTACAACCACAGATATATTTGTTTTCGAGCAGACCGGCATTGAGAACGGAAAAGTTCTCGGCCATATGCGACCGACCGGTCTGCGACCGAAATTCATGGAGAAGATCGAAGCTGCTGGTATTCACTTGCCTCCCTCTATCTTTGGTGTCGGGAGCAGGCAGAGATATTAGCGATCGGAGTTAAACCGACTTTTGATAGGTGATAAATGACGAACATTTTGCTAATAGGTGGCGGTGTTATTGCCTTGGTGCTACTGGTTGTTGGGATTGTTGTTTCAGCAACCAGTGATAAGACATCAATGGATGATCGCCTAAACAAATATCTTGAAGAAGAAAAGAAGACAGAAACTGAGGAGACCAAAGGTGCGCTGACTGATTGGGTGAATAAGCGTGTTGAGAAATCATCTTTCGGCGAACGTTTGGCCCGCGAACTGGCACGCGCCGATTTGAAGTTCAAACCGGGCGAGTATATGGCTCTGTATGTTATTGCGGTTATGGGCGTAGGGTTGATCGCATTTTTCCTCGGTGGAAGACTCCTTCTGTCAGCCCTTATTGGTGGAGGAATTGGTGCCTTATTACCTCGAATGTATGTAAAGAACCAACAATCGAAACGCTTGACTCGCTTCAATGATCAATTACCTGATATGCTAAACCTGATGGTAAATGGCCTTCGGGCAGGCTTTTCTACATTACAGGCCATGGAAGCCGTGAGCAAAGAGCTACCTCCTCCCATTTGCGATGAGTTTAAGCGCGTGGTGCAGGAAATGCAACTGGGTATTCCCATGGAGAAGGCACTCGCTAACCTTCTGCGACGGATCCCGAGTCAGGATCTTGATTTTCTTGTAACTGCCATCAATGTGCAGCGAGAGGTTGGTGGTAATCTGGCTGAAATCATGGATATTATCTCCTATACGATCCGTGAACGGATTCGTATCAAAGGTGATATTCGTTCTCTAACGGCCCAGGCGATGTATTCTGGTCGGGCGCTTGCGCTGATGCCCATAGGGCTTCTCTGCATCTTGTGGTTTTTGAACCGCAGTTATGTCATGGAATTTTTTAATAAGAGTAATCTTTTGTGCGGTGGCATTGCCTTGGGAGCTGCAGGGGTTTTGATCACCTTTGGTTATTTTGTGATGACCCGTATCGCTAATGTAGAGGTGTAACATGCTTACTACGATTATTATTCTCGTGATTTTAGTTGCAGTGATCATCGGTGCAATTGCATTGATTGTGGTCGGCATCCGAAAATCGAAACTGCAAGAAGAGGATCCTCTTGCCGAACGTCTGGCTGAGTACAGCCAGCGAGGCGAGGCCGTATCACTCGAGGAAATTGAACTAGCCCAGCCTTTTTCTCAACGCGTAGTGATGCCAATCATGCGCCGCCTGGGTGATATTTCATCCCGCTTTACTCCTCAACATGTTTTAGAGCAAACGCGGCTAAGGTTGGAATTGGCCGGGAATCCCGGTCGAATGGACGCCTCCGCTTTTCTGGTTTTGCATTTTGTGGGAGCTGTCGTTTTTGGCGGCTTGGTATTCCTGCTTTCGCTTTTCTCAAAAACGTTTTCACTTCCCATCAAGTTGGTAATTGTATTGGCTTTTACAATATTGGGTTACTTCTTCCCGGATTTGTGGATTAGGAGCAAAATTAACAGCCGGCAGAAAGGGGTCCGTAAGGCAATGCCGGATGCTCTTGATTTGCTGACTATTTGCGTGGAAGCAGGCCTGGGTTTTGACGCGGCAATGTCGAAGGTCAATGAAAAATGGGACAACGAATTGTCTTTGGCCTTTGGGCGTGTTATTCGAGAAATCCAATTGGGTAAATTAAGGCGCGATGCTCTGAAAGATATGTCTGATAGGCTTGGTTTGGCTGAAATGACTAGTTTTGTTGCTGCAGTAATTCAGTCCGAAATGCTGGGCGTAAGCATGGCGAAGGTTCTGCGAATTCAGTCGGACCAAATGCGAATTAAGCGCCGGCAACATGCAGAAGAAGAAGCCCATAAGGCGCCTATCAAAATGATCTTCCCGATGGGTATCTTTATCTTTCCTGCTTTGATGATCGTGTTACTGACCCCGGCAGGTCTTCGACTCTATGGATCGTTGAAGTACTTTATGTAGGGCGGCCGGCAGGAAGTGGCTTTGACATATTGGTTATACCAGTGGTTGTGGGGTAGTTTGGACTGGCTCTTTCCTCCCGTCTGCGGGGGATGCAATCGGGCAGGATTCCGCTGGTGTCCGGATTGTCGGCAACAAGTTCAGATCGTACCGGAGCCCGTCTGTTGGACCTGTGGCCTGCCGCTTTCCCGACCTGGTCAATGCCCCAGCTGCAGAGAGACAATTCCCCCGTATAAAATGTTACGTTCTTGGTTGGTTTTTGAAGGGCCCATCCGTCACGCATTGCATAATTTAAAATACCGCCGGAACGTGGCTCTTGGCGATGCCTTGGCACAACCCCTTGCAGAGTATGTGTGCACTCTGAGCTGGCCAGTGGATTTGGTGGTCCCCGTTCCTTTGGGGAAATTGAGGACAAAAGAACGCGGCTATAATCAGATTGGATTGGTGGCGATGCCGCTAGCAGCGGTCAATCACTGGCGTTATACCCCCCAGGTGCTTGCTCGTTTTCGCGAAACTAAGTCTCAAGTCGGGTTGACCGCTACCGAGCGTAAAGCGAATGTCTCTGGTGCTTTCCGGGCAGAGGCAGCATTGGTTTCCGGAGCGACTATCCTGCTCATCGACGAAGTCGCCACCACGGGAGCTACGCTTTCTGCTTGCGCAGCAGCTTTATTGGATGCAGGTGTTAGGTCTGTATATGCACTGACGCTGGCTCGCGCTTTACCACATCACGGTTTGAACAACGTTTGAGTAGCTCAGACAAAATCTCACAGGAGGAACCTATGGCAGTCGAAGTAGAAATTTTTGCACGCAACCTGGAAATAGCTGATCAATTAAAAGACTACGTCACAAAGAAAGCCTCCAAGTTGGATCGCTACCTGAATGAGATCGAGCATGTTAGAGTGGATTTAGGCTATATCAAGTCAGCGCGCAGCGCTAAGGATCGTAATGTAGCTCAGATTACCGTACGTGGGCACCGGGCTTTATTACGCGTCGAGGAACGCAGCGACGACATCACTGCAGCTTTCGATACCTCCATTGACAAGATGCAACGCCAACTGGATCACTTCAAAGGCAAGCATTTCCACGGCCGTGGTGACGGTCGTTCAGCCTCCGATGTTGTCGTTGTTCCTGCTGAGACAAGTACAGAACAGGAACAAGTTGTTGCCCGGCATAAGACTTTTGACCTGATTCCGATGAGTGAAGCTGAGGCGTTGGAGCAGATGAAACTGCTTGGCCATGATAACTTCTTCATCTTCTTCAATATCGAGACGAATTCCATAAATGTGCTTTACCATCGCCGCGATGGCACTTACGGGCTGATTGAGCCGAGAGTCGGCTAATTGTGCGGCCCATTATCCCTGGCCCGGATGAAATTCTGGGCCGATTTATTGTGAGTGACCTATGGAAAATATTGATTTTGACGATAACACTACCGATGGACTGGCTGCCAAGAGTAAAATAAATATTAGCGAAGTTCAATCCGCTGTACTGAGGATTTTACAGGCCATCGGTGAAGACCCGGATCGTGCTGGCCTTAAGCGCACCCCAGAACGTATTGCTCGCATGTATGCCGAATTGCTTTCTGGTTACCAGATGGACCCGGTGGAAGTGGTCAACGACGCCTTGTTTGAGGTCAAATATGACGAGATGGTCATTGTGCGAGATATAGAATTTTATAGTTTGTGCGAGCATCACATGTTGCCATTCATGGGACGCGTGCATGTGGCTTACATCCCTGATGGCAAAGTCCTTGGCCTTTCCAAAATTCCCCGCATTGTGGACCTGTATGCGCGCCGTTTGCAAGTGCAGGAGCGTATGACCCGTCAAATCGCTGACTTCATCCGTGATTTGCTGCATCCGCAGGGAGTGGCGGTTGTTGTAGAAGCGCTGCATCTGTGCATGAGCATGCGGGGCGTGCAAAAACATAATGCCCGTCTTACAACATCTGCCATGCACGGGGCATTTCGGGCCAATCTGGCTACGCGGCAAGAATTTCTCGATAATATTAGCAGAGGCGCTTCACCACTACAGATCTAGTTACTGCGTTCGATTTCCACCCCAACTGACTCGGTGCCTTTTACAGCGCCAGGCTTCTCGACTCTTACCATCACTTTCTGAACGCCTGGCTTTTGCAGGCATAAACTAGCGATATCCTCCGCCAGTGATTCCACCGTGAATCGCCGCGCCTTCTCGACCAGGGCGCGGATTTCTTTTGCCGCTTGCGAATAGTCCGTGCAATCAGCAATGTCATCGGACTGGGCGCCATGACGCGTATCCGTAAACAGATTCACGTTGACCACAATCTCGCGAACCGTCTTGCGCTCCCAATAATTTACACCGAGAATGCCTTGCACACGCAGATTTTGAATCAGTATTTTATCCATGTTGCGCTAAAACCCTTTTAGTTCTAAACTATGGATAGTCAGTTTACCATATTCTAGGCTGCTGGTATCCTATGCTCTTCTCAAAAACAACTTTCATTGGCATTGACCCTTCCGGCGGACGCCACCCATTTACGTACGCGGCTCTTGATGAAGACTGCCGGTTGGTGGCGCTGGCAGCCGGCGAGGTTGAACAAGTACTCGCCTTTCTGGGTGGCCAGCAGGCGACTGTGGTGGCGGTCAACGCGCCGAGATGCCCGAACAAGGGGCTGGTTCGCAAAAGGCTCGAAATCCAAAGCCTGACACCCGGTCACTTACGCGGGGCTGATATGCGACTGGCGGAGTACGAATTGCGTGAGCGTGGTATCTCTGTCTCACCAACATCGTCTCGACCGGAGACTTGTGCAGCCTGGATGCAGACGGGTTTCAATTTCTATCGCAAATTGGATGATATGGGGTTTAAACCTTATCCATCTGAAAATGCTACCCATCAGTGGCTGGAGACGCATCCGCACGCAGCTTACTGTGCCTTACTTGGACAAATCCTGCTGCCAAAGCCGACTTTGGAAGGTCGTTTGCAACGGCAGTTGATTCTCTACGAACAGGATATGGGCATCAGAGATCCGATGGAGTTCTTTGAAGAAATAACCCGGCGTCGGTTATTGAAAGGCGTTTTACCAGAGCAGGTTATTTACTCTGCCGAAGAATTGGATACAATAGTGGCGGCCTTCACCGCCTACTTGACAACCAGTCAACCTGAAGAGGTGGTTTGGGTCGGCGATAAACAGGAGGGGCAAATTGTCTTACCGGTCTCTGGATTAAAGGAAACCTATTCGTAAGAAAGTTCCTAGTGCAACAAAAAAGGCGGCAGATGATTAACTGCCGCCTTCGCATTTAATGCTATAAATCACAACCGGATCACAAACCCGCAATACTCACACGTGATGCTGTCCATGCCGCGCATCACCACTAGCGTGATGTTCCCACCACAGCTTGGGCACTGACTCGGCGCGGCCTTTACCTTGGCCACTTCGGCTTGATCAATTGCCATGGCACGACTCTTGTCGAAATCTTTGTTCTTGGCACGGTTGATCAATTGCTGCCAGGTGGCGTTTTCCTGCCAGATGTGGAAGTGAGCTACTTCTACCGCCGCATCGCTCGCGAAACGAATCTCGATGTGGTCCTCGTTTCTGAGTAGTCCTTGCTTGCTTGTTTCCACCTTGTCCACCAGTATGACCGGGCATTCAATCTGTAGTTGCTGCACTTTCTGTTTCTCAGTGGCAACAAACAGCACTTTCTTGGTCACGATCTCTTCTTTTTGCTCAAATATAATGCGCTGATCGGTCAAGTACAGAACACCTTCTGGATCACCCTTCTGTTCTTTGCCGGTTTTGCACCAGACAGCCTTGATTGCCGCGATCCCGCCCTCGGTAGGCAGCAGTTGGAAGGTTGCTTCCGCCAGTTGCGTGATAAGGTATTCGATCTCGGTCAAATGCTGAGTGAACCGGGAGGCCTGGTTGTTGAACTGGTCGTACATCCCTTCGAGGGTTCTTTCGGTAGCCGAGACATTATCCTCCAGCATGTTGACTGCGGACTGCATCGAACCGAGCAGCCCGCGTGCTGCTGGCGGATTGCTGGCAGTCGCGGTCAATTGTGGCATCTGCATTTCGATGGGGCGTAAGGAATTTATAAGGGTAGATGACTGCATATTGATTTGCGCTTGCAGGTTCGGGTATAAGAGTGCCCACGATCCCACAAGAGCCTGCGCCTGGTTTTCAATATCTTTTTCAAAGACGTAACCGCGTGTCCGTAAGGTGGCAATCCGCTGGGCGAGGGCGTTGATGGTGGTCTGCAAATCCTCAACTGCGTCACGTGCCTTTGTCAAGCGGACACTTCCTTGCAAGTCACCAACCTTGGATTGCAGGCTGCGGATGTCATTGGCAATTTGTTGAGCGGGATTCGGGGTTGCCATGGTTCCTCCTGATATATATAAATGGTTAGGATGATTATGTGAATTATGGCATACTTAACTCTGAATGACAACTGATTTTCCAATCACTCTGCATGGTAAAATCAATCTGGTAATTTGAACGGAGGAACCAAGATGAAGATTGCTGTTGCTTGCGACCATGCTGGTTTTCAATTGAAAGGGCCTATTTTGGAGATGGCGCGCGCCGCCGGACACGAAGTTCTCGACCTGGGGACTGACAGTACAGATCCTGTAGATTACCCCGACTATGCCGAAAAGCTTGGCCACTTCATCCAATCGGGACAGGCAGAACGCGGAATTTTGCTATGCGGCTCAGGCGTGGGGGCATGTATTACTGCCAACAAAATGAAAGGCATATATGCGTGTGTTTGCCACGATACCTATTCTGGGCACCAGGGGGTAGAGCACGATAACATGAATGTGTTGTGTATCGGCACGCGCATCATCGGTCCCGAAATGGCAAAAGAGATTGTCCAAGCTTTCCTTGCGGCCCGCTTTATGGGCAATGATGCGGGGCAGGAACGCCATGCCCGCCGGGTCGGTAAGATTAGAAACCTGGAAGAGCGCTGACAAGATTTTTCGAATAATCAAAGAACCGGGCTTTTACCCGACCGTATTCTTACCCGAGGTACCCAAATGATTTCGCCTATTCACAAACTCCATGAATTGGGACAATCGATTTGGTATGACAATATCCAGCGCCGCCTGATTTCTAAGTCGCCCGATGGAAAGAACGGCGAAATGGCTGCCATGATAGCGAGCGGCGACATCCGGGGTGTTACATCCAATCCTTCCATCTTTCACAACGCGATTGCCAAGACCAACGATTACGACCCGGCATTAATCCCGCTGGCTTGGTCGGGCTGGGATACCGAACAGATCTTCTGGCAGCTTGCTATTGAAGATATACGCGACGCCTGCGACCTGTTCTCAGACCTCTACCGTAAGACAGAAGGGGCGGATGGTTACGTTTCCCTTGAAGTAAATCCGACGCTGGCGCATAATACCGAGGGAACGCTGGCCCAGGCGAAACAACTCTGGGAGTGGGTGGACCGCCCGAACCTGATGGTGAAAATTCCCGCTACACTCGAAGGCCTGCCTGCCATTCGGGATTCCATTGCGGCAGGTCTAAATATCAATGTGACGCTGATCTTTTCGATTGAACGCTATCGTGCTGTTATGGATGCCTTCTTGGCCGGCCTTGATGCACGTCTCGCTGCCGGGTTACCGGTTGATCATATTGCTTCGGTCGCTTCTTTCTTCGTATCCCGAATGGACACGAAAGTGGATGGTCTCTTACCCGAAGGCTCAAAACTGCGCGGCAGGACCGCCATTGCATATACCAAACTGGCGTACGAAGAGTTCCGCAAAGTATTCGGTGGTGAACGCTTTGCCCGTTACCAGGCCGCCGGTTGTCGCCTTCAGCGCCCGCTATGGGCTTCTACCAGCACCAAGAATCCATCTTACCCTGATACGCTTTATGTAAATAACCTCATCGGGCCGGCCACCGTCAACACTGTTCCGCCACTGACCCTTGAAGCATTCCGTAACCATGGCATAGCCAAGCCCACCCTCATGAAACACCTCGATGAGGCGCGCCAGGTTCTCAACGATGTGGAGTCACTGGGTATCTCAATGGACAAAGTGACTGTGGAACTTGAAATCGAGGGCGTAAAGTCGTTTGCGGACGCATTCGTCGCCATGCTCAACACGATTGATGAACGATGTTCCCTCGCCGAAAGCTCACTCGGACCTCTAGCCGCTCCCGTCAAGCGGCGTGTCGCCAAACTGATTGCAGATGCAGTTCACATCCGTCTCTGGTCACGCGACCCGACTCTTTGGGCCGCTGACAAGGTTGGTCAGGACGAGATTAGGAATCGCCTCGGCTGGCTGGATTTGCCGCGAAAATCCCGCGCCGCTCTGAAGGGGATTCGAGAATTCGTTTCTCAAGTCCATGCTGACGGGTTTACGCATGTTTTACTTCTCGGTATGGGCGGCTCTTCTCTTGCACCGGAAGTGCTCTCTAATATCTTTTCTCCATTGTTACAAGGTGGAATGATTTTCTCCACACTCGATTCCACTGATCCGGCCCAGGTTCTAGCTACTGATAAGGCATTTCCGTACAAAAAGACCCTTTATGTAGTTTCATCCAAGTCTGGCGGAACGGCTGAGGTCAATGCCATGTTCAGCTATTTCTGGGAGCGCACCGGGCATGAGGGCAGTCATTTTGTCGCCATCACCGACCCAGGCACTATGCTGGAAGCGTTGGCTAAGGCTCGTGACTTCCGTAAAACCTTCAGTGCGGATCCTGCCGTCGGCGGACGCTATTCGGCGCTGACCCACTTCGGGCTGGTCCCGGCGGCGCTGATGGGGATTGACCTTGACCGACTGCTCGACCGCGCCGCTTGGATGATGCGCCAGTGCGCTGCCGATGTGCCCGCGGCGCGCAATCCCGGTCTGGTCTTGGGTGCAATCCTCGGCCAGGCCGCTGTGGACGGCCGCGACAAGTTGACCTTCCTGGCTGACGAATCGGTCGCACCCTTTGGCGTCTGGCTGGAGCAGTTAATTGCCGAATCGAGTGGGAAAATGGGAAAAGGCATCCTTCCGGTTGTCGGCGAACAGGTAGTGGGTCCCGATAACTTCGGTACTGACCGGTTGTTCGTCTATCTGCGCCGGGAGGGGAAGTTGGATGGAACAGTGAAAGTTCTTCAAGACGCAGGTCATCCGGTGCTGGTTTTCAACATTGCGGATGCCTATGATCTGGGAGCCGAGTTCTTCCGCTGGGAGGTGGCAACTGCCATCGCCTGTACCGTATTGGCCGTCAATGCCTTTGACCAGCCGGATGTGCAAGATGCGAAAGATCGAACAAAAATTAAAATAACTGCGTATAGCCATTCTAACCCCTTCGACGAAGGTCAACAACTCTGGGAAAAGGATGGAATGCAGGCTTTCTCTACCATGCACCTCACCGGAACAGGCCTAGGGAATGATTTGCATGCTTTCTTGAGCAGTGCCCGGAAAGGCGATTATGTCGCCATTAATGCATTTTTACCGAGTAATCCTGAAATGATGGCTGCCTTGGCAGAACTGCGCCTTGTCATCCGGGCAGAGACCTGCTGTGCCACCACCGTAGGTTTTGGTCCGCGATTTCTGCATTCTACCGGTCAACTGCACAAGGGCGGTCCGGATTCAGGTTTATTCCTGCAAATCACAGCCGAGCCGGTGAAAGACTTGGAGATACCCTTGCAAGCGATGAGTTTTGGGATGTTGGAACGGGCGCAAGCTCTCGGCGATTACGAAGCATTGGCAGCGCGCGGACGGCGTATTTTACGATTGAACTTACCTTCGTCAAAAGACATAAAGATGCTGGTCGCCTCGCTGAAATAATATCGCGAAAGACTCAACTAATTGTTACTATCATAGAAGTTCTCTTCCTGGCGGCCTGTCAAGCACAGACCGCTTTGACATCCACGATGACAGCAACAGTCATGCCGGCGGTGTCGGCTACGTACACCACAATCCCACCCGCTCAGACAGGCACGCCTTCTATTATTTCAACGGTATCCCCGACCCTGTTCGCCTTGCCCAAGTCAGAAGCTTCCATCGTTGCCTGCAACGAGCGCCGACCTGCCAATTGTGACAGCTTCCTTTGGACTTGCTCATGATTACGTTCCCGGGGACCTGGTCAGTCTTGGGAATTATCTCCCCGCCAGTGTGACCCTCCCCGACTTGCTACTGCGGCGCGAGGCGGCCGAAGCGTTAAGAAACATGGTCGGAGACATGAAGGACGACGGGCTCGCGCCGACTATTCTCTCCTCGTATCGGAGTTATTTTAAACAAGCCGTTGCCCGCCACAGATGGGAAGTGGATGATCCGACCAATGCCTCTCAGGTCAGCGCGCTGCCTGGTCATAGCGAACACCAGTTGGGCACGGTTGTGGACTTCAGCTCATCCGGGTTGCTTGCCCTGACCTGAGATTCGGCAATCAAATTTTTACCGCTGTTTGCCCAAACCAGCGAGGGACTTTGGCTGGCAGTCCATGCCCACGAGTACGGTTTCACGCTAACCAACCCGCCGGAGGCCCAGCCGTGGACCGGGCTCACTTATGAACCCTGGCACTACCGTTACGTCGGCGTTGCCCTGGCGACCTATCTCTTCGAGAGCGGTTATTTCCTGACCGAATACCTGTTCCAAGGACGGCTCGCTCTGCCGTGTATGCCCGCTCTGGATGAACCATAAGAATTGGGCCAGCGTCTTGTTATCAATTATTTTAGATCACTCGCCTTTCAAAATTGTATAGATGCATTTCCCGGCATTAAAGTATGATAATAGTTGTATTCTAATGAAAGAACGATTCTTTTCGATCTTCTTGGCAGGCTGCTTGCTACTGACGGGGTGCGTGCTCCCGCCAGGGTTTTCCCGCATCCTGCTAATCAGCCCCGCAAACACTGGCGATACAGTTTTATATACTGTCACAGCTTATCCTGGATCGGCAACCCTCACTCCATTTCAACCAGTAGAGAATACCAAAACATTTACTCCTTCCGCTTCGGGAACCCTGACTTTGAGACCGACTTTGACCGAGACATTGACTTCCACCACAAGTCTTACCTCAACCTGGACCGGTACACCCACCAACACATCCACAATCACCCTTACTCCAACCATATCCAGAACCTTTACAGTCACTCCCACTCCCATCGCGTCGAAAACACCCACCATTACGCTCAAACCAACTCTGACCAGAACCCCCACCCGAACCGGAAGTCCGACCAAAACATCGACGGCGTCTCTGTCTCCTACAACAACTTACACTCCAACCATCACCTACACAGCAACAATAACCTGGACACCGACTACATCATATACACCATCCCAAACATCCACAATTACCAACACCCTTCCCCCCACAGCCTCTCCCACGATCACTCCCACCGCGACAACCACCTTCACCCCGACGGCCAGTTTTACTGCCAGCCCGTACCTCAGTCCGACGGTTACGGAGACTCCAACTCCAAGCTTCACCCCGACTGTCACACCTACGCCGACCAATACCCGTACTCCAGGACCGACCTATACCTCGACTGCCACCCGGCTCGGCTGCAACCCGGTCTATAACAGTGGCTACGAGGATCAGATCGTCATCCTTATCAATCAAACGCGCATCGCTAATGGTCTGCCCGCGCTGACGGTTAACAATGCGCTGATGACCTCGGCGCGTGAACACAGCACGGATATGGCGGTCAATAATTACGTCTCCCATACCGGTTCGGACGGCTCAACTGCCTGGCAGCGCATGCTGCGCGCCGGCTACGTTGGGCGCTGGGGCGGAGAAAATATCTATGGCGGTTATAACACCTCACCAACGCAAGCCTTCAATTGGTGGATGAACAGCATCCCGCACCGGGACAATATCCTCGGCCAGTTCTACCGTGACGTGGGTGTCGGCTATGCTTATTGCAGCACCAGTACCTACCGAAATGCCTACACCATCAATTTCGGTGCCCCTTGATCCGGTACTTGGCTCATCTGCCCAATTCCTATCCCAATGACCCGTCAAACCATCCCCCTGATCTTCTTGATCCTGCTCCTGACCACCGCTTGCTTCCTGCCGCCTGAATGGGCTGAGCTCCTGCATTCCGCGCCGACCTTCACCCTGGTGCCTGCGACTACCATTGCCCGTCTAGTTTCGTTGACGCCATCCCTTTCTCTTACCCCTTTCCTGCCGATCGAAAACACGCCGGTCCTTTTCTCAATAGGAACTATTTCCGCGACATCCTCCTCCACACAGACCGCCTCAGCCATGCCCTCAACTACGCAAAGCCTCACCTCAACACACTCTCCTACGATCACCCGCACCCCCACGATCAACCTCACTCGAACCCGAACCCGTACTCCAACCGCGACCGGTACGGTTACGAAGACCCCGACTCCAACCACCAGCTGGACCGCAGCCCCCAGCCAGACTCCGTCTTCGACGAGCAGCCCGGGGCCTTCACCCACGGCATCGAATACCCTTACCCTTTCTGCTACTCTAACCCCGAGCAGGACGGCCTTGCCAACGAGCACCATCGATTTGACCGCCTTGGCGTCTCCCACCAGCACGAACACAAATACATCCACCTACACACCTTTGCCCAGCCAAACACCCTCCTCCACGGTCACATCGACCCCACTCACGCCTGCCATTCCCACACGGACCAGAACTCCAACTATCTCTGGGGGCAGTTGTCCGCAAATGCACTACAGTTACGAGTCCGAGGTGATCACCCTTGTCAATGGAGAGCGGTCCGCCAACGGCCTGCCAGCGTTATCGTTCAATGCTTCATTAGCGGCCGGTGCCGAAGCCTGGAGCGTCTACATGGCCACCAGCGGGTACTGGGGCCATTCCAGTGACCCTGTCTGGGAGAACATCGCCGCAGGCTACAGTACTCCCGCATCAGTGGTCGCCGGATGGATGGCCAGTCCGGGACATCGGGCCAACATCCTCAATGCCTCCCTCACCCAGGTGGGGGCTGGGTATGCCTACTGCGCCAGCTCCGCCTACGGGCATTACTGGACCCTGCAGCTCACACCATGAACAACTCCCGCCGAGAGGCGGGAGTTCGGTTTCAAACCGGGTTTTTAGCGAGGGTTTTTCTCACCGAACGACACCCCAGCCAGTCGAGCAGGCGCAACACGAAAGGGATGTTCGCCAACCTGCCTACGATCACACCCAGCAGGTTGGTCAACGGACCGGGAAGCGGTGGCAGGTCGATGTACAGAGCAAAATCCACTTCGTGGTCGCCAATCTGGTAGGTTGTCCGACCCGTTTTACGTACCTCGGGCTTGCTCTCCAAAAACTCGCGCAAGGAATATCGCTCTGAGTCCGTCAGCCAGGCCGGTATATCCGAAGTGGCCTTGAAATTACAGATTTGCGCCATGTCTTCCAGCAGGGATTTTTGCTTTGGGGACAAATTGCTCTGCCGTGAGCGGAAATAAACCACATCCGGATCAGTGTGGACAAGCGGCTGGAGCCAAAGACGGTTGAAACTGGTCCTCAAGGCGTTACGACCACCTGGGGTGGCGAAATTCATAATCAGATCATCGTTTAGATGAGAAGTGAAGTAACCGGCCATATCCGGGCCGACGCGAATTCCGTCACATAGGCCAATGGAAGGCAAAATGGGTGCCCCACATGTTAACAAGTAGGCATCCCCTAATGCTCCACGAATGGTTCTTAACCCGTTGCGGTAAGCTGTTTCACGCGGTATGTCCAAATGACGCTTGCCAGGTAACGCCCCAGCGTACAGAAAATCAAGTTTCGCATAGTCGTATCCCCATCCACGGACTTTCTTCATCAGGTCAACCAGCCAGTACAGGGCGGTGGGATGCGTGGTATCAAGGGCGTAGAGAGGCTCTCCCCAGTTGAATCCAGCGGAGACCAAGCTGCCGTTCTCTTCGTGCAGCAACCAATCTCGATGTTCGCGGTAGATGTTCGAGGAGGGGACGATAAGCAAGGGTGCCAGCCACAACCCGGCCTTCCGCCCGGTACCATGGATTTGGGTGGCCAGCTTGTCCATGCCAGAGAAGAATTTTGCGTTTGGTTCCCAATCGCCGATGCCGACTTGCCAGCCATCGTCGATTTGGAAGACGTCGAATGGCAAACCTTGAGTATTCTCAAAAGGACTCAGGTCGGAAAGAATTTTCAGCATCTGCGTTTCGGAGATCTCGGTATAGAGACTGTACCACGAGCACCAGATGCGGTCGGGTACTGAGCGGAAACCGGGGGACGAAATCGACGCTCTGCAGCCCTTCCCAAACCGTTCGCCAAGCAGTTCGGCGTAGCGGGACATGAATTCGGCCTCATCACCGGTGGTGAGAAACCATTCTCCGTTCCCAGTTTCATACCGCCCGACAAGCGACTGTCCATCTAGAGTAACATGACTTTCCAAGCCTAATGCGCCAAGGAAGAGTACCTGTCCATCTGGGAGTTCCACTGCTCCGTACCAGGAACCGTTCGGGTGTGGGTTGCTAACATATGCCGGATCAGCTACTCTCTGCTGCTGGTTCTTAGGACGCATCGGACGGACAGAGCGATCTGTATCCACCCAGGCGGTTAGCGACCATGACTGCCAGCCGGAGTAGAGGTAGCGCACGGGCAAGCCGGGCAAGTATAGTGTCACGCGCGGACCGATGAGGAAGTACCCGTCCTTTGTTTTAATGGATTTTTCAGCGCCGATGGTTAATTGGTCGAGTATATTATTGGTCATGAGGATATCCTTCAAGAGAATGTATCCAATCAATAGAAAAGGACAAGAATAAGAGCAACGCAATTCATCGGAATCTATCGGAAAGGAGATGCTCTCCAGTATACCAAAGGGTGCAGACCTTGTCCGTCCGCTGTTTCTATGGCATAATTCGGCGCATATTGAGCCCAAAAAGGTGACGATGGGAACGAGTACGCCATGATCTGCTGACAGCGAACCTGGAAAAAGTGGGAGCCGGGTCAGCGGGAAAGGCTGAAAATCCTCCCGGAGCCGCGCGCTGAACGCAGGAGCAAGTAAGCAAGCCGGAAGCCAACCGTTACGATGGCAGGGTATTTGCCGAAGTGCCGTACCCGTGAGCGCCTGTTTTACAGGAAGCAGAGTGGTACCGCGTGAGCCATGCGCTCTCGTCTCTGAAATGAGCCGAGAGTTTATTATTTAAGGGCATGTTATTGCGAGAAGGGCATTTTTCTACTCGACAATATTGAACCCGCCGGAGGTCCCCGAATGGGGATGAATAAGCAATCTCACGCTAGTATTCTTGCGTGAGATCTACTTGGAGATCGTTTTGTCGTACAGCAATCGGCTCGCAATGACACCTGTTTTTGGAGGCTGAATGTTCAAACCTGTTACTCCCAAACTCGATGTAACCGCCTTGGAAGAGGGCGTCTTGAAATTCTGGAAAGTGCAGAAAATCTTCGAGAAGACCATTGCGCAGCGTAAAGGCGCGCCAGAATATGTCTTCTACGAAGGACCGCCGACCGCCAATGGCAAGCCGGGTGTGCATCATGTTGAGGCGCGCGCTTTCAAGGATATATTCCCGCGCTACAAAATCATGAATGGTTTCCACGTCTCACGGCGCGGCGGCTGGGACACACACGGCCTGGCGGTTGAAATCGCGGTCGAGAAGAAACTAGGTTTTAACAACAAACAGCAGATCGAAGAATATGGCATCGAGAAGTTCAACGCACTATGCAAGAAGTCCGTCTTTGATTACATCCAGGATTGGGAGAAACTGACCGACCGCATTGCCTTCTGGGTGGATTTAGGTGACGCCTATGTTACATACACCAACGACTATATCGAGTCGGTCTGGTGGATCTTGAAGACCTTCTGGGAGCGCGACTTGCTCTTCAAGGGCTACAAGATTGTCCCGTATTGCCCGCGCTGTGGCACACCCCTCTCAGATCATGAAGTCGCCCAAGGCTATGCGGATGCCACCGACCCCTCGGTTTTTGTGCGCCTGCCGCTGGTGGACAAACCCGGAACATCACTTTTAATCTGGACGACCACTCCTTGGACATTACCAGCCAATGTCGCAGTGGCGGCCGGGTCGGAAGTGGAGTACGTGACGGTGGAACGCGCTCTCCCAGAGGGCGGTACGGAACGTCTCATTCTGGCCGAAGCCCTGCTGGAGATCGTCTTCCGTGGTGAGCAAGTCAAAGTGGTGGAGCATTTCAAGGGCAAGAAGTTGAAGGGTACAAAATACCACCCTCTATTCACTTTCATGCCGTTGGAGAAACCGGCGCATTACGTGGTGCTGGGCGATTTCGTCACAACCGAGGACGGCACAGGATTGGTGCATATCGCCCCTGCCTTCGGCGCGGACGATTTGGATGTATCCAAAAAATACGATCTGCCATTACTGATGACCGTCGGACCGGATGGGGCGTTCCTGCCACAAGTCACTCCTTGGCGGGGGGTCTTCGTCAAAGACGCTGACCCGTCCATCACCGCTGACCTGGACAAGCGCGGGTTACTTTACCGTGCTGAAACGTACACCCACACCTATCCCTTCTGCTGGCGTTGTGATACACCGCTGATATACTATGCCCGCGACTCTTGGTATATTCGTACCAGCGTCTTCAAAGATCGGCTGGTGGAACTCAACCAGCAAATCAACTGGGTACCCGAGCATATCAAGGATGGCCGCTTCGGCAACTGGCTCTCCAACAATATTGACTGGTCGCTCAGCCGTGAGCGCTACTGGGGCACGCCGCTGCCGGTCTGGGAATGCCCAGACTGCAAACAGCGCGAGTGCATAGGCTCAGTAAAAGAACTTTCCGAAAAAGCCGGGAGAGATCTCTCCACTCTCGACCTGCATCGCCCTCACGTGGACAACGTAACCTGGGTCTGTGCAAAATGCGGAGGGAAGATGACGCGTGTTCCCGACCTGATTGACGTCTGGTTCGACTCAGGTTCGATGCCGGTGGCCCAGTGGCATTATCCTTTCGAGAACAAGGAAAAATTTGCCATACAATTCCCGGCTGATTACATATCCGAAGCTGTTGACCAGACGCGCGGCTGGTTCTACACCCTTCATGCAATCAGCACTCTGCTCTTTGACAAGCTAAGTTTCAAGAACGTCATCTGCCTCGGCTTGGTGGTCGACGCCAACGGCCAAAAGATGTCCAAGCACCTCGGCAATGTGATTGACCCGTGGGTTGTGCTCAACGAGTCCGGCGCGGACGCCTTCCGCTGGTACTTCTACACCTCCGCGCCGCCCAACTCTGAACGTCGTTTCGCACCCAGTATGGTGACAGACGTTGTCAAGAATTTTACACTGACGTTATGGAACGTCTACTCATTCTTTGTTACGTATGCCAATCTTGACAAGCCCGATCTGATCAAGAATGTAAAACCAAGTAATGATCTAGATAAATGGCTGCTGTCCTCGCTGAATGCGCTCACTCGTGATGTGACCCATGCCTATGAGACTTACGATGTACCAGGCGCGACAAGACCTATTGAAGCCTTCGTCGAAACGCTCTCGACTTGGTACCTGCGCCGCTCCCGCAGGCGATTTTGGAAATCCGAATCAGATACCGATAAATATGCCGCCTACTCCACGCTTTATACCACGTTGGTTACGCTGGCAAAACTGCTGGCGCCAGCCATGCCCTTCCTAGCTGACGAAATGTACCGCAACCTGGTCTGCTCGATCGATGCGAAAGCTCCCGAATCTGTCCACCTGGCGATATGGCCCAAAGCGGATGAATCCCAGATTGACGAAACACTCAACCGCGAGATGACTCTCGTCATGAAGATGGTCTCGCTCGGGCACAACGCCCGCCAGAAAGCCAATCGCAAAGTCCGCCAGCCTCTGGCTGAGGTCGCCTTCGCCATAGCTCGCCCGGAAGAGCGTCATGCAGTGGAGACTTACGCTGACCTCATCACCGACGAGTTGAATGTCAAGAAGGTTCGCTTATTGGACGCCAG
>JBGPQK010000004.1:0-85541 GCA_041489005.1 Anaerolineae bacterium
GGGTTGGGAAGGCTTGTTCCGCTTGTGGCTCATCTTGAAAAGTGTACTGCTTTCCACTTTCCTCTACCAGAGTCATACGGACTCTCTTTTTCTGAGGTTTGACCCTTTACAAAATACAGTTTTTGACACTAAACAAGTACACGATTATTATAGCACAGATGTGCTAATAAACAACCCACTTTCCTCTTCCTAATCATGGGAACGGTTGCTCTCCCTTTTTAATTGTGGATTTTCCTTTGAGATACTATACTCAATCGGAGATCAGATTGCAACTACTTATATACTGTTCAGCCGCCAAATAAAGGCTGAACATCATGATCGGTTGTATAATTTAACCGGAAATCATCAAATTAGATGATGCCAAGGTGGAAAAAAATAACTTCCTACAGAAATTTCCGGATACAATTAAAGCTGGTCGGCTGGTGGCCGGTGTTGGTCAGCGGACTGGTATTGGGAGCTTTCTACATCCTCATGTTTTTGTTAGGCCGGCAAACTGGCGCGTTTAATCTCATTTACACACGCAGAGCAATCGAAACCATTACACCACTGGCTTTTGCCATGCAAGCAGGCTTCCTACTCGGGCCAGACAACGAACCTGCCATGGAATTGCTGCTATCCTATCCGAAATCCATATCCCGAATATTCTTTAAACGGCTGCAACTGGTCGGCGGAATGCATGCCGTCATTGCCTTGATTGCCACCCTGTGTTTCACTATCACCTGGCACTCCGAAGGCCTTGGCTTGGTGCTCATCCGCTGGATGACAGCAGGCATCGCTTTGGGTGGCATTGCCGTCTTTACCACCCAGCTGACTCGCCAGGGTGTTTTTGGTATGCTGATGACGACTCTGCTGTGGGCAGCCAGTCTCTACGGAGGAGATAACCTTTTAACGGTTTGGCCATGGTTCTGGCCTTTTCATGTTTTTTTACAGCCGGATAAAGTTTCGATGTTGACCTATTTTTTGAACAGGCTTTCTCTCCTGACCATCGGGATCAGCTTAACCTTACTGGCTGTCACATTCATGAAGGATGAAGACCGCCTATTGGGAAACCGTTAAGTCACCGGGAATGGGTGTTGCATGAAAACTCTCTGGCAAATATTTGCTGTCGCCCGTACTGAGTTCCGCTTTGGACTTCGTCGCGGAGGCCCGGTGGTCACAACACTCCTGATCGGGCTGGTCTTGGGGGCGGGTATCCTCATTGGCCCGCTGTCTAACCTGTCCACATCAAAGGAAGATCTTAGTAATTTCTTGCAGAACCCGACCGTGATCCAAAAGTGGACGGAAAAAGGTTATACCGAGGACATTTTCCGTCAGACATTTACTGGCTCGATGGCCTATGCAACCGTATTCTCCATTACCCTAGCCTGGTTCGGTCTGCTGTTCACTTCTTTCCTGCTCCTACCAGCTGCCACAGCCACCAGCCTTCCCACAGACCGAAAATTTGGCGTGGCAGAGTTGCTGCATAGCACGCCCATGAGCGGTGGCAGCTATCTTGCTGGTAAAATCCTGGGCGTAGGTGTAACGGTGGCGCTAATCGGGTTGATCCCGCTGGGATTATTTTTCGTTGTGCTCGAATGGGCTTTCCTGGATGCCTTCCAGGTTGGTATACCAATGGATGTGTTTGTTTTCTTTTTAAAATTCGCCCTGTTTGATGGGCTACCCATCCTTGGATGGGGGCTGACGATTGGCATTTTGGCCGGGAGCGCCTTCCGCTCGCGGCGGGCAGCTGTAATCCCGGGATTGTTGGCGGGTATTCTGAGCATCTTTTTCTGGCTTGTCGCGTTCGGTGCCCCGGCTATGCAACTGGATGTAGCTGCCTATTACCTGCTGCAAAACTACCACTCTGTTGCCTTGGATACATTGGCCAAGGTAACGGGTTTTCCATCTCCTCCCCTGTTCGGTGAAGGCGCGCCCGTGATCGGGATCGGGCAGGTCATTATTATGTATCTGATAATAGCTGTCACCCTGTTCATCCTGTCAGGGCTAACCCGTCTTTGGTTGAAGTGGAAGGAGAATTTTTGATGATCACCGTCTCCCAACTGACCAAGATCTACGGCAAAAAAGTACAGGCGCTGTGCGGCGTGGACCTGGAGATCGGTGACGGTATGTTCGGGATGGTTGGTCCCAACGGAGCTGGCAAGACAACCCTGATGCGTATTTTGGCTGGACTTCTGCAGCCAACTTCCGGTAAGGTGAGCGTGCTCGGTCACAATGTGACGACAGGGCGCGGCAAGCAGGCAATCAAGGAGGTGCTCGGCTACCTACCCCAGGAACTGGGACTTTACCCGGACCTCTCCGCACTGGAATTTCTGGAATACGTTGCCCTGCTGAAGGGGGTGACCGGAAAGGTGGAAAGAAAGAAACAGCTCGATGAGACCCTCGAGCTGGTCGGTTTGACCCAAGATGCCCGGCGCCGCCTGCGGACATATTCGGGCGGGATGAAACGCCGGGTCGGTATCGCTCAGGCTTTGCTCGGCCGACCGCAATTGCTGATCGTGGACGAACCTACTTCCGGCCTGGACCCGGAGGAGCGCGTACGGGTTCGCAACCTGCTGGCCGAGATGTCAGCGAACTGCACTGTAATTCTCTCCACGCACATCGTCGAAGACGTCAGCCAAAGCTGCAACGACCTGGCGGTGATCAACCTGGGGCAGGTTCTCTTTCGCGGCAGTCCGGGGGAAATCATCGACAAAGCGCGTGACCATGTATGGAATCTCACCACCTCCGGCGAGCGCCCAGATGCTGGTCTTACCGTGGTTTCGACTATGCAGCTGGCGGACGGGGTCCAGTATCGTGTGGTGGGGAATCCCTTAGGGACGTCCAAAGCCGTCTCTGTCGAGCCAAGCCTAGAAGATGGCTATATCTGGCTGATGAAGCAGTCACGCACGCAAGGTTGATTATTTTGGTCCCCTCTCCCTGTAGGTGATGGTAGGTTTGGCGGGAAGCGACTGAGCCAAACCGTTGGGCCTCCTCACCGATAACCCACTTTATTAACTGCGGAAAGAGAGATCTTAGATGCTTCCTCCTGGCGTAAAAATCACAACGGATGTGCTCTGGCGTGGAACTCTCATCTTCGCTGTAATTGACGCGGTATTCATTCCCATCTTGGCTTGGCGTATCAACCCAGCATTATTCCGCCACTTCAAGTGGGCATTGAGCCTCACGACTGCTATCTTCTTTAGTGCTCTTTGGACTTGGGGATTTGTCAACTTCTGGGATTCCATCTACCGCTATGTATTTCCATCCTGGGCACATTGGATAATTCCACCAACCTTTGGGTTGCTCTATGCGGGCATTAGCCTTTTATTTCGGTGGCTGGCATTGCGTTTACGCGGCAATGCAGTGGTGAATTTTTGTCTTCTTGGGGGACTCTGGGGGATGATAACGCATTTGTTTGCCGTTTCAATCGGAATAGTAAGTAAGCCGCCGGCTTTGCAGGGCACCGCACCGGCGGCGGCCGTCGTTTTTGCGATATTCGAGTTCATGTTCTATTGGTGTATTATTCTCAGTGTGACGGTATTCTTGTATCATGGTTGGCGGAAAATGAGACACCTGTCGGTTCAAGAGAAGGTGGCTTAACACCGGCTAGCGGACACACATTTGCAGCCGAATCAAATCATAATAATTCAATCCATAAGGAAATCAATGCGATAATAAATATTACGCATTGAATCCTTTGAAGCAATGTGAGTTGAACACATTATTAGCCCTTAGCATGACGATTCACAAGAAATGAAATAAGCGATGACGATAATAGATTATTCATCGAGAATCTTAAGTACCTTATCATTATTCTTTTGTCTTTGGACATTAGTCAAGTCCCCTCCTGGAATAATGGGAGGGGTAATTTGGTTACCAAAATTGTGGGCAAGTGCTTGGGCTCCATTTCTAGCTTTGATAGGCATTATAGGAGTAATGCTAGGATGGGTATCCAAAGATTACTGTGCAGTATTGGCAGGCTTGCTTGGGGCTGCTCTGGGAATTCGCCATACGATCATTGTCACCAAGCAACATGATCATTTCGCACTGGCTTTCGGGGGTAATTGGGAAGATACCATACCCTCTGATTTGAGGGCGCGCTTATGGTCAAAGCGATATCGGTTTATCCAACCCGCGCCTCCCGTTGTACCCGGACAGCGCAATGTGAATCTTGGCAAATCCGGCAAAACAGACGAGTCGTTATTGTGCGACATTTGGAAACCTCCGGAGGGTATACCACACACGGGGGTAGCGATCATTTATCTTCATGGAGGGTTATGGCAGGCATTGGACAAGGATTTCTTGACACAGCCATTATTCCGCCGATTGGTGAGTCAGGGGCATGTGATCATGGATGTTGCCTACTCGCTTGCCCCAGGAGCTGGCTTGAACCGCATGCTCGGCGATGTAAAACAGGCGATCGGTTGGATGAAAACTCGTGCGCGGGAATATGAGATCAATCCAGATCGCATTGTGCTAATGGGTGTATCGGGAGGGGCGCATCTGGCTTTACTGGCAGCTTATGCGCCTGAACACCCGGCATTTCACCTTGATTCCCCGCCGGCTGACATGTCGGTAAGGGCCGTCGTCTCGATGTTTGGAGTGACCGATCTAAGTGCTTTTTATCAAGAATATGGTCAATCGAACCCCAAACAACCGGAATACACAACCCAAATAACGGATGACTTATGCCCACGAGTCTTTAACAAGACCTGGCTGGATAGGGTGATGACCCGCACCCGGGCATTTCCTGCCTACCGCCACGGCAATATGCCCGGCGGTGCCTTACTACTGGTTTACCTCCTTGGTGGCACGTTAAAGGAAATACCGGATGTCTATCGTCAAGCATCCCCGATTGTTCACGTGGGACCACATTGTCCGCCCACATTACAGATCTTTGACGAAGATGATTTTGTTGTCAATGTATCCCATGGTCGTCGTTTACACCAAGCCCTTATCGAAGCTGGTGCCGCATCAGTCTATATAGAGTTACCTGATACTGTTCACGGTTTCGATCAATACATTGGTGTTTCGCGGCGCGTGGCGCCAGCCGCGCAGTCTGCCAGCTATGATATTGAGAGATTCCTGGCTTTGATGGTCTAAGGGTTCGAGTCTGGTAAATAGTGAAACACGGGCCAACATCACCGCACCGGACGCGGCTATTACGCCTCGAAAATAGGGCCCGGTTTTCCAATTTTCGTGCCATATTATCAAGGGCTCTTGCTCACCAGCCCCGTCGGTAACAACAGCCGTTTATAATCGCACCCTATGAGTTACCTAATGAAATATGAAATCTGACTCAATGGATTCAACGAACAATCGGCGGCTAACCACATTTTCAGACGAAACAAAACTAAAGAAGGGAATCTACATGGAACCATATATTACGCAAAAAACAATTAAAGAAAAAGGAAAATATTGGTTGGAACACATTGCTCCGTTCAATATACATACCATGCGCCTCAACAGGAATAAAGCTGCTCTTCTTGTGATTGATATGCAGCGTTTTTTCCTGGACCCTGCTTCCCCTTCATTTACCTGTGGCGGTCTCGCCATTCTTCCAATGCTTGAAAAGATAATTCATGCATTCCGGCAAGCAGGTCGTCCAGTGATTTTTACGAGGCATGTGCATCATCCTGATCATCTGGATTCAGGTATCATGGGTTGGTGGTGGGAGGGCATGTGTCTCGAGGGAAGTCCTGAAAGTGAAATCCACCAGGATATATCTCCGAAATCCAATGAAAAGGTTATTTTCAAACACCGTTACTCTGCTTTTTACAATACTGACTTGGAAACAGTATTACGCTGTCAGCAGGTGGAAGATATTGTAATTACGGGTGTTATGACCAACTTGTGTTGCGAATCTACGGCTCGGGATGCATACTATCGAGATTACCGGGTATTTTTTTCCGCCGATGGAACAGGCAGTATCACCGAGGAGATGCATTTGGCGAGTCTGCTCAATCTTGCCTTCGGTTTCTCATGGGTGACGGACATTGACACAATTGTGGCTCAATTGCAAGAAGACTCTTTGCATGATATTTCTCTCCAGCCCTCTCTTTGAAGCTTGCTGATGAGCTTAAACGCAAGAATCATTACTCAAGAGTATATCAATGCAGAAAGGTGTCTGACTCATTGCGTCCATCGGAGAAACAGCAGGGGACATAGTTGGGCGACTTACATTACTATGAGTTGCCAAATATAATAAGGATATGACTATGAATGTTAATCTTCCTAATGCCAAGAATAAAAGCGCTGAAATTGATAATAAAATGGATATTGAAGAATTAGAGCGAAAAATCAAGAATGGCGAAGCATTGCTTATAAATGTGGAAAGCAAAAGGATGGCAGGGTGGATACCCCTTATTCTTAGTTTAGGTTTAGTAATCGCTATGTTTATAAAAATCCCAAGGGGTGGAATTTATGTGATTATTACAGGTTGCGGGTTACTTTATTTAGGTTTTAATATTTGGAGATTATATAGCGCCGAAAAACAGAAAAAGGAAACCGAATCTGAGTTAAAAGAGTATCGTGACAAGAAAGCAGAACTTCAAGCAGCAATAACAGCAACTGACAAATATGAACAGGCATCGAAACAGCAGATTAGTCGGGTAAGTGACCAAGATATCATTAATTTGGTAACTGAATCTCAAAGCAAGAACAATAACGATAAAATATCTGCCTTGTCAAAGTTAGGAATGTTAATCTCAAGTGATATAGAAACCATACAGAGAGTTATCAAGCGTTCTTACAGGGAAACTGTATCATGCGCGAACTGTGGGTTTGAAAATCCAGATACTACCAATTTTTGTATTAACTGTTTATCCGATATACATTGGGCAAAAACAAATTTGCATAAATTTACAGGAACTCCTCTAGATACCGTTTCAATAGGATTGTCATCAAGACGCAAACGCGGAATACCCGACTCGTGAAACTTCCGCGCCTATTGATAGAAAAGCCACCCAACACCGTCTAGATACCGCATAATGCAAAACGGTGCAAAAATGGGAAGGAGTTTAGCGGTCCCGCCGCAGCCGTGGTCCTCTTCGGGGAGAATCAATCAATCCATTAAGCGCTGGGCATTGTTTGGGTAAGAAATAACCTTTGGCTTGGTCCAAAATATGGAAAGGAGATTAATCATGTCAGGAAATATCCCTTTAACTCTAAATATAAAATTTGCAAAATTGGCAACTGATGAACAGATTACACGCACTGCCCAGGCACTGGAAGCCAATAATATTCATTCAATTATCGCAAGAGAGAGCGTTGAGGCAAAACGAATATTCTTTGAATTGATCCCGGATGGAGCGGAGGTTTTTCTTGGTGCTTCCATAACACTTGAAAAATTGGGAATCAGAGAAGAAATAGAAAAATCAGGACGGTATGACGCCTTACGACCCAGGATGTTTGCAATGAACCGCGAGACACAAGGAAGAGAGATCCGCAAGCTGGGGGGCGCTCCTGATTATGCCGCAGGTAGTGTGCAAGCGGTTACCGAGGATGGTCATGTCTTGATCGCGTCAAATACGGGCAGTCAGCTTGGACCTTATGCCATGGGTGCCGGTAAGGTGATCTGGGTGGTTGGCAGCCAGAAAATCGTCAAAGATATCAACAAAGGATTACGACGCATCCAGGAGTATTGCCGTCCGCTCGAGGAGGAACACATGCGGCAGATGTATAACATGGGCACCAGTGTGAACAAAGTATTAATTGTTAACCGAGAGTTTCGCCCCGACCGCATTACAATGATAATTGTAAAGGAAGAGTTGGGTTTTTAAGCCTAACGCGCCGGTCCTTACGGACCTCGAATGGGTATGCTCTGGGGGTTGCCCATCAATGCCATATTTGAGGAGAGGTCCATAAGCGCCTGCATTGAGTTCAGCACACCAATTAGACATCAACAAGGACAATAATCCATATGCCGGGTTATCTGATCCTGGGAATAACCTATGCCTTTGCGGCTGCGGTACAGCCCGGACCTCTCCAAACCTATCTCATCTCCCAAACCCTGTCAAACGGCTGGCGGCGCACGATTCCAGCTGCGTTCGCGCCTTTGCTCAGCGACGGGCCGATTATCGTATTGGTGTTATTGGTATTGAGCCACATGCCCGGGTGGTTGGTACAAGTGCTGCAATGCGCAGGCGGAGTTTTCCTCCTGTACCTGGCCTTCGCCGCATTCAAAACCTGGCGGGACTTCGACATCAAGAAAACGGTTCAAGTCCAATCCAGCCGACAAACCGTCCTTAAAGCCGCCATGGTGAACCTGCTGAACCCTGCTCCCTACATCGGCTGGAGCCTGGTCATGGGACCGCTGTTGTTAAAAGGGTGGCGTGAGTCCCCCGCCAACGGGATTGCCTTGCTGACAGGATTCTATACCACCCTGATTCTCGTCACGTTGGGGATCATGCTGCTTTTTGCGACGGCTAGGAATCTCGGTCCACGGGTAAGCCGGGTGCTGATAGGTGTTTCGGCTATCGCGCTGGCATGTTTTGGTCTCTACGAACTGTGGCTGGGAACAGGAGCTCATTGGTGGACATAAAAGTATTGCCGCGCTAAAACCAAAAGCTCCCTTTCTGCCATATAGGAAAGGGAGCTTTTTTGATTCTAAAGATCAGCTTTTTCTAGCCTGTTTTATCCGCTTCCGCGGCTCTCAGCTTCTCGGCGAGGCGGAAATACTTCAGGTAGCGCATGGAGTTATCGTCGCGGCCCAGGAGCATATCGGCGGCCCTGGCAGTCAACCCGAGTTTTGATGGATCGGTGATAGAGCAGGTGGCGCCCATCTGGATCGCAAGGGTCAAGAACGTCTGGTTGACGGTGGGGCGTTCGGGCAGGCCGAATGAGACGTTGCTGGCGCCCAGGTTGATGTTGACGGCGAATTCCTTGCGCAGCAATTCCACGGTCTGAAGCGTGATGAGCGCCGCTTTACTGTCCGAGCCGACGGTCAGCACCAGCGGGTCAATAATGATGTCTTCGACCGGGATACCCATCTTGGCGGCGCGTTCGATGATCTTCTCGGCTACGGCAAGGCGTTCTTCGGGAGTCTTGGGTATGCCGTTATCGTCCATGGTCAAACCAATAACAGCCGCGCCGCGCTCCTTGACCAGCGGCAGGACTGTCGCGAGTCTTTTTTCCTCGCCGCTGACCGAGTTGACCAGCGGCTTGCCGGGTGCGGCGGCCAGACCGGCAGCCAGAACCGCCGGGTTGGCGGAATCAAGGCAAAGCGGCACGTCAACGACCGAGACGAGCAATTCCACCAGTTTTTTTACAACGGTCACCTCGTCCAGCCCCGGCACACCCACGTTGATGTCCAGCACGTCCGCACCCCAGGCAACCTGACTATCAGCCAGTTGGCGGACGTAGTCCAGGTTGCCCTCGGACAGTGCAGCAGCCAATTTCTTGCGCCCAGTTGGGTTGATCTTCTCGCCGATCATCACAAAGGGACGGTCAATGCCGATGATGACTTCTTTGGTTGTAGATTTCAGAATTGTGTGCATATGAACTCCTGTTGGATATTACAAAATTCCATATGATTCTATTTCTTGAGAAGATCAAAACCAATCCATTTTGTGCCGCAGTGCGGAGGGTTTTACCACCAGCACTTGCATGCAGGTATAAGTGTACGACAATCAGCTAATTCGACTTTTCCCGCAGCGACAATGACCTATTTCTTCAAAAACCGTAACGCCGTCTCCGCCAGTATTGCCACGCCGACCGGGAGACTGCGTTCATCAAGATCAAAATCCGGGTTGTGGATGAGACACGAATAGTCTTCACTCCCAGTTCCCAGGGATAACATTGCCCCAGGAGCAAGTTCCAAAAAACAACCGAAATCCTCAGCACCCAATCCCTCTTTCGGTGGAAGGAGGTTTTGTTTGCCGAGGAGATCAATAGCAACTGCCTCGATCAGATCGGAAGCCGCGGGTGAGTTAATCATCGGCGGCGTGCCGATCTCGATCTTGAGTTCGTATTTCCCACCCAGGGTGCGGGCAATTTCAAAGGCGCGGCGGATCTCAGTGTGGATCTGTTCCTGAACACGTTTCTGTGTATAACGCAACGTTCCGGTCAATTTTAACCTCTCCGGAATTACGTTTTCGGTAAATCCGCCATTGAGAGAACCGACGCTGACCACTGCAGGGTCAAACGGATCGAGGCGGCGCGAGACAATCCCGTTCAGAGCCAGGATAACATGGGCGGCGATGTAGAACGGGTCAATGGACTGGTGCGGGTGAGCGCCGTGGCCCCCTTTGCCAATAATCTCCCCATACCAGGAATCCACTCCACCGGAAGCTGGCCCGGACTTGATGCAGATGGCTCCGACAGGGGTTTCTGGGTCGACATGCGCAGCAATCACCATTTCCACACCTTCCATCGCTCCATCCTGAATCATACGTGGCGCACCGCTCAACCCTTCTTCATCGGCTACTTCTTCTGAAGGCTGGAACAGGAACCGGACCGTCCCGGGAAATTTTTCGTGGGAGAGCAAAGCTGCCACACCAAGCACCATGGCGGTATGAGCGTCATGCCCACAGGCGTGCATCACCCCGGGATTTTGTGAAGCATACGGAACCTGGTTGGTCTCCTGTAGCGGCAGCGCGTCCATGTCGGCGCGGATGGCGACGATTGGTTTTCCGCCCCCGAGGTCTGCCACCACCCCGGTCCGCCCGACGCCGCGCTGGACTCGGATTCCGAACTGCTCCATGATTTCGGCCACCTTCGCAGCCGTACGCGTTTCCCGGAAACCAAGTTCAGGGTTCATGTGGAAGTCACGCCGCCAGTCGCTCAGTTGTTGCTGAATTGCACGCGCCTTTTCGAGCATAAAAAACCTCCGTTCGCAATAATGATTTCATTCGCTGCAAAAGGGAACAACCATCTCTGCCCTTCCGGAAGGACAGCGGTAAATATGGCGGGTGATGCCGGGAAAGTGGACCCTACGGTTTCACCAACTCACGTTCCGCAGCCGCCATCAATCCCTCCAGCTCGCGCTCCTGAGATGTCTCCAGGGGTGGGACCTGGTGCTCACGCAAAATACGTACGGCCTCGGCCTGTGCCCGTTCAACCATGCCAACCCGCCCGGAAGCCTCCCACGCCTCCCATGAGCCGCGCTCGGCCAGTTTCGTCAAGAACAATTCGCCAGATTTGAGAGCCTTCATCGTGTGTTTCTGGCCTAGGTAGTTGCGAGTAGACGACATGACCGCTGCAACCACTTCAACAGCAAGAGCCTCCGTGTCCGTTGCGAACCCTTTCCGGGCACGGTAGATACTCCCGGCAAATTCGTTATCGGTCACCATCTGTGCGAACGATCCCATCACCCCTGCCTCCATTTCCCCGATACCAGAGAGCTCGTCCGCTCCGGCCAGGGCGGGAATGGCAGCATTCAAGGCGCGCTCAAACCCGTCCTGGGCGTCCATGCTGTGGGCGTTGGTAGAAAATCCGTAAACGTTAACCGGCAGTCCGTAACGATGCCCGATTTGCACCGTCCCGGCAGAGGCAATCCCCAGCTCGACGCCACCCCAAACGGAAAGCCCGGTACGGGGTTCCATCATCGCCAACCGGCCACAGTAAATGATCGGCAACCCCGGCCGAACAAGTTCTGCCAGTACCAGCGCCGCAAGCACCTCGGCATTCTGCTGGGCAATTGCTCCGGCAATCGAGAATGGAGCGGTTGTTCCGGCGGTGGGGCACGGCAGGGGCCCAAAAGCGATTCCGAGCCGGGCAATCTCCATGATCGTCTCGGCCTCGTGATCGGGAATGGTCAACGGGCTGACCGGAGAGAGCGCCAGGGTCAATACCTCGGCGGGCGGGCCGATCACTTCCGCCATTTTGACCGCGTAGCGCACTTCGGCCGCGTATTGAACACCTGGCCCCTGCAAGGGTTTAATAGTAAATGGCAATGCATGACGGTACATTGCCAAGGACATCACTCCACCCGGCACTTCGGTCGGTGTAAAAAAGGGTGTAATGGTGTGACAATTCTCCAGCGCGTCCAGCAGGCGGGTGGCGTCTTGTACATCCAGAACAGTAGCCAGACGGCGGGTTCCGGTAGCAGCATCATAGACCTGCGGTGCACCGCCCAGGTTGTGAAAATGGAGTGACCCGTCACCGAGTGTCTTAACAGCCCCGCCACGGCCGCGGATGGAGGTCTTCTTTCCCGCCAGGTCAATACACTTTTCCACCAATTCGGGGGGCAGCAAGACGCGCTTCTCCTGAACTTTGGCTCCGGCGGCGGTCAGGAGGGCGCGGCTCTTCGGCTCGGTCAGCACCACACCGGTCTCGCCCAAGATGCGCAGGGTGGCCTGATGGATGGCTTCGATTTCATTTTCTTCCAATACAGAAAGACGGATCATCGGTAATCTCCGCTATTCAAGTTCGAGGTAACTCGCCAGAAATTCCACGCGGCGCTGTTCGGAATCAAGTACATTTTCCAGTTTCAAAAAAGCATGTCCCTCGTCTTCGTAAACAACCAGTTCCACATTCTTTCCCAAGTTCTTCAAGACGTCATGCGCCTCAATGGAATCGCTGACCGGGCAGCGCTGGTCCAGCCTACCAGCGAGCAGTTGCACCGGTGCAATAACCCGGTCGAGAAAGAAATAGGGCGACCGTTCAACCCAAAGATCATGGTTTTCATCCGGGTCGCCAAAATTTTCGTAATCCCAGTGCTGGAGATCGGGGCGGATATATTTATGATTGGTGAACCAATTGATAAAAGGTACAACCGCCGATCCAACTGCCCAGAGGTCAGGATATTTCGTCAGGCAGGTCATGGTGAGATATCCGCCATGACTGCGCCCGGTGATGCCAATCCGTTCCGGGTCGGCCAGGCCTTTCCGGATGAGATATTGCGCTCCGGCGGCCACATCATCGTTATCCACGCCGCCAAAGTCGAAGCGACTGGCTTCCTGCCAGGCACGCCCGTAGCCGGTGGAGCCGCGGTAGTTGGGTACGAGCACTACCCAACCGCGCGAAGCCATGTGGGCCATTATTGGATACCAGGTCATCTCAAAAAACCAGTCCGGCCCGCCATGGATCAGGAGCACTGCCGGACCGGGTTTCTGGACCTGAGGTTTGAACAGCAAAGCCGGTACAGGCGTCCCATCCAACCCGGGGTAGGCGATCTCCTCCGGCATGGCGAACGGGACATCTGCTAATTCATCCGGCAGGGAATGCGTCAATTGGGTAAATTTACCATCCTCCAGTGAGAGAGACCATAAGTCGTCCGGATGGCGTGGATTATCGAAAGCGAAGATAATGCGGCTCCCATCTGGCGTGAAGTGAGGCAGGTAATGCACACCTGGCTCAACCTGATACATCAGCGGAGACTCACCCGGCTTTTGCACTGCAAGCCAGGAAATCGTGCTGCGGTTTAAAACGTACGTCAGCTGCATTCCGTCTGGCGACCAGGTCGGAAACTGCTTCTCCCCTTCCCCATTCGTCAGCCAGGCGATGCGGTGCGTGTCCAGTTCGTAGATACCGATATTGTTGTACCCGTGCACGTCCGAGGTAAAAGCCAGCCGCGTGCCATCCGGCGACCAGCAGGTCTGCCCGGCATCAATCGGCCCGGTTTCATCGGCAATCCGGTGCACTGGCCCAGCCTCCCCGACCGGGATAATATAGGTACCGAAATCTATTCCTCCCGCCTCGACCGTCACAGCCAGCCAGAATCCATCCGGCGACCAGCGCACCTTCCAAGCCGGGTATCCGGCGTCAAATACGAGCCGGGCGTCGCCGCCTTCGACGGGGATCACATAAACATCGAATTGCCCGGATTGATCAGATATAAAGGCTATCTGTTTACCATCCGGCGACCAGGAGAAAATAGGCTGCTGGGCACAATTGATATCTGGGGTAAGGTCGCGCTGTTCGCCTGAGTCAAAATCGTGGACAAAGAGGTGAAAGGCTTCGCTGCCATCGAAATCCACAGTGTAGGCCAGGTGACGACCATCGGGAGAATAGCGAGGGTGGAATTTCCCGCCAGGTCCATTTGAAACAAGATGAGGATCCGATTTGCCGCGTGTGGTAGTCCCGGTTCCAGCACGGGGCAAGGAAATTTCGTAGATCTCCCAACGACCGCCTGGATTCCAAGAAAAGGCAACGTGCTCGCCATCGGGTGAGACATCGAAACCCATCTCAACTTCCACACAAGGAACGCGTAACAGAACCCCTAGGTCAATCATGGCCCTTCTTTCTTTCAGACTTTATGGCAGGAAACCCAATGGCCGGGTGCAGCAAGACGCCATTGCGGGACCTCGCGGCTGCATTGCTCATCTGCGAGCGGGCAGCGCGGGTGGAAACGGCAGCCAGGGGGAGGGTTGATCGGGCTGGGCACATCCCCAGCCAGGATAATACGGCGGCGGGCGCGGTTTTTCTTGGGATCCGGCACAGGGACGGCAGAAAGCAGCGCTTTGGTGTACGGGTGGAGCGGGTGTTCGTAAAGTTCGTTGCGGTCGCCCATTTCAGCCATCATGCCCAAGTACATGACTGCCACCCGGTCACAGATATGACGTACCATGCTGAGATCGTGAGCAATAAAGAGGTAGGTCAGGCCAAACCGGTCCTGCAGATCTTCCAGCAGGTTGACCACCTGCGCCTGGATGGAAACATCCAGCGCCGATATCGGTTCATCGCAGACGATAAACTTCGGGTCAGAAGCCAGGGCGCGGGCCACGCCGATGCGCTGGCGCTGTCCACCGGAGAATTCATGTGGGAACCGGTTGATCAGGCGACCGCTTAATCCGACCAGCCCCATCAGTTCCTGGACGCGGTCGACACGTTCAGCTTCACTATTGAACAGGTGATGGACCCGCAACGGCTCGCTGACAATAGAGTGGACCGTCCAGCGCGGGTTGAGCGAACCATACGGGTCCTGGAAAATCATCTGCGCTGTGCGGCGAATGGCAAGAAGTTCCTTGCCTTTGGCAGAGCGGACATCGCGGCCGTCAATTGTGACGACACCCGCGGTTGCCGGGTAAAGACCCAGCAACGTGCGTCCGGCAGTGGTCTTGCCGCAACCGCTTTCGCCCACCAGTCCGAGGGTTTCGCCGCGCTCAATGGAGAACGAAATCCCGTCCACAGCGCGCACTGCTCCAATCTTGCGCTGGATGATAATCCCGCGTATCACCGGAAAGTGTTTGGTCAGGTTTTCGACCTTCACCAGCGGCTGGGTTTCGTTCATCGCGGCGCTCCAGTCTTGATGTCCACCCAGCAGGCAATGTTGTGGTGATCCTGCCCGACTGGCGTCAGGGATGGGTTTTCGGTTTTGCAGCGGTCGTTGACAAATTCACAGCGGGCGATAAACGGACAGCCGTGCGGCTCCACCAAAAGGCTGGGCGGTGCACCGGGGATTGATTTGAGACGCCGGTCACGGCGGCGGTCTACGCGCGGCAGAGCTGCCAACAAAGCACTGGTATAAGGGTGGCGCGGGTTTTCGTACAAGGTATTTACGTTGGCCTCCTCAACGATAAAACCGGCATACATCACGATGACGCGGTCGGCAATCCCGGCCACCACACCCAGATCGTGCGTGATCCAGATGACCGCCATGTGGACCTGATTTCGGATTTTCGTCACCAGCTCAATGATCTGGGCTTGGATGGTCACGTCCAGCGCGGTGGTCGGCTCATCGGCAATCAGCAGATTGGGATTGCAGGCGAGCGCCATGGCAATCATCACCCGCTGGCGCATCCCGCCGGAGAACTGGTGCGGATAATCGCCCAGTCGGTGCGAAGGGTCTGAGATGCCGACCATTTCCAGTAATTCCACAGCCCGAGCCTCAGCGACTTTCTGGTCCATCCCCATGTGGACGCGCAGCGACTCGGTAATTTGTTTACCAATGGTCAGGACGGGATTGAGAGATGTCATCGGGTCCTGGAAGATCATGGCAATTTCCTGGCCGCGGATGGCTTCCATCTCGCTCTCGGTTTTTTTGAGCAGATCCTGACCACGGTATTTTGCCGCACCTCCGGCAATCTCCCCCGGTGGAACTGTGATCAATTGCAGGACAGAGAGCATGCTGACCGATTTCCCACAACCGCTTTCCCCGACTACAGCCAGCGTTTCCCCCTCATCCACGTGGAAGGATATCCCGTTGACAGCATAAACCGTCCCTTCGGGGGTATGGAAGCGGGTTTTCAAGCCGATAACATCGAGAAGGGCCGTCATAAGGTTAGACCGTCCGGCTGCGCGGGTCGAGGGCATCCCGCAAGCCATCACCCAGGAAGTTGATGCTGAGCACCGTCAGCAGGATCAGGAATCCCGGAAAGAACCACAGCCAGGGAGCTGATTCGAGGTAATTATTGGCTCCATCCAGCATGTTGCCCCATGTGGCGGTTGGTGGCTGGACGCCCAGCCCAAGGAAACTGATATACGCCTCCGAGAGAATGGCATTCGCCACCCCCAGTGTGGCTGAGACCACGATGGGAGCCACGCTATTTGGCAGGATGTGTCGGAAGATAATATCGATGTTGCGGGTGCCGGTCGCCCGGGCAGCCAGAACGAACTCATTCTCCTTCAGGGACAGGAACTGGGCGCGCACGATACGGGCCAGGTACATCCAGGAAGTGAGCCCAATAATGAGGACGATGACAATAACACTCCCGCTGAATGTGCGACCGAAGATGTCCAGCTCGGGGATCTTACCGCCGAAATACTTGGCCATCACAATCAACAGGAAGATTTCCGGGATGTTCAACATGGCCTCGGTTATGCGCATCAAGATACTGTCCACCAGACCGCCGTAATAACCCGCCAGCGCCCCTACCAGAATGCCTAGAAAGGTCTCGACCAATACGGCAGTCAGGCCAATCAGCAGCGAGATCTGTCCGCCGTAAATCGTGCGAGCCAGCACGTCTCGACCGATCGAATCGGTCCCAAAGGGGTGCGTGGCTGAGGGGGCCTGCAGTCGCAGGCTGGTATCGTTGAAATTGGCGTATTTCTCTGAAATGAAAAAAGAACCAGCCAGAGCGTACAGGACCAGCAAGGTAAGCACCACTAGGCCAATTATGGCAGGCTTATGGCGCTTGAAACGCCGCCAAGCCAGTTCACTCAGGCTAATTGGAGGGGTTTCCAAGTCATCGGGAGTCAGGCTTGCGATCTGGGAAGTTGTCGATTCCATGAGCACAGCTTCAATCGTAGCGGATGCGCGGGTCCAACCACGCATAGACGACATCCGTGATGATCTGGAAGACGATCACGGCCACTGCCACCAGCATCAGGATGCCCATCACCACTGGTGTGTCAGCTCGTTGGACATGGTCAAGGAACAGGCGTCCCATCCCCGGCCAGGCGAAGATGCGCTCGGTCACGACCGCCCCACCCAACAGGAAGGGCAGGTCTAGACCGACTATGGTGGCGATGGGCAGGGAGGCGTTCTTAAGCGCGTGTACAAAAATAACCGAGCGACGCGGCAAACCTTTTGATCTAGCGGTGCGAATGTAATCCTGGTTCAGGACATCCAGCATCGTGCTGCGGATGTAGCGGCTGTAGGAGGCCAGGCTGACGATCGACATGCTGATCACAGGCAGGACCATATGGTAGACCACCTGCCCGAAGGTTTTCCCTACCTGCGGATCGAACATCCCGACCGTCGGTAGATAAGGCAGGCCCCAACGTTTAAAAAGGACCGCAAAAACGTACATAAGCAGCAAGGCGATGAAAAAGATCGGCATCGAATAACCGATGAAGGACAGGGCGGTCACGACATGATCCAGTGGCGAATATTGCCGCAAGGCAGAATACACCCCCACCAGCAGAGCACCCAGGATGACAATTACCTCACCAGTCAGCATAAGAATCAAGGTATTCGGAATTCGCTCGCCGATGACCTGCATGACCGGTTTGCGGTTTACCAACGAGGTGCCGAAGTCGCCGCGCAGGATGCCCAAGCGTGTGCCCGGTGTCTCCGCGATGCTATCCCCATCCAGGTCGGTCATGGTCCAAGTATTACCGACCAGCCAGTAAAAGTACTGCATATAAATCGGTTTATCCAAGCCAAGTTGGTGCTTAAGACGCTCATAATCCGCGGCGCGGGTCACGCGCCGCCCCCCCATGGTGGCGACCGGATCCCCCATGCTCATCATCAGAGCAAATAAGATCACGCTGATAATTAAAAGCAGGGGAATGCCTTGAATAAGCCGTTTGATGATATAGCGAGTCACACCGCGCCTTCTTCAACAATCGAATGGTGCGTCGAATGGGGAGCCGGGAAAACCCGACTCCCCACTTTGTGCTTCCAGATTGTACTCTACGGAACCAGATCCCACTCGGCGATGTTGTAGAACATCGTCACGCCGGAGAATTTTACGTTTTGCAGTCGTGACCCGACAGCATAAACATCCGGATCCTGCCACATGCCAATGATATAGACTTTTTCATAGAAGAGCTGGTTGATCTGTGAGATGGTATCCCGCCGAGCAACCGGATCGACCTGCGTGGATTGCAACCGAATCAGCCGGTCAAGTTCTTCATCACAAATATAGAACCAGTTTTCCCCAGTAGGGTTCTCGTCCGTCGGGATTTGGTCGCAAAGCCAATAATAGATATCCGGATCCGGGAACAGAGGCCCGTCTGACCACTCCTGGATATCGAATTCACCTCTGGCAGCCGGCCCATTATCGGCATAGCTGGCAAAGTAAAGGGTGTCATCCACGGGGTTCACGTCAAGTTTTATACCTACTTCAGCCAAGTCTTGCTGAATGACCGCCTGAACATCCTGGCGATCTTCCCGGATGGTGGTGGCATGGGAGATCTCGAGCTCAACACCGTCTTTATCGCGGATACCATTCCCATTACTGTCTACCCACCCCGCCTCATCAAGCAGGCGGTTGGCTTCCGCCGGGTCATAAGGGTAGGGCTGAAGCGGGGGGTTGTTATAATAAGGTAACCCATCCCAAAAACTGGTCGGCGTTTTGGTCAAACCAAAATGCAAGTCAAGGTTGATCCCATCGCGGTCGATGGCAAGCGCGATCGCTCTCCGTACCCTTACATCCAGTAATGCCGGGTGACCCTTCTCTGCGTTGACCAAGAAAAACATAAACTCGTCATAACCACTGGGTTCAATGACAATATCCAAGCCTGCATCTTGCAAGGTGGGCACATCACTATAAGAAATGAAAGTACCCAAATCGGCATCCCCGGCTTTTAACGCTGCCGTCTGGGAGGCATCATCCGGAACAAAGCGGATGAAGATCTCATCGATCTTAGCTGGGGTGCCCCAGTAATTCTCGTTGCGTACGAAACGGGCATAACTGCCCGACTCCCATTCTACAAAATTATAAGGGCCGCAACCGACGGTAGGACTCTTCAGCCATGCGGCATTGTCGATCGTTCCTTCAGCCTCGTAGGCCGGGCGCAGGATATGGGCGGGTAGAATCCCGTGCCAGAGGTTCGCCAACCAGGGGGCAAACGGATCGGTGAAGGTGACTACCACCGTCTGAGGATCAGGCGCTGTCACCGACTCGATCATGTCATATGGGTAGGTGGTGGCAACCGTGTTCTGAGGGCTGACCGCCATTTCCCAGGTAAAGATGAAATCATCGGCAGTCATCGGGACATTATCCGACCACTTGATATCATTTCGCAAATGCATGGTGATGATGCGTCCATCCGGACTGACCCCGCCATTGTCGACACTGGGAATTTCCGTTACCAAGCGCGGGAAGGGTTCATTGTTCTGATCGAACTCCCAAGCCCAGTGATCGAACATTTGCCAGGTGGTCCAGACGAACCACATACTGCTATAAAGTGGGGCAAGGTTATCAAATTCCTGGGTGAAAATCAGGGTTGCAACCCTTTTTTCGGGAACGGGTGTCTGAGAAATCCGCGGGGTATTCCCGGGCACAATGGGAGTTGTCGTGGCACCCCCACACCCACTCAGAACCAGACTGGCCACGACTAGGGTGGCGAAAACAACATACAAAACTGATTTTTTTGACATTCCTTCCTCCTTTGATAGAAAATGGGGCATCAACTTCAATATATTAGCAAAAATGTGTCACCAGAACAACTGCAATTCGTTCTGATGGCGCATGATGTTTATTCCAATCGTGGGAGAACATCCATGCCGGCAATTCGGGCCAGGTTCTCGACCATCGCTTGCAGTTCTTGCTCCTGCTCTGGAGGGTAATCCGGGCGTTGGTAAGCGGCGAGCAATTCACGGGTGCGTATTTTGGCACGGGAAAAAGTATCGAGACTGCCGGCTGCCTGCCAGCCGCGGTTGGATTCCCGGTCGATCACTGCCGACGGCAGGTACTGTTCTTTAGCGAACAATTCGCGGGTGATCTTTTGCTTGAGGAAGTCACCTTTGAAATTGATCCCTTCGAACAGGGCGGTTGCCAGTGTCTCGGTGCGGACCTCAATGCCGGCCAGCAAGCGTTGGGCCATGGAGATCCCTTCGGCATCCACAACCAGCTTCTCAGGGCTTTGACAAGCCAGGAAGTCGAGCATCCCCGCCCCGGAAATCATGTTGATGCCTGCCAGGGCGCCGACCAGGGCTGTAACGCCGCTTTCCAGACCAGCCTGGGCATCCACGATTTTGGCATCGGATGCACCCAGATAGGCATGGGTCGGCAGGTTGAGCGACTTGCCGACTTGGGCGTATGCTGCGTCAATCATGGCCGTCTCGATGGCGCCCATCGGAGTGGTGCCGCGACGCATATCAAAGATGGCCGGCGCGCCACCCCAGACAATGGGAGCACCAGGGTTGGCAAGTTGATGGATGGCAATCCCGCTCAGACTCTCAGCAGCATGCTGGACGACCGAACCGATTAACGTTACCGGTGCAGCGGCTCCGGCCAGCGGCATTGAGATCAGTTGCGCCGGGACAAATGCCCGGGACAGTTCGATCAGGTTACCTGCGCCAAAGTCGCTCCAGATGAGCGGCGGCGATGGACACACATCGAAGACTGCCTGCGGTTTTTCAGCCAGCGCCTGGCGGTTGCCGGAGAAAATCGCCAACATATCAATCATCGTGCCGAGGGTCTGAAGGGAAAACGAACCGGTCACAATCGGCTTCTGCGAAAACAACAAGACTACGTACAGCCGGTAGAGGTCACCAATTGCTTTGGGGACCTCATTGCACACGATGGCCGTGGACTGGGCGTCGTACTGCGGGAGCATTTCGGCCACCTTTACCACGCGCACCAAGTCAGGCGCATAGGAAGTCTTATGCTCGAGCGTCTCCGGGTCGAGAATATGGACACCGGATGAACCAGGATCGAAATGGACAGAGTTCCCGCCATAATGAACTTTAGGATTCCCGCTCCGGTCGTAGAGATAAAATTCCGCTGGAACGGTATCCAACGACTTGCGAACGATTTCTTCCGGGATGTGGACCACATCGCCGTCAGCCGTCGCGCCGGCCTTTTTCAGCAAATCACGCGCTTCAGCAGATTGGACTTTTATCCCCGGCTTTTGCATCAACTGGAAAGCCTCCTCCAGGACGCGTGCAATCAGGTCACCAGTAAGGAGCTCGAGTTTTGGCTGAATCGCAGTCATGATTTCTCCAGCGACGAAATTATTTTCGCCATTTCAGTGCGGATGCTTTCAGCGAGTGGATCGGGCTGGTGTGTCTCCAGTGTCCTACGCGCTTTTGCCAGAGCCCAATCACGGGCATCGTCTTTTTTAGTCTCCCATTCATTAAATGGACGGCGGTCCATGAATTGTGGGAGGAAGAGTTCGCGCATGTGTTTGAGGGTGTGTTTTTGCGATAGGAAATTGCCGCCCGGGCCAACTGCTGCAATCGTATCAAGTGCCAGCGTCTCATTGTCCACAACAATGCCTTGCATCGTCTTGCAGATGATGGAGAAGATCTCGCAATCCATCATCATTTCGGCAAAAGACCAGATGCGGCTGCCATGTAAAAAGCCCACACCCAACAGCATATCCGACATGACGATGCTTGCCATGAACGTGGACAGACTGTTCTCGATACCTGCCTGCCAGTTCGGTTCTTTCGCCCCAGTGGCAAACGAACCCATCGAAAGCGGGATATTGTAGAAATCTGAGAGCACATTGGTGGCTGCACCATAAAGGAAATCTTCCGGACCGCCACCAGTATAGGCACCCGACCGTAAATCGGAGGCGGTCTGTGCCGCAGCATAGAAGACCGGCGCTCCCGGATATGCCAATTGGATAAGCGCCGTCCCGGCGATTACCTCGGCATTGCCAACCGCCAGATTACCCGCCATTGTGGCAGGACCGGTGGTCAGATTCGCCGCCATGGTCATGAACCCAGTAGGAAGGCCGTATTCAGCAGCCACCAGTGCCGCCTCCAGGCTGCCACCGTCGTGCCCGAGCGGTGGAGCCGAGCACTGCATCAGTGAAAGGACCGGCCGCTGACGCAACTTGTCCTTACCACCGGCAATCAGCGCCGCCATTTCAATTGCAGCACGCGCTTCGCGTTCGCTATAAATGGATTCGGTCTGAACGTGCTTGGTGGAATTTTCCCAGATGGCTTTGATCTCGTGCAGGCCGCGCGTCGCGGGGGGCATATCCTGAGCAGAGACAGGCACCCAGTGGAAGGCCACTTCCTCGGTCGCGTCGGCGATACGGGAAATATCCCGCACATCCTGCAGGCAGGAAGTCCGGCGCAGACCGGTCTTAATATCAATCACTTCCACGCCGCACCCGTCTGTGCCAACAAAGACGTGGTTGCCGTCCAGCGGTAGATCCTGTTGCGGGTCGCGCGCCGATAGGGAATATACCGGCGGACAGGTCCTTAGTGCTTTCTCAATTAGATCAGCCCTGGCGCGAACGACCATTTTCTCGCCGTCAATTTCGGCGCCTTGTGCGTCCCAGATTTCCAATGCACGTTTGGAGGGGAACCGGACGCCAACCTTTTCGATGATCCATAGGGTGGCATCATGGATCTTTTTGACTTCCTGCGGTGTCAATATTTCCAACCGCAGTTTCGGATTGGTGATGGACTTAATCGTTTTGGACATGTCAGGCTCCGGGTGGGGTTATGCCACCCCAACCAGTTGTTTGGCCAGACCAACCGCACCGATAGCGTCTTCGGAATAACCGTCCGCTTCGATTTTCTGGACCCAATCGCGGGTCACGGGAGCTCCCCCCACCATCACTTTGACCTTCTTGCGCAAGCCCAACTTATCCAATTCGTCAATCACTTCCTTCTGCTTGACCATGGTGGTTGTCAACAAAGCACTCAAACCGACGAGTTCAGCCCCTACTTCCTGAACCTTGGCGATAATCCTGGCCGCCGGGACATCCACACCCAGGTCATAGACCTGAAAGCCGGAGGCCGAGAGCATCGTCCCAACCAGCGATTTGCCAATCTCGTGAATGTCGCCTTCAACAGTTGCCAGAACAACCTTCCCAAGCATCGTCCTCTGCAAGCCTCGCTTCTGCATTTCAGGTTCCAGGGTGGAAACGGCGGCTTTCATGGCTTCTCCGGCCATCACCAGTTCAGGAAGGAAAGCCTGCCCGCAAGCAAAACTTTCGCCGACCTGGTTAACGCCCGTCACAAAACCTTTGGTAATGGCCTCCAGTGGGTCAAGACCAGCTGCTATAGCCTGCTTCGCCAAGGCGATAGCGGCATCGGAATCCCCATCAAGGACGCTCTGTGCCATTTTCTGGAAGAGTTCTTCGGTCATGAAATACTCCTTTTGCAGTGTAGGTTCGGATGTGTTATTTAGTTAATTATGATCTTCCGTTCTTTCAGTCAGAACATCAATTGATAATGAGATTTTCCAAAACAAATGCCCAGTCAGGCTCAAGCCATGCTAATCCTTCTCAAAAACCCACCGGTCGGTTTCGCGTTTCCAGTCCACCAGTTCGCCGGGTTTGAACCACAGTGTGACCTCTTTTTCACCATTTTCGACCGTATCCGAGGCGTGTGTCAGGTTGCGGCCTATTTCAAGTGCAAAATCATGGCGCAGCGAGCCAGGTGCGGCATCAGTCGGGCGGGTGGCACCCATCGTCTGGCGGATGGCGGCAACAGCATTAGGCCCTTCCCAAACCATCGCCATGACCGGTGCAGAGGTAATATATTCAATCAAGCTGTCATAGAAAGGTTTCCCTCTGTGAACAGCATAGTGCGTCTCGGCCAGTTCCTGGCTGACTTTTAAGAATTTCGCGGCCATCAGCCGAAGCCCACGGCGTTCGAGACGGCTGATAACTTCGCCTATCAGTCCTCGCTGGACGCCGTCGGGTTTGACGAGCACGAGTGTTCGTTCCATGATTTTCTCCGTTTTGGAAAATAACCTCGAGATAGTTTATATCTCGAGGTTAGATTTTACCATGCCAGGTAGGCGTTGTCACTTTGGAGTTGATTCCCACTCTCATCGTAACAGTTCTTCGGCTTTGGTATAAGCGTCGAGGGCATCCTGCAGCCGGTTGGCACGCATGGAAGCGTCACCCAGAGTCTGCCAGACGATGATATCCACCGGGAAGCGGTAGATCGCTTCGCGCAAATCGTGAATAACCTCATCCAACAAGCGATTTTTCTTGATGAGCTTGGCATATGCTTGCATGGCTTCGTCTAGTTTGTGGGTATCAAGTGCGGTCTGTGCCGCAGCCAGGAATTCGCCATCCTTATCTTGAGCGGGAATGCGCGCCAGCATCCCGGTCCCTCCAAGGACTCGAAGTTGGACAGGAGTTTCAACAGCAGACGAGGCTGGTTCAGCTATCGGTTCAGGGGTCGGAACCGGGGCAGGTTTCCCATCCACTGGAACCCATTCTCCGGGGATTGTCGGGGCAGGCGGTTTGGGCATCCGGATTGTTTCATCTGTCCAGGAAGGCGTTTCCGGTTCCGGGGCACGTTCGGCCGTCGAGCCCGCAGCGGTAACTTGATCCGCAGGTTGCGAGGCCTGACGAAGCCAATCTGGCAACTCTTCGGCTGGTTTTGCCGTTTCTTCCGGTGCAACCGGCTTTTTTATATCTTTCAGCCAATCGGGTAGTTCTTCCGACGGTGTGGTTGCCGGTTGTGGTACCTCGGGGGTGGGTTTGTTTTTGCCCAGGGCTTTAATAACATCCTGCTTTTTCAGCCAGGAGGTGATGGTAACATCCTCTTGTGGGATTTCAGGGGCGAATGCTCCATCGGAAGCCGCATGCTCCCCGGTCGTTTTGTCCATCCAATCAGGTGGAATCTCGGAGCGCTCACCAGGAGTGGGCAGCGATTCTTCCGGCTTGACACCCTCCTCAGCTGCCAATCCATCCAGCGAGGTCATTGTATCCTTCTCAGGATTGGGCGGTTTGGGTGTCCCTTCGGTGGGAGCAGTCAGTGGCGGGATTTCTTCGGAAGGTGCAGGTTCAGGGGTCACCAACTCTTCGGCAGGCAGGGTAATTGGTTCCAATATCGACGTTACGCCCACTGAAGGAGAATATTCCGGCTCAACAGGACTAGAAGGCTGTTCGTCGACCGAGCGCAACCCATCAGACTTTTCCGCCGAGCGATTTTCTAGCTTAGTTAGGAGTCCTTCATCTTTTACACCCTGTTTGGCCGCTAAACTTTCCAGCCAGGCCATGGCATCATCTTCAATATTGAGAGGCGTGGATTCACCTGTCGGCTGGGAGGGTGCATCATCAACCGAGCGAGGCGCACTGACCGATGGCTCATCAGGGGCTTGAGAAACGGGTGGTATCGGGGCAGGCTGGGTTGAATCCGGTGGTTCTTCAGCTTTGGGTATTTCCAATCCATCGGTAGCAGATGGCACCTTTGCTCCGGCAGAAGCGCCATCGCCAATTCCCTTGAGCCAATCGGGCAAAGCAGCTTTATCCTGGGATGAGTTCTCGCGTTGGGATGGGTTGGGATTTGCTTCCACCCGGGCAGTCGCTAATTTTTTTAACCAGTCGGGAGCATCTCCTTCGCTCGGAGATGGAGCATCGGTCGGAATAGGCTTGGAATCAGCATTCGCTGCATCGGTCACTTCTTGCGGTGCCATGGATTTAAGCCAGTCGGGAATATCGGCCTTGGCAAGCGGTTCAGCGGGTTGCTCTGCGCCAAGGTCTCCCGGTTCTTCCTGCGCTTTATCGCTGGATTCGTTCCAACCGGCGGAACGCATCCAATCCGGGACGGGGATATCATCTTTAGGGGGAACTGCTTTAGGTTCAGAAGAATCCATTGCTGCAGCTTGGGGTTGTTTTTTAGAATCGTCGGTAGTCATCCATTCCGGAGCTGGTTCGATGTGTTTTTCGTCCGCCAGCTTGATGCCCAATGTAGAAGCCCAGTCCGACTGCGGCGTGGGTGGGGCAGCGCCTGTCTTGTATTCCAATCGTTCCAAATTTATCGCAGTGTCGGCCACCTGATCGGAGGTGAACGTGGAACCTGTGACGAAAGACGAATACGGGTCAAGCGTGCCCAAGCGCTGCCGATATACCTGGGTGTTTTCGGCACGCGCAGTTTCTGGAAGCACATCCACCAAGATACGCAAAGCATCCAAGCAATACGTATATTTCTTGAGCAAGTTGGCCGCCATTTCGGCAGCCTCAACTTTTTGCCCGGATCGGTAATAGGCGCGCGCCAGCATAACCCGCAAGTCAGGTCGGTTGGGATCCTCAGCCAGCACTGCACGAATCTCGGCAATAGCCTGATTGAAAAGTTCACCCTGCGAATACAAGTTGGCGAGCGCATCCCGGCTCAAGCGGATTTTCGGTGGTTCAGCACCGTCCCGCCGACCATACAGGCGGCGGAGTTCGCCTTGGATAGCGGAATTGGAGGGTTGATCTTCGAAAGCGCGCTCCATGTGCCAAATGGCATCATCCAGCTTGCCTTCATCGTCGCGGATGATACTCATCCCCACTTGGGATACAAAATCATCCGGCACAGCCATCAAAACACGCTGGAAGATATCAGCCGCGTCAGTATAGCGTCGGGCTTCGAGAAAGCTTTTTCCCAGAAGCCGGTATGTCTCGACATGCATCGGAAAAGTTTTAAGAATGTGCAAGCAATGAGCGATAGCCTCGTCAAGAAGCCCACCTTCGATCATGCCTTCAATTTCACGATTATAGACACGTAGAGATACTTTGGCCATGGCACGCTCCTGTCTCTATTATGCACTAATTATTATGATTATGCAATTGCATTTTATCGTAAAATCAGGCAATTTTTGCCCGATCCTGGTTAATTATAGAAGAGAGGTAGCGAAGCGACCGGCGTATCGCTCCACCCAAACGCCGCCCGGAGACCTTCCCGTACTTGGTCCAGCTTCGTTGCGTCATTTGCGTAGATAGTGAACAGCGGTTCCCCTGTCTCCAGCCGTTCTCCAACCTTGCAATGGATGATGAGGCCAACTGCATGGTCTACAGTATCGCCTTTCCTTGTACGACCGGCACCAAGTGCCACAGCCGCTTCACCGATCATGCGGGCATTGACCCGGGACAGTGTTCCACTTCGATCAGATTTCACAACCTCGATAAGTAGCGCCCTGGGGAATTTTCCCGGAACATCCACAAAAGACACGTCTCCACCCTGGGCACGGACGAGGACACGAAATTTTTCAAAAGCTCCACCCGAGGCGATAGCTGCCTCCGCCAGACGGCGACCTGACTCTAGGTCCGGGGCGCAATGCCCCAGCACCAGCATATGAGCACTAACGTGCAGGCAGTGCTCGTGGAAATCTGCCGGGCCATGGCTGTGGAGCGTGTTTATTGCCTCAATCACTTCCAATGAATTTCCCACCGCATCGCCAAGAGGCTGGTTCATATCAGATAGAAGAGTCACCACTTCACGTCCGGTCTGCCTGCCGATGTCTGTCATCAGGTTTGCCAGTGTGCGGGCTTCGTCGAGAGTCTCCATAAACGCACCAATACCAACCTTGACATCCAGCACAATAGCCTGCGCACCAGCGGCAATTTTTTTACTCATAATGGAGGAGGCAATCAGTGGGATCGACTGCACCGTGCCAGTCACATCCCGCAATGCATACAATTTACCGTCGGCAGGTGCCAGGTCGAGCGACTGGCCGGTGAGGACAATACCATCATTTCGAAGTTGTCTCTTGAATTCGTCGGTTGTGAGATTGACCCGGTAACCAGGGATGGATTCCATTTTATCGAGCGTACCACCGCTGAATCCCAGCCCGTGCCCCGACATCTTGCCGACCGGCAAGCCACAGGCAACCACAATCGGCAGGACAACCAAAGTCGTCTTATCCCCCACCCCGCCTGAAGAATGCTTGTCCATGGCAATTTTTACAACACTGGAAAGATCGAGAATTTCACCAGAATGCGCCATCGCCAGGGTCAGATCAGTGGTTTCGCGTGGGGTCATGCCATTGAGTAATACAGCCATTGCCCATGCTGATACTTGATAATCAGGAATTTCGCCGTGCGTGAAACCGTCGACGAAGAATTTAATCTCATCTCCGGTGAGTTCTTGTTTTTCGCGTTTCTTGATGATAATATCAACCGCGCGCACAGGATGCTCCTTATCAACAACACATATTGTATCGTATTTCACGATTGTCTGACAATCTTTTGCCCTTCCGGGGTATCCTGAACCACCCAACCAAGAACTTCAATCTGCTGGCGGAAAACATCTGCAGCCGCCCAGTCTCTTTGAAGACGCGCCTGCTGTCGCTCTTCAGCCAGGCGCATGACCTCGGTAGGTGCATCGTCCAGACCCTGAAAGTGTGCAGCGTTATTGATCATTTTCCAAGCCGCGGTAGAAATCCCACCTTCAGCCATCTCAGGACAATTGAAATCCCCCAACACCTCTACTGGAAACACGCTTCCAGTTGGGTAATTTTCCGAGTTGCCTTCGCGCAATAGAATCACCGAACCAATCCCGTTGACGTTGCATTTCCCGGTCTTAAAATCAATGATAAGGCTGGTATGCTCATCCAATCCGACAATGGTATGACCGAGAGGCAGCATTTCACGCCAGAGGGAAAAACGATCCATGCCAACGAAACAGCGACTGGTATCCACATCTGCGCCACCATCAGTGTTATTCCAGTGCGGTATAAACGAAAGTGACAGGCCAAAATCTGCAAACAGCCCCAGACCAGGCACGGCGTGTACGTCTTCGCCGACTTTGTAAATTTCGTAAACTGGCAGGGCATATTCACCGACGGCTATCGTCGCAGCGCTGGCAAAGACCAGTGCCGCGCCCTGCCGATGGCGCGCTCGCACCAGGTCCCAGGCCAGACTTCCCTGCAACTGGCGGACAGCATAAGTTGGTGAGCCGGGGCCCATGAACATCAAGTCGGCGCACAGGAGTGCTTTAAGCACTTCTGGCTCATCCGGGCTAAAGGGCGTTCCGCGCTTACGGGCCGGAACCACATCCACAATCGGGTAGAAGGTTTGCAGGCGCGTTCTAAGGAACTCCCCTACCCGCCATGCAACCTGCGGTGAGTTTAATTCAAAGCCTGCAGGAGTCTCCAGCAAAGCGATGTGGACGGGTTTGGGTTGGCGCTGGGCCATCGTTTCGAAGATGCGCCCGCCAGCAAGGGAAGTCTCGCCGGAACCGAGCAGGGCAATCGGGCCAAAATTAATATGCAATGCAATCACCTTTTCACAGGGTACTGGGTAATTATTTGAACTCGAATCGTTGTTTTCTTCTTACCTCTTGGCTGCTTCAATTCAGTAATTTATTCTGGGAGCAGTAATAATTCTCTGACCGTCTTCCAGATCTGGTCAAACATAACCACGCTCAGGCGTCCGGTTTGGGTGTTTTGTCGACTAGGGTGATATGAACTAACCAACCAGGATCCAGAAGGCAGTTGATAAAAGGCATCGTGAGCGAATGATACTGATTGATCTTTTAGAGTAATAATCCGCAGGATGCCATCAAAAGCAATCCTCCCCAGCGCGACGATGACTCTCGGTTGAATGATTTTGAGTTCATCTTTTAGGTATTGCTGGCAATTCTCCATTTCCAAAGGCGTGGGTTTGTTATCTGGCGGCACGCAGCGACAAATGGGAGCAGTGTACAGATTATTGAGGATCAGGCCATCTTCTCGGGATTTAGAATTGGGCTGCGATGCGAACCCAGCCCGATAAAGAGCAGGGTAGAGGAAATCACCCGAGGCGTCACCGGTAAACTGCCTCCCGGTCCGATTGGAACCGTGTGCTCCGGGGGCCAGACCAACCACAAAGACTCGCGCTCGCGAATCACCGAATCCAGGCACGGGCTTGCCCCAGTAGTCCCAATCTCGATAGGCGCGCCGCTTCTCACGCGCCACACGCTCGCGCCATTCCACCAAACGCGTACAACGCCGGCAAGACAGGAGTTCGAAATTGAGTTCGTCGAGGTTCATAGGATAAGCATAGCGTCCCCGAAGGAATAGAAACGGTACTTTTCCTGCATGGCAACTTCGTAAGCCTGGAGGATCTTTTCGCGCCCAGCAAAGGCGCTGACCAGCATAATGAGCGTGGATTTGGGCAGATGGAAATTGGTGATCATCCCATCGACTAGTTTAAACCGATAGCCGGGCAGGATATATAAATTTGTCGATCCGCTGTAAGACAAGATACCATTTTTCCCAGCTATTGCCGCAGACTCCATTGTCCTTGCAGAAGTCGTCCCCACCGCTATGATTCTCCCGCCAGTTTGACGTGCCTTGGTGAGGGCATCCACCGTTGCCGGTAAAATTTCACACCACTCGGTGTGAATTTGGTGTTCTTCGGGGTCATCTTCGATTACCGGGGCAAAAGTATCCAATCCGACATGCAGGGTGACTTCGGCAAAGTTGACACCCTGCGACCTGAGTTCATCCATCAGCCGCGGCGTGAAGTGCAAACCGGCGGTCGGAGCGGCGGCGGAACCAGAATCACGCGCATAAACGGTCTGGTAGCGCTCCGGGTCCTTTAGCGGTTCGTGGATGTAAGGCGGCAGGGGAACATTGCCCACTTTCGGAAAATATGGCTCGATTGGTTCAGCAAAACGTATCCGGCGGCGCGAACCTTCCAGCTCTTGTACAATTTCCGCGGTTGGACCATTTTCGATGGTGATCATCTTTCCAGCCGATAAGCCCTTCCCGCCCACCACACATTCCCAGGTTAGTAAATCCTCCCGACGCAAAAGCAGGACTTCGACACGGCCACCGGTGACTTTTCGGGCATAAATCCGGGCAGGGATGACACGCGTCCGGTTGACAACCAGGAGATCCCTGGGATGCAAATATTGCCCGATCTCGCTAAAAACGCGGTGTTCAAGCGCTCCCGTCTCCCGATGCAGTACCAACAAGCGCGATGAATCGCGCGGTTCCACAGGGGTCTGGGCAATATATTCTGGAAGCAGGTTGTAATCAAAATCTGATGTTTTCATAAGAAGGTTGTAGTAAAGGCTTCAGGCATTCATTTCTATGCTTCGACAAAAACCTGCGGAGTGGTCAGCGGAACCGGGATCCACTGATTGATATACGCATAGCCTCGTTCTTTCACCAGAAACCTCCAGGTCCGGTCGAGTGCGCCGTACTCGTGGTCTGTGCTCAGGACTTCATCACCCGGCTCAAGGTTTAGAGAATGAGCAACAATTTTAAGGGACTCGGTCACTTTGGTAGTGTTGGCCAGATTATCAGCATCCGTCCCGAGGTAGTCCGCAAGAGATTGGCGCGCAGCCATTATCAAGACCGTAAATCGGCGCCCTAGAAATTCGACCGGCTGGTGTTCCAGTTCACGCTGCCATGTCTGATAAGCGCGGAAGACCAGACGCGGCGTAGCGCCAGATGAACCGTGATTGAGAAAGGTGACTGAGGGATCGAGAAGAAAGTGGCGGCGAAGTCCAAGCATCAATTTCTCCATATATTATTCGATAGTGTTGATTATAATCAAACCCATGCTTTCCATCCGTGGTTTCTTCAACAAACCGGCCATTCCTCAGGAATATCGGCGGAATTTCATCCACCTGTATTTTGACATTGCCTGGTTTGGTATTCTGAGCGGTAGCGCGATTAATTTCCTGAACATATATGCTGCCCGCCTGGGAGCGAGCGGTTTCCAACTTGGCCTTCTCGGGGCGATGCCTGCCGTGGTCAGTCTGTTTCTATCCCTACCGACCGGGACCTGGCTGCAAAAGCGGCCAGTAGGAAAGGCAGTCTTCTGGGCGGCTGTTCTTTCCCGCCTTGGGTATTTTCTATGGATTCCCTTGCCGTGGCTGTTCGGGAATCAGGGTCAAATCTGGGCACTCGTCATTATCACGCTGGCGATGGGCATCCCGATGTGTGGTTTGAGTGTCGGCTTCAATGCCTTGTTCGCGGCAGCAGTCCCGATCGAATGGCGCGCCTCCGTAGTGGGTGTCCGGAATGTAGTGCAGGCGCTTACTTTCATAATTGCATCACTCGGAACTGGCTTCATCCTTGACCATTTGCGCTTTCCGATTGGATACCAGGTGATCTTTGGCATCGGATTCCTGAGCGCAGCGATGAGTACCTTCCATCTGTTCTTCATTCGACCACACACAGAGCCATTTACTAATCCAGTGTCAAACCCAAATACCGGTAAGGATTTGGATGAAAAGAATAGCCACCCCGGCTTGCGCACCACCCTTCGTCTTGATATCTGGCGTACACCATACCGGAAAATCCTGCTTGTCCTTCTGGGTTTCCACCTGGCTCAATACATCGCCTTACCGCTTTTCGCGCTCTATTCCGTCAACGAACTGCATCTGACAGATGCCAATATCGGTCTCGGAACGGCGTTCTTCTATCTATCTGTCCTGCTCGGTTCAACACAACTCAGCCGCCTGGAACACAAAGCAGGCCATCACAAACTGACCGGATGGGGAGTCATCGGGATGAGTATCTACCCGATTGCCATGGCGCTTTCACATAACGCTTTGCACTATTATCTGCTCTCAATCGCCGGTGGGTTTGCCTGGGCACTGGTCGCTGGAGCCTATGCCAACTATCTTTTGGAGCGAATCCCGGAAAACGACCGCCCGTCACATCTGGCCTGGTACAACATCATTCTGAATGCAGCTGTGCTCTTAGGCTCAATGGCAGGACCATTCCTGGCAGGGTACATCGGGATAGGCGTGTCCCTGCTCGTCTTCGGCTGTATGCGCCTGCTGGCTGGAATTGCAATTCTTAAATGGGGTTAAACAGTTCGCTCCACCTGATTACCATGTTACAATCCTACAGAGTGCGGCGTAAATAATGGAACTCAAATCGTCGTTTTTTCCTTCCTTATTCGCAGCGTAAGTTCAGATATTTTGACTGGAGAAGTAAAATCCCATTATTTTCGAGCCCTTCGATACTGAAATTACATGGATTTAGGCAAGATTAGTAAACGAATTGGTTTTATATGCCCGAACATGTCAAATCTATTGCCACCAACCGTAAAGCCGGTTTTGAATATTTCCTTTTTGAGCGTTTCGAGGCTGGACTGGCACTGAAGGGCAGCGAAATCAAATCCATTCGCGCCGGTCAGATCAGCCTAGCAGAAGCCTACATCCGCGTGGACGACACACACGGCGCCTTTCTTATGGAAGCGCATATAGCCCCGTATGAGCAGGCCAACCGCTTCAACCATGACCCAAAAAGGGCCCGCCGCCTGCTGCTCCATAAGAAAGAGATACGCGAAATGTGGGATGCTGTCCGCCAGAAGGGCGTGACGATCGTACCGATACGCGTCTACCTTAAAGATGGCCGAGCCAAGCTCGAAATCGCCATCGCCAAGGGCAAGAAATTACACGATAAACGTGAAGCCATTGCCAGGCGAGACGCCGAACGCGAAATGGATCGGGAAGCGCGCTAACCCCAGCGATTATCCACCCAACTCAAGCATTGTAATACGCCCGAAGTCCCTCAACTAACTCGTGCGGTACCTACTTTTTATACGATTGAATGAAAACATCCACCATATCCGGGTCGAAATAGATACTCTTGTTCCGCTTTAACTCTTCGATTGCATCGTTGGCCATCAGACTGTTATGATAAGGACGGTTCGTCGTCATGGCGTCGTAGGCGTCTACGATTGCCAGCAAACGTCCTTCGCGCGGAATATTAGCGCCACTCAATCCCTTCGGATAACCGCTGCCATTCCAGCACTCGTGGTGATAGAGAACATAAGGGCTGGCCGCTTTCAAATGGTCCACACCTTCAAGCATTTTTGCCCCCACTTCAGGGTGCTGGCGGATTAACTTCCATTCTTCTTCGTTGAGTGGTCCGGTTTTTTTCAATATCTTGCTTGGTACAATGATTTTACCAATATCATGCAAAATCGCCCCAAATTCCAGAATTACAACTTCCTCATTCGTCCAACCAAGCGCAAAGGCTAGCTTGAGTGCCAAGCTGCGAACCCGTTCAAGGTGACCAGCAGTATAGGGGTCCCGGGCTTCGATGACATTTGCCAGCATGGTCACCGTCTGCAGGTGAGCTGTACGGGTATCAAACATTTCGACCATCCGCCTCCGAAAAAGGCGGGAACGCACAGCATTAATAAGTTCTTGCGCTTCGAACGGTTTATACAAGTAATCATCCACCCCCAACAAACGCGCCCGGCTGACATCTGCTCGTTGTGTTCGGGCGCTCAGGAATAAGAACGGGACCGTCACGCCATCGGGCATGACACGTATCAACTCCAAAAGCTCATACCCATCCATCTCAGGCATCATTATGTCTGAAACGATAAGATCCGGCTTGTTACTTACAAAAGAATCAAGCGCCTGCTTTCCATTACGCGCCGGATGAATTTCAAATCCCTCAGCCTCAAGGATGTTTTGCATTACTTCGAGTAACGGCGCATCGTCTTCCACCAAAAGTATTTTGCTCATTCAATTCCTTTGTATTTCCTTGTTCAACACCACTGAAGCTTTATTATACGCCCATAGGGATAAATATCATCCGCTCTCTAACCACTTAATATTCTTGCAGCGCCCACCAGAGCCTGTCCTAACGAGAGGCCTCCATCATTCGCTGGGATTTGACGGTGAATATAAACTTCAAATCCATCCGCACTCAGCCCTCGAATTGTTCGTTCCAACAGAACCATATTCTGCCAGACTCCCCCACTTAGCGCAATTTCCTTCAAGCCGGTATCCTGTCTGATCAGCCTGCATGTTTTGCGAACCATATCCGTCACACCATTATGGAAACGCGCCGACAGGACTGGGATGGACGCTCCTTTGCGGATGTCTGCCAGCATTGCCTCAATGACCGGTCGGGTATTCATTGTCCCGTTCTGGACTTCGAACTGATACGCGCCTGATTCGGTTCTGTCCAAGGCTGACTCGAATTCGATCGCTGCCTGCGCCTCGTAATTGACTTCTTGCCGCATTCCCGCCAGGGCAGCGGCTGCGTCGAAAAGACGGCCCAAGCTGGAAGTTTGAGGAGTATTCAGGCCCCTCTCCAACTGGACGCGCAGCGCCAACCGGTCCTCGTAGCAAAGGTGCCGCGCGGGAGCGAGTTCTTTATCCCATTCCAACCCCAGCGACCAGAGCAATGCCAGCGCCGTACGCGCCGGGCGTTTAATCGCCGCATCGCCGCCGGGGAGCGGGAAGTAGGCCAGGTGGTATTTGCGCTTGTATCCGGTGTAATCGGCAACAAGGAATTCTCCTCCCCATATGGCACCATCATCACCATAGCCAGTGCCATCGAAGGTCACGCCTATGATCGGGCGCGTGCCGTCCAGTCCGTTATCGGCCATGCAAGCCGCGATGTGGGCATGGTGGTGCTGGACGCCAATCACCGGGAGATTCTCACGTTCGGCCCGTTCCAGCGCGTAGCGGGTGGACAAATAATTCGGGTGCAGATCGTAAGCGATGGCTTCGGGCTGGATGCGGAACAAGCGCTCGAAATGGGTAATGCCATCTTCGTAAGAACGCAAAGTCTCGTAATTCTGCATATCGCCGATATGATGGCTGAGGAAGGCGTAGCGTTCGCGGGTGAGACAATATGTGTTTTTGAGTTCCGGGCCGGTTGCCAGAATGGATGGGGCTTCAAACGGGAGTTGCAGTGAGTCGGGGGCATAACCACGTGAACGTCTGAGGAAGTAAAGTGGGGTCGGGTGATCAGGGAATAAATTATTAGGCGATTCGGTTTCCTGATTATTAAATATCCTTACCACCGAGTCATCGCACCTGGTGCGAATGTCACGGTTATGCATCAGGAAGGCATCCGCCATAGCAGAGAGGCGATCTCGTACTTCATCATTTCCGGTGGCAATCGGCTCTTCAGCCAGGTTGCCGCTGGTCATGACCAAAGCAGTTGCCGACAGGCTATCAGGTTTTATCAGAAGATAGTGCAACGGCGTGTAAGGGAGCATAACACCAAGCAAATCCTGCTTTGGTGCTACTTCAGAAGCAATATTTGACTCTGGTCGTCGGCGGAGCAAGACAATTGGTCGCTGGCGCGATTCAAGCAGTTCGCGCTCGGCATGACTGACAAGGCATTGTTTTTCAACAACAGCAATATCCGGCATCATCAGGGCAAAGGGCTTGTCCACGCGTAGTTTGCGGAAGCGTAGTTCAGCTACGGCGTCCGCGTTTGTTGCGTCGCAAGCGAGGTGGAATCCACCCAAGCCTTTGACAGCCAGTATTTTGCCTTCTGCAATCATCTTCTGGGCGGTGCGTAATGCTTTATCCCCACCCACCGTTTGTCGTCCACCGTCCTTTGGCCATTCAAGCCAGACCTTAGGCCCGCAAACAGAACATGCAACCGGCTGGGCATGAAACCGCCGGTCGAATGGATCCTGGTATTCGACGGCGCAGTCCGGGCACATCGCAAATGGCGCCATGGTGGTGTTGGGGCGGTCGTAAGGGATGTCGGTGATAATTGTGAAACGTGGCCCACAGTTGGTGCAGTTTATAAACGGGTAACGGTAGCGCCGATCGGCAGGGTCGAAGAGCTCGCGCAAGCAATCGTCGCAAACGCACACATCCGGGGAGATGGGCTGGTAGGAGCCCTCCACAACTTCAGAGGGGACAATCTCAAACCCCGTAAAAAAACCCGGAGACCCAAAAGACAGGTCAAAGGTGTCAATACGCGCCAGCGGCGGGAGTTCCGTCTTCAAAGCAAGGACAAAAGCATCCAATGTCTCCTGATCCCCGTCCACTTCGATATCCACCCCCGCGGACGTATTGCGCACCCATCCTGCCAGTGTGAAACGAACTGCCAAGCCATAGACATAAGGCCGGAAGCCGACTCCTTGCACGATACCGCTAATGTGGAGGCTGGCTTTACGCAAATCCGACATGCGTCCATTATACCTATATTAATTTCCCCATTTTCCGGGTTGTTCACTCTGAGTAATGCTGAGAATCAATCGGCGGTGTTCCGGCTTTAGTGAAACATACTCCGAATTATCCTTGCCGGTATCACCGTTCTCGACGATCAACACCGAAGCGTCCCGGCTCACGACAATAGTGTGCCAAGTGTAGGGCTTGACGTTATAGATTTTTCCCACTTCCATCACCTGCGGATACAAAATCGCATCCTGCGATTCCCCATCAACCAGAAACAAGATACCCTGGCTGCGGGTGAGTACAAAGACCTCATCCGTTTCCGGGTGGCGCTCCAGAGTGTCAATCTTCGCCGGATGAAGGTCCTCCATGTAATTCAGCACCGCCACGCGCCAGGACCCAAAATTAACCATTGGCCGGAATCCTTCGCCGGAGTAATCATGAATCTCAAGCAATTTTCCATCCAAAGAGATCATTCTCCTCCATACCAGATTTCCATTAATTGTTCTGTTCCATCCATGCTGGGTAGGATCTGGTTACTGTTCACCTAATACCGCTCCGCCGTCTACTTGGACACCCCCACCCTGGCAAGCATGACCGATTGGGCAAGGGAGCCCTATCTACATTATTACCAACGTGCATGATGTTCTTCTGCAAATCCAATCAAGTCTTTGATTTGGACGGCTTTTCCGTCGTCCGTTACGGCCTTGCCATTATAACGCCCAAACATCTGGTGGACTTCGCTAACGATTACTCCCAGATTGGTCTGGGCGGTGCGGTCTTTGAACGGCGTGAAGACCAGGTCCAGGCGGCCTTCGGAATCGGTAAAATGCCATGGTTTCATGTAGTCACCGGAAACGTAATCGAACTTGACCTGTTCCAGTTTATGGATGCGGTTTTCTAGGATAAGTGCATTCTCACCCGCTTTCGATAGGTCGCCGAAACCGCAACCTAAATTCAACCCGACCGTCCGCCCGTCTAGTAAAAAGCCGGAAGCGCTGGCCCAGTTCCAGCTCGAATGGTATTCCCAGACCCCGCGCCCCCAGTCAAGGGAACCGGCGCAATTCTTTGGATCAAGCATTTCAGTGGTATCGCCGTATTTGACCTGCCCACTCGCCGGCAGACAGTTAATCTTGCGGTTGTAGTAGAAACGCTTCTTCCCAATCGGGATAACTATATTCATCGACTCGTTCCCCGCGGGACAGGCCAACGTGATTTCGGCCTGGATGCCACGTCCCTCGTGAAACCCCGGCCAGGAAACAGACAAATGCCGCTGGTTAGAATGCAGGTTAAAGGTCAGGCTTGCTTTCTCGTTTTCAAAATGGCTGTCGCCTTCCGTGCTGTTACGCGATAGATCTACGCCTGTCCCCAACGGGACGACCAGGCCCTCCTCGTGGAGTTCGCCGGTCTCAAAATCCATGGCATAGACGAAGATGTTGCCAGCATATCCGAGGTCTGCGATGGTAGCAGAGAAGAAACGCTTCGGGGTGAAAACGGCGTAATAGTCCCAGCGCTTGATGCGGAAACGCTGGAACAGCCGCAGGGCATAGAAGCGGGTGGACTCCAAGTTGCAGTCCAGCAGGGGCTGGCGCGCCCAGCCCACCTGGGCCAGGTAACCATCGGGGTTCAGCAAAGGGCCAGGTTGGGTCAATTCAATCTGCATGGTTCCTCCGGGATACTAATAGTTTAGTGCCAATATTGGAGGGTGTCAAACGACTGACGATATAATTTGCCCATGACATCACTCTGCATCGGCATTGACATCGGCGGAAAGGCTTCCCTCTCCCTTCCAGGCAGGGAGGAAGAGAGGCCGGGGGTGAAGGTTGGCCCTTTGGTTACTATGAAACAATCGGTGGCAGGTTTGGGGTAAAATCATCCTGATGGAACTCCTGGAAGATTTTGACTTGACTCTCAGTGAAGACGATGTTCTGCGCGGTGAAGGCGCTGACCCGCAAATGGTGCGCGCCAAAAAACCAGCGTTACTGAATGCCGCTTCTGCAGCCCTGGTAGAGGGGTTTTCAAAACTCCATACGACTGCGCTCATCGAAACGGTCAGGGTCGTCGAACACCAGCATAAGCGGATCCTCTTGGAAGGAGGAAACTCACTTGTCAGCCCGCTGGTTGCGCGCCACCTGGCAGGGGCAGAGCAGGTCGTTCTGGTAGTGTGCACCATCGGCAAGGAATTGGAAGAACTCGCCTCCACTTGGATGGAGAAATCTCCCCTCCTTGGAGTAGCTCTCGACGGCTTGGGCAATGCTGCAATCGAATTCCTCGGCCAGCAGGTCTGCTTGCGCATCGGGGAAAGGGCGCAGGGCGAAGACCTGACATCGTCAACGCCGCTCAGCCCTGGTGAACCTGAATGGCCTGTGGAAGTCGGTCAGCCTCAAATATTCGCCCTGCTCGACCCATCCCAGGCCGGGATCTCGCTCACTACTGGTGGGATGATGGTCCCGAAAAAATCCATTTCCTTCGTAGTCGGCATCGGGCCGGAAATGAACCAATCCGATCTTTGCGAACTTTGCAGCCTCCGGGAAAGGTGCCGCTACCGCCATGCCTGAGACCTTCCGTATTGACTTTGAACCGCTCGGCCGGCGCGTTGAAACCCATGCCGGGAAGACTCTTCTGGATGCTGCCCAAGCCGCCGGGGTCGGACTGGCCTCCGTGTGCGGAGGCGCGGGGACGTGCGAGGAGTGCCGCCTCCGCCTGGCTGCCGGGAAGCTGACGCCTCCCACCTTGGTGGAGAAAGCCGCCCTGAGCGAAGCAGACCTGGCTGCTGGAATCCGCCTGGCCTGCCAGGCCGAGCCGCTCAGCGACGTAAAACTCGATATCCCCCCCGAGTCCCTGACCAGCGCCCAGCGCCTGCAAGTGGAAGGGCTGGAAACGTCCATCGCAGTTAAACCAGCAACACGAACACCGGGAGCATACGGCTTGGCCGTGGACATCGGCACCACGAAGCTGGCGGCCTATCTCGTCCGGCTAGAAACCGGTGCGACGGCAGCCAAATCCGGGGCAATGAACCCGCAAATCGCCTTCGGTGAGGATGTCATCAGCCGTATCGCCTATACTGGACGCGAACCAGATGGGGCAAAAAAACTCCAGATAGTACTCGTGGAAACGCTGAATAAATTACTGGCAGAGATGTGTGCGGAGGCGCACGTTTACCCCAATTCTGTCCTGGACTCCGTGCTGGTCGGCAACACGACCATGCACCACCTGTTCGCCGGGCTACCCGTGGAACAGCTAGGCCGTGCTCCCTTCACTCCGGCCATCACGCGGGCGTTAACCCTCCCCGCCAGTGAATTGGGATTAAAGCTCGGCACCGGCGCAGAAGCATATCTTCCACCGGTTATCGCCGGGTACGTGGGATCGGACCACATTGCCATGCTGTTGGCGACCGATGCATGGAAATCGCCAGGCACCACCATCGCTTTGGACATCGGCACGAACACAGAGATCAGCCTGGTAGCGAACGGCAAAGTCACCTGCTGCTCATGCGCCTCCGGTCCAGCCTTCGAGGGCGCACACATCCATGAAGGCATGCGGGCTGCGCCTGGCTCCATCGAAAGGGCGCGCTGGTCAGGTGGGAAAATCCTGTGGCAAAGCATCGAAAACCTGCCGCCGGTGGGCATCTGCGGTTCGGGGATTTTGGATATAGTCGCGGCATTGCAAGACGGCGGCCTGGTCAAGCCGACAGGAGTTATGAAGAAAGGTACCGGGGCTGAGATCGTGATCGTTCCTGCCGCCCAGACAGGTCTGGGTCGCGACCTGGTCGTCACCCGCAAGGATGTCCATGAGATCCAATTGGCAAAATCCGCCATCCGGGTCGGGGTGGAAATCCTGCTGCAAAACGCCGGGTTGACATTTGCCGACCTGGACGAGTTCATTGTGGCCGGAGCTTTTGGTACGTACCTCGACCTACGCTCAGCCGTGCGCACGGGGATGTTCCCACCCCTGCCGATGGACCGCTTCCACCAAGTGGGCAACGCAGCCGGAGTGGGGGCAAAACAGATGCTCGTATCGGTGGACAAGCGGCGGGAGGCTGAAAGACTTGCCCGACTGATCGATTACGTGGAACTGACCTCACAAGCGGCATTCACACCTCTGTTTATGACGCACCTCTGTTTCGAAATTTGAACCCTAACCTCCGACAATCCATAGTCGACTTTTTCCAGCGACCTGGCAGCCGGTTATCTACAAGAAACAGGACTCATCCTTAAGATTAATATTAACTAGACCACGGATGGAACCGATGTTGAAATGAATCGGTTAAAATCATTCCATGAGCGAAAAAGAATACTTCCCCAAACGAGCGATGTCAATCCACGCCCATCCCGACGACCAGGAATTCACCGTTGCCGGGACGCTGGCCCGCTGGGTGCAAGCCGGGTGCGAGGTAATGTCGGTCATCGTGACCAGCGGCGAGGCCGGGTCGAACGAACCGTCCAGGAATGCAGACTATAAGCCGGAATTTGCCCACCTTCGCGAAGCTGAACAGGCCAGCGCCAACACCGTACTGGGCATCCATGAGACTATATTCTTGCATTTTCCGGATGGTGAGCTGGAACCCTCCCTGAATCTGCGACGCGAATTAACCCGCCTTATCCGCCGGTACAAACCGGAGGCAGTCGTAACCGGCGACCCGCAGGGCGTATTCTATGGCAACGGCTATATCAATCATCCCGACCACCGAGCCGCAGCCCAGGCTGCCTTGTACGCTGTCTTCCCATCCTCCGAGACGCGGCTAATCTTTACCGATTTGCTCACAGATGGTTATGGACCGCACAAAGTTAATCGGCTCTACGTCCACGGGTCGGAGAAGTCAGACACCTGGGTTGACATCGCCACGACGATTGACATTAAAATCTCCGCGCTGAAGAAACACGTCAGCCAGCTGGCGGATTGGGACCCGGAAAAAATGATCCGCGAGTGGGCCGCAGAAGAAGGCAAGGAACACGGGCTGGAATATGCCGAGGCGTATAAAGTGATGATTCTGACTGAAGAGAAGGACAATCCTGAATAGAGGCGACTGTCATGGTCATTTTTCAAATCAATCACTTCGTGAAACCCGAATTTATCGAGGCCTACCAGGCCGCTGTCCGGGAGGATGCCAGGAAGAGTGTTGTGGAGGAAGGGTTCCTGCGTTTCGAAGTTTTCCAGGACCAGGGAAATTCCACCCATTTCACTCTGCTGGAGGACTACCGTGATATGCAGGCACGCGAGATACACCTGCAAACTCCGTACCTGCTGAAATTCAGGGAAATCCTGAACGAAAAGAGAATGCTCACCCGCAGTGAAAGTAACCAGGTCAACCTGCTCTTCGCGGATAAAATCAAGCAGTAGAGAGTGAAATGGTCGACCATCTGGTCGCCCGTTTTTATTATTCCATCCCCTGCAATTCCTCCAGGAATGCCTGCCCCTCGGCAGGAGTCAATTGCGGTTCGTCAATCACAAAGGCGAAACCTTTTCCACCCAATTCCCGGATGATGGTCAAAGCCCCTTTTGGAGAGACCGCCACCTGGCAGAGCTTTCCAGCGGCGCGGATTTTATTGAGCAACGGCAGCCACTCTTCGCAAGGCGGTTTACCATAACCAGGGACCCACTGGATCCCGCGCAAATGGGGTATGGAAAGGAGAGATTCCACATGGACCAGCTGCCCTTTTCCGTCCAAGTGGTAAAAAGCATAATCCAGAACAGCGCAGCAGGCGTCCAGGTCCGGCAGGACAAAACGCTCGAACAACTTCGGGGAAATCATGTAAGAGAAATCGCTTTGAAGCATGTAACTGCGGCCGTTTGACCAGTACGGACCCCAGCAAGTGACACCGTCTCCCGCAGCTGAAATAATGGCATACAGCCGCTCATAACAAGCCAGCCAGAGCCGGGTGGTCTCTCCGACTAGCCGGTCGATTTCCTGCGGGAATTTCACCAGATCCATCAGGAGCTGTTGTGTGTCGCACAGGGAAGCAATTATATCCAGATTGCCTCCCAAGTCGGTAAAACCCACAGCCAATTCCCGCCCCCAGCGGTTGATAGCCGCCTGCGTGATTCCGTACACGCGCCGCCACCATGGATTCTCCCAATCAATGGCTACGCGCAAGTCGGTGATGGGACCGGATTGTCCGGGTGTGAACCAAGTGGTATCCCATGCGGGTTGGACCTGCGCCCCGGCAAAAGCGGCCACGATTCCGGGCCCAAAGTTCGGCCAGAAACGCGGGAAGGAATCCCCAAGATAATGCGTGTTTTCGAGACGCGGGACAAATTCGTCCAGGATCGTGGCGGCCGGTGTCTCCATCGGGTAGTTGCCAAGAAAAACACTTGCGCACTGAGGATCATACCTGTCCAGTCGCTCGGTACATTCCAGCACCACCATTGGACGGTCCAACGCGCCTTCCCGCCAGGCCGTCCAGTCATTCCGGATGCGTTCCCAATCTGTTTCGGAAAAGCGTAGGCGCAGAGGCCCATCGGTCAAAGATTGCGGTCAAAGAACCCGATCACGCGGCGGTGAAATTCTTCGGGGAATGTTTCGCTCGCCTTGGTGTGATCGACACCAGCAAGCCGCCAGGCTTCCTTGGGCTCACCCGCCGCAGCATACAAATCATCGAAATCAGGGCAGTACTGGTCCAACTCGCCGTGGATGAAGAAAATGGGCCGCGGGGCGATCTTCCCTACCCAGCGCACCGGTTCGTAATGGAACAGATTTACCCCCAGCCGTGCGGATGTTATCGCAACAACCAGCCAAGCCAGAGGTCCGGCCAGCCAGCGCGGAATATGGAACTCAACTCCGCGAGCGATAAGAGCCACCCGCAATCGGGTCGGACATCCATCTGCCACCACCGCCCGTACATCCGGGCAGACTGGCGCTGTGAGCAGGGAGGAAAGCGCACCGTAGGAGAATCCCAGCAAACCGATACTCCTGATGCCCCGGCTTTTAAGAAATTCCACCGCCCCTTGCACGTCGTAACGCTCGAGGTAACCAAAGGTCGCCAGCCGTCCCTGGCTGCGCCCGTGGGCGCGGAAGTCGAACAGGAAGACGTTGAACCCGGCTGCATGCAAGAATGGGGCGCGGTGGATGTCCCAGTCCAGGCTTCCGCCGTGCCCATGTAGGATGATCACAGCACGTTCGGATCCAGGGAACGGGATCCAGCATCCCTGCAACTGCAATCCATCCGCAGCCTTGAACGTGGCTTCTTCGAACTCTAGGCCGTACTCCGCGGGACCGTGGACAGCATTACGCGGCTGACGGCTGGTCACGTAGAACGAGGCAGCCAGTCCAACCGCAAGCACCAATCCGACCGGGAGCAGCAGCCAGAGAAGAATATTCATTTTTTGACTTCGCGCATGCCCAATAAAGTCACCGCACTCAAGGCAAAGAGGAGGGCATAAGCCGCAAATATCGCGAAGTATCCCAGTCCCATGGAATAGTGATTGATGGCGTCAGCGACCAGGCCGCCGATGCCCGCGCCGATGATGCCCGCCCCCGCGCCGGCAAGGTTCGAAACTCCCAGGTAGCGCCCTGCTTCGCCCGCAGGCACAAGATCCGTACCGAGCGCCCAATTCGCGGTCATGAACAGCCCGGTTGCCAGCCCGATGATCGTGCCAGCAATGTAGACAATTGCAAGATCCGGCACCCAAATGGTGATCAAAAGTAGTACATTGCCCACCGCCGCCAGGATGCCACTGAATAGTACCAGCCGCTTGCGCCCGAGGCGATCCGAAAGCCAGCCACTTGCCAGGGCTGAGATTAGAATGAACGAACCGATGACCGATGTCAATGTGCCGCTCAGGCTGGTAGCTCCTTCATTGGTCAGCTTGAAGGCATACATCACGAAAAATAAGATGGAACCTTGCAGGGAAGTGGCTGCCGCCAGGAACATTAAACGGTTGGTGATCCACCAGACGAACGAAGATTGCTTGCGGGCTTCCATGCCCAGTGTCCCCAAGCATCCTGCCTGCACACCGGCGACCACCGCCACGATCATAGCCACTCCCCCTCCCACGCCAATCACGATGGCTGCGGGGAGAGTTGTCGGAAAAATAAGAGGCGGAAAACCCGAAAAATCCCAGCTGATTGGTATTCCCGTAACTGCCCAAGTGATCAAGCCTGTCAATCCGCCCACCAGGCCGCCGCCCACCAACCCGGCTATGCCACCAATCAGGATTCCGCCTAGCATCCCCAAGACGCGCACCATCGGAGGCCAGAACGGCGTGGTCGGTTTTTCCTGCAACGGTGTCTCTTTGACAAAGATCATCGTGATGAGTGTGACCACCAGAAGGGAAACGCCGGTTACGAAAATGGCTGCGATTAGACCATTTGGAAAAGTAAATTGAAAAAGAACCCATGTCCTCCAATGGAGATTAATTATCAGTGGCTCGGGACCAATCATTTTTGCTATCGTCAGGCCGACCAGGATGATTGGCAGGAGTTCCATGATGGCCTTGATGGCCGAGGCGCGCCCGCGCTGGTCTTCCGGCACCAGATCCGGGATTAATCCCTGCAACGGGCCATGCGAGATGTTGGAGGAGAACTGGATGAGCAGCACGGCGATCAGCAAGGCCAGGTAATTCCAAGAGAGAGCGATCGCTGCCAGGAAGAGACAATCAAACAACGCCCCAATCAGGATGTACGGTCTGCGCCGACCAAAACGGGAAGTTGAACGGTCGCTCAGCAAACCCGCCGCCGGTTGGACCAGCATGGCGATCACCAGGCCAGCGGAGCGCATGGCACCCAGGGCAGTATTCTTGATTTCCGGTGCGAAAATGTTCACCAGGTAGGGCATAAAGAATGAACCTAGGGCCGTGTTGCGAATGTTCAATCCCAGCCAGAACAGGTTAATCGTCAGGTAGTCGTACCAGCGCAAGCGTTTCATAATTCTCCTCCTTTGGAGAGGTGGTCGGCTTTCTGATAAGTGAACCCTCTGATCTTCTAGGTGCTACTATTACTCACCAATAATTTTTACCGGCACGCGCTTTCGGCGGCTGCCATTGAACTCGCCGTAAAAAATCTGTTCCCTTCGTCGTCGTTGATAAAGACCGAGGCAGGGATGTGTATGGCACTCGAAGTAATTGTAGATTAGGGAAGAAGAGAAAAATGCCCATTGCTTTTGTCGCCAGCATGCCAATGTTGGAATGAATTTCATGGAAAAGGAGAAAGCTAGGGTAAAAGTATTATAGCAGGAAAGGAAGGGGAGGATGATGTAGGAGGGAAGTGGCCCCTACCAAAGATGCCTTGTTGTCATCCTTGCAGCGCACCTCCTGCATATCGGCTGTAAAATCACTCAACGGAAGGCGTATACATGGCTCGAAATTTTTCAGCAAACACACCTTTGAAACTGCAGCTCAATTTCCTGAATAATGAACACAGAAAATCTCAAATTGTGTCATAATTGATGAAGGCGAAAGAAATGTTCCAGGAAAGGGGGCTTGGACGATCCACCGTTTCCTTTTCCGATGGATGACAGTCACTGGTGCGAGGAAACTGATATGATCACTCATACGCATCCAACACTTCCTGAGTTTGACTATATCCGACCGGAGACACTAGCCGAAGCCAGCGAATTCCTGGCTCAACACTACAATGAAGCGCGTGCGTTCCTGGGAGGGACGGATATCTTTGTCCGCATGCGAGATGGATTCCTTTTTCCGAAATTTCTCGTGGATGTTAAATACCTGGAAGAAACAAACAATCTGCGTTTTAACCCGGAAGCGGGCCTCACCCTTGGGGCGGCGGTCAATATGAACCGGGTGATTGCATCCCCTGAAGTGCGGGAATATTACCCCTTGTTGGCGGAAGCCTGCCGGTCGGTGGCCAGCTACCAACTACGCACGCGGGCTACCATAGTCGGTAACATTTGTAATGCTTCGCCTGCAGGCGATACCATCGGAGCCTGCCTCGTGCTGGATGGGGTGCTGCACATCCATGGGACAAGCGGTTTGCGCCAGGAACCGCTCGCTACGTTCTTCCTCGGCGCCGGTAAAACCACGCTGAAACCTGGCGATATTGTGACAGCAGTCAGCTTCCCCCTCCCACCAAGGGGATGCGCGGGCACCTATCTCAAGCTAGGGCGAAATAAACTAAGTGACCTGTCGATTGTGGGCGTAACTGTACTGGGAAATCCCGACCCCGGCTTGCCGTCGGGGTTTCGTTTCCGCATCGTACTGGCTTCTGTCGCCCCAGTACCCCTCGTCGCCGCAGAGGCGGAAGCACACCTTTCAGAGCGAGCCGTCACATCCGAATCCCTCCACCAAGCAGCCCGCTTGGCCAGCGAGGCGAGCACGCCGATCGATGATGTGCGCGGTAGCGCGCACTATCGCAAGCTAATGGTCAGAAACCTTACTGAAATGGCACTCATCGAAGTGTGGAAGAAAATGGAAAAGTAGATTCCCTGGAGAAAAATATGACCTTCCACGTGATCAACCTCACTATCAATGGTGGACTCGAACAAGTCAGAGTCCCATCTAACATGACCCTCATGCGCATGCTGCGCGAAAGCCTGGCATTGACTGGCACGAAAAACGGCTGCTCAGCTGGTGAATGCGGTGCCTGTACCGTCCTGTTGAACGGGGAACCGGTAAATAGCTGCATGGTGCTGGCGGTTGAATGTGACGGGGCCGAGGTCATCACGGTTGAAGGTTTGGCGAGCGATCAACAGCTCAGCCCTATCCAGGAAGCCATGATCTATGCCGGCGGTATCCAATGTGGCTTTTGCACGCCGGGAGTCCTGATCACCTCCCGGGCGCTTCTCGATCGGAATCCCAATCCAAGTGAAGACGAAATCAATGAAGCGTTGGTCGGTAATCTATGCCGTTGCACAGGCTATATCCGCATCATCGAAAGCATCAAAGAAGCTGCCAGGCTGCAAGCGATAACAACTTGACCGGCTGCCAGCCACCATACCTTTAGGACGAAGGTATTAAACTCGGATTTCGCACCTCCGTGAAGAGGCAATTTTTATGGGAAAGGCCAACACACAAAAAACATCCAGTCCCGTCGGTGAGAGCAAGCCTCGCATTGATGCGCGTGAAAAGGTCACCGGTGCAGCGCTCTATGCGGACGATATCCAGTTTGGTAACAAACTACTGCATGCGCGCATCAAACGCAGCCCGCATCCGCATGCACGGATCAAAAAGATTGATGTTACCAAGGCACTCGCCTTGCCAGGTGTAAAAGCTGTTGTCACTGGTGAGGATTTTCCCGGTTACATTGGGTTGTATCTAAAAGACCGGCACATTTTCTGCCGAGATCGGGTGCGCTATGTCGGCGATCCTGTTGCCGGCGTAGCCGCAATCAATCCAGAGATCGCTGAAAAAGCAGTGAATCTCATTGAAGTTGAGTATGAAGTCCTGGAGCCGGTCTTCGATCCCGAGTTTGGCGCCAGCCCCAAGGCCCCCCTGCTCCATCCGGATCTCGGCCAGTACGTCGTGGCCAGTTTCATCCTGCCGCGACCGAGTTCGAATATCTCCAATCACTTCAAGATCCGCAAAGGGAATGTGACCCCTGTCTGGAAGAAGTGCAAGGGGGTCATCGAACGCAAGTACCGCATTCCCCACATCCAACACGTGCCGATCGAACCGCATGTGGCAATTGCCAAAGTGGAGGTTTCGGGCGAGGCCACCCTGTGGGACAGTTCCCAATCCCCCTTCGCACAGCGCGATCTCATTGCCGAAACATTGGGTATTACCCAGAGCGAAATGCGGGTGATTGCGCCGCTGGTGGGCGGTGGCTTCGGCGGCAAGGCCGGCGTGAGCATGGAATCCCTGGCGGTCGCGATTGCCACCAAGATCAAGGGGTATCCGGTGAAGCTGCTCCTGACGCGCGAAGAGGAATTCTACACGGCTTTCGTTCGCCAGGGACTGGTAGCCTACTTCAAGATAGGCTGCGACAAGAACGGCAAGCTCCTGGCAATGGAGAACACTTTTTATTGGGACGGTGGAGCTTACACAGAATACGGCGTTAACATCACGCGTGCAGCCGGTTACAGCTGCACAGGGCCCTACGAGGTGCCAAACGTCAAGACCGACAGCTATTGTGTCTACACAAACCACCCGGTCGGTGGGCCGATGCGCGGCTTCGGCATGCCTGAGATGCATGCCGGCCTGGAGCAGTGCATCGACGAACTGGCGCTTGAGATCGGGATGGATGCGGTGGAGTTCCGCCGGCGCAACTGCGTGAAAGAGGATAGCGTCCTGGCGACGGGCGGCAAAATGCACCCAACGGGCCTTTCCGAATGCCTTGAGAAGGCCGCCGAGGCGATCGATTGGGGCCAGAAAGCTCCGCCTAGTGCGCCCAATAAGCGCCGCGGCAAGGGGCTGGCCCTAATGTGGAAGGCTCCGGCTATGCCCGGTAACGCAGGTTCAAGTGCCTGGATCGAGCTGGCCGAGGACGGGATGTTGACCCTGGGTGTCGGCTGCCAGGATATTGGTCAGGGGGCGTTCACTGTCGCTGCCCAAATGGCTGCGGCGGCATTCGGCGTGCCCTACGAAAGCGTACGTCTGGCAACACCAGTGGACACGCGCTACAGCCCCTACGAATGGCAGACTGTGGCCAGTCGGATCACCTGGAGCACCGGGAATGCCATCATTAGCGCGGCGCACGATGCCCGCCGCCAAGTCCTGGACCTGGTGGCAAAAGCCTGGGACGAGTCCCCCGAAGACCTGGATATTGTCAATGGTATGGTGGTTTCGTTCAAAAGCGAGCGGGAGATTCCGGTCAAGAATCTTGCGGTCACCGGACTGCCGAAAACGGACGGCAAAGGCTGGATGGGGGGACCCATCATCGGACGCGGCAATTTCATGCCAGCCTATGTGACCGGCCTGGATCCGGAAACCGGGCAAGGAGAGCATGCGGTCGTCCACTTTACCACCGGTGCCCAGGCGATCGAGTTGGAAGTGGACCTAGATACCGGCAGAATCGACATCCTCAAGGGTGTGTCTGCCTTCGATGTCGGCAAGGCCATCAATCCAGATATGGTGAAAGCCCAGATGGAAGGCGGCCTGATCCAGGGGATCAGCTCAGCGCTGTTCGAACGCCTCCAGTTGAAAGACGGCATCGTGCAGAATCCCAGTTTTGTCGATTATCGCATCGCCAATTCCGCCGACATTCCCAAATCTGTCCAATCCATCATCGTCGAAGTTCCGCAGGCTGACGGCCCCTGGGGGGCACGCGGGATCGGTGAGCACTCGATGGTACCCACCGTTCCGGCGATTGCAAATGCCATCTACGATGCTGTCGGGATCCGCTTCGAAGGCCCGCCCTTCACAGCCGAAAAAGTATACCTGGCCATGTTGGAGGCAGGGATTGTGAAAGGATGACGATGATAGTCCGGGCCTTGGTCAAGCCAAGCGAGTATCATGATTCAATCAGCCTGATGCTGGTGGCGCGCGAGCTCGCCAGCCTGGAAGGCGTGGACGACGCGGCTGTGGTGATGGCGACTGAGGCGAACAAATCCATCCTGACCGGCGCTGGCTTACTCACGGCGGAGATCAAGGCAGCCGGTGCCAACGACCTGGTTCTTGTGGTCAGCGCCGGGGATGCTTCCAAGGCCGAGCAGGCTCTTGGAAAAGCGGAAGAGCTGTTGAAGAGAAAAGCTGCACCAGAGTCTGCGGGCGAGTTCAGGCCAAAGACCATCCGGAGTACGCTGTCCCTGCACCCGGGGGCTAACGTGGCTGTCATCTCGGTGGCTGGCCGCTACGCAGCCAATGAGGCCTGGGAGGCGCTGGAGCACGGTCTGCACGTGCTGCTCTTCAGCGATAACGTCTCCCTAGAGGACGAGATCGCCTTGAAGAAATTCGGGCGCGAGCGCGGCCTGCTCCTGATGGGACCGGGAGCCGGGACAGCGATCATTAACGGAGTCGCCCTGGGTTTTGCGAATGTTTTGCCCCCCGGACAGGTGGGAATAGTCTCTGCGGCCGGCACCGGTCTGCAGGAGGTGAGCACCCTGCTCGCCCGGCGCGGCGTGGGGATCAGCCAGGGCATCGGAACGGGAGGTCGCGATCTGAAAAAGGAGGTTGGCGGGATCATGATGTTGCTGGCCCTCCAGGCACTCCAGCAGGACCCGGCCACGGCTGTGCTTGTCCTGATCAGCAAGCCGCCCGCGGAAGAGGTAGCCCGGGTCGTCCTCGAGCAAGCCTTCGCCAGCAGCAAGCCAACCGTAGTCTGCTTTTTAGGTGGAGAGATGGGATCGCTGATGAGAGTTCCGAACGTGATCCCGGCCCGCACTTTACAGGAATGTAGCTTGCTAGCGGCCAGGGCCATCCGGCCTGAAACGGGCGACATCCAGGCGCTATTAAAGGCGGAAAAAGTCCGACTGGCGAAGAAGGCAAGGGGACTCAAGGGAAAACTGAATGTCCGGCAGCGCTATTTGCGCGGCTTGTTCTCGGGCGGGACGTTGTGCTACGAAGCCCAGGTGATCTGGAAGGACATGCTGGAGAGCTCCGTTCATTCCAATGCCCCCCTGCTGAGCGGGCTGGCTTTACCCGATTCGACCAAAAGCATTGGGCACACCGCCGTAGACCTCGGTGAGGAGGAATTTACCGTTGGGCGCCTCCACCCTATGATCGACAACGACCTGCGCATCCGACGCCTGCTGCAGGAGGCGCGCGACCCCGAAACCGCGGTCATCATGCTGGATGTGGTGCTCGGGTATGGTGCGCACCCTGATCCGGCGTGCGAGCTTGGCCCGGCAATCCACCAGGCGCGCGGTCTTGCCGAGGCTGCTGGCCGCGCTTTACCCGTGGTCGCTGCCGTCACCGGAACGGAGAGCGATCCGCAGGGTCTGCGCCACACGGTCTCTACCCTGGAAGGGGCTGGTGCGATCGTGTGTGACAGCAACGCGGCCGCTGCCCGGCTCACGGGAATGATCGTTTCCGCTTGATTAGAGAGGATGATCGTGGGAAAAGTCAACGATATTTTTGGAAAAGATCTCATCGTCCTCAACGTTGGATTGGCCGGTATGGCAAAGTCGGTCAGCGACCAGGGAGTGAAGGTGATTGACCTGGACTGGCGCCCTCCCAAGGATGGCGTGCCGCATTTGCGCCAGACGAAAACCGGCATCCATATCGATGCAGCCAACCAGGAAGTTGTGGAGCGAATCCAGCGAGGGCAGGCTGTGCTGGTCGGGATGGGAATCGCCAGGGATGTCATCCCTGGCATGCATGAGCACATGATCCTGCATGCCGGACCGCCGATCACCTGGGAACGCATGTGCGGCCCGCAGCGCGGCGCGGTGATGGGGGCGCTGATTTACGAAGGCCTCGCCAGCGACAAGGTCGAAGCTGCCCGGATGGCCGCCTCGGGCGGGGTCGAGTTCGATCCCTGTCACCACCATCATGCCGTCGGGCCGATGGCCGGCGTCCTCTCCCCATCCATGCCGGTATTCATTATCGAGAACAAGGCCTTCGGCAACCGGGCATACTGCACCCAGAACGAAGGCCTAGGGAAGGTACTGCGCTATGGTGGGATGGATGCGGAGGTGATAGACCGCTTGAAATGGATGGAGACCGACCTCTACCCAGCGCTCGACCGCGCCCTGCAGACCCTTCCCAACGGGATCGACGTCAAAAGCCTGATCGCCCAGGCCCTGCACATGGGCGACGAGTGCCACAACCGCAACCGCGCCGCCACTTCCCTGTTCCTGCGGGCAATAGGACCGGCGCTGGCCCGCACCAGCCGCGACAACGAGGTCCTGGCCAGGGTGATCGAGTTCATCGACCGCAACGATCACTTTTTCCTGAACCTGAGCATGCCCACCGGGAAGGTTCTGCTCGAGCCAGCGGAAGGGGTGGCGGGCAGCACCATCGTCACCGTGATGGCGCGCAATGGCACCGATTTCGGCATCCGACTGGCTTCCATGCCCGAACGCTGGTTCACCGCGCCGGCCGGAAGAGTCCAGGGGCTTTACTTCCCGCAGTTCACCGAGAAGGATGCCAATCCCGACATTGGCGACAGTACCATCACCGAGACGGCCGGTTACGGCGGGATGGCCATGGCCGCCGCACCCGCCATCGTCAAGTTCGTCGGTGGCAGCCCGCAGCTGGCGACCCAGACCACGCTTGAGATGTACGAGATCACCTTTGGCGAACACGAACACTTCACCATCCCCGCCCTTAATTTCCGCGGCACGCCGCTCGGCATCGACGTGCGCAGGGTGGTGGAGACCGGCATCCTGCCGCAGATTAACACCGGTATAGCCCACAAAGACCCTGGCGTGGGCATGGTCGGCGCAGGAATCCTACGCGCTCCGGAGAAATGCTTCTGGGATGCCTTTGATTGCCTGAAGAACTTGTAGCCGGGCAATCATGATATCTGACCACCCGGCAGGGAACAACCGAATGGTTATCCCTTTCTGAAAGGAGAATCTGCCATGAAATTCCTCGATTTGACCATCCCCTTGGGAATCGCCACCCCACCCTGGCCGACCTATGAGCCACTGCAGATCAAGTATTTTAAGCGCCTGGCACCCAACGGGGCAAACGGGCAGGTGATCACTCATTCCAACCATCTCGGCACCCACCTGGATGGTGAAATCCACTTCCACACTCCTGGCAAAGATATTGCCTCGTTGGACATGGATTTCCTGGTCCATGAGGCTAGCATCGTCGACCTGAGCGATGTCTGTGGTGACTACGATGTCTACACCAGCAAAATGGTCGAGGAGCGCGTCGAGGTGCGCGAGGGCGACATTCTCATCATCCACACCGGCTATCACCACTTCGGCTGGGACATGCCCACCGCCAACGAAGTGCGTTATATGGTAATGCATCCCGGCCCGGATCGCGAGTTTGCCGAGTGGGCCAAGAAGAAGAAACTGCGCTGGATCGGCGTGGACTGCGGCAGCGCCGACCATCCGATGAATACCATCATCCGCGACTGGATGCCCCGCCAGGCCCGCCAGGCTGACCGGGTGTTCAAGAAGAAATACGGCATGCCGCTGGCAGATTTTTTCGACGACAGCAAATACCAACTCATGCACCTGGAGATGTTCCCCTACGGCATCATCCACGCCGAGTGCATCGGCGGCGAAATTGACTTAATCGTTAACCGTCGCGTCCCGATCGGTTTCTTCCCCTGGCGCTTCGTGGACGGCGAATCGTGCATCGGGCGCTGCGTGGCGATCCTGGAAGATCAGGAGTATGCCGATCTAATGAAGATAAAAGCCGGCATGCAGAAAACGAAATTTGGCGATGCCTATGATTCCGGACATTTCGAAAGCATCGATAAACTCAGTAAGTTAAATCTGGAGCAGGAGTGAAGAATATGCCATTAGATATGGAACTTGAAGCAGTACTGCGACCAACACAACTCCCAATGCCCCCCTACCCGCCCAAGGTTATCATCCTGGCGAACGGTAAGAAAATGGTCGTACGCCAGGCCGTCCGCGAGGATGTGCCGGCCATCCTGAAATCTGTTCATCCCTGCCTGTTCATCGAGCGGGACTATTACGACATCGTCAGCGCCCGGCTATACGGTGAACTGCTGGCCTGGTATCGCTACCGGGTGAAAAGTGAATACTGCCTGATGGGGCAGGTGGACGGCTATCTGGTGGGCGTGGTCAATGGCCGCTTGGAGTCAGAAAAGGTGGGCATGAGCTATCATACCCTAGCCATCGACCGCGGTCTGCGCATCGGATCGCACCTGTTCGCCGCCAAGATGGAGTATCACATGGATTACCTAGGGCAGGAGGATATTCTCATCGTGGCTGAGAGTCCGATCGGATTCCGGCGCTGGATGATCGAATATCCGCTCGAAAAGACCAATATTCCCCACGAATTGGGTGGTGGCGACTCGTACCGCCTGACGCGGGCGATCTATCTTGCGGCCAAAAACCGCCTGGTGGTGGGCGACCGTCCGGTGCCGCAGGAATTACTCGACGAGGCCGAGGCGGAGATCAAGTTCGCCGATGACGATACCATCCGAGAACGCATTGCCGGGTTGAAAGGGAGGTGAGACAATGAGAGACGTTGCGATCATTGGCGCTGGCATGATCCCATTTGGACGGCGCGACGAAGACAGCCTGATGGACATGCTCGCTTATGCGTCCTTGAAAGCTCTCGACGATGCCGGCCTGGGGGACAAATCTGTTAATGCAGTTTACGTTGGGAACATGGGCGCCGGCATCATCCAGCACCAGACATCCATCGCCAGTTCGCTGGTGGACCGCCTCAGCCTGTTGCCCGCTGCCGCCGATGTAGTGGAGAACGGCCCGGCTTCAGGCGGGTCTGCCGTGAAAAATGGGCTCCTAGCCGTGGCCTCGGGTTATTACGACTACGTGCTGGTGGTCGGCGGCGAGAAGATGCGCGAGATCACCGGCTGGCGGGTCACCGATTTCATTGCCACCATGACCCATCCCCAGGCCGAGTATCCGTATGGCATCACCCTGCCCGGCATGGGGGGCATGTTCACCCGGCTGTACATGGAAAAGTACGGCGTGACCCGCGAGCACCTGCTAGCCGTCTCACTGAAGAACCAGGAGATGGGTGCGCTGAACCCCTACGCCCACGTCGAGATGACGCTCGACCGGGAGGGCATCTTCGACAGCCCGCATGCTATCGTCAACAATCCCATCGCGGCCGATCCGCTGCACCTGTACGATCTTTGCCCGGTGAGCGATGGGGCCGCGGCGCTCGTCTTGTGCCCGCTGGAGATGGCCAAGAAGCTGGCCAAACCGCCTGTCCTGATCGCCGGCTTCGGCCAGGCCACAGACACCCACACCCTCCAGGAGCGCGAAGACCCGACCGACCTTAAGGCCGTCACGCTGGCGGCACGGCAGGCCTTTGAGATGGCCAAGCTCAAGCCGGGGGACATTGACGTGGCCGAGTTGCACGACGCGTTCACGATCTTGGAAATCGCCGAGAGCGAGCACGTCGGCTTCTTCAAAAAAGGTGAAGGCGGGAAGGCAGCGGCGGCGGGTAAAACCCGCTTCGGAGGCCAGATCCCAATCAATGTCTCCGGCGGCTTGAAGGCACGCGGGCACCCGGTGGGGGCGACCGGCGTAGCCCAGATCGTAGATATCGTCTTCCAATTGCGACATGAACTGCCCAAGAACCGCCAGGTGAAAAATGCCCGGCATGGACTGACGGTCAACTTCGGCGGATTCGGCAACAATGTCACTTCCTTCGTGCTGAAGAGGGTAGAGTCATGAAGAAAGAAATTGCCATCACGGCCTTCCAATGCAAGAAGTGTGGTCGGATCCATTTTCCCTACCACGATCGGTGTTTGGATTGCAAAAGCCGCGAGTTCGAGAAAATAAAACCCCGGGGGAACGCCAAGCTGCTCACTTATACGGTGATCTACAATCTGCCGTGGGGATTTGACCAGCGCTTCCTGATCCTCGGAGTGGCCGAGTTTGAGAACAAGGTCAAAGCCATGGGTCAGATCAAAGCCGATTCGATCAACCATTTGAAGATAGGAATGAAGGTGCGTCCCAGTTGGGAGCCGGTCCGGGTGCAGCTTGGTGAAGACGTCTATGGGCTGAAATTCGAGCCAATCGAATAGAACCGTTGCATGCCAATCATGAACACGGTCTGGGCGTGAAAAGCGCCAGCGGAGTTTGCAGACTGTAAGCGTGTCCCATCGTGTCAGCTAGTTGGAGGAAGAGTCCCTGCTCGTGCTTGGGGATTTGCTGCATATTGAAACCTTCATCCTCGGTGGTCTTGTCGCCGAAGAGATACCATACACCAATCCGTCGGAGGCAGGTACCTGCGAGGCAGCCAGGGCTTGTAATGCACCCGGTCCGATGGAGGTGACCGCCACAGCCTTTTCATTCCTCACTCAGCGTAACGCCGCTGCGGCGTGGCTGACTTCGACCTCATTTCGCAACCCGTAAACTTTGACCACCCCGGCCTCCTGGTAAATACGCAGCACTTCACCCATTCCGTCGAGCCGTGACCGAGTACAGTAAAATAGTTTTTCACCCCCTGCCTGAGCAAGCCGAGTACCAGCGCTTCAGACAAGGTTAGTCCAAGACGGCGTGGCAGATTTCCGGTTCGCGCGAAGGTGCCAGCGCGGTCGTTCCGTTGACGGGTCAGTTCATCGTGTGGGGGTTTGGAGGATGGATTCTTAGCTCCTCAGAATATTTAATATTATCCGACTCAGTTGATATTTGATATCAACAAACTTCCTATCGGAGAGCACAGGCGACTCCTATCGGATTAGATTCATGCCTGCCAAACAGGAAGCACATAAAAACAAGCAGGAGTTAAACAAAAACATCATGGATCGAATTCTATGATGCCTTTCTCTGGATATGTAACACCTGCAAAAGTCTTTCCGGGAACCACAAGAAACAAATCATCCCAATCATCACGATGTAGACAACCAGGTAACGTATCGAAGAATGAAAAAATCCCATCACCAGAAAAATGGAAAGCGCCAGCGGCAAAAGGGCCGAATTCCTGGTTTCCAGGAAGTTCGTTTCATCCAATACACGGACAAGACAAAAGGTGGGAATCAAGAGACATGCCAAATCATGATAGTGAAGATAGGGTACAACAAAGAGACTAACCACGACGGCCAGCCCGATCTGCTGCTCGCCAATTTCCTTGCTCTTCCCAAAATGAATGCATAATCCCGCAATGGTAATCAAATATGTACCCCAACTGATGAACTGAATCACCTGCACATCCGCTCCTGGAATTGTGCGGCGAATGAACCCAGAGAGGGTTGGCATGTCTTCGGGATGAAGTCCGTACCATTGCCCGCCTGCGCTGATCAGGAGGAAGTTGACAAAGTTACGTGTCCCATCCCAGCCCAGTACCATCAGGCATAGGATGCCCAAAAGAAAAGCCCCAAGCAAGAACCACCACCAGACCCACCTTCTCTGTTTACTGAAGAGCAAAGGTATTGCCAGGATCAAAGCAAGCTGCGGGCGGATAGTTACCAGGCTTAAGCCCAAACCTGCCATCATATCCCTGTTACGCAACAATCCATATGTCCATAAGGACATCCCCAAGAGTAAAAAGACTGTATCCTGACCGTTCAATATGCTGGTAAAGGTCGGAAAGAATAACAACATCCCTGCCGCTGCAATCAAGATATCCCTCCGCCGGAAGGTTTGAGCGGGAAGTAATCTCGCCAGGATTACTGCATCAATGAAAAGGAAAACCAGCAGGAGGATCACCCACCGGACGAAGGAATTGACATAATTTGCATCTACCACCAAGCTCAGAATGGGTAATAAATAAGGCATGTGGTTGAAAAGGAGCACCTGGCCCGGAACAAGTTCAAAACCCACCTCTTTCTGTTCGATCGCCTGCTGGGAAGCAGGATCATAAACATGGTCTGCGCCATCCTGCTGAAAGATACGCGCCGCCGTAAAAAATCCAATAAAGTCCGCTCCGGTACGCTCAGCCGGGCTGGCAATCATCCGCACCCAAAGCACGGCATAAACGACAACCAGCGATGCCAGCGCTACAATCATGAAAACACGACGAAAGTCAATGCGTTTCATACCACCATGTAAGGGCAGGGATAACCGCCATTAGTAAATAGGGAACAGTGAACCGCGCCGGGTCCCAGAATTCGCTGAACAGGAGAATGACAGAGACCACCATCGGCAGGGCAGCAGCTTGCCAGGTCGTCAACCGGCCCGCTGCCACCCCGGCAATCCCCAATCCGACCAGGGAAACCGCCAACAATGCCAGATCGTGGTAATGCAGGTGCGGTGCGGCAACCAGACTTAAAGTCACAGCCAGCGCAATATGATGGGTATTGATCGTTTTTGAAAGGCCCCACAACACGCAGAGACCAATCAGCGCCGCGGCGAAGAGTACCCATCCAATCGTGTGGACAAGGCCAAGGCTCAGTTGCGGTGCGAGTCGCAGGAGCAGGCCGGTGAAATTGAACATGGCCTTCTCTGCCAATCCATAACCCTCACCTCCAGAGCTGACGGTCAAAATGTGGAGATAATCCTGCGCGCCCGTCCAGCCTACCTGGAGGAGACTATAAAGACCGAGAACCGCCGCTCCGGCAAAAAACCAGCCGAATAAATTGCGTCTTCGGAACAGGAAGGGCACAGCCAACACGATGGCTATCTGCGGGCGGATGAGCGTCAGAGACAGGCCGAGACCAGCCAACCGATCATTTTTTCGTGTCAGGCCGGAGAACCATAGAAGACCGCCGAGCAGGAGTAGGGCCGAATCCTGTCCCTTCAACGCGCTTATAAACAGCGGCTCGAACAGTAATACAGCCGCGAGGATCACAAAAACCTGCCCTCGCGGCCATCCGTTTTGTTTCAGGGCACACCCCAGTGAGGGCAGACCCGCCGCGACCAACAAAAAAAGAAAGGCTACAAAGCCCAGATACGCCGCGCGGTAGTCCAGGCCCGATAAGAAAAGTACCACAGGATGTAAAAACGGAGGATGGTTGGGGAGAAATATCTGCTGCGCACCGACAGGCAGGCCTGTCACTTCGGCTTGTGCGGCAGATTCGAAGTCCAGATTGTAGACTGCACCCAGGCCATGGTTACGTGCCACGCGTCCGACCGAATAATAGAACAAGAAGTCCGCCCCTTCCAGTTTTCCTGGTGTGCGAACGTAAGATACCATCAATACAGAATACCAGGCCACCTGGAGCGCGATGCCAGCGACGAGCAGGAGCAATGCGAAGCGGACGCGTTTCATTCGGAGGGTGGTATGGATTCTTTTTCCACCACGATCGTCGCTTCGGTAACCAGGGCGGCAACCGCTCCCACTGCCGCCAATGTGGGCACCAGCACCAAGCCCACCACGCCGAAGGTCAACGGGAACTCGATCAAGGTTTTGCCATCCTTGTCCTTGATAATGATGCGGCGGATGTTACCCTCATGGATCAATTGCTTGATTTTGGAGAGCAGTTCCTCACCGTTTACGCGAAACTCTTCCGTGCGAAATTCACTCATTGGGTTCTCCTTGTTGTTCTCCTGGTTATTTCGTTAGCATTATTATCGCATATATTTAGTAAATAAGTTCCTCTTTTGAAGTGGATACCCCGCAAATTTAACCTCTCCCTCCATATCCCCAAAAAGGTTTATATAATATACTGTGGTAGGAATTGAACCTGTATCCAAGGAGTGCCTCATGCTCACCATCGAGAAAATTGATACCGAAAATAAGCCTCAGGTCAAGCGCTTCGTCGAGTTTTACTACGATCTCTACAAAGACTGTCCCCAGTGGGTCCCGCCATTGTTCATGGATGCTTATCTGCCGCTCAATCGAAAGAAACATCCTTTCTTTGAGTATTCAGATGCCGATTTCTTCCTGGCCGTCCGTAACGGCAAAGTGGTCGGTCGTATTTGCGCAGGGGTAAATAAGCGTTATAACGAATATCACAATGCTAAAAAAGCACAATTCTATTTTTTTGACACTATTGATGATCTCGAAGTTGCCAGAGCACTTTTCGACACCGTCTCTCAATGGGCGAAGGAACGCGGCCTCGACTCCGTCATCGGACCCAAAGGGCTTTCACCCTTCGATGGTTACGGACTCCAAATCGAAGGTTCCGAGCATCGTCAGATGATGACCATGATGAACTATAACTATCCGTATTACCAACAACTGGTCGAGGCGCTGGGTTTCGAGAAAGAAGTGGACTTCGTTTCGTGTTACCTACCCGCGGACGCATTTAAAATCCCGGAGCGCGTCGAGCGTATCGCCCAGTGGGCCATGAAACGCGGTAACTTGTGGGTCAAACACTTCAAGAGCAAGAAGGAACTGGTCAGTTGGGCGCAACGCATCGGCGAGACTTACAATCGGACCTTTATCAAGAACTGGGAATACTATCCCTTCTCTCAGGGTGATATTGACTACGCCGTGCAAAACGTCTTCATGGTTGCCGACCACCGTCTCATTAAAGTGATCATGCATGGTGAGGACATCGTCGGTTTCCTTTTCGCTTTCCCAGATGTCTCCGCCGCAATCCAGCGCGCCAAAGGCCGCTTATTCCCCTTTGGTATCGTGGACATCCTTCTCGAAATGAAGCGCACCAAAACCGTTTCTGGTAACGGCATGGGCATACTCCCCGAGTTCCAAGGGACCGGCGGTAATGCCTTACTCTATTACGAAATGGGCAAAACCATGTTGGATTTCAAGCAGTTCGAATTTGTCGAAATGACTCAGGTGGCCGAAACCACCAGGCAAATGCGCGCTGACTTGAAAAACTTGAACGGCGTGGAATACAAGAACCATCGGGTATACCGTAAAGTAATTGTATGAACCATCCATTCTCCTTCATCTCCAACAGTATCCTTAAGCCGTTCTTCTATGCGCTGCTCGCCTGGACCCTAGTTCTGTTCGCCGTTTTTTAGGTGCTCAACAAACCACTGATCACTTCCGCAGCTCCTGCTGGCATTGTCTCACACCAGTTCGCCTGGACACCAGAAAAGGCGCAAGCCATTCTTTCTTCGTGGGATGAGCGCTCCAATCTCTTCGCTGCTTTTGGCCTGGGCCTTGATTACCTCTTCATGCCATCCTATGCCCTGACCGTAGCCCTGGGAGCATCGCTGGCGGCTGGTCGACATTCAGGTTGGCTCGCCCGACTTGGAACCTGGGCCGCTTACGGCGTGTTTATCGCAGCTTTCTTCGATGCACTGGAGAATATCGGGGAGGTAGAGCAACTGCTGAATGGATTTGTCACCTCTCCGGTGACCCACTTTGTTGGTATGTGTGCCCTTATCAAATTCACCTTGCTTTTACTTGGGTGCCTTTATAGCCTGGTTGGCTGGTTGATACCTAAAAAACGCTAACTGCTATGCTTCATCATGAACGAGATACATATCAAGACTTCCGCCATTTTAGGCGGGAGTCTTGGTTTGGTCTTGGTCAGGTTTTCAGGCAGGAAAACGATAAATGAAAGTAAATTCTAAATCGGGTTATCGGGTATGATTAAGAGAATGTCAGGTTCAGGGATTTGTCAGAGGAGTTTGCATATGCGAGTTGCCCATCGTTCCTCGCCCGCGGTCAACAATTTTGAATTTCACGTTTCGCGTAAAGCAAGAGAAAAATACCATTTTGACGAGCAATTATTCGCCTTGAACGGCAATGTAGTTCTGGCAGATTTTGCTGCGGCCCGGCGTTTCGCCGAGAGCATGACAAAAGTACGCGGTCAGGTCGTCCCGGCCAGTGATATCAACGCCATGGGTTTGATCGACGAAATTCTGCACATCCTCGTTCGCCAGTACGCTACGCAAAACCCGGGCGTCATGAAGAAAGCCCTGGATGCAGTCGGAGCGGAAGCAGATGCTGCCCTGCTGAGATTTACCGAGAACTTTCCCCCCATGGCAGTTTATCGCCGTGAAATGGATGCCCGGCACTACCTGGACCTGGGCACTGTTGGCCGACCAAACCGCGCCGCTACGCTGGAAGAGATGCTCATCCTACATATCACGAACCAGAATCCGGCCGTTCAATCGTATAGAGAACTCTTCGACGAGGAACCACTCAAACAATCCAGCCCCTACGATCAAACGGTGAGGGTACTGAAAGATTTCTTCAAAGGACAGCCTGGTTTTGGAAACCCGGAAACGATTGCAGAGGATCGAGCCTCCTTGATCGAAGTATTACTGGCACCGGCACGCGTCGCTCCGCACTCGCTAACTGCCCAATTGGAGTACCTGCTCAACCGTTGGGGCGTTATCCTGGGCGAGAGTTTCGTTCTGAAGATTCTTCGTGGCATTGACTTCGTCAAGGAAGATGCCATGCGTGGTAACTTCGCCGGTGGCTTCGCCGGGAACGTCCCGGTGCCGAACTTTACCGGCCACGACTATAACGAGTACGAACGCTTTAGCCCAGATCAGGACTGGATGCCGCGCCTCGTCTTGATTGCAAAGAACTCCTACGTCTGGCTTGACCAGCTTTCGAAAGAATATCAGCGCACCATCATCCGCCTGGACGAAATTCCTGATGAAGAGTTGGACCTTCTCCGGAAGCGCGGCATTAGCGGTCTGTGGTTAATTGGCCTTTGGGAGCGCAGTATCGCCTCACAGCGCATAAAACAGATGATGGGTCAGGCCGATGCGGTGGCCTCTGCCTATTCGCTGATGGATTACGAGATCGCCGGCGACCTGGGCGGCTGGGAGGCGCTTCAAAACCTGCGCTGGCGTGCCTGGCAGCATGGCATCCGTCTTTCTGCTGACATGGTACCCAATCACATAGGGATCGATTCGCGCTGGGTGGTGGAGCACCCCGACTGGTTCCTCTCACTTCCCTACTCACCTTACCCAAACTATTCCTTCAACGGCGCGGATTTGTCGAACGACAGCCGCGTGGGGATTCAAATCGAAGATCATTATTACGATAAAACCGACGCAGCAGTTGTCTTCAAACGCTATGACCGCTGGACCAGCGACACACGCTATGTCTACCACGGCAACGACGGCACCTCCATGCCCTGGAACGATACCGCCCAACTGGACTACTCAAAGCCGGAGGTGCGCGAGGCCATCATCCAGACCATCCTGCACGTAGCGCATAATTTTCCAATCATTCGTTTCGACGCTGCCATGACCCTCGCCAAGAGACACATCCAGCGTCTGTGGTTCCCCGAACCGGGACGAGGTGGGGCGATTCCGTCACGTTCCGAACACGGCATGACCCGGGACCAGTTTGAAGCGGCCATTCCAAATGAGTTCTGGCGCGAAGTGGTGGACCGGGTCATGTCGGAAGTCCCAGACACGCTGCTGCTGGCCGAGGCTTTCTGGATGATGGAAGGTTATTTCGTCCGCACGTTGGGGATGCACCGTGTATATAACTCAGCATTCATGCACATGCTGCGCGACGAGGATAACGCCAAATACCGCCTGGTAATCAAGAACACGCTCGAGTTCGATCCGCAGGTGCTCAAGCGCTACGTCAACTTTATGAACAACCCCGACGAAAAGACCGCTGCCGAGCAGTTCGGTACCACCGATAAGTACTTCGGCGTCTGTACGTTGATGGTTACCCTCCCCGGGCTGCCAATGATTGGCCACGGGCAGATTGAAGGCTATCGCGAAAAATACGGTATGGAATATCGTCACGCCAAATGGGACGAGTCCGTGGACAATGGTTTGGTGCACGGCCACGAATGGCGCATTTTCCCATTGACTCACCGGCGCGCACTTTTTGCCAACGTGGAGGATTTCCGGCTTTATGACTTTTTTACAGTCAAATCTCAATCTGTGGGGACAAATGGAACAGTTAATGAGGATGTGTTCGCCTACTCCAACCGCCTTGGGAATGAACGCGCGTTGGTAGTCTATCAGAATAAATATGCTGAAACGCGTGGCTGGATCAAGAACTCTGCGGCTTCCATGGACAAATCCAGCGGCAAACTTCTTCAGAAGACGTTATCTGAGGCTCTGTCACTGCAAAAAGATGATTATGCCGTTTTCAAGGATTACGTCACCGGACTGGAATACATCCGCTCCTGCCGGGATCTGACCGATAAAGGCCTATACCTGGAATTGGGTGGTTACCAGTGTCACGTCTTTTTGGATTGGCGGTTTGTCTATGGGGATCAGTGGGGTGAAGTGAACCGAAGCCTTAGCGGGGCTGGCACTCCCTCTGTACAGGCAAAATTCGATGAGCTGTTCGCACCCAAGGCTGAAGTCAAAGCAGAACCCTCCAGGAGAAAATCGAAAGCCAGCAAGCCTCGGGAGAAGACGACGCCAAAACAACCAGCCCAGAAAAGTATTGGAAAGAAGACATCCGCGAAGAAAAGAAAGGCTGGTACGGTCAAAAAGAAATCACCTTGATTCCTGGTTGAAATTCCCCTATACTGTATGGAAAGAGGTCAATAATGGGTAAATTTACCAGACGAGACTTTCTCAAAGTAGCCGCGGCTGGGGCGGGAGCCATGACGCTGGGCGCCATCCTGGATGCCTGCGGCCAAGTACTTCCCACATCCTTGCCCTCAACAGACACACCGATACCTTCTAACCAACAACCTGCTACTTTATCACCATTTCCTCCTGACATCATCCCGCCTGCAACCGACACTGTTCCTGCCCCAACGGACATTCCCCTCCCTACACCTGACCTGGTCGTGACTCGCGGCGGTGAACCGGAAGCGCTTGTCCGAAGGGCCCTCGCCGCGTTGGGTGGCATCGAAAAGTTCGTCCCAAGTGGGGCAAATGTGATTGTCAAACCCAACATCTGTTTGGCATATCATACGTATGAGTATGCCGCCACTACCAATCCATGGCTGGTCGGAACATTGGTAAAGATGTGTTACGAAGCTGGGGCTGCAAGCGTAAAAGTGATGGATAACCCTTTCGGAGGAACTCAACAGAAAGCCTACGAAATTAGTGGCATCAAGGAACAAGTTGAGGCAGCTGGTGGCGTGATGACCAACATGCTTTCCTATTATTATGTACCCACCCAGAATCCATCGGCGGTCGTATTGAAGACGGTCAAAGTGTACGACGATATTCTGAAGGCGGATGTTCTGATAAATGTGCCCATTGCCAAGCAGCATAGTTCCTCGCGGCTGACATTGGGAATGAAGAATCTCATGGGCGTGATCCAAAACCGGAGTGCGTTGCACATTAACCTGGGTCAATGTATCGCTGACCTTAACGCCCTCATCAAACCGCAATTGACAGTCGTAGACGCGGTGCGCATCCTGACCGCCAACGGGCCGACCGGCGGTAACCTGACGGACGTCAAAAAGCTGGATACGGTTATCGCCAGTCCGGATGTTGTCGCTGCAGATAGCTACGCCGCCTCTTTGTTTGGGATGAAGCCCGAAGACTTGGATTACATCGTGATCGGTACAGCGATGGGTCTGGGACGCAGCGATCTACAGAATCTGAACGTCCAGGTCATTCAGCTCGATGCGTGAGATCCCCCGAGTAAAAATGGAGAATCAAGTGACTCTTCTTAAAAGGGGGAAAAGGAAGTTCAGAAAAGGGCAGGTCGCCGGACCTTGGATCCTTTTTCGGAAAACCGTGCAATACCTGACCCTGTTCATTTTTATCGCCCTGTTTGTCTGGTCCCGACAGGACGGCGGGCAGCCAAACCTTATCAATATCCCCATGAGGATGGACCCGCTTTTAATCCTGGCGCATCTGGTCGCCAGCCGAACCATCCTGGTCGGATCGACCCTAGCACTAATCGTCCTCCTGCTGACAGTCGTCTTTGGCCGGGCTTGGTGTGGGTGGCTCTGTCCGCTGGGTACGATCCTCGACTTATTCCCGCTCAACCGCTGGCGAAAGAAACGCCCTGCCCCTTCCGATGGCTGGCGAAGGATCAAATTCGACTTCGTGATCGTTATCTTCGTGGCTGCCCTGCTTGGAAATTTAACCCTCCTGTTCTTCGACCCGTTGACCCTCTTATTGCGAACCCTGACAGTCAGCCTTTGGCCGGCACTGGACCGGATTGTGACCGCTGTGGAGGCTGGGCTGGCTCATTTTCCGGTCCTCGCCGGTCCTCTCTCAACCTTTGACAATTGGATCCGGCCAACCATTCTACCTATCCAACCAGTTTATTACCGGGATGGTTTATTGTTTTTAGCTGTCTTCCTGGGGGTGATCTTGCTCAACTTGCTGGTTGCCCGTTTCTGGTGCCGGTACCTGTGTCCGCTGGGAGGGGCTTTGGGTTGGTTGGGCAAATTGGCCATATTCCGCCGCAAGGTCGGGATGGAATGTAAGGGCTGTACGCTATGCACCGACATTTGCCCCACCGGAACCATCAATCCGACCAAGGATTACGCCAGTGACCCATCCGAATGCACTATGTGTCTGGATTGCCTAGAAGTCTGTCCGTGTGGTCAGACCAGGTTCGTAACGGTGTTTTCACCTGAGAAATGGACCGCGTACGATCCAGATGCAAAGGAAGCTTTGCTGGCGGTCGGGGTTACGGTAGCTGCAATCGCCCTGTTCAAAAGCAGTCAACCTGCCATGCGCCAAACGCCATTCCTGATCCGTCCACCAGGTGTACGCGAAAACAACCTGGATGTGGTTGCTTTTACGAAATGCACACGCTGCAATGAGTGTATTCGTGTCTGCCCAACCGGAGGGCTTCAACCGGCAGTATTCGATGCCGGTACTGCGGGTCTGGGTTCGCCCATCTTGGTCCCGAGGCTGGGGTATTGCGATTACTCTTGCAATGCCTGTGGGCAGGTCTGCCCCGTCCAAGCCATCCCTCCGCTCGGTCTTGCGAAGAAGCGTGAGCAGGTGATTGGGCTGGCATTTATAAACGAAAACCGCTGTATTCCCTGGTCCGATCGCCGGCCCTGCCTGGTTTGCGAGGAAATGTGTCCATTACCGGAGAAGGCAATCCAATTGGAGAAAGTTGAAGTTTGGGGACCTGATGGGAAGAGCGTGACTCTCCAACTTCCCCACGTCCTGCGGGAGGTTTGCATCGGCTGCGGGATTTGTGAATACAAATGCCCGGTCAGCGGAGAAGCAGCCATCCAGGTGTATATACCGCAGGTTGAGGTGCCCTTCTAACACTCGATGGAAAATGAAGATAATAAAAGAAAACCGGAGCAAATCAAAAGAGAGGAAAGGTTGGCGCATGCCGGTCCTGCTGAGGTGGGTATTGCGATGGTCCGCCTACGTTGCCGTGGGTGGCGTCCTGGCACTGTTGGTTTTGTTCATGGTTATCAGCAAATATCCTTCTGTGGGAGCAGAGGGAGCAGACTGGTTACGCGACATTATCGGTGACAAAACCGTAGCAGGACTGGAAATGGTAGTCTTTCAAGTCCAGGATGTCTTCCAAATGCGGAAATATCAACTTGGAATTTTGGACCCGGCCGAGGGCTTCGTTTCGCTCCCGTCCCCGTCTGCCAGTTTGACCTTAATGCCTAGAACCAACACTCGTTCCATATTCTCATTAACCCCGACCCCCGTGATAACAAACCCTGTTCAGCCTACTCAGACGGCTACGTTACCCTGGCAACCCGCCACTATTTCTCCTATGAGCCTGGCAAATGGCGAAGGTCTTTGGATCCCGAATATTCAGGATGCCCAGGGCAATACGGTTGCTTACAAAACTTTTGTACAATCAGATCCCGCCAGGCCTTATACACGAGTGGCAATTGTCGCGATTGATCTGACGCTCACCAGGCAACATTATGTGCTAGGGGTATATGAACCTGCTTTGCCTAATACACCAGTGCGTCCTGGAAGAATTCCGGAATCTGACCGGGCACCAAATATCCTCTTGGCAGTATTCAATGGCGGATTCCAAGCCAGGCACGGTCAATTTGGCGCAATGTCAGCTGGCATCCAGGCTCTGCCTCCCCGGAATGGACTTGGAACAGTGGTAATCTATCAAAATGGAAAAGTCGATCTTGGCGAATGGGGGATCGACCTGCACCTGTCACCGGATATGGCAGCCTTTCGCCAAAACGGCCCCCTGGTCATCAATAAAGGCGAAATCAATCCCAGAATCCATGACAATTCCCCCCAAGATTGGGGTTACACCGTCTATGATGTCTAACCAACGTTTCGGTCCGGCATTGGTTTGAGTAAGAATGGAAATACATTGTATTTCTTTTGTGGACCTAGCCTGACCATGGAAGCTCTGGCGAAATCCATGCAAACCGCTGGTGCGTTTAATGCCATTCAATTGGACATAAATTTCTATTGGGTGCTTTTTGTGAAAATTACTCAGTCTGGCTCGAAGCTGCTCGCAGAGCCATTGCTCCCCCTAATAATGATAAATGATATTGATCGATATTTACGCCAGTCCGACCGGGATTTTTTTTACCTTACAGGTTTACCGGTTGATTAATTATGGAACTTGCCTTCATTTTTTTAAAAGGAGAATTGGACTTCGATCTGCGCCGAGTCGTGGAAGCAGAGCGTGCCGGATCTCCGTGCATGGGTAGAAATCTCAGCCAAACGATAATGCAGAGGCTTCATTTCCTGCTTATCTCGGTTTGAAGTTGAAATATCCACCCTGCCAGAAAAAAATACGCCCACCAACAATGGTATGCCGGCACAGATTCGCGAAAAAAGCCAATCAACCGGATTAACTATGCGCAAGAAACACTGCTCCGCAACGGGAAACCCAAAACCCGCCAACCAAGGCAAACATTATCAGCAAAAACAGGGGATAAGAGTTTATGCTGGGCCCAGGATGCGCCTCAATTAGAAAGGGCTAGGTTGACTGTCTTGTTCAAGGCACCTCCACGATAATCTTGGCAACAATTTGGTCATAAAGATGAAAATAAATGACATTCATCATCTTGCTTCTGGTTCTCTGATCCTAAGTTATAATCGCTCCTATTTGAAAGGGAATCATGACAAACCAGGAAGCCCGAAAAGATAAACGCTCCGCTGCCCTCAGCTCCGTCATTGCTGCCATCGGCCTGACTACTTTCAAGCTCATCGTCGGCCTCTTGACCAACTCGCTCGGCATCCTGGCCGAAGCCGCTCATTCCGGCCTGGACTTGGTTGCAGCGGCCATGACTTACTTCGCTGTGCAAGTCTCAGATAAACCCGCCGATAAGGAACATCCTTTCGGCCATGGGAAGATCGAGAACATCTCCGCTCTCTTTGAGACCCTTCTCCTCCTGGTCACTTCCGGGTGGATCATTTACGAGGCCGTCCAGCGCTTGTTCTTTGTCAATGTGAAAGTTCAAGCCTCCATCTGGTCATTTATTGTAATGGGCACGTCCATCGTGATTGATTACACCCGTTCGCGCATTCTGTACAAGGCAGCCCGCAAGTATAAAAGCCAGGCCCTGGAAGCGGATGCCCTCCACTTTAGCACCGACATCTGGTCTTCTTCAGTTGTTATCCTGGGATTGATCGGTCTGACCATTGCCAGCCGGGTTCCCGGCTTAGACTGGATGCACAAAGCAGATGCCATCGCAGCCCTGATCGTAGCCATCATCGTCATCTATATCAGCGGAGAACTCGGCTGGCGGACGGTTTCTGCCCTGCTGGATACCGCTCCCAGGGGACTTGCCGACAAGGTCGAAACAGCTGCCGCTTCTATAAACGGAGTGGTGGACGCACACGCCATCCGCATTCGTCCTTCTGGCGCTCATACATTTATTGACCTGCATATTACGATGGACGGTAACTGCACCCTGAACGAAGCGCACGCGGCCACCGAGGTCATCGAGAAAGCCATCCACGATATCATTTCGCCCGTAGATATCACTGTCCATGTGGAACCGGTGGAGGTAATGGAACCTCCGATGAAAAAACCAATAGGGAAGACAAAGAAATAGACCATAAGGCCGGGAATGATTGGTTCTCGGCCTTATGTTTATTCGTTCTATTAATCTTGTAGCAGCTCCCACTCCGCCAGCAACGTGTCCATCTCAGCTTGCAGGGCGGCATACTGGTTGCCCCACTTGCGGACCAGCGCCGTGTCTTTTGGGGGATTCTCCAGTTTCCGCCCGAGTTCAGCCATCTGGACCTCCAGAATGGCGATTCTATTCTCCAATTCCTGAAGACGAGCGATTTTGCGGCGTTGTTCTTTCGCGGCCGGGTCCACTGTGCGGCGCGTGGCACGTTTTATGACAGTTTTGGCATCCTCCGTTGTGCGTAACGCTGCCAGACGTTCACGCTCTTCCCGTCTCAGGCTGTAGGTTCCCTCAAAAATGGTTAGTTGCGACTCATCCGGTTCGATTTCCCATATTTGAGTACCCAGCGCGTCGATTAAATAACGATCGTGCGTGACCAGTAAAATCGTCCCACCGTAGTCGTCCAGTACGGCTTCCAGTACTTCCTGTGAGGGTATATCAAGGTGGTTGGTGGGCTCGTCGAGCAGCAGCAGGTTGGTATCCTGTAACGCCAGTTTCGCCAGCGCCAGCCGTCCACGCTCTCCGCCGGAGAGGACCGATACCTTCTTGAAGGCGTCGTCCCCGGAGAAGAGATATTTGCCCAGGTATTCGCGGATTTGACCCGGCAGCCATTGCGGCATGACCAGGTCGATTTCCTGAATAAGTGTGTGCTCAGGATTCAGTCCTTCGTGCGCCTGGGCAAAGTATCCGATTTTCAGTGACGCTCCCAGATTCACTTCTCCTTCCAGCGGCTCCAATTGACCGAGCACGGTTTTAAGGAAGGTAGTCTTGCCAGCGCCGTTGGGACCGATCAGGGCCGCGCAATCACCTCGCCGCAGAACGATATCCGGCGCAGCGAAGAGCAAACGCCCGGGGTAGCCGACGCGCAAATCTGACGTCCTTAGGACGAGTTCACCGGAACGGGCCGCCGGGCGCAAGTTCAGGTGCAGGCGCGGCAAAGTTCGCACCGGGGCTCGCAGCGCCCGCACGCGTCGTTCTGCTTCCTCCGGTCCGAAGGGTGAGGTACCGATGGTCACATCCTCAGCAGTCTCGGCCCATTTCTGGTTCAGTACGGCCTCCATGCCGATCTGCTCGATGGCCTGGACGATACGGCTCAGACGGCGCAGTTTGCCTTTAGCCTGGCTCACATTTTGGCCGGAGATATTCTTCTTGATGTATTCAACATCTTTGACTAGTTTTTCTTTTTCGGTTTCGAATGCCTCGCGGCGGTGTTCCCAGCGTTCTTCACGGGTTCGGAGATAAGCTGAGTAATTTCCGGAATAGTGCTCGGTGGCTCCGAAAGCCATCTCCAGGATGCCGTTAGCCACCCGGTCGAGGAAGTAGCGGTCGTGCGAGACGATAACCACCGCTCCGTCCCACTGGCTCAAGTAGCCCTCCAACCATTCAACAGCGGCGATATCCATGTGGTTGGTCGGCTCGTCGAGCATCAGCAGGTCAGGCTCGGAGAGCAACAGGCTGGCCAGAAAGGCACGCGTTCGTTGGCCACCGGAAAGGTGATCAAGCGGCAAGTAGAAATCGCCAGACGTAAAACCAAGGCCGGTTAGAACCTGTTTGATGCGGGTGTGGAATGTGTAACCGCCACGCCGCTCGAATTCGTGCTGGAGTGGGCCGTACCGGACCAGGGCCTGGTCGCGCGTCTCCGGGGCAGACATCTCGGTTTCGAGTTTTTCCAGTTCCCCCTGACGGGCAATCAGGTCTGTAAAGACGGCAAAGCAGGCATCCCAGACGGTGCCTTCCATTTTGAACTCAGCTTCCTGCGGCAGGTAACCGATACGGGCGGTTTTGGCGCGGGATATCTTCCCCCCGGTAGGTTCATCCAGCCCGACCAAGATGCGCAGTAAAGTGGTTTTACCGCATCCATTCGGCCCAACTAACGCCAGGCGGGAACCTTTAGGGATGGCAAAAGTGACTCCGGAGAACAGGTCCACTGGGCCGAAGGATTTGGAGAGGTTGTTGGCAGAGATGAGAGACATGGGTTTCCTGCAACTTAAAAAAAAGGGAAAATGCCCCCGAATTATACTGCTATAAAATAAGCGGGTAGAGTTAGTCCGCCCGCTTCTTCCTTTTCATTAATTGGTCATTCCTTACTTCCCTGTGAATTGCTGCAAGGCCAACCGCAGGCGCTCTTCCACCTCGTCCGGGGCATCCTTCGGGATGGATTGGAGGGCTGTCTGCGCCTCAACAACCGAATAGCCCAGCGCGGTCAGCGCCGCCAGGACCTCGGAATCGGCATCTGACATCGAGGCAATTTTATCCAATCCGCTGACCGGTTTCAGCCGGTCATGCAGGTAGAGTACCATTTTCTGGGCTGTCTTTTTGCCAACGCCCGGGACGCGGCTCAACAGATCCGGCTCGTCGCTGAAGACCGCCCGTTGGACTGTGTCGATGTTCAGGGTCGATAGCACCGCCAACGCGGTTCGCGGTCCTACCCCATCCACGCCAAGCAATATCGTGAATAGTTCGCGGTCCGCCTGGGACTCAAAACCGAATAGCTTCCAATCATCTTCGCGGATGACAAGGTGGGTAAAAAGAAAAATGGCTTCTCCGGCCTTCGTCCGCTCCCGCAACGGTTTTGGGACGAAGACTCGCAGCCCGACACCACCAATTTCAATGATGATGGCATTATCCTCCACTTGGGTGATTTCACCGCGTAAAGTTGCAATCATAGCTCACCATATCTTTGTGTGTTCAGGTGTGTAATCGCAATTGCCAGGGCGTCGGCGGCATCGTCGGGCTTGGGGTTTTCCGGCAATGCCAGAAGCACTCGCACCATCTCCTGCACCTGCTTTTTCCCGGCGCTCCCATACCCAGCCACAGCCTGCTTGACCTCATTGGGCGTGTATTCAGCCATGTCCAATCCAGCCTCGCTGATCGCCAGCATCAAAACACCGCGTGCCTGTGCGACGGCAATGGCTGTGGATATATTGCGCTGGAAAAACAATTTCTCCACCGCGCACGAATCCGGTCGGTGGAGAAGTAAAATCTCATTAATCTCGTGGAAGAGCTGCGATAGACGCTGATGGGCCGCAACCCCGGCCGGGGTATGGATGGTACCGTAAGCCACTGATTCCAGGCTGCCATCCGCCCGGTCGCGCACCAGACCGTAACCGGTCGTTGCTGTCCCCGGGTCAATCCCCAGCACGAGAGTCATATGAAACCTTTAAGAACGCTGCGTCGGGGAATGTAGTCCGACCGACAGGACTATTCAGCCTCGAGCGCCACCAAAGCCTCATCAGAAATTTTCAAATTATTGAAAACGTTGGCCACATCGTCCAATTCTTCCAGCGATTCGATCACCCGCAGCACCGACAGGGTCTGATCCACGGGCAGCTCCATGTACTGCTTTGCAATCATGCGCAACCCGGCATCGTCGGGTGTAACACCTGCTTTTTTCAAAGCATCACTGATCTTTTTGAAAGCTTCCACTGGGCCAACAATTTCGATGTTTTCGCCGTCTTCGGCCACATCCTCTGCTCCGGCGTCCACGGCCAGTTCGAAAGCCTTGTCATAACTTAGTTGAGAGGCCGGGAACGAGAAATATGAGTTGCGACTGAATTGCCAGCCGACAGCCCCGGCTTCAGCCATGTTCCCACCGCTACGGGTAAGCAGGTGACGGATTTCCGCCACAGCCCGGTTGCGGTTGTCAGTAACGCATTCCATCATGAAGGCCACACCATGGGGGCCAAAGCCTTCATAAGTAATCTCTTCAAATACGGCGCCGTCTTTATCGTCGCCGGTACCTCGTTTAATGGCACGTTCAATATTTTCTTTGGGCATGTTCCCGGCACGCGCTTTTTCAATCGCCAGCGCCAATCTGAAATTGCTATCCGCATCGCCTCCGCCTTCACGTGCCGCCATGACAATTTCACGTGCCAGGCGGGTGAAAATGGCACCCTTCTTGGCGTCTGCCGCGCCCTTCTTGCGGCGGATGGTTGCCCAGTGGCTGTGTCCAGACATAATAATACTCTCCTATAACCACATTCGTGGGAATTTTCGCAATAGCCCGCAAATTATACCATAGCGAATTTTACGCCACAAAGAACCCGATGCCCAACGCTCCCGGCCCGCCATGGACGACAATCGCTGGAGGTAGTTCGTAGATGGGAATGGAGGCCAATTGCATTCTGGATCTTAGATCAGATGCCAGCCCTTCGGCTTCTTTCATTGCATCGGCTTGCATCACACATAAATGTGCCTCGGGGTCTTTGGGACATTGTTCCTCGACGATCTCTACCAGCCGCGCGACCGCCCGTTTCTTCGTCCGTTGTTGCCCGAAAGGCTCCACCTGTCCTTTTTGCAGACACAGGATGGGTTTTATCTGGAGGATTTCACCCATCAGAGCTTTCGCCCCGCCAATGCGACCGCCCTTCTGAAGATATTCCAGCGTGTTTACCAGGAAAAAGATTCGACCCCGCGTTATCCAATCGTTGAGGCGCTTTACAATGTTATCCGCATCCAGGCCGGACTTGGCCCACTCGTCCGCCATCAGCACGAGACTGGCCAGGTTCCCGGCGATGGTCAGCGAATCGACCACATGCACTGCCAGCCCCGGGAAATCCTGCGCCGCGACCATGGCCGCGCGCACCGTCCCGCTGACTTTTGCCGACGGAGCAATAACGATCACGCTCTCTCCGTGCTGTTTGGCTTCTGCATAGATCGGATTATATAACGCCGGAGCCGGCGCGGCGGTTTTGGGGAGTTCCTTCGATGCTTTGAGTTTAGCCAGGAATGCCGCTGTGTCAAGTTCGGTATCGTCCCGGTAAGACTCCTCCCCGAAGCAAACGATCTGTGGGATGAGCGGGATTCCGAGGGTTTTGAGCAATTCTCGCGACAACCCAGATGTGGTATCAGCAACGATTTTGACCATTCACGCCTCCTTTTCATTTTTCAGGAAAAGGCACAGCTACACTATGCCTTTATGTAAGATTCTTTTTGTACATTCGGTGTATCTTATAAAAGTCTACACCGAAATTCTCCAACTCTCGCTGCATCTTTTCGTTTTCCAGACCGATCTGCACTACTTCAGCATGGTGGTAACGTGGATTCTCGACTACGCTCTTGAACATCTCACTGTACAAAATAGCCGTCCCGCCCAGGCCGCGATATTCCTCGATCATCCCGGCTCCGTTAATGTTGATCCAACCGGTCGTGCGCAGTTCGCGCAAAATGGTGATCCAGCCGAAGGGGAAAAGTCGTCCCTTCGTCTTTTGAAGCGCTCCTGATATATCGGGATAGGCCAGCAGGAAGCCGACCGGTCGTTTGTCTTTCATTACAATCTTGATCAGGTTCGGGTCAGCGAACCAGAGTATTTGGTTGGCCAGAGTCTTAATTTCATCGTCGGTGATGGGGGTGCCTCCACTGGTCCCTTCCAGCGCGCCGTTATAGAGGGTTTTCAGGTAACTCAGCGCGGCTCGCAGTTCACGGCGGGTGCGGAAGCGTGCGATGTGCAATCCGCGCCGCTCCTGGATGCGGGCCGCTAGTTCGTGGATGCGCTCCGGGAATTGGATTTCCTCACCCAGGTATCCAGAGATAATCTCGTTTGACTTCTCAAAACCCAGAGACTCGACGAGTTCAGGATAATAAGATGGGTTGTACGGCAATCCCAGTGCCGGACGTCGCTCGAAGCCTTTGACCAGCAATCCCAACCCATCCAGCGCGGTAAACCCCTTTGGACCAAGAATCTTATTCAGCCCACGCTCCCGGGCCCAGTCAAAAGCGGATTCGAATAGTCCCCTCGCTGACACAGGATCTGGTTCGCACTCGAACAGGTAGAAGAAAGCCGTTCTTTCGTGGTTGTAATCGTTGTATAAGCGGTTGTCCAGAACAGCCAGACGTCCCATTGGTATGCCGTCGCGGTACTTCAGAAAAAAGGCGGCCGCGGAATGCTTGTAAAACGGATATCGCCTCGGATCCAGGCGAGCGCGCTCGTCCCCTTCCATCGGCGGTACCCATTGGGGAATATCCCGATAGATTTGGGATGGCAGGCTTAGAAAATCCCGAATTTGTCGCTTGTTGGCGAGGTTGAGTTGAATGATGCTCATTATATAAAAATGTAGGGACGAGATATCTCTCGTCCCTACAGAAATTACATCGGCTATTCGGCCTTCTGCAGCACGGCGCGGGCAGCCATCTGGTCTCGCAGTGACTTGACATCTCTGTCTACAAAGAATAGTGCACCCAGATACAAGAAGAAGCACAGCACCCAAGCTGTGACGCAAACGGTCAGGATGGCGTATTGCAGGCTGGCAGATGGCCCAACCTTCGTGGCAAAATAGAGCGAAAGGGCGCCGGCAATGGAGGGAGCTAGAGCCGCGCCGCTGTTCTCAACGAAGTATTCGGCTGCCTGGGTTGTGGAGCGGACCTCGGGAGCGGTGATGTCGAAGATCGTGGCTAGCACGTTCGGCGACGAGAACGGCATAAACAGTGCAGTAAGGGACATCAAAATAAAGAACGTTGTCGGAGAGGTTACAGGGGTCTTCAGTGCGAAGAACAGGAAGATAGCTCCCAAGATGACGCCGACACTGGAGATGATGATCCGGCCTTTAGGCGTCCGCTTGAATAGCCAGTCGCCCAATGCACCGCCGACGAAGTAGCCGAAAGCCAGGATGATGATGACAGGACCCATGGTCAGCAGTACGCTCGTGTTGTCGTAGCCGCGTTCCTGCATCAGGTACCTGATAAAGAAAACGGTGATGACATTCCACGGGAAGACGCCTGCAAAGCCCTGCAGGAACACAAACCACATTGTGCGCTTCTTTAGGGCTTCCTTGACTTCCTTCCAGCTGAAACGGAATTGCCTGAACTCTTCCTGGTTTTCGAATTCTGGCTCAGCTTTACCGCGCGGGACTTCCTTGATGCCAAAGTAAATGACAACGGCCATGATGATTCCCAGCGAGCCGGTGATCAGGAAGATCGACCGCCAACCTTCTAGGTGGAAGATTTTCCCATCCAGAGAGGGAGCCACCATCAGTGCCAGGACCATCCCCAGCAGGTAACCGATGGGAGAGGTCAGGTTCAGAATGCCATAGATTTTGCCTCGTACCTTGGGACCGAAATAATCCGCCACAAGGCTATACAACCCAGGGTAGGAAGAGTCGTCAATGCCAGTGGAAGAGCGCGTGCCTAGGAATGCCGGGTAGGTGTGGACGATGGAACTGATCCACGTGGTCGCACCCCAGATGAATGAGGCCAGTGCCAGCAGTTTGGCGCGTGCGTAGCGGTCATACAGGTAGCCCCAAACGGGGTAGAGGATCGTGGCGACAATCAATGCGCCGGAGTTGACAAATCCCCACGTTAGGTCATTCAGGCCAAACGATTTGCTGATTGGAACCTGCAGGGAACCGATCAATAGTTTGTCGGTCTGGTGCAGGAGCATGAAAAGAGCGAGTACAATTACCACAAACACAGGATAATAGTTACGTTTCTTTTTCATGTCAGTGTCCTCTTTTCAAGGGATAATATTAGGGAAAGTTTACAATAGAAAATGGGGAGAGTCAATTGGTTTATGATACGAACTTGCTTTGACAATTTTGCTCGGATTCCCAATTAAAACCATACAAATTGCCGAATTGCTAGTGATTCAAAATGAGCAAAGATATGGGGTGTGGGGTGGGTTTCACCCCCCTGCACCCCATATTTATCCCATTATTTCTGCGATTCCCAACGAATCTACAAGACGACATTTCTTAAGATTCAAAATCAGAGTATGATAGTTTCTATCATGGATAATCGTGTGCTGTTCAAACGAATGCAATCCATAACAGCGCAAACGCGCTTGAAACGTTTGCGTACTATTCTCCCTTTAAAAGGGAGTTATTAATCCGAGGTTTCGATGAACGTTAAGAGTTTTCAAGTTGCTATTCTATTCAACGAAGATGCTCAAATTACAAGAGGTGATCCGCAAGATTTACTGGCAGTTCAATATACGGTAACAGCTACACAACATTTATACGATGCATTGACCAGTTTGGGGTACCCGGTTACAAAATTAGCGGTCAGGGGTAATCTTGAGGATCTCGAAGATATTCTTTGTTCGTTCCCCCCGAAAGATACTTTTATCTTCAATAATTGTGATGGCTTCAACGGTAATAACTTGGGTGCCGTGGACGTCATTCGACTCATCGAACGGATGGGATTCAAACATACCGGGGCGGTTGCTGATTCCATCGAGATGTGTATTGACAAGCCTCGCTCCAAAGAGCGCCTGATCCAATTCGGAGTCCCCACACCCCGCTATCAGGTCTTTGAGCGAGCCGAAGGGGAATTCCATCTGGAGTTCCCTGTCATCATCAAGCCCTCGGTGGAAGACGCCAGTATGGGGATTGATTTGGACTCCGTCGTCAGCAACCGGGAATGTCTAATGCACAAAATCGCTTATATCGTTGAAAAATACGATCAAGCAGCGATGGTGGAAGAATTCGTCTGTGGACGTGAATTGGCAGTTGCAATGTGGGGAAATGAAGTAATTGAAATCCTGCCAATTGCTGAAGAGGATTTCTCCTGGGTCGCAGACCCCCTTGAGCGGTTGCTTACTTACGAGTCCAAATGGAAGATAGACTCACCCTACTATCAGAATATTCCTGCCCGCGTCCCGGCCGTGCTTAACCGCAAAGAGACCCAGGCCGTCAAAAAAGCCGCCGACGGTTCGTTTCGCGCCATGGGTTTGCGCGACCTGGGACGGGTGGACATCCGCTTCAAGGATGGGATTCCGTATGTGATCGATATCAACGAGCTGCCTGACCTTTCACCCGAATCCGGGTTCTGGAACTCTGCACGTGCCACCGGGATCTCCTATCCGCAGATGGTTGAACGCATTCTAACTTATGCACTAAAACGTGAAGGATGGAAATAAATGATTTCCGTCCCGAGTAATAAAGACGGAGCCCAAATTCACGCCATCACCGCCAATACCACCGTCTTCAACCCGGAAGAAGTGGAGTGTGTGGACGAACTCTGGCAGGAATACCTGGACCAGGGTCCGGAACGCAGCGGTTATTACTTCCTCGTAGAAAAAGAGGATGACCGCGTCCTCGGTTACGCCTGTTACGGTCCCCGGTCCCTCACTTCCGGGACCTATGACCTGTACTGGATTGCCGTTGATCCCACTGCCCGACGCGGTGGAGTGGGACGTGGATTGCTGGCTGCCAGCGAACAAGCCATCCGCAAACTTGGCGGGCGTCTGCTTGTGCTCGAGACTTCCGGCCTGCCAACCTACGAGCCTACTCGAAATTTCTACCTTTCCACCGGCTACACGCTGGAAGCCACACTGAAAGATTTTTACAGCGATGGTGACGACCTGTTGATCTTCACCAAGCACTTATAAAAACAAATACAGCCATTAAAAAAAGCCTCCCCAAACCGGGGAGGCTGTCGCGTACATGGATTGGTGCTACTTGCCGAGAAGATAGAAGATGGCGGCCACGATGGCGCACACAGCCGCGACCAGAGACAGCAGAGATCCCAGAACAAAGTGACCGATGCCAAATTCAAGCAGGAATATAATCAAGAAGATGGTGGAAAGTTCCTTCGGGAATTTCATTTGATTCTCCATTGGTCGATACTTGCGACCTGATTGACACCATTTCTATCATTTATGACCCAGATATGTGAAAAAGCGTATACTGCATTATGGTAGAATCTATCGTCTTTCAGGTTTATGGTTGCCCCCGCTCTTATAACGGGAGGCTTTTTTGACTCCGTGACAACTTCATCTCAAGTCTCAGAATTCACCCTTACCCGCCACCATACTACTGACCGGCGCAATCCAGTGCGCTGGATTCTTTCGCACACCACGCGCTACTGGTGGCTGATGCTCATCATGTTCATCGGCGCGATTGGGAACGCCGCGCTGGCTGCCTACGTCCCGGTGCTGACCGGTGACGCCTTCAATGCCATGCTGAACGTGCCGCCTGAAACGAAAGTCCTGCTCCCCTTGGCGCTCATCATGGGTGGAACGCAAATCCTACGCGGCATACTTCAACTGGGACGGAATTTTGGCGCCGAACTAATCGCCCAGCGCATCGAGCGCGATGTGCGCGATGAACTCTACGTGTCCCTGCTCGGAAAGAGCATGACCTTCCACAATCTCCAGCCGGTTGGCGATACGATGGCACGCTCCACCAACGACGTGCGAGAGGTAAATTACATGTTCAGCCCCGGCATCAACCTGGTGGTTGGTTCGTTGGTCTTCCTGATCGTCCCTTTTTTCTTCGCGCCGATCTATCATTGGTCGCTTTTGCTCACTCCCGTAGTGTTCACAATCGCTTACTTCATTGCCCTGCGCTGGTATCTGCGCACCTTGAATCCCATCACGGAAGACGTACGCGACTCCTTCGGCCAGATGAATACGCATCTTTCAGAAGCCCTGGATGGCATCGAGACGATGAAAGGCGCCGCCCAAGAAGAAGCCGAGGTAAAACGTTTCAATCTCAACTCCCGCCGCCTGCGCGATAACAACATCCGCCAGGGTGATGTGGAAGCCCGCTTCGTGCCCCTGCTGTTGTATTTCATAGCACTTGCAGGCGGTCTGCTGCATGCCATCTTGCTTTATCGGTCGGGAATCCTGAATATCGGAAATGTTGTAGCCTATTTTGGGATTCTCTTGATGCTCGAATTCCCCACTTGGACTTCCATCTGGGCCTACTCGCTCATTTCGTCCGGGCTGGCCAGTGGCCAGCGGATACTCGACCTGATCAACCGCGAAACCAACCTGGACCAGAATGCTGCCGGTTACACCCAGCCCATGCGCGGCGAAATCGAATTCCACAATCTGACTTTCGCTTACCCCACCGGTGAGGCGGTACTGCGCGACGTTTCCTTCACCGTTAAGCCGGGGCAGACCGTGGCCATCGTCGGGCAGACTGGCACCGGTAAGACATCGCTGGCAAAACTGGTCAATCGCACCTATGACGCTACAGGCGGAAAAGTCCTCGTGGATGGGGTGGATGTCCGGGACTGGAATCTGGCCTCCCTGCGTTCTCAAATTTCCATCATTGAACAGGATGTCTTCCTCTTCTCCCGTTCGGTGGCTGATAATATCGCTTTTGGCAAGCCCAGGGCCACTAAGGAAGAAATCGAAACCGCTGCCAGATCCGCCCAGGCCGATGAGTTCATCAACCAGTTTGAAAAAGGCTACCAGACGGTCATCGGCGAGCGCGGTGTGACCCTCTCGGGAGGGCAGCGACAGCGCCTGGCGATTGCACGCGCCTTCCTGACCGACCCGCGCATCCTGATCCTGGATGATTCCACCAGCGCCATCGACTCCGCCACCGAGGATAGAATCCAGCGCGCCATCGCCGCCGCGGCCAGGGGCCGGACCACGCTTATTATCACTCACCGCCTGTCTCAAATCCGCTGGGCCGACCTGATCATAGTCCTACGCAAAGGACGCATCGCTGCCATCGGGAATCACGATGAACTCTTGAAGACTTCCGATGCTTATGCCCGTATATTCAGAGAATAGGAGTCAGGTAATTGGGTAATCGGGTTTCCTGATTCCCAATCCCTTATTACCTGATCGCTTTTGTCCATGGGTTTTTACGAAGGTCTTAACGAAGAAAAATATGACCGCCAGTATAATGACCGCGACCTGGCGCAACGCATCCTTGACTATTTCACCGCCCAGCGCAAACGGGTGGTTGTCATTCTCCTCTTGACCCTCCTCCTGGCTGTTATCACCGCCGCGCAGCCGGTTATCATCAGCAAAGGGCTTGACACACTTAAGATCCTGCCCAGCCTCACCGCCAGCCTACTTATCGGCGGGATCGTTCTTTTTATCGGCATCGCCGACTGGGGATTAAACTGGGCCCGCCGCAGGCTCACGGTCCGCACGGTGGGTGATGTAGTCCTCAACTTGCGCCTCCTTGCTTTCCGCGCGGCAGTTGATCATGATCTGTCCTTCTACGACCAGTTCTCGTCCGGGCGCATCGTCTCGCGTATCAACGCCGACACCATCACATTGGGAGAATTGGTTACCATCATCACCGACGTTTCCGCCCAGATTCTCAATGCCATTCTACTCGGCATCATTATCGTCCGCACTGAGTGGCGGCTGTCCCTTGTGCTCTTTGCTTTCCTGCCGTTCATTTTCCTGCTGGCGCTCTTTTTCCGGCGCATGGCCCGCAAGGTGACCAGGAGCGGGATGCAAGCTATGGCTGACGTTAACTCGGCCATCAAGGAGACGGTCAGCGGTATTGCCATCGCCAAGAACTTCCGCCAGGAATCCGGCATCTTCGAGACATTCCACGCCGCCAACCGGACCTCCTACCGGGTCAACGTCTGGCGGGGTTTTATCCTGGCCCTGGTCTGGCCTGCGCTGAACACCCTGGCCGGGATTGCCACCGCCGCGCTGGTCTACGCCGGTGGCTTGAGCGCCGCCCAGGGAGCTGTAACCATAGGCGTGTGGTACCTGTTCATCATCAGCCTGGGCCGCTTTTTTGACCCGGTCATGAACCTGTCTGCTTTTTGGTCCAATATTCAATCCGGGTTAAGCGCCGCCGAGCGCATCTTCGCTTTGATGGACGCCGAGCCGAACGTGGTTCAGACTGAGCGACGGGATGTTCTGAAATTGAAGGGTGGGATCCGCTTCGAAAACGTTTCATTCCGCTATGTGGACCAGGAACCGGTCCTGATTGATTTCAGCCTGACCATCCATCCCGGCGAAAACCTTGCCATTGTGGGCCACACCGGTGCGGGAAAATCATCGCTGGCAAAATTGATTGCGCGTTTTTACGAGTTCCAGTCCGGACGCATCCTGGTAGACGGAGCCGATATCCGCACCTTCAACCTACAGCAATACCGGCGCCAGTTGGGCATCGTGTCGCAGATCCCGTTCCTCTTCTCCGGGACTGTTGCCGAAAACATCCGCTACGCCTGCCCCGAACCTGAATGTGTTACCAATGCGGATATTATGTCCATGGCGCGGAAAATTGGCGACGGTGAATGGCTAGAGACTTTGCCGAACGGCCTTGCAACGGTTGTCGGTGAACGCGGTACCATGCTCTCGATGGGACAACGCCAGTTAGTGGCATTGCTGCGCGTGTTGATGCAAAAACCTGCCATTTTCGTCCTGGACGAGGCCACCGCCAGCATCGACCCGTTCACAGAATGGCAGATTCAGCAGGCATTGAGCATGATCCTGGCTGAGTCCACCAGCATCCTGATCGCCCACCGCCTGTCCACGGTCAAGGCCGCCGACCGGATCATCGTATTGGAAAAGGGGAGAATTCTCGAAGAGGGCAATCACGACGGACTGCTCCAGCAGGGTGGGCACTATGCCACGCTTTACAACACATACTTCCGTCACCAGTCATTGGCGTATGTGGAGCAGGCAAGAAATCTGGTCACAAAATAGCAAAATCCCCAGCCCTTCCAGGCTGGGGATTTTGCTCTCGCCTTCCCACCGAAGCCCGGATTCAAACCCCTCTGCTCTAAGCGGCGTCTCCGTCGCTATACCTCCCGCCTTCTCCTGAGACTTGGATTCAGACCTCCATCCCCCCTCACTCCCACTCCGAAAAATCCCACTCTCCCAGCGCCATCCGCAGTTCCCCCTTCCCATGCAGGTTGAACTTCACCAGCGCATTGCGCATATGCGTCTTCACCGTCTCTTCCGCCACCCCCAACCGCGCCGCCATCTGGCGGTTGGTATATCCCCGGCATGCCAAAGCCGTGACCTCCTGCTCGCGCGGCGACAGCACCTGCCAGTGGTTATACAACTCCCCGTGCCTCTGCTGCTGCGCCAAGGCCGTCCTCAGCAGGTCTGCCTGCACCTCCTGCGCCGATCTCTGCTCCCGTTCGGCCAGTGCCACCAGCATCGCATGCAGGCTTTCATCCAGCTCAAAATACCGCCTCCCCTTGGTGCGCCGGGTACCCAGCCGAGAAATCAAACTCTCCCATGGTTTTATCATCGAAATTGATTATATAGAACATCTGTTCTTTTGTCAAGGCCTCAATCCCCCGGTACGCGAAGTCGTTCCTGCGCTGGTAAAAATACTGGCCTACAATTTTCCTTTCCTGGCTTGTTTCTGGCGGTACATCAGGTCATCTGCCTGGGCGATCAATTCAGTCACTGTGCAGGGAGCCTCAGGATCATAGCGCGCGATTCCCATGCTGAGGGTTAGATGATAGGGTCGTTTGCCCTGCCGGTTGCGTGCCTCCAGGGAGGTCTGGAGGCGGTTTGTCAGGATATCCGCGCTTTCCATGGATGAATCCGGTGCAAGGACAACAAACTCATCCCCGCCAAAACGGGCCGGGATATCCGCTTCGCGAAATATTTCTTTTAATATGGCGGCCACCTCCTTCAACGCCAGGTCGCCATGGGCGTGCCCCAGGGTATCATTGATCGTCTTCAGGTCGTCCACATCTACAAAGAACAACAATATGCTTCTCTTAAATCGGTATGATAGTTTCATCTCCTGTTCGGCCAAGAGGGTAAAGCCTCTCCGGTTGTACAACCCGGTAAGCTCATCGGTTAAAGCTAGACTGCGTATCTCCTGCTCCAAACGCTTGCGTCCGATCGCCTGGGCAACCTGGGTGGAGACGAACTCCAAAAGGTTCAAGTCCTCCTGGTCGTAATGGATCCCCTGTGTATAACTTTGCACCGCCATGACGCCAATCAAGCGACCTTCCACTTTTAATGGTGCACCCATCCAGTCCACACTCGGCGTCCCCACCGCCTCCACTTCACCTTGTTGGACAAGACTGTCAAAGATCTCCCGAGTCGCCAGCAAGGGACGTTCCGTACGCAGTACATATCCGGTCAGGCCATGGATTTGAGTCGGTGCGGGGGGGGGTTCGTCATATTGATCAATGTAATAGGGGAAGCTGACCAGGTTGCTGGCCGGGTCGTACAATGCAATGTAGAAATTCTCAGCCGGGATCAATTCTCCAAGGATGGAGTGAATGGAAGGGAAAAGCGGATCGATCCCCTCGCTGGTCAATGCGGCTTGGGCGATCCTGGAAATTGCATTCTGGATCAATTCAAAGCGCTTGCGCTCGGTAATGTCGCGCGCCACCCAGAGAGTGCTGTCTTCTGTCATTAACGAGATGGACGTCTCGAACCGCACTGTTTGCTTGCTTATATTTAGGTCATATTCGATATGCGCAGTTTGTTTTGTATCCAAAACCTGTTGCATAACACTGAGAAAGGTCTCAACCTGTTCAGACGGGAAGACATCTCGCAAATTTTTACCGAGCAGCTCCTTCGACGGTTTGACCAGTAATTCAGGATTGGTGGGGGCGATCTTTCGATAAACTCCATCGCGGTCAATCACCAACACA
>JBGPQK010000005.1:0-85375 GCA_041489005.1 Anaerolineae bacterium
GCGGGGAGGGCGGGATTCGAACCCGCGGCTGAGTTTTAAGTCCCAGCACTCACTTAGCAGGCGAGCCCAATCGGCCACTCTGGCACCTCCCCATATGCAGTTATTAAATCCCGGAAGATGGTAAGGCGGAGGGAGAGGGATTCGAACCCCCGGTGACCTTGCAGCCACGACTGATTTCAAGTCAGTTGCCTTAAACCACTCGGCCATCCCTCCGGGCGGAAAGATTTTACCATACCTTGAGGGGTTGCGAGGCAGCAGGTATAACCCCTCCTCTGCAGGGCAGTTGATGGCGGCTTGTAGCCGCCTCAACTAGTGGCGGGTTGTCCCCTCTGCTCACCTAAGCTTGGTATAATTCACGCCCCATGAAAAAATACCACGTTTGGACCGAAGGTTGCCAGATGAACGTGGCCGACTCGCAGCGCCTGGGGTCGGCCCTTGAACGCCTGGGCTACGAATTTACCGGTAAAGCCGATGATGCCGATGTGATTGTGTTAAACACCTGCGTCGTGCGCCAGTCTGCCGAAGATAAGGCTTACGGCCGTTTAAGCTCCCTGCGACCCCTAAAAACTAAAAATCCCAGTCTGGTGATCAATTTGATGGGCTGTCTGGTCGGTATCCGGGATATTGAGAAATTGCGCGCCAAGTTTCCTTTTGTAGATGTATTCTCCCCGCCCTCGGACCCGGGCCCGCTCATATCGTTTTTAACTCAGGGCGAAGCACGGACGCTCGAGGCTCGCGAGATCGAGGACCGGTTTGCTTTTATGGATGGTGATCTCATTCTACCGGAGCATGAGCGCGGAACGACTGTTTCTGTGTTTATGCCCGTGGTGCTGGGCTGTTCGCACGCTTGCACGTTCTGCATCATCCCATCCCGGCGGGGAGCCGAACGTTCGCGCCCGGCGGATGAGATTGCAGGTGAAGCCCGTTCTCTTGCCGCGCAGGGCGTCAAAGAGATTACCCTGCTCGGTCAGATCGTGGACCGCTATGGGAAAGACCAGCCAGAGGGTTTAAACCTGGCAGCGCTGCTAAATGGACTGACACGGGTCGAAGGTCTGGAACGCATCCGCTTCCTTACCTCTCACCCGAATTATTTTGGCGAAGATATCATGGATACCGTGGCGGAACTGCCCAAAGTGATGCCGCATATCGAAATTCCCATCCAGGCAGGCGATAACGAAATCCTGAAGAAAATGCGCCGCGGCTACACCCAAGCTGACTACCGTCGCATTGTGGCGAAAATTCGCGAGCGCATTCCTGGTTGTTCGATCGCTACCGATATTATTGTCGGTTTTCCCGGCGAGACCGAATTTCAGTTCATGGAAACCTACCATCTCCTTGAAGACCTGCGTCTGGATGTGGCGCATCTGGCGCGCTACTCGCCGCGGCCCGGTACGGTCTCGGAGCGCCGGTATCCCGATGATGTGCCTGAAGAAGAGAAAATGCGTCGGTTCCGCCTGCTGGAAGATTTGCAGGAGAAAATCGGCGGCGAGATCAATGCCCGTTATCTAGGGCAAGAGGTCAAAGTGCTATTCGAAGACAAGGTCAAAGGGCGTTGGCGAGGCCGCACGCCGACTAATAAGCTGGTCTTCGTTGAGAGCGACCAAAACCTGGGCGGCAAAGTCCTACCCGTCACAGTAACGTGGACCGGGCCGTGGTCCATGCAGGCTGCTATTACCCCTGCATCTCGCTTCCAAGGGGAGAACGGCGCGGGGTGAGGGGAATAGGCACGAAAAAAGAATCCGCCCGATTGCCATCTGCGTTTGCCGCCACGGCAATCGCATACTGGTGACCGAATTTCGCGAGAATGGGCGCCTCTAACATTGTCCACTCGGAGAGACGATAGAATTTGGCGAAGGCGGCTAAGAAACTATCTGGCGTGAGTTCCGCGAGGTGGTTGCCGCAGACCTGGCAGAGGCCCGCTACGTGGGCATGCTGGAGAATATTTACTCTTATAAAGGTAGGTGTGGGCACGAGGTAGTCCTGGTCTACGGGGGTCGAATATCTGACACTGGCTTTTATGAAAATGAAAAAATCCAGGGCGACGAGTCTGGTCAGCTATTCAAAGCTGTCTTGAAGCGGTTGGACGAATTCGGGCCGGGGAACCTGGCGTTTTATGCGGATGGACTGCTTGAGCTTCTTGGGGTTTAAAGAGATCTCCCGCTGTTTTGGCGGGAGATTTGTTTTCAGAAGGTCACCAATCTGCTATTCAAATTGCTGAAAACATTACCGATGGTCGGACCGAGGATGAGTAAAACAGCAATGACAATTAGAGCAATCAAACTAATAAGGAATACATACTCTACTAATCCTTGGCCATATTCGCGGATGCTGTACAGCATCTCCATCACCTCCTTTCCTGAAATGATGTAAGCCTATTATATATCCGATTTATTTCCTATGGGTTTGCATATTTGCAAGGTCCTCGCAACGGACAGCGCGTGCAGGCAGGTTTGCGGGCTGCGCAGATTTCACGCCCCAGTCGGATGAGGTTCAGGTGGGCAGCGAAAAATGATTCCGGAGGGAGAAATTTCTCCAGGTGAACGTGTGCTTCCTCCACCGTCATCTTTTCCGGGCGCAGACCGATGCGCCCCGTCACCCGGTAAATATGCGTATCAACGGGGAAGGCTGGTCGATCCAATGAAAAGAGCAGGACAATGGCTGCCGTCTTCGGGCCGACACCCTTGAACTTCATCAGCCAGGCGCGTGCTTGTTCCAGTGGCAGGTCTTTTAGGAAATACAAGTCAAACGAACCGCGTTCAGCAGAAATACTGCGCAAGACTTGCTGGATGCGCGGTCCTTTCTGGTTGGCAAGCCCCGCTGGGCGGATCGCGGCGGTCACCAACCCGGGGTCTGCATCGCGCACCTGTTCCCAGGTTGGAAAATGCTGACGGAGCGACTTGAAAGCCCTGTCCCGGTTGGCGTCGTTTGTATTTTGGGAAAGGATGGTCGAGATGAGTTCATCCACCGGCGGAAGGGGATTGCGCCAGGTGGGCTGTCCATAAAAATCCAGCAGGTGCTGGTTCACCTGCCGGGCGAGTATTGCGAGATCGGTCATGAAGGTTGTTCGGTTCTTTGCAAGGTGAAAGCCGGACGGGCCTCGCCAACCACCATTTTGCGCCAGTTGGTCACCGGCTTTACCGGGCCAAAATCAGTTGCCAGCTTTTCCAGTTCCTTTTTACCGATGTACCCCATTTGACGAAGGATTTCCAGGGCAACAGCCGGGCGGACGCGATGGTAGATTCCGCCATTCGCTTTCTGGATCTTAGGATCGCCGTCAGAGATTTTGAAGGCGATACCAACGCCCGGCGATTCGGCACCCAGCACTCCGCCCATAATGCCCAAGATCATGTACCCTTCTGCTCCACCTTTCGCCACAATGTGCCCCGAGCAGGCTTCCATCAGAAGCGTGTCGAATCGGCCCGGACCACCGACCATGGCCGGGTTTGCCATCATGGATTGGGTTATACGGCGGCAGGCCGTGGCTCGTTCCACCAGGAGACCTCGCGGGTCGCACAAGCGGGCGAAGCCCAGCGCAGCATTGTAGAGTGGGATGGCGAAATTTGGAACTGAACAACCGTCAATGCCCACTTCGATCTGCTCCACTGGGACGCTGCACATCTCTGCCAGCGTTTCCAGGATGGCTTTCTGGACCGGGTGTTCGGGATTGATGTAATCTGCAATCGGCAGGCCGCGCATTCGGGCGGCGGCCAACATTCCGGTGTGCTTGCCGGAACAGTTGTGCCGGTTCGGGGTCGGAACTTCGCCGCGAGCCCGCATTGCTTCGACTGTGGGCAAATGCGACATCGGATGCACTCCGCACAACAGGTCCCTTTCCTGTACGCCCACTTTGGCTTGGATACCTTTGAGCACCTCAACGTGCTCGTCAGTGCCATCATGGGACCCGCAGATAAGAGCCACTTCTTTTGAGGTCAGGTGAAAGGTCTGGTCGCCACCGCGCTCGATGAACGGGAGCGCCTGGAAAGGTTTGGCACTGGAGCGTAGGAAGGTTATTGCTTTCGAGTCACCGAGCCCGGCAAGCAAGCGGCCACCTGAGTCAACCACGGCCACAGCCCCGAAATGGATAGATTCAACAATGCGGCCCCGGGTCACTTCAAAGATTGGCTGGTATGACTCTGTCACACGATTCTTACTCCTCTCCGCTTCCACTGCCGGATGAACGGTAATGCCGGGCGTAATAACGATGCAAGCCATAGCGCAGACGCCGAGAGTATTTCTGTAGTTGACTGGCGGGGATTTTGAACTGATTCAACAAAGGCGTGATTAGATTTTCAACCGCCTCCGGTGCAGATTTCTTCTTGGCCAGCTTTTCGACTTTATTAAGAACATGGTCAAGATAATCTTTCTGCGCTCGGATTACGTCGGCAGACACCACTCCGCCACGCCCGCTGACCACCAGCCAGTTTCGGTAGGCGGGGGAAAGCAGGAGCTTCAGTGTATCCAGCCAGACCGGCAGATCTGCTCCAGCCAGGAAGGGCGGCTGATTTTTGAGCACCGCATCACCGACAAAGACCACTTTGGCTTCCGGCAGGATGACCCACGTGGCTCCGGAGGTTGGGCCGGGATGGTGTTCCAACACAACGGGTGATTCACCCCAGTGGATGGTCATCTGGTGGCTGAAGGTGATCTCCGGTGGAACCCAGCGGATATTTCCCAGGCCTGGGATGCTTTCCCAGTCCGCGCCGGTTTCCTCACCTTGGGCCTTGAAGGTTGTCGGGCGGGTGCGGAAGACGTGAGCGGTCTTTTCCTGTGCGACGATCGTGCAATCCATTGCTCGCGCACCCAGTGTCCGATCCGGGTGCGAATCGAGATTGACGAGCAGACGTTCGGAACCACCTCCCAAGTTTAGCAGGGCGGCGCGCCAAGCGCGCCCATCCTCCGGTGAGGGTGGTGCGTCAATCTGGACCAGCCCATGGGACAGATAAATTACTCCGAGTGTCGCACCCAGGTATTGGTCATCAATATAAATATCAGTGGCAATGGACTGCATGCTTTCTCCTGAAAGTCCTATTTTTCTTTGGCAACCGGCAGGGTCAGAATAAATTTGGACCCTTTGCCAACTTCGCTCTCGACCCAGATCTTTCCACCGTGACCGTTGACGGCCAACCGGCAAAAGGCCAGCCCCACTCCCAAGCCGCTGGCATTATCCTGCCCATTGAGTCGGGTGAATTTTTCAAAGATATGTTCCTGTTCGGTGAAGGGGATGCCGGAACCATTATCCTGCACCCATAATTGCACCCAATCGCCTTCCTGCTGGCCACCCAGTTCGATTTTGCCTTCTGGTGCTGTAAATTTTGAGGCATTCTCCATCAGGTTGATGAGCACGCGGCGGATCATATCCACGTCCACCCAGACGGGCAATAATTTCTCTGATAATAGGCTTGTCAGTGTCTGGTGCCGGCTCTCCGCCATCGGGCGGACGGCATCAATCGCGTCCTCGGCAAGTATTGCAGGAGTCACAGTTTGTTGCGAAACGATGGTCTGACCTGATTCCAAGCGGTTGATGTCGAGCAGGGAACTGACCAGCCGCTGGATGCGGTCTGTGGAACGACGAGCGATTGTTGTCACTGATTGGATTGTCTCGTTTTCCGGGTTGGGAAACATAGTCGAAAGTACGTCCAGGCTGGTGATGATGTTTGCCAGCGGAGAACGCAAATCGTGGTAAATCATAGAGGTCAGCTCTTCGCGTAGGGAATCCAAGTCTTTGCGTTCGCTGATATCTCGCATCAGCCATTGCAGGGATTCGGCTTCTTCAAACACTACTTTTCGCACATTAACCTGGATAGGGATCTTCCTTCCGCCCTTGTTCTTCAGCACGGCTTCATAACTGATTATTTTCCCGCTCTTGAGCTTTTCCATACTAATCATGTTATCGCCAGGCGTCATTACTAGCAATTGATCAATCATCATACCCTGCAACTGCCGGGATGTATATTCGGTGATAACCGCCGCCTGGCGGTTGGACTCATGGATTTCCCCGTTCCAGCTGGTGACCAGGATAGGGTCCACGCTATCGTCAAATAACTCACGGTAACGCTTATGGGCTGCCTGCAACCGCTCGAATAACTGAGCATGCTGGATGGTTGAACCGGCTAGATTGCCGATGCCTGTCAGTACCAGCAGGGCATCTGGGTCGAATACGCCGGAGATGGGATTGATGGCTTGCAGGATGCCGATGACCCGTCCCTGGGCATAAATCGGGGCAACCACCATGGCGTGCACATCGAGACCGTCAAACTGCTCGCCGGGTACAAAACGCTTGTCTTCGCGTACGGTTGGTATGACCACACCTTCGCCCTCGTGGGCCACCCAACCGATTACGCCTTGTCCGGCCAAGACGCGTTTCCCCACGATCCCTTCCTTGTGTTCTCCCGTGGCGGCGTGGAAGACCAGGTCCCAGTTGGCCTCTACGAGTGCCAGGGCGACCGTCTCCACCTGTAAAGCCTGAATGGTCTCATCCAAAATGCGCTGGAGCACTTCGTCCATGCGTACGCTGGCGTTGATTGCTGCCGCGCTGGCTGCCAGGGCGGTCATGACGCGTGCTTGTCGCTGGCTTTCGGCGTAAAGACGGGCATTCAGAACTGCAATCCCGGACTGGTCGGCGATAGCCTGCATCAGGCTGAAATGTTCTTTGTTGTACGCCCCCGGTTCAGGGTGGACCAGCGTCAACACACCTACCAGACGCTCGCGCGCCATCAACGGTACACACAAGGCAGCTTTTGCCCCGGATTGGTCAAGTGCATCATCGGGGCGACGAAGCCATCGCTCGTCGCGACTAGTATCCGGTACCCAAGCCGGTTGCCGGTGGCGGACGACCCACCCGGCCAGTCCGCGTTCAACGGTCTCACGTAACTGCTGGGTGGTATGGTCGTGGATTTTGCGTCCGTAAACGATGGCTGAGTCAACGGCCTTGCCGTTATCATCCAGTACCACAATACTGGCGCGTTCACCGCCCACGTATTTGAGTGACTGAAAAAGAATACGCTGTAGAACTGTGCGCAGTTCTAGCGCCGAGGCCAACTCGCGGCTGACATTGTAGAGGAATTCCAAGGTTGACTTGGTTTCTTCGTCTGCCATAGGTTCTCTAGATATACTTTAAACCAATTCCTGTGTTAAATAATACAACGGTTTCGTCCGGTTGAATCCAACCATTCTTGACCAGATGACGCAGACCTGCCAGTGTCGCTGCGCCTTCCGGGCATGCAAGCAGACCCTCCGCATGTGCCATTTCTCGGCGTGCTTCCAGGATTTCAGCGTCACTGACGGTCAGTGCCGTCCCTCCGCTCTCTCGCAGGACCCGCAGGATCAGCCGGTCGGCGAAGGCGTTCGGGACTCGTAACCCAGCTGCCAAGGTATGAGCGTTTTGCCAGGTCACGGTACGTTGCGCGCCACTCTCAAAGGCGCGCACCACCGGCGCACAGCCGTCAGCCTGGACCGCTACCATGCGCGGGCGTTTGGAGCCAATCCAACCCAGGGTTTCCAACTCATTGAAGGCCTTCCACATGCCCACCAGCCCCGTCCCGCCGCCAGTGGGAAAAATGATCACATCTGGCAGGTGCCAGTCGAAGGATTCAGCCAGCTCCAGTCCCATCGTCTTTTTTCCCTCGGCGCGGTAAGGCTCCTTGAAGGTCGAGACGTTGAACCAGCGTTTACCTTTGGCGGCTTCCTCTGACAGACGGGCTGCGTCGCTGATGAGACCGTCTACCAGCTGCAGGTCTGCGCCCGCAGCCCGGACTTCTTCCTGGTTGGCGCGCGGGGCGTCGTTCGGCATGAAGACGTGTGCCTTGGCACCGCTACGGGCAGCATAAAAGGCTAACGCGCCCCCGGCGTTCCCCGCAGTGGGGATGACGAATTCCCTACGACCAAGTTCCAGCGCCCGTGCAACGGCCACACACAGACCGCGGGCTTTGAATGAACCGGTCGGGTTGGGGGATTCGTCTTTGATGAAAAGGTGCTTAATATTTAGTGTTTTTCCCAAGCGCAGAGCGGGCAGGAGCGGAGTGTCTCCCTCGCCCAGCGTCAGGCGGAATTTCTCTTTGCGGACAGGAAGGAGTTCTGCCCAGCGCCACATTCCGCGCGGACGGGCGGATACCTGTGTGCGGGTCACGCTGGTGGCCACTCTGACCAGATTGTAGCGTGCCAAAAGTGGTGAGCAGCAGTCTTCGCAGAAATTCTGCACCCGGTCGGCATTGAATTTGCGTCCGCATTCGGGACATTCGAGATGGGTGAGTGCGCTTTCGGGCATTGCAAATAGTATACTGCTTCTTGGTTAAAATTGGAAACTTGTCTTTACCGGTTTGTTGGTATCTGCCACGAATTCAGCACATATATTCCAGCGTAAAGTATGGTACTTTTGACGTACCAGACAACATGTTTTATCGTTTCAGCATCCGGTATTTTACCCGATGGGGCTGGAGGTCTTTGCCGAAGGTTTCCTGCATGTGGGCTTCGTAGTCGCTCCAGTTTCCAAGGAACAGGTGCGCCTGACTATCACCTTCGAACGCCAGGATATGGGTGCAGATGCGGTCCAGGAACCAACGATCATGGCTGACCACGATTGCACAACCGGCGAAGTTCTCCAGTGCTTCCTCAAGCGCCCGCAGCGTGTTCACGTCCAGGTCGTTGGTGGGCTCGTCGAGCAGGAGCACGTTGGCGCCCTCGGTGAGGGTTTTCGCCAAATGTACTCGGTTCCGTTCCCCGCCGGAAAGCGTACCCACCTTTTTCTGCTGGTCGGTGCCCATGAAGTTGAACGATGAGACGTAGGCGCGCGAGTTCATTATGCGGGTGCCCAAGGTCAACGTCTCGGCGCTACCGGTGATCTCCTCCCAGACCGTCTTTTCCGGGTCGAGTTTGCGGGTCTGGTCGGCGTAGGCCCACTTAACCGTCTCGCCAATGTGGATGGCCCCGATGTCCGGTTTTTCCTGCCCGGTGATCATGCGGAGCAGGGTGGTCTTGCCCGCCCCATTCGGCCCGATGATGCCAACGATGGATCCGGGTGGAAATTTGGCACTGAACCCTTCCAGCAGGAGCCGGTTTCCGTAGCCCTTTGTAACGTTCTCCAGTTCGATGACGATGTCCCCCAGGCGCGGACCGGGCGGGATGTAGATCTCCTGCTCGCTGCGGTACTTTTCGACTTCCTGCGACAGGAGTTTTTCGTAAGCCGTCAGGCGGGCCTGACCTTTGGCTTGCCGCGCCTTTGGGGACATGCGTACCCACTCCAGTTCACGCTCGAGTGTCTTTTGGCGCCTGGACTCGGTTTTTTCCTCCAGGCGCAATACTTCCTTCTTCTGCTCCAACCAGGATGAGTAATTCCCTTTCCATGGTATGCCATAGCCGCGGTCGAGTTCCAAGATCCAGCCTGCAACGTTATCGAGGAAGTAACGATCATGGGTGACGGCGATAACCGTCCCTTTGTAGTCGCGCAGGTGATGTTCAAGCCAGGCCACCGACTCAGCGTCAAGGTGGTTGGTGGGTTCGTCGAGCAGGAGGATGTCAGGTTCAGTCAGCAGCAAACGGGTCAGGGCGACGCGACGACGTTCCCCACCGGATAGGACTTTAATCGGCGTGTCTGCAGGTGGACAACGCAGGGCGTCCATCGCCAGGTCCAGGTGCGAATCGAGGTTCCAAGCGTCGTGCTTGTCAAGCTCCTCCTGTAGTTTAGCCTGTTCGGAAATCAGTGCATCGAAGTTTGCATCCAGTGCAGAGAATGCAGCGTTGACCTCGTCGTAGCGGGCGAGCAATTTCACGATGGGCAGGACGGCTTCGCGCACAACCTCAATGACGGTCTTGCTTTCGTCGAGGTGCGGTTCCTGTTCGAGCAGACCGGTGGTATAGCCCTTGCTGATGGCGATCTCGCCGACGAAATCGGTATCCACGCCCGCCATAATGCGCAGAAGCGTGGACTTGCCGGCACCATTAAGGCCGAGCACGCCGATCTTGGCGCCAAAGTAGAAACCGAGGGAAATGTCGCGCAGGACTTGTTTGTTGGGGGGATGGATTCGCCCAACGCGCATCATGGAGTAGATAACCTGGGTATCGGAAGGCATACAGGAATTGTACCGTATAAATTTGCAAGGGCTAACATTCCTCCCCGAAGGGAACAATTTGGCCTAGAAGAAGAGTGATGATTAAGGGGATTCTGCCAATCGCAGAATATGGTTTTTTTAGGAACACTTCTCAAGTCTTATACTGCTGTAAACATAAATACAAGAACTTTGAATGATCAAAATAAAGGGAATTACAACCATTTGGGCTCACCTCTTTCCTCAGTATGCAGTCAATACGTGAATTTTGAACGATCAAGATTTTGACGATTGCTTTAATATGAATCTACATTTTTTGCACAGGACGCAGTAAGGACGGGTATATGTTTATTGTGCCTCAAACTGGTTAATAATAGGGCACTGAAGAACCTTCATAATAGGATGGCACTTTAGCTTTTAGATGATTATGATGTTAAGGATGAACGCATCGAGTGAATCCACCACACCGACCTTTAGGTCGACAGCCCGTACCGGGGAATAAGAAAGAGCATCACATCCCTTCAAGGCCAGGAAGAGAATTATGCGAGATCAGTATCGAATTGGCATGCAAAACAATCCAATAAATACCAGCGGTGAAATGGGTTTCAAATTCAGCTTTGCCTTCCAACCGATCGTGAACATCCGCAATCGGGAGATCATTTCCTTTGAAGCCCTCGTACGCGGACCGCACGGCGAACCTTCGGCCTCAGTTTTTGCCCAGGTACCCCAAAATGATATTTTGAGATTCGACGAAATCTGCCGTCGCAAAGCCATCGACCTGGCCAGCAGGTTGAAAATCCCCAACCGTTTGAACCTGAACCTGTCTGCACAAAGCATCTTTGAGGTCGATCTGAGTATCACGGCCACATTCCTGGCATCGATTGAAAGCGGGATCCCGGCAGAAAACATCATATTTGAAGTGCTCGAAACCGAGAGCCTGACAGAGCAGAGGAATTTGGTTAAATACTTGCGCACCATTCAAGAATTCGGTTTTGAAACTGCAATCGACGATTTCGGGGCGGGGTATTCCGGATTAAAACTGTTAGTGGAATACCAGCCGTATTATATAAAACTCGACCGCCATTTGATCGGGAACATCCAATGGGACTTTGTAAAGCAGAGGATTTTCTTAGGCATTCAGAAGATCTGTGAAAGCCTGTGCATTGAAATCGTTGCCGAAGGGGTTGAAAGTGCCGGTGAGTATCACTGGCTTAGTGAAGCAGGAATAAGCATTTTCCAAGGTTATTATTTCGCCAGACCGGCCTTTGAAGCCTTGCCGGACGTGGCAAACAGAGTCTTTTGTACATGACGCAAAAGGCGTAGGGAACTCCACAAAACCATCTGGAGTTCCTGCCAGGGATTGAGCAGGGAGACAGCGATTTCCCTGAGTCATATCCCTGAGCGATATTGCTCAATGCCCGAAAGTGATTCGGCCCGCTTTCCGGGCATCTTTTTAAATACCACGGATTTAGAGTTCATACCGTATAGTTCCACGAACCCACAACCTGATTACAATTGATCACATCGGTATATTGCCCACTTCCTTCTCCATGCTGATTGGGATTCACCGGGACGGTGGCCCCTTGCACCCTGCGGGTACTGCGCGGGGACCATATCTCCTGGCAGTGACCATATCCTTTTGCAGGGACAATATCACTTACGGGGATGATATGCTATTTGATGGACGCCTTGGCTAATTGCTTTGGTGGATTGGGATTTCCGTATGGGGCCCAAAAGCACAAGTTATGCCGGTTTATTCCAATATCCCCCAATAGAAACTAACTACCAGATGGGGGTTTTAGTTATCAAATACCTATCCATTCTCTATCAAACTGAAAGACCTTATTATTTTGAAGTACAATTCCGCCAAGTTTTATGAAAATTGAAGAAATTCACTATTACGTATTTTCTGCATCCTGAGTCTGCCTGAAAAAAAACCGGTGCCGGGGGAAAGTCAAAAATCGCTTGTTAATATAGGCTTGGTGGTTGTAATTCGACGATCGGCCTTATGGTTCAACCAGAAACACCTGTTTCTCCACTGCACTAAAGACTACCTGAGAACAGTTTCTTTTTGGAGTTTACAGTAGGAGGTATCGATGAAGATTCTATTGGTTTACCCGGAATTCCCCGATACGTTTTGGAGTTTTAAACATGCCCTGAAATTTATCCGTAAGAAGGCCTCAACACAGCCTCTTGGTTTGCTGACTGTAGCCGCCATGTTGCCCGCCGAATGGGAAAAGCGCTTGGTGGATTTGAACGTAAGAACGCTCAAAGATAAGGACCTGGCTTGGGCCGATTACGTTTTCGTTAGCGCCATGGTTGTTCAAAGGGAATCCACCTACAAGGTTATTGCCCGCTGTAAAGCTGCCGGGTTGAAGGTGGTCGCCGGGGGCCCCCTCTTTACTGCCGAATATGAGCAGTTCCCAGATGTGGACCATTTCGTACTGAACGAGGCCGAGATGACCCTCGCCCCGTTCTTGTGGGATCTTGAACGAGGCCAGGCTCAACGCGTTTACACCTCAGATGAATTCCCCGATATCCAGCAAACGCCTGCTCCGTTATGGGAACTGGCAGAGCGGCAGCATTACGCCACCATGTCGATCCAGTATTCGCGCGGCTGCCCCTTTGATTGTGAGTTTTGTAATATTACCACGCTGTTCGGACACCTGCCGCGAGTCAAGACATCTGAACAAATCATCCGCGAATTGGACGGTTTGTACCAGCTTGGCTGGCGCGAGTCCGTCTTCTTCGTGGACGATAACTTGATCGGAAATAAAAAGCACCTCCGGGAGGACCTGCTTCCGGCGTTGATCGAATGGCGTAAAGGCAAGAAAGGTATGCCGTTTAATACCGAGATTTCAATAAATATTGCCGACGATGAACCCTTAATGGATATGATGACCCAGGCAGGTTTCGACACAGTCTTTATCGGCGTTGAGACACCGGACGATGACAGCCTAGCCGAATGTAACAAGAAGCAGAACCTGCACCGCGACCTGGTGGCAGACGTGAAACGTATCCAGCGCGCCGGGCTGCAGGTCCAGGGCGGTTTCATTATTGGCTTTGACAACGATACCCCATCCATTTTCCAACGACAGATTGACTTCATCCAAAAAAGCGGCATCGTGACCGCCATGGTCGGCCTGTTGCAGGCTCCTGTTGGGACCCGGCTGTATAAGCGCATGGAATTGGACGGGCGGCTGGTTGGATCCTTCTCAGGTGATAACGTGGATGGTGCGACGAATATCATTCCAAAAGAAATGAATATTGATGTGCTCCAAAAGGGCTATCGGGCCGTCGTGAAGACCCTGTACACTCCCAAGAATTACTATATGCGCGTCAAAACCTTTCTGAGAGAATACAAAGCACCCAAGATCACTATCCCGTTGAATGGGGAATATATTCGGGCATTTTTCCGTTCTGTTTTTCGTTTGGGGATTCTTGGCAAGGAACGCGTCCAATACTGGAAGCTTATCTTCTGGACGCTCTTCCGCCGCCCTGAACTCTTTGCGCTGGCGATCACGTTCGCGATTTATGGGTATCACTTCCGCCAGGTTGTGGACCTGCACCTCCGATGACCAGTCCGGACGAAGGTTTTAAGACCTAAAGAAGCCGATAATTGGCTAACAATAAAGGCCTCTGGAGCAAAGACGAGTTGAGAATGGGGAGATGGGATTATCCGGAAGGGGATCAAAAAGTGGAACCTTCGGCTCGTTGCATCGACGCTTAATCTGATCTTTAATCCCCCTCTGACCCCTTCGAGGATACCCTCGGGTATGATGTTCTTTGCGAAAGCCGCCTCGAGCAGGCCTCAGCTAGTAGAGATTGGAGGGCGGGTATGAATCGGCGGGGACTCAGAGGCTGATACTCTTTTTAGTAGACCAACATTCATTTGATCAAATCAGCCAATACAATATTCCCAGCATTAGGCATGTGCAGGCACAGGATAGGATCAGGCTAAGCGCAATCCAGGCTGGACCAGGGATCCGCCCCATCCATGGCCACCGGGGCGGGCCTGAAAAATCCTTTTCTAGGCCGATCAGTATTTCACGCCGTTTCCACACCATCCAGACCATATAAGGTACACCCAGGAACAAAGCGCTCATGGCAAACAGGTTGTTGATCAGGTTTTGAACATTCAGGGAGAGCTGCTTCGTCTCTGCAAGGCGCTCGTTGGACATGAACAGCATACAGGTCACAACCAGGAGGAGAGTCCCAAAATAAAGTAACACGCGTGCGCGCTTGGGCAAGATGCGCCCATCCATGCTGGTAAATGTCACTCCCATACCGAAGAGGTTGTAGGTGGTCAGGCCAACGAACAGCAGCATGGGGGGGAAGATCCCGGTCATTTTTAATAGGAGTTCAGAAAAATCCTTCCCGGCAAAAGCCATGGAAAGCCCAAGCACCACCACCGGAGTGGCCAGACTCAATGTCAGGAAAACAGCGCTGGTGGAAACCGACCAACGGCGGACAATCCACAAGACCAGCGCGCCCAATATGAGCAGGATCGAAAAAAGAACATCCAGCAACCAAAAGCCATCCTGCGTCATCCAGAAGACCAGCGCAGCCACTGCCGGGTGGATGAGCAGCACAAACACAACCAGGGCGCTGGATACCGAAAAAGGCAGGAATTTCCGGGCAATGCGGGTGAAACCCCGGCCGATCTTAATGCCCAAGTCAATGATGCTAAGACCCAGCAGGACCCAGAAGACAAGCGTCAGCAATAGCACAATAGAGAAATTTGCCGAAAGTGCCCTCGCCACCTCGGCATTTGTTGCCGACGTTCCGACCGAAAGGATGACAAGAACGGAAACACCTGTGAGCCAGCCAAAGAAATGCAAACCGGGCAAATCGCGCCAGAAACGCGTGCGGAAGGTCAATCCATAAATGACGAGAACCGACAAAAAGAAGGCCACATCCAGGAAAAGTAGCGGGAGAGTTATATTCGTCACGAGGAATAATTGCAGGGCAAACAGAACCAGGACCGGTAGAAAGATGCGCGCTCGGGCGGCTGCGGCGCCGGTCAGGAGGTAGGTCCAACCCAGGATAAAAGCCAGGGCGGAGATAGCCACGACGACGAGCGGCACACTATCGTTTTGTCCTGCCAGCGAATACTCGACCGTTTTCAGGCGGTCTCCGGCGAGTTCGACCAGCAAGGTGAAGAACAACATGCCAAAGACAGCCAGATATCCACCTATGGTCAGGATTTTCAGACTGACCGGCAAGCCTTGAAGATCAATAAAATTCCCTGCGATGGTGCGGCGCAGAAAACCCGGTTCAGAAGGTTTTGGAGTATCCAATAAATCTTCCTTTTCGCTGCTCCTATTATACATTTCTTGAGTCTCTCTCGCCCCCGGGTAAGAACCTTGAACCAGGGCATAAAGTGTGATTATTCAACCCCACCCCTTTTGTTACTTCTATAAAAAGAAGACAACCCAGCGGGTTGTCTTTTTGTGCTTTCTAATCTGTTGGACTGAACTTCGCCATCAGACTGGCGATGCCTTTCAATTCAAGCCACCACTGTTCCTTCGGACGTTCGTACCGGGCGTCAATCATGCGTTCGAAATCGCGCATGTCATGGAAATTGAACTTGCCTTTTTGCAGGCCGATGAAGGCGCAATTATTGCTGCCCTGATCGCATTCATTAATAAGATATTCCAGGCACAGGCGGGAAAGCCGTGTGGCCTGGATGCGATCAAAGGGAGAGGGATCGCCGCCTTGCTGCAGGTGGCCCAAGACGGCCGGGCGCACATCGAATACATCCCGGCCTTCTTCTTCGAACAGGGCGCACATGAAGGCGGTCGTATATATTTTATTGGCGTATTCGGCGCGGATGATCAGGCCGAGCCGCTTGCCAGCGTCGAAGCCGCGATTAAGTTTTCCGATATCAACTTGCATGTCCCGCAGAGTGACGCCTTCTTCGGGGATGTAGACCCGCTCCGCGCCGGTTGCCAGTCCGCTCATCAGGGCCAAGTAGCCGCTCCAGTGTCCCATCACTTCGACCACGAAACAGCGTCGGGTGGCTACCGCCGACTGTTTGATCTTGTCCACTGCATCAACGATGCTGTTGAGGGCGGTATCTGAGCCAATACTTACCTCTGAGCCGGGAAGGTTGTTGTTGATTGAAGCCGGCAGACAGATGATCGGGATATTGAAGGCCGGGAAGTTTGGCCGGGAGGTGAGCATGGTATGGACCGCTTCGTAACCGTTCCAGCCACCGATGACCAGCAGGGCGTTGATGGAATTGTTTTCAATCGTGCGGGCAATGGCGTACAGGTCACTGCCCTGGGGGACGAGGCGGCTGGTGCCCAGCATGGATCCGCCCAGGGAAGCCCAGCCGGTCACGTCCATCCAGTTCATTTCCTGGATCTCGTTCTTGGCCAGCCCATCGAAACCGTTTTTTACTCCCAGCAGAATATGACCCTGATCCAGACCGAGGCGGATGGCCGCCCTGGCAGCGGTGTTCATCCCAGGGGCAGGCGCGCCGGAATTGAGGACGGCGATGCGAAAACGTTTCTGACCGGGAGCCGCCGGGTGGGGCAGGGCGCGCACCATCGTAGTTAACGTGTTCAAGGCATCCTTGAAACTGGTGCTGCGCAGGCTCATGGCCTTTTCGTAATCTTTGGCCGCGATGGCATCGACCACGGCTCTGGTTTTATTCACGCATTCCATGAGTGGGAAATGGGTGATGTGGTTGGCCTTGGTTCCGACCACCACGGGTTCGTCTTCGGGTTTGGCATTGAGCAGGGTTTCGACCGCTTCGTAACCCAACTGGGTTGCCAGGATCCGGTCGTAAGCGCTCGGACGTCCACCCCGCTGGACGTGCCCGAGCACGGTCACGCGCACTTCCTCGCCCAAGTGTTTTTCCAGCACCCTTTGGACATCAGTACTACCGATGTATTTGCCCTGGCGGTCGCGAGCCCCTTCGGCAATGATGATGATGTGATCACGGCGTCCAGCCTGGGTGCCGGCTTTCAGGCGTTCGACCATCACTTCTTGCCAGTTATCCACGTCGGGAGGCGCTTCAGGGATCAGCACCCAGTCGGCGCCGGTAGCCAGGGCGCTGTACAGCGCAAGGTAACCGCAGTTGCGTCCCATCACCTTGACGATGAAGGTGCGCTGGTGACTGGCTGCAGTGCTGGTGATGGCGTCGACCGCCTCGGTGATACGGTGCAGGGCGCTGTCAGCACCGATGGTCATGTCGGGACCAGAGAAATCATTGTCAATCGAACCGACCAAACCGACGATGAGCAGGCAGGGATATGCGTTGGCAACCTCGGCGCTTATTTCACCGCTTTTGGCAAGATTGTCAACCAGCGATGGCCATTCCTGTCGAAAGACATTCGCCCCGGTCAGCGAGCCGTCGCCGCCGATGACGACAAGCCCGTCAATCCCATTCCGGATCAGATTACGGGCTGCTTTTTGTCGTCCTTCACGGGTGCGGAACTCTTCACTGCGGGCTGACCCGATGATGGTCCCGCCGCGGTGCAAGATCCCACCGACTGAGTCCCAGTCCATTTTTTTTATACAGTCACCACCCTCGATTAATCCCTGGTATCCCTCGTAAATCGCGTAAATTTCAGCCCCTTTATCCAAAGCGGTACGCACCACGGCTCGAACGGCCGCATTCATGCCCTGGGCGTCGCCGCCGCTGGTGAGGACTGCAATTCGTTTTATTGCCATTTCTTTATCAACCTCGGTTAACCAAATGAAGGCAGAATTGTACCGCGGAATGGGTGTGAAACCGTAGATGTGCAGCTGCCTGTGCCATTGTCTTCACAAATTCTGCTGCTATCTCCACGAATCACTTCAACATTGGCATTTTGATGCCGTGCCTCCGGGCTGCTTCGATGGCTTGCTCGTACCCGGCATCCGCGTGACGGACGATGCCCATACCCGGGTCGGTGGTCAGAACGCGCTCCAGCCGCCTAGCGGCTTCGGGTGTTCCGTCGGCCACAATGACCTGACCGGCGTGCTGGCTGTAGCCGATTCCCACTCCGCCGCCGTGGTGGAACGAGACCCAGGTGGCTCCGCCGACGGCATTGATCAGCGCATTCAGGATGGCCCAGTCGGAGATGGCATCCGAGCCGTCCTTCATTGCCTCGGTCTCGCGGTTCGGGCTGGCGACCGAGCCGCAGTCAAGATGGTCGCGCCCGATGACGATGGGCGCTTTCAGGGTCCCGTTTGCCACCATCTCGTTGAATTTCAATCCAGCCTTGAGGCGTTCTCCGTAGCCAAGCCAGCAGATGCGCGCCGGAAGTCCCTGGAAGGGGACTTTTTCGCGCGCCAGCTTCAGCCAACGGCGCAAGTGGTCATCGGCAGGGAACAGGTCCTGCACTGCCGCGTCCGTCTTATAAATGTCCTCAGGGTCGCCGGAGAGCGCTACCCAGCGGAAGGGTCCTTTGCCCTCGCAGAACAGCGGGCGGATGTAAGCCGGGACGAAGCCGGGGAACTCGAAAGCGTCGGTCACTCCGTGGTTGTAGGCCTGTTGGCGCAGGTTGTTGCCGTAATCAAATACTTCGGCGCCCTTGCGTTGGAATTCAAGCATTGCGCGTACGTGTTGCGCCATGGAAGCCATCGCCCGCTTTTTGTACTCTATGGGATTCGACTTGCGCATTTCGTCCGCGGCGGCCACCGAGAGCCCGGTGGGAACGTACATCAGCGCCTCATGCGCAGAGGTTTGGTCTGTCACCACGTCGGGGATGACGCCACGCATGCCCAGTTCCTGATAGACATCGGCGGCGTTACCGATCAGGCCGATGGACTGGGGTTTCTCTTTATCCTTGAATTCTTCGACGAGAGTCATCGCTTCTTCGAGGTTATCCACCACCTGGTCAACGTAACCGATGTCGAGGCGCCGCTTGGCACGTGCCGGGTCCACTTCCACAATAAGGCCGACGCCCTCGTTCATTGTAATGGCCAGCGGCTGGGCCCCGCCCATCCCACCGAGGCCGGCCGTCAAGCAGAACTTGCCCTTGAGCGATCCCCAACCTTTGAGTTTAGCTAAAGCGCCGAAGGTTTCGTACGTCCCTTGCAGGATACCCTGTGTGCCGATATAGATCCACGAACCGGCGGTCATCTGCCCATACATGATCAGTCCCTGGGCAGCGAGTTTATCAAAATGCTCCCAGGTGGCCCAGTGCGGGACGAGGTTGGAGTTGGCGATGAGAACGCGCGGTGCGTCTTTATGGGACTTGAAGACCGCCACCGGTTTGCCGGATTGCACCAGTAGTGTCTCATCGTCTTCGAGGATTTTGAGCGACTCGAGGATGGCATCGAAACAATCCCAGTTGCGGGCCGCCTGTCCGCGGCCGCCGTAGACGACCAAATCCTGGGGGCGTTCGGCCACTTCGGGGTCGAGGTTGTTCTGGATCATGCGGAAGGGCGCTTCGGTCAGCCAGGATTTACATGTCAGAGTTGTTCCGCGCGGGGCGCGGACTGTGCGAGGTCCGGTCATGCTTCGTCTCCTGTCGAAAGAAAAGAATTCCCTCCCTGCTATTATACGCAGGGAGGGGTAGAGAAGCGAATCGATCTATAGGTTTTCTACGGCATTTTCTGCGTTGGCAGCAATGCGGAGACGCCGTTATTGGTCACGAGCAGAGAACGACAGCCTTTACTTCTTTAGACTGGCAAAGTTGGTATTGCGCAGGCGCTCCACCAGTTGCTGCTGGACATCCACCCAAATGGGGTGCATCGGGCATTCCTCAATGAAAGTACAACCGGTTGGGTCGCCAACGCACTCGTTGAGCAGGATTGGCCCATCAATTGCTTCGACCACATCCAGCACGGAAATTTCCTTCGGCTCATGCGCCAGCGAAACGCCTCCACGCGCACCACGTGAGGTATGTAGCAGGCCAGCAATGGACAACTGTGAGATAATCTTGGCTAGAAAAGAGGGTGGGATTTTCATTTCTCTTGCCACAGTGGAAGTAGCGACGCGCTGGCTAGAACCCTGCCTGGCAAGGTATCGGACGGCGCGGATGGCATAGTCAGCCTGACGAGTTATTTGCATAGGAAGTTCCTTTTCAAAAATAAGGTAATTTTTATCTTCTTATATTGTATTGTCTGCCCGGTTGCCAGACAAGTGACGGAGGTCATGCTTGAAATATGACCAATAGCTCCGATAACTGTCAGATATTCAAGAATATTCCTAAATGAAAACGCCCCGCCATTTCATGAAGGCGAGGCGTATGGAGACCCGCGATCTTGTTTTGAACAATCTCGAAGGCTGCTAGCGGGTGATGGTTAGATTTCCGGCCCCGATTTCGACGACGAGGGTCAATTGCGGTCCGGCGCCTGCCTGAGAGTAGACATTGCCATTCTTGGCCCAGCTGGAATCGTGTGTGACATTCGACAGACCGCCATTCACCGTAATCTGGACGGGGATCCCGGTGGGAATGACCAGCGTCAGGTTGCTTACACCTGTCTCGATGTGGACGCTACCATTGCGCTGGAGTTGACCGGAAAAGTCGAGATTGTAATTTCCCGCGCCACTCTTGAATTCCAGGCTGGTGAAATTGGCATTCCCCAATCCGGTCAGGGAAACGTTGGATGCACCGGTACCGTAGCTCAGGAGTGACATTTCAGTCAGGTTGGGGGAGGCGAAGTTCAATTTGGAGTCTGCGGCGCCATCCGAGATGGTCAGGTTGGTCAGCGCAAGACCGCCAAGCTCATATTCAGCTTGATAGGCGCCAGCGTCAATTGTCAGGGCGAGAGGTATATTACCCAGCGCCAGGTCCCATTCGTTCTTAATGTTGGAAAAATCGGGGATCCCGGTTAGCCGCCAGTTTCCCTGCTCGATGCGGACGGTGGAGGCGTTGACAGTTACTGTTGGCTTAAAGTCGCTGATGTTATATGTGGCTGTCCCGGAGACAAGCGAACTGGCACCGGGATGCAATTTCAGGGTTCCCGCTCCGAATTCCAGGCTTAGATCCACGGTCTGGGTGGCATTGGTGGGCAGAGGCACATTGATCTCGTCGGTTGTAACCGGTCCGGCCTGCTGCGTGAAGGGGAGACTGATGTGGAAGCTGCAAGCGGTCAGAACAAGGGTCAGGATCAGAATGATGGGCAACATTTTTCGGAACATAGCATTCTCCTTTTTACCATGGTAAGGCCGGTACCTAATGGCGGCCTCGGTTTATACCAAAATATACGTTTCTCGCTGACAATCGTTCCATGACGCAGGCACTATTCTACCAACACATTTACCAGTTCTGCAGTAGTTGTCAGGATCATTTCTGCATCGCATCGGCGAAGTTCGGGCTCCTCGCCAAATCCGCATAACACACCCACTTTCTGGGCTCCGGCAGCAATCGCGGCGCGCATATCCACGGTGGTATCACCGACCATCAAACAGGCTTCTGGGGATATTCCCATTTCCTCCGCAGCCCACAGGATCGGGTCCGGGAAAGGCTTTGTGTGTTTGCAGGTCTGGGCGGTGGCGATGCATTTGAAATATTGCAGAAGGTCGAATTGAATCAAAAAGTCTTTGGTGGTGCGATTATCGCGGGCGCTAACCACCGCCAAAGGGTAGCGTTGGGATAATTTTGCAAGCATCTCCTTCACGCCGGGAATCATCAGGAAATTCCCGGGCTTCTTCCTGGAATTTCGCGCCAGCCAGTCGGCCAGAGCAAAGATTATGTTATCCAAGCCGAGCCGATCCGGGATGGCAATCAGGGAGTTGGCTGGGGCCTCGATCGCCATGACGATCCGCCGGGCAAGGCGGGACGTATGGTGCCTGGGAAACAGGAAATGAAAGGGCTTGAGCAGACGGGTGAGCTTTTCGACCATCACATTGTCGGTGTCGCTCAGCGTGCCGTCAACGTCAAAGCAGATGGCGCGGACTTGGGAAATGTTCAAGGGCATGATGAATTCCCTATTTTGGATTTACGATTCACGATTGATGACTTAAATTGTACTCCACTTCCCGGATAATCCGGACATGGCGACCTGGATCGCTAACATGAGGAGTCCTGAAAACCTGCTTGTCTTTTTTTCCGGACCTGGATCCGCCCGGCTTTGCAGTGGACAAAATTTCTCCCGATTCCGGCATCCCCGAAGAGAAGTGGAAAAAAACCAACCCATGCAAACTTTATTGTTTAATTCGTCTACATTATTGGATGTTTGGTGATTGGTTGGAGGCAAGTGGTGATCTCAACCCGGTCCGGTGGTTCAGGCGTTGCCACTTCCTGCGCCTTCCCCGTCTCCAACCAGGTTGAACTGCCGGGACTACACCGAAGAGGTTGGTTGCAAGAACACTGGTTACATCTGGGACCCTTACTCCAAGCCGAAACTGATCTGCAAATAGGGAGAGGAATTATCAAGAACAAGCAAGAGGAATGTAATAAAATGGCTCAGTTAAGGGTCGCTTTTTAGTTTCTGATGGGCTTACTTGAGTTTTATGTGTGGTCTCTGTTTACCAGTGGCACTCTTCCCATCTTTGGCATTTGTGGCCTCCCGGAGGCGGCCTGCCAATCCGGGGACAAACAGCAACCCGACCAACACGACCAGAATGGCGATGAATACCGGCCAGGATGCACCTTGGGATACTTCGGGCAGTACCCCGCCCGGATTATAGGTTGCCTGGGTGGAGGCCGAACCGCCCAGTGAGACGGTCAGTGTGCGGTTAAGACCGTCGCGTATTGAGGAAGAGGTTGTATAGGTGATACTGTACTCGCTTTGCAGGGCGCGGCCAAATTGTTCATACAGCCCCCGTAACGCCTCGGGATTGTTGACATAACCATAGACGCCTCCGGCGCGTGCTGCCAGTGACTGCAAGATGGCTTCGTCCAGACCAGAGTTGATCCCCAGTTTGGATGGGTCGCCTAGACCGATGGTCGAGATGGAGAGACCACCCGCGCCGATCGCCTGGATGACCTCGTCGCCGGTGTGCTTGCTGCGGTTGTCCAGCCCGTCGGTCAGAACAATAATTGCCTTCCGTCCGGGTACATCCTGTAAAAATTGCTCGGCCTGGTCCAGCGCGTCGAACATAGTGGTATCACCTCTCGCGTCCAGGCTGTTGATGGCCTGGATGAGTGCACTGCGGTCGGTGGTGATTGCCTGAAGATAGGTCACGTTGGTGTTAAAGGTCAGCAGACCGGCTTGGTCGCCGGGGCGCATTTGTTCGATGTAAGCCTGTGCTGCGGCTTTGGCGGCGGTCAATTTCCCGGCATCGTACATGCTGCCAGATACGTCCATCACGAGAAGGGTGGTCAGGGGACCGATCCCGCCAGATCCGTTTATTTGCTTGGGCTGCATCAGCTGGCCGTTCTCGAAAACCTGTATTTGGTTCGGATCAACGGCCAGCGGTTCACCCATGGCATTGGTCACCGAGACATACACGGTCACCTGCGGGAATGTGGAATTGTTCACCTGAGTGATTCGTATGTGCGCTTCTTCCCCTTGGGCAAAAACTGTTTGGATTGGGGCGAATGCCAGCAGCAGCGCCAGACCGATGAAAAAACCTTGAATATGTAATTTCATCTCTACCTCTTCTCGTGATAGACCATTTCTGTGTTGCCCATGTGAATTGTGCTGTTATTGGTGAGTTGGGCCCGCTCAATGGGTCGATTATTGATTAATGTTCCCGAAAGGCTCATATCTTTGAGCGTGAAGTGGGTGCCGTCTCCGGTCAGCATGGCGTGCTGGGGGGCGATATCAGGGTCAGGCAGGACGATCTCAGACTTGAGCGGGCTGCTACCGATGGCGATGGCAGGACCCCTGAGGCGCATGAACTTATCCAGGATGAACTCGGTCCCTTTAAGTTTACCGGTTTTGACCTCCAGCCAAGCGCGCGAGAGCAAGACTACGATCAGCGAAATGAACGCCCCGACCGATGCGCCCAACAGCACCAAACCGATGGCTTTCCCGATCAAGGAGGCTTTCAGCAGACTCTGCATCCCTTCCAAGAGGAGACCACCCAATGATCCGCCCAGCAATCCTCCGAGCAAACCCTTCCAGACCTGGCTCCTGCCGCCCGCGCCTTCGGCCAGGCCAATCAGCAGGCCGAATACAGCCCAGCCCAGGGAACGGCCTAATATTCCCGCACCGACGGACTGGAACAGCCATTCGCTAAGGGGTAGACCGATGGCTCCGGCGCAAAATCCCAGCAGGCCGCTCAGCCCTCCGGATTTGGCTGCCTGGACCGGGTTCAAGGTTAGTGCGCCTTCGGTAATCCCGATAAACAGACCGATGCTCAAACCTACCAAAGCGCCGACAATAGCTTCGCTGAGATAAATGTTCGATGCGAATGAAAGGCCAAGCAGGTTGCTGACCTGCCAGCCGATCAACCCGCCGATGGCACCGAACACGGCATAATAGTACGTGCGCATTTGTCTATTCATGAAGTTCAACTCCTTTTATTTAGCTACTTCCGATTCCTGTTGCAGATTGTTCCAGTGGACGATGCTCTGCCCGGAGTCGCCATCCAATTCGTAGAAGCCGAAATAGCGCCCGGGGTCCAGAGCGCCGTCAGCCTGGCGGATGAAGAAGCCGCCAGCGGTGGAATGCGGTTCGATCACCAGCGCCACCTGCCAGGGTTCGGGGAAGAAGTGGTAGTGGAGCCAGGTATCGTAGGGGGAGAGGAAGACGCCCATACCGGGGTGGGTGTGATACCAGCCGACGATTTGTTTACCAGGATAGTGCTCATCCATCTCCGCGTGGAGGTCCACCAAACTGTCCTGAGTGAAAGTCAGGTAGATACTGCCCTGTCTTGTGAAGCGCGCCGGTAAGGCCACCTCCACGAGGATGAACTGCTGTCGGCTTTCGGAATCAATAGACCAGGTACCCACCAGGATCCCACCTACCTCACATTCCAGGTCGCTGGCGGCATGCTCTATGAGGCGACGATACGCACTCTGAATGACGAACACCGGGATATGGGGTTGGAATCCCGATTCTTCGTCTTGCGAGATCCAGCGCCTGGCGTTGCTCAGGGGCATGGTTGCCATTGAAGGAGCAGGGTTTTCAGGGGGAAGTACTTGAAGGTGGGATGTGGTCATTATTTATTTTCGCAATCAATATTCCGTGACGAAATAAAGGCTCAGCCAGCCGTGACGTCGGCGGTCATCATCAGGCGGTCATCCTTGGGGACACCGGCCTTCGCCAGAGATTCATCTTCTTTCAGCTCACGCCCCAGGGCTTTGCTGTCGAGCCGGTAGGACATTGGGCGTCCATCCGGGCCGGTGACGGGGAGTTCCAATGAGGTGGTCAGTTCCGGGAGAAGTTCTCTCACTGCCACATCATCGGGAAGTTCAGCGGTGCGGCTGCCTCCGGAAGGTAGTACTACAGTAACGGATAGATCAGACATGGATTTACTCCTTTTATTTGGTGGCTGGGTCTCAGCCTGTTGAAGTTTTACTTGAGGTGGATTTGGGGTTTTGGCTTGGTCTGGACGGGTTTCAATTTCACGCGTTCGGGCCGTAGAAGTTCACGCTCATCCACGGGAAATGCATCAGGGTGCCCGGTGCGGTATTCTCGGCACCAGCGTGCTGCTTCCGGGTCCCAAGGGAAGGGTGGTTTGGTGGGGTCGTCGTGATAATTTTTGTACTGGAGCATCTCGCCGAGCATGACCACCAAGCGGTCGAGCGAGCGGCTGGCGGTCCACCAGGCGGCGTCAATGCAGACCGAACCGTTCAGGTGGTTGATGTTGGGGTGCCATATGGGTGTCAGCCATTTCATACCCGGCCAGCGCTGCGGGTACTGATTGTGAAGATAAATCTCCACTTGGTGGCGGTTCCCAAACTTGGGGTTTCCCTGGCGATCCACATCAAGAATGCCTTTGCACTTGAAGGTCACGATATAGGTTTCGGGGGGCAGGTTGGGGTGAGCTACCTTGGTCTCGAAACTGATCAGGTCGCTGCGGGAGACCAACTCTTGCATCAGTTCGTGGTCGGCGCGCAGCCGGCGCATGCGCGGGCTTTGGTCGAAGCTGGTGGCTCCGGCGGTGATATCAGTGGTCAGCATCAGCCGGTCATTTTCCAAGACCCCGGCGGAGACCAGGGTCTCATTGTCTTTGAGTTCACGGCCTAGGGCTTTGCTGTCCAACCGGTAGTACATTGGACGCCCGTCCGGGCCGACGGTGGGCAACGACAGCAGCGAGGTCAGTTCCGTCAGCAGATCATGTACGCTGACATCGTCGGGGACTTCGGCAGTGCGAGCCCCGCCGCTGGGCAGGACAATGGTCACATTCAGATCAGGCATCGGTCTCTCCTATCAAGAGGTGTAATGAGGCACCTGGCATGCGCCTGTGATGGCCCAGCAATCGGCATGATGAAGGGTGTGGCAAATTTTGCATTCCACCGTACGGCGCGGGTCGTCCGGATCAATCAATTCCAGGCAATAAGGACAACGGTGTTCTTCTTCATCGGAAAGTTGTAACTGGGGTTTGCGATGGGCAAGATGTTTGCGTTTTGGTTCGACGGATTGTTTAGCCTCCGTCTCGGGGGCTTTGGGTTGGTCCGAGCGGTGTGGACGTTTTTTCAATTGCTGCCGGGTGGTCGGTGAGCGTTTGATGGATTTAGTTTCTGGTGTGGGCCTGAAGGCGTCCGGGGTGGGCGGTGTCCAGGCAAACAATGTCAGGAGCGCAATGCTTGTTCCCAGTAGCAATTGGCCCAGACTGTACCAGTCCACGCTGGTAAGGCCAAATTTCAGTGGACCGAGGCCGACCTGCCAGCCGGTAAACCATCCCAGCAGCTCCAAGCCACCGATCAGGAATGCCAGTACCGAGATGACACGCAGGAAAAGAGTCTGTTTGCGCAGGACCCAACGAGCAGAGAAACCGGCGATTAATCCTATAATGGCGTCGGAAAAGATGTGCGGTAAAAGCAGCGATTCCATCCGGATGTGTCGAAGCAGCAAGACTAGACCCAGAGCTGCAACAATCATGAGCAAGATGAGCAGGATTATCTTCCGCGCCAATACGATTTGCACTGGCTCGGGTGGGGGAGTGGCAGGATTACTCATGGCATTTGCGCTCAGGATCATGGTTTGATCTCACATCATTGATGCAGTTTCACACGGCCATGTGCCGGGCTTTTTTGGGGGGAGTCTTTGATATGTATATCGCTCTTGATGCGGACATGCCCGCGTACCGGGGAAGTTTGTTCGCTCGGCTCGAAGTGGTGGAAGTGAAGCGCCTCGGGCAGATCGCCGGTCAACTCGTAAAAACGGTATTCACGTCCATTGTGGGCGCGCAGGATGTGCAGCGGCGGCACGCCGACGTTGGAAAGGGTAAGATGCAGGTATTTTTCCTCGCCGGTAATGACGTGGGTCAACTCGGTCTCTCGCAGTGTCCCACAGGTAGGACAATGACCAGCTTCGAAACTGACCGCGCTTAATGGCTTCAGGACCTGTTCGACGGTATGACAGGTAGAACATTTTAGCGAAGTGATCAGTTCCTGGTCCAATTCGATAATCGCCTCCGGCCCCAGGTCAGCGCGGGCGATGCGCAGCATATCATCCAGGGTGGTACGCTCGGCGCGCGCTGCTAGTTCAGTTACCTCACCATAATTCCAATGGCTCTCACAATCTTCGCGTGGGACGTAGGCTGTGGTATGCATCTTGTTGACCATGCCGTTATAGTGGATTACCTTGCCCGGTTCGACCGGCATGCCATTGATTAATTTGAGTGCTTCCTGCGACTGTATCCCGCCGATAATTGAAGCGATAGTGGGTGTGGTAGGCACTTTGCCCAGCAAGACGTTCTGTCTGGCCAGCAGCGGGCAGGAGTAGCGCAGAGAAAGGTCGCGAAGCGCCTGTTCGGTCAGAGTACACTCGTAGCAAGCCCCCTGACCGGGGACGAAGACGCGCGCCAGTCCGAGCAGTTCCTGGATTGCCCCATCCACCCAGGGCTTGTTCATCCAGTAGCAGAAACGATTGACCGCCAGGCGGGCTTCACGGTTATCCAGGCAGCCAATAACCACGTCCATGCGGCGGAAGACCCCCAAGCCGAGTTGAGTGGTCACGTCGCCATTTAAGAATTGAACATGGATTTGCGGGTTAAGTATCTTGGCCTGCGCCGCAGCCACTTCGGCTTTGCTACGATTATTGTCGGATTCACGGAATAAAACCGACCGGCTCAGGTTGGCTGCTTCGATGGTGTCAAAGTCAACGATATATATGTGACCGACACCCATCAATGACAGGTTCTTGATGACATCATTACCCAATGCCCCGGCTCCCACGACCATTACGTGGGCGTTCTGAACTTTTTCCCGGTCCCACCAGGAGATGAACTCGAACGTCCCCAACCGGTCGGTGTGCAGGTTGGGGATGTGCAGCGGTTTTTCCGGCGCGACTGGTACGCGTAATGGACCGGTAGGAGGCTCGCTCGCAGCCGGACGCGAAGTGGTCACATTGGCCACGCTTGCCAATTCGCGTGCTTTAGTGACGTTTCTTTCGTCAATCGCGTGTGCGAACCACCCAACGTTTGGCCGGGATTCGATCAATCTGGAGTCTTCCAGCGCCTTAAGCGCTTCACGCAGTGTAGCGCGGCTTACACCGAGCTGCGCCATCAAGTCTCGTTCAGCAGGCAGTTGAGCGCCGGGAAGCAGACTTCCGTCCAGAATGGAAGCGGCCAGTTTTCCGGCGACAGTTTCAGCGAGGGTTAAGTGGGTAATTGGTTGGATTTTCATACAAATCCAGTGGTATGGTGGTCAGACCAAATATACCACTAGTATAACCATTTCATTTGGATTGTCAATAGGTGGGGACAGGAATAGTGTACTGGGTGTTTAAACTCAAAAAGGCGGCCCATGAATGGGTCGCCTTTCTAATTGGTACTTGTCAAAAAACTTACTTGACTTCGACGACGGCGCCAGCTTCTTCCAACTTCTTCTTGGCGTCCATGGCAGCGTCTTTACCGACTGCAGCCATTACTTTGCCGTCTGCGGTTTCTGCCAGGCCCTTGGCCTCGGTCAGGCTCAAGTTGACCAGCTGGCGGATGACCTTAATGACTTCGATTTTCTTGGGGCCAGGTTCCTTGATGACGACATCGAATTCGGTCTTCTCTTCAACCGCCTCAGCGGCAGCTGCGGGAGCAGCGCCGGCAACGGCCATAGCGACGGGAGCGGCGGCGGAAACGCCCCACTTCTCTTCCAATTTCTTGACCAGTTCTGCAGCCTCGAGGACTGAGAGCCCGCTCAACTGGTCGACGATTTTTTCTAGATCAGCCATTTTGAAACTCCTTCAATATTCTTAGAATTAGTTTTGATTTGACAGATTGACGGCTTGGGTCGTCAACCAGAGATTATCCCGCTACAAGCGCGGCATCTCATGTCGCAACAGGTGTAGTCTTATCAGAAAACGCCTTGATCACATAAGCCAACTGGCGGCCAGGTTCTGCCAGTGTGCGGACCAGTTTGCTGGCGGGGGTCTGCAGAATACCCAGCAGTTGGGCACGCATAACGGGCAGGGGTGGAAGGCTGGCAAGCGCCTTGACCTCAGCGGGTTTGAGCGTTACAGCGCCCATGAAACCACCTTTGATCTTGACGGCTTCCACGCCTTTGGTCGCCTCCGTGAGCGCCTTTGCGAACCCTGCGGGGTCGGAAAAAGCAAAGCCGATCGCCGTACTCTTTTCTGTATAGTCGGCCGGGACTTTGAATCCAGCTTTTTCCAGAGCCAGTTTGGCCAGCGTGTTCTTGACGATATGGAACTCACCGCCAGCTTCGCGGACCTTGACCCGGATGGCATCCAGGTTGTTCGTCTTCAAACCGGAATACTCAATCAGAACAACAGCCTGGCTCTTGCTAACCCACTCAATATACTGGGTTAGAAGGGTCTCTTTCTGTGCTTTTGATTTTGCCAATGAATATCACCTCCTTTCCAATCAAAAAGTCTTTGCCCGAGCGTTCCAGGCAAAGACTTTTACTCCCCGGAAAGGGAAGGGTGTTTCCACCAGTCTTCACCTGGGCAGGAGATTAAGCTCTTCGAGTGTTCTAAGAGCGCCTGCTGTCTTTGGCGAAGGAATAGATCTCGGGCGGGGCGAATATTGCTATTCGCTTTCCTCCATTGACTGGGCCAGGTTGGCATCAATCTTAACGCCGGGGCCCATCGTTGAAGTCATTGTGATGTGCTTGATGTAATTGCCCTTGGCAGCAGCCGGGCGAGCCTTCATGATGGCATCCATCAAAGCAGAGAAGTTTTCGAAGATTTTTATTTCGTCGAACGAAGCTTTGCCAATCGAAACGTGGATGTTGGCAGTCTTGTCCAGGCGGAATTCGACGCGGCCGGCTTTGGACTCGGTAACTGCACGGCCGATATCTTCGGGACCAACGACAGTGCCAGCCTTGGGGTTCGGCATCAGACCACGAGGTCCGAGCACACGGCCGAGTTTGCCGACCTTGCCCATCATGTCTGGCGTGGCAATGGCAACATCGAAATCGAGCCAGCCATTCTGAATCTTGGTCAGGGTCTCCTCGTCATCCGCGACGGTATCGGCACCAGCGTTTCGGGCATTGGTTGCGCCGTCACCCTGTGCAAAAACCAGCACGCGGACAGCCTTACCCAGACCATGCGGAAGAACAACCACGTCGCGCACTTGCTGGTCAGCCTGGCGGGGGTCTAGACCCATACGCATGTGGACTTCCACAGTGGCGTCAAATTTTGCGTATGAAGTTTCTTTTACCAGTTTGACCGCTTCGGCTGGATTATAGAATTTATCCAGATCCACTTTAGCCGCGGCGGCCAGATATTTCTTTCCGTGTTTAGCCATCAGTTCTCCTTTGTGGTGCAAGCGGGCCGTGAGTAAATCCAGACCCTCCCACCGGGTTAATCTTCGACAGTAATGCCCATGCTGCGGGCAGTGCCCTCAATTTGACGCATAGCGCCTTCAATGTCAATTGCGTTCAGATCCTTCATCTTCACCTGTGCAATCTCTTTGACCTGGGCACGTGTCACATTGCCAACCTTTTCACGGTTCGGTACACCTGATCCTTTCTCCACGCCGGCGGCCTTACGTAACAAGACCGCGGCAGGAGGCGTTTTCAGGATGAAGGTAAATGAACCGTCGGTGTAGACGCTGATTTCTGCAGGAAGGACTTCGCCCTGGCGATTGGACGTGCGGGCATTGTAATCCTTGCAGAATGCCATAATATTGATTCCATGACCCGCAAGGGCCGGGCCAATGGGGGGTGCAGGATTGGCCTTACCGGCCTCAATCTGCAGACGAACAATTGCCTTTATCTTCTTTGCCATTTTTACTCCTTGTACCGGGTCTTACCCCGGTACTCTGTGGTTTTAGCGGGTGATTACGGGACACCCTCCCACCGATTCAGGCCAAGCCTCGGCCTGTGACCGTCAAATTACGCTTTTTCTACCTGCAAGAAGTCCAGTTCCACTGGCGTTTCACGCCCAAAGAACGAAACCATCACGCGTGCCTTAGTGCGCTCCATGTCAATTTCTGCGACCACGCCCCGGAAATCGTTGAACGGTCCATCTACGATACGGACGCGTTCCCCGACCTTGAACGTCACTTTGACTGTAGGCGCTTCAGCTTCCATACGTTTGAGGATCTGAGCCACTTCCTCGGGGCGCAGGGGAGTGGGCAGGTTACCCATTCCGACAAATCCGGTCACTCCCGGTGTATTGCGAACCACGAACCATGATTCTTCACTCAGCGCCATATTGACTAGAACGTAACCGGGGAAGATGTGACGTTCCACGGTACGACGTTTGCCATCACGTACCTCAATCTCTTCTTGTGTGGGCACGACAACGTCGAAGACCTTATCCTTCATACCCATCGTCTCAATGCGTTGCTCCAGGTTATGGCGAACTTTGTTTTCGTAACCGGAATAGCAATGAATCACATACCAGGCCGGTCCCTCGGGGATCGATTCGGTATCTTCTATCGAGGCAGGGACTGCTTGGTGAACAGCCTTCGGTTCGCTTAAAACAGGCTGTTCCGAGCGAGATTCATTCTCCTCGGATTCAACCGGTTCCTGCTCAAACTGTTCTTCCGGATCTTGATCAGACATCTTTCAACCTCGTTGGCCTTAAACCAGAGGGAGATCAGGCGCCAATTGCCAGAACAATAAGCTTTACGGCAATTTCGTCTACCATCCAAAGGAAAAAGGACATGATTACCAATACAATGATCACGATGATGGTCAAGCGGCGGGCCTCCGGCCAGGTTGGCCAGTGGACTCTGCGCAGCTCACCAATCGTTTCGCGGAAAAAGCGCTGGATGGAATTCTCGCGCTTGGGTTTATCATCTTTACCAGCCACGTTAGACTCCTTCTTACTGACAGTGACAACGCCGCCTGATAAAATGCCGAAAAGGAAGGGCGGCGTTGTATCTACAGGCCAGGCAGGACTTGAACCCACAACCGCTCGTTTTGGAGACGAGAGCTCTACCAATTGAGCTACTGGCCTAAGCGCGAGGGGCGCAGTTCCAGCGCCCCTGCGCAGTTACTTCGTTTCGCGGTGCAAGGTATGCTTCCGACAGCGTGGACAGTACTTGTTGAATTCCAAGCGGTTCGGATCGTTGCGGCGGTTCTTCTCCGACACATAGTTGCGCTCTTTGCAGTCGTTACACGCCAGGATGATCACCGGGCGGACGTCTTTCTTTTTACCAGCCATTCTAAGCTACCTAACTATCGAATTATTCGATGATTTTTGTAATGACGCCAGCGCCGACGGTCAGGCCGCCTTCGCGGATGGCGAACTTGGAGCCTTGTTCGAGTGCCACAGGGACGATCAGCGTGACGGTCAGGTCAACATTGTCACCCGGCAGGACCATTTCCACTCCCGCAGGCAGTTCCACGTTGCCCGTCACATCCATCGTGCGGATGTAGAACTGCGGGCGGTAACCATTGAAGAATGCACTGTGCCGCCCACCCTCTTCCTTTTTCAGCACGTACACTTTGGCGGTGAACTTGGTATGCGGGGTGATGCTCCCAGGTTTGGCCACCACCTGACCACGTTCCACGTCCGTGCGCTCGATGCCGCGCAGCAGCAGGCCCAGGTTGTCTCCAGCCATGCCCTCATCCATCATCTTGTGGAACATCTCCACGCCCGTGCACACCGAGGTGCGGGTCTCACGCAAGCCAATGATTTCCACCGGATCACCAACTTTGATCACGCCCCGGTCCACACGTCCGGTCACCACCGTGCCACGTCCCTTGATCGAGAACACGTCTTCCACCGGCATCATGAATGGCTTTTCGATCTCGCGCTTCGGCTCCGGAATGTACTCGTCCACCACCCGCAGCAACTCCTTGATGCTCTCATACTCAGGAGCATTCGGGTCCGTGCTCGTGCTCTCCAGTGCTTTCAGGGCGCTGCCGCGCACGATCGGGGTCGTGTCACCCGGGAAGCCGTAACCGTTGAGCAACTCCCGCAGTTCCATCTCAACCAGTTCCAGCAGTTCTGGATCGTTCATCTGGTCTACCTTGTTCAGGTACACTACAATGCTCGGAACTTCCACCTGGCGGGCCAGCAACACGTGCTCGCGCGTCTGCGGCATCGGTCCATCCGGCGCGGCCACCACCAGGATGGCTCCATCCACCTGCGCCGCACCCGTGATCATGTTCTTGATGTAGTCGCGGTGTCCCGGCATGTCCACGTGGGCGTAGTGACGCTTGTCCGTCTCGTATTCCACATGCGCAATGTTGATCGTGATGCCGCGCGCCTTTTCCTCCGGCGCATTGTCGATCGTATCGTACGCTCGATATTGCGCTTTCCCCAGGAATTGGCTGTACTTCGTGATCGCCGCCGTCAATGTCGTCTTCCCATGGTCAATATGTCCCATGGTCCCTACGTTCATGTGCGGTTTGTTCCGCTGATACTTCTGCTTCGCCATATTGCTTTCTCCTTCCTTGACAATGTTTCTTGGTCGCGAAGCCCTCAATGGGATTTGAACCCATGACCCCATTCTTACCAAGAATGTGCTCTACCAACTGAGCTATGAGGGCGGAGGTGGGCAGTGAAGGATTCGAACCTCCGAAGTCATTTGACAACTGATTTACAGTCAGTCCCCTTTGGCCACTTGGGTAACTGCCCATATGCTTTTCAGCCGTTTTATCCGCTGGTCGCTTGGTCCCATTCTGTTGATGATGGGGCCAACCGACAAACAAATAAACGGGAAGGTGATTTTCAACGATCCAAGCCGACGACGGGAATTGAACCCGTAACCTACCACTTACAAGGCGGTTGCTCTGCCGTATTGAGCTACGTCGGCAAGCGTCCTTTCCCGGCTTAAGCGGGGAAATTATACCAAAGGCACCCCGTCCATACAAGGTTAACGCGCCGGACTACCGGTCTGTACCTTCCCTTTGGGAGGCAGGACACAGGTTGGAAAGACCGGCGGGGAAGTCTATCAGGATTCGGGACGGGAGTCAAGAAAAATGCTTCTATGAGTTTTAGTTTGTCAAGAGTTATTTTGATAGGCGCAAGCTGAGGACGGCCTGCAGGAGGTCGTTTTATCCAAGAGTTATCAAATTGCTGAACAGGTACAAAACAAAAACAAACCATTCTTCTTTCGAAGGAGTACTTTCCAAGACAAACTGGCAGCTTACGAAGCGTTGAGGGAGACTCCCTCCAACTAGCTTCTATCCGTGCTGGTCAAAGCCAGACACCCAATAATGTATTCGCCTGGAGGCGAGAAAAGCTTTTGAGGAACTGCCCCATCTATACTTCGGTCTCCATAAGGAAAACCCGCATTTTGGAACGGGCAGTTCTCACCAGTGGGAAAGTACGCCACAACTGGAAGCAGATCAAGTGCTCTTCAGATACGCTCCTTCCGGCACAACGCCGGTCTCCAAATACTTCCATAATTCGATCAACAATTTCCGTGCCAGGGCGACGATCCCGATCCGCCTCACCCGGCTGCTACCTTTCGCAAAACGGCGGTTGTACCAGCAGCTCAGTGCGCTGTCTGGCTGATGGCGAAGCCACGACCAGGCAATCTCGATCGCCATTCCCCGCACTTGCCGATTGCCTGCCTTGCTGATCCCACTTTCCTTCGAGCTTTCTCCGCTCTGATACGGCGTCGGCGTTAGCCCGGCCAGCGCACCCACCTCGCGCCGATTGCGAAACCCTCGCCAGGCAAAGAACTCCATGACATACAACCAGGCTGAGTTCACCCCGATCCCCTTCAACTGCAACAGTCGCCGCACCTGCTCTATTGCATCTTCCTGCGAAGTGTGGATCACTTCCTCCCGCTCCTTCTCCAGCTGGCCGATCTGCTGTCCTAACAACTCCATCCGTTCGTGCTCCCGTTCCAGTCGCATCCGCAGCCTCCCAGGCAATAGTGAACCATCCCACAACCTCACTGTCTCAATTGCCTCCATGAACCCCGAATCCACCTCTATTACCACTCCCTGGCTCACCAGTAACCCCTTGATCCGGTTGATATGCCGCGTTCGTTCTTTCTTCAAGGCCATCATCTCCCGATGCAACTGCCGCTCATCTTCTGCCTTTGCACTTGGCACGTGGACCACGCTCCACACTTTTCTCTCCCCAAGATGAAATCTCATTAGCATCCCCAGTAGCCTGCCTGTGTCCATCCGGTCCGTCTTCACACGCCTAAACCGGCGGCTCACCTCGATGCTCGCTGAGTCCACCACCAGATTCCTCACCCCCTGCTTTTCCAGGAAACGATGCAACCAGAACCCGTCCCGTCCTGCCTCATAACAGCTCGCCACCTCCACGTCTTTTTCCAACCTGAACCTCTCTCGAGCCAGTTGGATCTCTGTTATCAAACCCCCAAGGTCCCGCCCAGGCACACTCCGCAGCCGCGGCGCCTGCCCAGGTCCCACACTGAACCCCAGCTTCCATTCCTTTTGGCTCAATTCCATTGCCATGTAGAGCTTCCCCTTTTCGGGTGTATTATTACTTGTGCAGGTCGTTTCTGGTTCCATTTGCTCCTCCTTTGTGAGCATTCTCAATTTGTCCAATGCGAGAGTACCACAATCCTTGGAGGGAAACGACCTGCTTTTGCAAACCACTTGACCGGGCTTCTCATATTATCTATACTATTTGCATTCGTGTTTTACAGAAAGGAGTGTCATGAGAAAATTTCGGCTGTTCGTTTTTACGCTGCTCAGCATCCTTCTATGCAGCCTGACGGTACCGGTCCGTGCCCAGGCTGGCATCCAGCTCGTCAGCGATAATGTAACCCTCTCATTTCCGGAAACCGCCACTTTCCAGGCCGAGTTCAAGGCCGGGGTAAATATCACTTCGGTGGCACTGGAATATGGCGTGGACCAGTTAACCTGCGGTACGGTGGTTGCCAAGTCATTCCCACAGGTCACTCCGGCTACCGATGTGCAGGTTGATTGGACCTGGGAGATGCGCCAGTCTGGTTCGCTCCCGCCCGGCGCTTTACTCTGGTGGCGCTGGCAGGTGCAGGACGCCAACGGGGCGCAGTTTACCAGCCCAAAGCAGACGATCATATGGTTGGACAGCGTCCACAGTTGGCAATCAATCTCCGGCGGAAATATCAATCTTCATTATTATGAAGGCGGGCAACCTTTCGGGCAAGCGTTGCATGAAGCCGCAGCGCAGGCGTTGGTGCGTCTCTCGCAGGATGTCGGTATTCGGGCGGAGAAACCGGTTGATATCTATATTTATGCCAATACCAATGATTTGAAAGAAGCCATTCTTTACGAACCCTCTTGGATTGGCGGCCAGGCCTACCCTGAAGATAACATTGTGATTATCGGCGTTTCGACCGATCAATTGGATTGGGGCAAAAGCACAGAAGCCCATGAATTAACCCATGTTCTCGTTGGTCATCTGACATTTACCTGTCTGGGTTTCATCCCCACCTGGTTGAATGAGGGTCTGGCCATGTACGGCGAGGGTGGACCGCAGTCTGCCCAGATGGCACAATTTGACCAAGCCAAAGCTTCCGACCAGTTGTTCGCCTTGCGTTCACTTGCGGGCAATTTCTCGGAAGAATCCGATCGCGCGAATCTTTCATATACCGAATCTTACAGCGTGGTCAATTTTCTCATTCAGACCTATGCACGGGATAAGATGACAGCTCTTTTGGCCGCTCTGCACGACGGTGCGACAGCGGACGAGGCGTTACAGTCAGTCTATGGTTTTGACACGGACGGTCTGGAAGATGCCTGGCGCGCTTCCATCGGCGCATCGCCACGCGTCGGGACCTCGAACCCGACTCCTGTTCCCACACCGACTCAAGTGCCAACGATTATCCCTGTGGGCGCGGCACCGATTGCGCCGGCAGCTCCCACGCCGCGTCCGACCCAGGTTCAGCCTACGGGGACTCAGGTTAAGATAACGCAGACTCCGGGTCCTGCCGCGACTTCGGTGCCGTTGACCGAACGCCTTGGCATCAGTCACGACGTGGTACTGGGAGTCGAGTTCGGATTGGTTGGCTGCATTCTGATGGTACTGGTGATTGCAGTTCCAGTTATTGTTACAACTCGCCGCCATCACAGGAGGCAAAAATGAAGCACACAACGAAATTCATCTCCATCCTGATGGTCACAGCTTTCCTGCTACTCGCCTGCCAGATCTCAGGCACTGCCACACCCGCTGCCGGACCAACGAACGCCCCCACCCCAACCGCGACAGTTGAACCGCTGGCCTTTGTTAATCAGGAGAGCGGCGTGCGGGTCCATTATCCACGCGGCTGGACCACAGAAGCGCCCGCGCAGGGCGACCAGGCACTGACGGGTTTTGTCAGCCCGGACCAGACCGTTTATTCATACTTATACGTTTTTTCAGCGCAGGCGAGCGACACGCCTGAATCGACAATTGCTGATCTCAGCAGCTCTGCATTGACCGGCTTGACCGATGTGCAGATTGTCACCGACGCGGCTCTGAGCCGAGCCGATGGCATTCCGGCCTGGAGTCGGGTAGTGACTGCTAAGAGCAATGGCACGGAATTGAAGATTAACATGACAACTGCCATTTTCGGGACGCGCTTGTTTTTCGTTTTGACCTTTGGCTCTCCTTCGGCGTATGATTATTATGCCAACGATGTGGCCGCCCTGCTGAATGGGATGGTCTTTGAGTCCCCTGTGGTCAACGGTGTAAACCGCAGCCAGGCACTGTTCCTTTCCGGTGGTGAAAGCACCAATCCGCGTGACTACGATCCGGCCACCGAACATAGTTCCGGCGATAAACTTGTCTTCAGTGGACTGGTCTCCTTCAACACCGCCCTGAATCTGGTCCCGGAATTAGCCGAATCCTGGGATGTTTCAGCAGACGGTACGGTCTATACCTTCCACTTGCGGACGAATGCCAGGTTCCACGATGGTCGTGCAGTGGTTGCTCAGGACGTAATCTACTCTTGGGAACGCGCTGCCAACCCGGTCACCCAATCCGATACCGTTCTGACCTACCTGGGAGATATTGTCGGCGTGGCAGAGATGCACAACGGAAAGGCAGATCACATCTCCGGGTTGAAAACGCTTGACAACAATACTCTTCAGGTGACGATAGACTCAGCCAAACCTTACTTCCTGTTCAAATTGACCATGCCGGTCGCCTTCGTGCTGGATCAGAAAAATGTTGAATCTGGCTCAGAATGGTACCGCAACCCGAACGGCACGGGATCCTACAAACTGACCCGATGGGACAGCTTCAAGTTAATGGTCTATGATGCCAACCAGGATTTCTACCTCGGTGCGCCTTCCATTCCGCAAATTGTCGTGGAGTTGTTTTCGGGCATCGATATCCGATTATACGAATCGGGCGAGATTGACATGGCCGGTGTCTATTCTACAGATGTAGCCCGCGTCCTTGACCCTGCCGACCCTTTACATACCGATTTGTACAGCGGCGTGAACCTGTGCACCGACTATGTTGTTTTTGATATAACCAAGCCGCCCTTCGACGATGTTAAAGTGCGCCAGGCGTTCACCATGGCCTTCGACCGGCAGAAATATATAGACGTGGTCAATAATGGAGTTGGCATCCTGGCAAAGGGGCTCTATCCGCCCGCCCTGCCCGGTTACAACCTGGACCGCCAAGGCCTGCCTTATGACCCCGTGCAGGCGCGACAATTGCTGACCGAATCCAAGTATGGCGGTCCGCAAGGACTCCCGCCCATCATCTTTACCGATTCAGGCATAGGTAATTCAGCCGGAGCAAGCGTGGCAGCCATGGCCCAAATGTGGCAGCAAAACCTGGGCGTGACCATTACCATCGAGAACCTTGAGCCAGATAGATATTACGATTTGCTGTACTCCGGCCAGCACGGACAGCTTTTCTCCGGCGGCTGGTGCGCGGATTACCCCGACCCAGAGAATTTCTCCGACGTGCTGTTCCATACGGGTGCGCAGCAGAACATCGGCAATTACAGCAACCCGGCGCTGGATGCCGTTCTTGACCAGGCGCGCCTGGAGCAGGATGTAACCAAACGCATCCATCTCTACCAGCAAGCTGAGGAAATGATCGTACAGGATGCACCGGCGCTGTTCATTATGCACGGTGTTTCATACGAACTGGTTAGACAGAATGTGAAAGGCTTTGTGCTGACACCGATCAGTATTCCACTGGAACGTTATTTGTGGCTGCAACCGTAAGATAACCCCCTCGCCTCTGAACCCTCTCCTCGCCACATCCTCCCCGAAAGGGGCAGCAGGAGAGGGTTTTTATTAAGGCCTTGCCTCAGCCAGGAATTCCACCCGGTCAATTTCTGGCCCCACACTGGAAACCAAAAAATCGAATAAAACGGGTGCATCCGCCGTCAGAGCGGACGGGGATTCCCATCTGCGAACCCCGACCACATTCCCAACCTCGTCGTAAGCTGTTGCCAGGACCCAGAGGGTGTTCGCCGTGCCCACTCCGGTCAATATAACCTGACCAGTCACCTGCGCCGTCCGCCCGGAGGCCTCGATCCTGGCCAAGGTGTTCTCCGCTACCACCGGCAAGTAACGTGTATCTCCCGGCAGCAGGCGGATGGCCGAAAGCACTTGAATCCGCACGGAAGCATTGGTCCGTACCGGTGGAGGATAATGAAGCGTCAAAGGCAAGGACTGTCCTGGGGGGAGTGTATTCAGCAAGGCGAAGGCTGCCTGGCTGGAGAGTTCCTGTCCGTTGGCATCCAACAAAGTAAATTGGGCAGAAATGTTTTCAAGAGTCTGGGCGTACTCATTCTGCACCAAAGCGAAACACCACAGCCCGCCATCTGTCTCCGACCAGCAGCGCGCCTGTAAGACCTGGAGCGGGGCGGGGGTGGGTGTCGGCTCACCTGGGGTTTCGTTGCCGGTTGGGATGATGAGTGTTGTCCCAACCGATAGCACCGCCGGCTGGATACCAGGGTTGGCAGCCAGCAGCGCCTCCAGCTTGATACCAAACCGCTGGGCGATACCACTCAAAGTATCGCCTTGGACAACCGTGTACGTGAAAGTAGTCGGCGTGGGCTGGATCATCCCCATCAGGGGGGGGATAATGGTGGGGGTCTCGGAGGGGGGGACGGTCTGGTAGGGTACAACCGGCGCGAGGTCCGTAACTGTTTCAGTTTTCCCCGCACAGGCAGATAAAGTTGAAATAATGAACAGGCCGACCAGGAATCTTCGCATGTCTAGATTATACACGTTCCACTTGCCCACTCCATCAGGCTGTGCTAAACTCAATCCATGGCCGATGATGAAGATCTATTATCTGAGGAATCCGGGGATAACACGATGCTGCGCGAGGCAATTGATGCACTGCGCGTGGGCAACAAGGCTCGGGCGCGTGATTTGCTGACGCGACTGCTCAAGACGGATCAAAAGAATCCAACTTACTGGGTGTGGCTGAGCGCGGCAGTGGATACACAAAAGGAGCGCGCTTATTGCTTGCAGATGGTCCTCCAGGCGGACCCGCAAAATGCGGCTGCCAGGCGCGGCCTGATCCTGCTCGGAGTGATCCCGCCGGATGAATCTGTTCCTCCATTCCCGGTCAACCGGGCACGCCTGTGGGAGGAGAAACTGACCATTCCCCGTGAGCAGAAGGAGAAAAAACGCGGCTGGTCCAACCCAATGGTGCGGGTGTTCATCATTTTGGGTATTGCGGTGGTCGTTGTTGGCGGCCTGTTCATTGGCGGATCCTTGAAATTTCCTAATAGCCCTGCGCATCTAAGAACCTCCACACGCCGTCCCACGGTGACATTGACTTTCACACCGACTGTCACACCCGTCTTCCGGACCTCCACGCCGACATTTCTTGGTCCCACGCCGTTGTGGATGTTCCTGGACTCCACTTACACCTCAACACCAATCTACGTGATGACGGAGCACCCCGTTGCCAGCCGCAGCGCTTTTGAAGCCGGCTTGCGTTTTTTGGGGGCAAAGGATTATCCCAATGCACACGCCCTGTTCCAGCAGGCGATTGCCATGGAGCCGGAAGCGCCGGACCTCTATTATTATATTGGTGAGACCTACCGCAGTCAGCGTAATTACCGCAGCGCCAGGGACGCCTATCAGGATGCAATTAATCTTGACCCCTCTTTCGCCCCGGCTTTCCTTGGCCGCGCCCGTGCGAATCTGGGTTTGAACCCGCGCGAGAAAGTAATCAATGACCTTAACCAAGCCATTAGTCTGGACTCCCACTTTGCCGAAGCCTACATTGTGCGCGGTGAATACCTTGTTGAATCAAATCCATCTGACGCGAAAACTGACCTCAAGACTGCGCTTGAATTAACCCCGGATTCTGCCCTGGCTTACCTCTTCCTGGCAGATGTGCAGTTGAATTTGGGAGAGAATGATGCAGCGCTGGAATCTGCAACGCACGCCAATGAGCTTGACATGACCCTTGTCCCCGTTTATCTGACACTGGCGCGCGCGTACATCGCCACAGGTCAGACTGCCCGGGCGGTCAGTGTGCTGCAGACATACACACAATTCTATCCGGATGACCCCAACGTCTCTGTGCAACTGGGGGCTGCCTACAATGCAGCCGGGGACTATGAAAAGGCTGTTGCGATTCTCTTTAAGGCAATTACTGCTGACCGGAAAAATGCCGAAGCCTACTTCCAGCGCGGTACTGCCTATCTGAATCTGGACAATGCCATCCTGGCCGAAGCCGATTTTAGGTTAGCGGTTGTTTACGATCCTTTCGACTTCGATTCTCATCTCGGGCTGGCGCGGGCCTATTTCATGGAACTCGATCCACGCAGAGCGTATGCGCATGCCGAACAGTATGCAATACCGCTGGCGCAATCGGATGTCACTAAGGCACAGGTCTATTATTGGGAAGCTCTCTTCCTCGAGGAGATTGGAGATCCTATTTCTGATGAAGCGGCACTCAATAACTGGACCAGATTGATTGCCCTACCAGAAGATGTGATGCCGGAATCATGGCGTCTTCAGGCTTACCTGCATCTAAACATCACCCCCACATTCACGCCCACGTTCACACCCACACTGGGTCCAACCGAGACGCCGACCCAGACTCAGATACAGACACCATAATTGAGTATCCAAAGAAGAAGTTTGATGTGATAAACAACCCATTTGGTCTGGGCGAGATTATCATAATCGTTTTCTATGTGATCCTTTTGTCCATCCCGGTGTTTGTTGTTTGGCTGTTCTTCAAAACACTAAGAAGAATATCCCATCATAATGAGCAGATTGGGCAGAAAGTGATGAAACTACGGGAGGAAATTCAGTCTTTACGGGATAAGTTGCCAGGCGGTTCCCCAAAATGAAGTAAAATTCAAGGAACGATTTCGGCGGCTGTTCAATAGCCGCCGAAATTTTTGATCCCACACTTCCCACATGGGCACAACGTGCGCAGGTATTCCCACCGGTAAATCCCGGCATTGTGCCCGTCCTCCCACACTGGGGTGATACCATAAGAGCCAACCGGGACAATGGTCTTTATGCGGGTGATGGGGGAATCGGGCAGGTCTGAGCTGAAAACGGACGGGTCGGGAGTATCGCCCATTTTGTCATGCCCGCCCCGGCATTCGGCGCATGGACAGCCTGCCCGCAGCAAGGAGAAAGTATACAGGCTGGTATGGCTGTCGTCCCAGATGACAGTCAGTTCTTTTTTCTCGCGGTTGGCGGTAATGGAGGCGGGTTTCATCGTTGCCCTTACGAAATGTCATGGTGACGGGATGACTGTCAAGAAATCCTGCACAGCCCACCCGGCGCGGGATGAATCGTAGGGGGCGGTGAGATACCACCAAGTATAGCCATCGGCTTGTTTCGGTCCATTGGTTACCAGAAAAACTTCGGAATTAAAGGCGAGCGAGAGCGGGACAGTTTTCAGTCCGGGCTGTGCACGGAGGTTTAAGGCATCAACGCCGGTGGCGACCTGCACGTAGACGCTGATGGCAATTTCACCCGGTGCCGGTGTATGCGAGGGCATTGCTGTGGGAGGGAAAGGTGTGGACGCGGGGGGCAGGGTGTGCGGAGTGGAGGTGGGAGCGGGGATGACGGTTAACGCAGCAGAGGCAGGGGTCAGGTCCGGAACTGCCGCGGCAGGGCGTCTTACCAGTATGTACACGAGACATGCGCACAACAACAGACTGGCGATGACCAGCGCAGCAACCAGTACTTTTCCGTTTAGAATATTTTTCATCGCTATACAGGCAATATATGGAGAACGAAGCCGGGGATAAAGAAAAGAAAAATGATGGACAGTGTATTCAGGGTTATAAAACGTCAGGAAGCTTGCTAGGGGTTCAGGTTCCAGCCATGAATTATACCTTTTCACTGCAGAGCAAATACCTGGCTTGCGGAGGGATGAGCACTTGCAAATTACCCTGGAGCACTTCAAGCGATGCTTGCTGTGTGCCCAGCATTGGCTCACCGTCCATCTGGAGAGAGAAGGGTGTGGCGGACTCGATGGATGCTTTGCGAAAAGGGATGCAGCGCGCCTGGTCCGAGGTCAGGTGACGCCCGGACTGCATGTCGAAGAAGTGGCGGAAGGCATCTGCCAGGGTCGAGCCGGAAAGCAACCATAAATCCATCAAACCATCATCCAGATAGGCTTTAGGGGAAATCTCTGCCATCCCGCCAATATAATGACGGATATTGCTGGCCACGGCTAATAGATAATGGCCTTCAACGTGCTTATCATCTGCACAGACGCGTAGATTCATACCGTGCCACAGGGTGGCATTCCATACTGTGGTGGCGAAATATTCCGGTACGCTGAGATATTTCTCTAAGCGCTTGCGCGGCTCCAATTTATGGACTGTCAGTGCGTCCAGGCCGATGCCTGCCCACATCATGAAGGGCTGATCATTGCAAAGTCCTACGTCCATTGCGCAGGGTTTAACTTCTGCCAGCAGCCGGGCATTCTCGCGCAATAGCCGCCAGCGCGGCCAGGTGAAGGCTTTCATCCCAAGTTCCAACGCCCAAACATTGGCTGTCCCGGCGGGCAGAACACCCAAGGCGGTTTTTGAACCGATCAAGCCTGAAGCTGCCTGCCCGACGGTTCCGTCACCGCCAATTACGAAGACGGCGCGGAAATTTTCCCCGGCGGCCATGCGAGCCAGTTGGGTGGTATGGCGTCCGTTGAGCGATTCGGCCACTTCCACTCGCCAGCCGTGATCGTTCAGGGTGCGAATCACTCCGCTAATAAATGGACGCACCGAGATGCGTCCGGCAGCGGGATTGTAGATAAGCAGCGTGTCAGCCATGCCTTTATTATACTTGGGGCGGGAGGAAATGAACCGTAAAAACGGCATGTTATAATCCACCCAAGGCAGCCTATGGAAGAGTCACAAATCCTGAATAAACGTTACCAACTGCTGGAACCGCTTGGCAAGGGAGGTATGGCCGTTGTGTACCGCGCCCGGGATCTGATGCTGGAACGCCTGGTAGCAGTCAAGATACTGCGCGAGGATTACTCGGGTGACCCGGCCTTTCAGGAACGCTTCCGCCAGGAAGCCAAAGCGGCAGCCAATCTGACTCACCCGAATATTGTCACCATGCACGATTTCGGTCTGGATAACGGGCAATTGTTTCTGGTCATGGAATATGTCCCGGGTACGGACCTGAAGACACTTCTCAAACAACGCGGCCGGTTCAGCCCAGAGGAGGCCCTGCCGTTGCTCATCCAGGCCTGCGCTGGCATCGGTTACGCCCACCGTGCCGGGCTGGTCCACTGCGACGTGAAGCCGCAGAATATGCTGGTGACACCGGATATGCGGCTCAAAGTGGCTGATTTCGGTATTGCCCGTGCCCTTTCCACCATCCATCCCGATGAGAAAAGTGACTTGGTCTGGGGTTCACCGCAGTACTTTGCCCCCGAGCAAGCCACCGGTGCAGCTCCAGCTCCGGCCTCGGATGTCTATTCGCTGGGTATCATCATGTACGAGCTGTTAACCGGTTCGCTGCCCTTCCAGGCCACCAAGCCCTCCGACCTTGCCCGTCTGCATGTTGAAGAAGAACCCCCGTTGTTGAGTGAAATGATCCCGGATATTTCACCGACACTGGAGCAGATCTTGACGAAAGTCCTTTCCAAAGAACCTTCACAGCGTTACCGGACCGCTGACCAACTGGGACGCGTCTTGTTAAACTTTGGTAATGTCAGATCCGCTCCGGCACTGGCCCTGACTCCCGAAGCGGCTCCCGATGCTATTACCACCCCATCGGCAAAAGCCGCACCCACGCCCTCCCCTGCTCCCGAGATTGACTGGGCATCCATTGGTTTGGGATTGGTCGCTCTGGTGGCTGTGTTGGGACTTATTCCATTCTGGATGTGGATTTACTTCGTGTATAATCCGCCCATTCGGTAATACAATCCCGCAGCCTTTCTGGTGAAAATGAGACAGCCTTGTGTTATCGCTCCATCCATCCTGTCAGCGGACTTTACCCGGCTGGGCGAGCAGATTGCCGATGCTGAATCCGCCGGCGCGGACTGGTTCCACGTGGACGTGATGGATGGACATTTCGTCCCGAACTTGACCATGGGTCCATTTGTTGTCGAAGCCTGCCGTCGGGTGACAAAATTACCGCTCGATGTGCATCTCATGATCGAAGCGCCGGAACGATTCCTGGAAGCATTCGCAAAGGCCGGAGCAAGCTCTCTGATTGCTCATGTGGAGACTTGTCCGGATATTACCGGTACTTTGAAAACAATCAAATCACTCGGCTGCAAAGCCGGGGTTACGCTCAACCCGGCGACCCCCGCCATTGCCATCGAACCAGCATTAATACTAGCCGACCAAGTGCTGGTCATGACCGTTCACCCTGGATATTCCGGGCAGGAGCTCATGCCGGAGATATTATTAAAGGTAGCCGAAATCCGCCACAGGCTGGACGAGATCCACTCCTCGGCCTGGTTGGAGGTGGACGGCGGTATTACCGCAGCGACCATATCGCGAGCCCAGGAAGCAGGTGCAGACGCATTTGTGGCGGCAAGTGCAATTTTCCAGCATCCGGATGGCATCGCAGCAGGTATCCGGTTGTTGCGTGAACACTTGCAATAAAAAATCTCACTTCTGAGCCGGGATGAGGAAAACAAAAATCACGGCTTGCGCCGTGACCTTGTCTGTAGATTAATAACTTTTTAAACTGTTTTGACCAGCGTGCGGATACACTTGGCGCACAAGGTCTTCTTAACCTTACGGCCGTTTTCAATGACCGTTACCTTTTGCAGGTTGGGGTGGTAGGGACGGTTGGTTTTACGATGAGAGAAGGAGACGCTATGACCGAATGTAGTGGCCTTGCCACAATGAGCGCATGTCGCCATTTATTGACTTCCTTTCTTGCCAAATAATGCCTGTGTCTATCTTTTGAGAGCGGCGTATTTTACCACGAAACGTATCCTTGTACAAGTCAAGTGTTATCATAGAGTAAAGAGGACAAAACTATGGGCAAAGAGACTACCACTTTAGGTACCATCCATATCTCGCCGAACGCTCTGGCGACAATTGCCTATCATGCCACACTGACATCCTACGGCGTGGTTGACCTGGCACCGAAGGACCTGGCAGAGGGCATTGCGGCAACGATCACCAAGGTACCGGCGCATGGTATTGCAGTACATTACAGTGGCGAAGAAATCGACATTGATGTTCATATTATTATTGAATACGGCACCCGTATCACATCGGTGGCTGATAGTGTGGCAAATACAGTGCGTTACCAGGTGGAAAAGGCGTTGGGAATGCCCATCCACCATGTAAATGTACATGTTCAGGGCTTGCACGTTAGCGATTCTAAATAATGCAAGGAGAATTTATAAGTATGAATCCGGATGTTCAAGCGCGGCTGGAACGCTTAAAACTCATACCGATTGACGGTCAAGCTCTCAAGAAATTGGTTGAAGCAGGCCTGACCTGGCTGCGAGCCAATCAGCAAATGGTTAATGCCCTTAACGTATTCCCTGTCCCGGATGGCGATACTGGCACAAACATGGTCCTGACCATGCAGTCGGCTTACAACGAAATTGACAACCTCGGTCATCGCGGGATTGGACAAATGGCCGCGGCGGTTTCACAGGGAGCTCTGATGGGAGCGCGCGGCAATTCAGGCGTGATCCTCTCCCAACTGTGGCGTGGATTTGCGCGTTCTTTGCATGACAATGAGATTCTGGACGGTCCGGCGCTGGTGCATGCTTTCGCTGAAGCGCGTGACACTGCCTATAAGGGCGTTGTCCGTCCGGTGGAAGGCACCATTCTAACGGTTGCCAAAGATGCGGCGGCGGCTGCCGCTCAGGCCATCCAGGATACAGATGATCCGTTCGAGATTCTTGCTCGCGTTGTCATAGAGGCAGACGCCTCTGTCCAGAGAACCCCGGAACTACTCCCGGTACTTAAACAAGCCGGTGTTGTTGATTCGGGAGGCAAGGGCCTGTATTTCATCCTGGAAGGGATGCTGCGCTTTGTCCAAGGTGAGCCATTAGACACACCCACGGTAACTGTCCAGCCGCTTTCGGCAATGAATCTGGAGAATGTGATGGATTCGATTGAGCCAGGACAGGATTACGAAGTAGTGGTAGATTTTGTCCCCAGGGAAACGCTCAATTTGCAGATGTTTTACGGCGAATTGGAGAAGATCGGTACTTCCATCCAGGTAGGCGAAGGCGATGGGATGTACCGAATGCACATCCATGTCCCGACCGAGAAACGCTACGATCCGATTGATATTGTCATGGGCCTGGGCACAATCACCAAGATTGCCATGGAAAACCTGGTTGCCCAAATGGAAGGGATTGATCATAAACCTTCCGGCGCCCGAGTTGAACTTACGAATGTCGAGCCGGGGAAGATTGCTGTAGTTACGGTCTCGCCGGGAGCAGGAATCTCCCGCGTCTTCGCCAGTCTGGGCGTTGCGGCCATCGTCGAGGGCGGGCAGACTATGAACCCGTCCACGAAAGATATTCTGGATGCTTTCGAGAATTTGCCAACCGATAAAATAATCATCCTGCCAAATAACAAGAATATCATCTTGGCAGCCCAACAAGCCAAGGATGTGACAGTAAAGACAGTATACGTTGTCCCCAGCTGCAGCATCCCGCAGGGACTGGCAGCGATGATGCAACTGAACCCCGACGGTGAACCAGAAACGGTGGCTGCAAAGATGTCTAAAGCCATCGAAGATGTGACAACGATTGAGGTCACAACCGCCACACGGACGGTCGAGATAGACGGCGTTTCGGTGGAGCAGGGACAGGTCATTGCTTTGGTGAATGGCAAGCTTGCCATCTCGGCGGCATCGGTGGAAGAAGCCTGCCTGGGAGCATTGGCCCATGCCCATGCAGACGATTATGAGCTTATCACCCTCTTTCATGGCGAGGGCCTGCCCACAACGGAGACCAATCGTATTGTAGATGTCATCCGAGCGACGTATCCTGCACAGGAAATCGAATTGCAGGATGGCGGCCAGCCGCATTACCAGTTTATTATCTCCATCGAGTAGCTGCTATTTCCGGAGACCATGCCTCCGGAGAATACCTATGGCTAACGTTTGTATCCTCACCGATAGCACGGTACAGTTTACACATCCGAATTATCCGGGGCATGAACGGGTGTATGTTATCCCATTCGAATTACAAACCAGGACGCAGCAGGGGAATGAATCTTGGCCTCGTAATGGTCTGGCTCAGCAATTGATTCCACCTTCGCTGAAGGAGTTTGGCCGGTTTTACACACAGTTAGGCCGCGAGTACGATACGATTTATGTGTTCACGATTTCCTCCCTGCTCAATCCTACGAACAGTTTAGCACTTTCCGCATCGGGGCAATACAGCAACCATGTCACAATTGAAGTGATCGATTCACAGACGACCGGCATTGGGCTGGGACTCCTCGTCCAGGCCGCGGCCGCCGCGGCGGCTGCGGGCACTTCACCAGCGGAAATTGAACGACTAATACGGGCATCCATCCCGCGGGTTTACATGTTATTTTGCATCCCTGAGTTGACATATCTAGCTCATTCCGGTTACATGGATTATTCTCAAGCGCTGGTCGGAGAGATGATGGGAATGCTGCCCATTTTCGCCATTGAGGAAGGCCGCCTGACGCCAATTGGGAAAGTGCGCACTCAGAGACATTTAATCGAGTCTTTTCTGGAGTTCATAAATGAATTTGTCTCTCCCGCTTATATTGCCTTGGTGCGTGGTGTGAACCACAACGCCATCCGCACCCGGCCTGTGCGCCTGTACGTACAGGAGATTTTCCCGGATACGCCTTTCAGCGAACATGTCATTGCTCCGCATCTGGCGGCGTTATTCGGTCCGCAGAGCACCGGATTGGTCATCATGGAAAAGGTGGATTAGAGGTGTTTATGAAAATTGGTTTCGTCACCGACAGCACTGCCGATGTTCCCGCTGACCTGGCCGGACAGCACGGCATCGAAATAGTCCCGGCGCTGGTGAATATTGGCAGTAAAAGTTATATCGATGGCCTTGAGATCAGCCGCGAGAAGTTTTACTCCCGTTTGCCGGACCTGGACCCGCCACCGACGACATCCTCTCCTTCGGTTGGCTCGTTCCAAGAACGATATGAAAGATTGCTCCGTGCAGGGGCAGATTTTGTGATTTCCATTCATCCGCCGAATGAGTTGAGTGGAATTTATAATGCCGCCCGTCTGGCGGGGGAGGCATTCGGTCAGCGCGTCAAAGTGCTGGATAGTGGTCAGGTAAGCCTGGGCTTGGGGTTTCAGGTCATCATGGCGGCGGAGGCTGCAGCCCATGGTGCCATTTTGACCGAAGTGATGGCGCTGGTAGACAGTATCCGTCAGCGGGTGCGTTTGGCGGCTCTGCTGGATACCATTGAGTACGTCCGTCGCAGTGGACGTGTTTCCTGGGCGGTGGCGAAGATTGGCGGCATCCTCCGTCTCCTGCCGCTAATCGAGCTGCGTTTCGGCATTGTCCATCGACTGGGACAGGCACGCACGCGCCTGAAGGGCATCGAGCGTCTGGTAGATACACTCAATTCCTGGGGGCCGCTGGAACGGTTGGCTGTGTTGCACACCAACGCCGAATCTGCTGCCCAGCAATTACTCGAAGAAGTGAGATCAAAGGTGGTTGTCAAGCCATTGCTTGTCAACGTCACCACTACCATTGGAACACACGTCGGACCGAACGGGCTGGGCTTTTCGGCGGTGCCATTCCAATCCTAGAGACTTTCCCCGTACGCTTCCTTGTGACGATTTAAAAAACGGCGCTCCACTGGGCGCCGTTATGCATTTCAATAAAGGTCAATCAAGGTAATATGTCATTCTTTGCAGCCCAATGGATGGGTCAAGATATTGCACTCGTACGCCTGCCGGAACACTCAGGCTGATGGGGGCGTAATTCAAGATAGCTTTGATCCCGGCTTCCATCAGCAGATTGGTCACTTCCTGGGCTGCTGCAGCCGGGACGCACAACATCGCCACCTTGATTCCTGATTTCTGGATTGTCGTCAAGATCTCTTTTGTGTCGCGTACGATAAAATGTCCCACCTGGCCGCCTATCTTGGCAGGGTCGTTATCAAAGACCATAGCCACACGGAATCCACGGTCGCTGAATCCCTGATAACGGGCCAAAGCGTGGCCCATATCGCCCATACCAACCACGGCCACATCCCAGACGCGCTCCACCTTCAAGATTTCTCGCAGCTGATCAATCAAGAAAGAAATATCATAGCCAGTTCCCTGTTTACCAAACCCACCAAATTGGGACAGATCTTTGCGAATTTGGGCGGCAGAGATACCCACCCTTGAACCCAGTTCCTGCGAAGAAGTGGTCTGTTTCCCTTCGGCCTGTATATGCCGCAGGGCGCGAAGGTAGATTGGAAGACGACTAATGATGATATCAGGGATTTCTTGTTTATTCATCTACTACTCCTTGCTTAAAATGAGTGAACCTTGAACTATCAAAATTCAGATAATTACAGCAATTTTACTGCGTCTTGTAAAAAAATCAAAACTCGCCATATACGAATTGCGAACAACTCTTGGAATTTTGATTAAGATATTTACACAGTACCCTGTGGTTCACCTCTTTGTAGAGTACCCTGAAATTACTGGTTTTAAATGTTCTGGACAAACTTTACCATAAAAAATTGATTTGTGCAATTCTTCATTTTACACTGATACGAATGTTAAAATTCCCGCTGCCTTGGAGGTTGACGACTGACAACGGCAACGGTAAATAGTGACCGGATGGATAGGCACGGTCGGGGTCTTCGGATTGAGACAGGTACGGGAACGAGTCAGTGAAACTTTGTGCCGAGAGCGTCGCCTCGGTATGGACCTCGGCTTGGGTCCCGTTGACCAGTCCCCAGGTCCACGCACCGATGCCGGGTGCGGGACGGTATTCCGTTGGACCGAAGGTAAACGCCTGCGGATCCACTGCCAGCGGGATACGGGTGTTGACCGTACCGGAAACCTGATATGTGATTTCGATACCGTCATCCAGGAGCAGATAAGTCTTGACACGACTTCCGTCCTGGCTGGTAAAGGTAATACCTTCGGGAGTGATAACTGACGAGTAAGTCATCCAAGTATTGGTATCGTCACTGAACGCGCCGGGGATTACGCTTGGGTCGGCGGCTTCGCCGAGTTCCGGGTGCCACAAGGACGGGTCGCTCAACCCGACCGTGAACTGGCTGGACGGCCCAATCAGTTGGTGCGGACCGGTTACGTCAAGGTAAAAAAAGTTGGTCAACCGCGCACCTGTGACCTCGAGAATGGCGCAATAATTCAGGTTCGATAAGATGCATTCGGGCTGTCCGTCGCTATTCAGGTCATGATTGCAGTCGGCCTGTACGGACGGATGGTCCGCCCAACGCGCCGCTGCCAGTAGTTCTCCGACCTGGCCGAGATAGTCAGTGTGGAGAGCCAGAAGCTTTTCGTCACTTGTCGGGGCAGACAGCATGAAATATGACTGCCACGCGGAATCGGTGAGAGAGTTGTTGTGGGCAGCGCGCAAGGAGGAGAGAAACGGAGTAATGCCGGATGTGGTCGTCAAAAGATGTACGTCAAGGGACTCTACAGGAAACGTAATCAAATCTTCGCCGGTTAACGGCTGGATCCACGGATGGGCGGCGATCCAGGCGAAGGTGGCCCCGGCCATGTTCTCATTCCCCCAAGTGGAGTGGGGCAGATCCCCGCCAAGAACTACCAGATCGGACAGGTCTCCTGAAGAAGCTGCAGTGACCAGTGCCCGGCGCACGTCGAGGGTGGGACCGTCCTGGGTGGCCTGGATTGCATCCGCAGCGGGGAGAGGGATGAGCCGCGTCCCGCCGGTATGGGTCAGATGGGAAGTGGCGTCAAGCGGAAGGAATTGGGCCTGATAACTCGATTGAAGATTTGATGCTGTGTTATAGACAAATAGACTCGCAGGTAGGCCAAATCCTGCTGCGGCGCGACGGCTGAAACCCAGTGATATGTTCGCTGGTTCGCCATAAGCCACGTCTGGAAGGATCAGCAGGCCGCGGCTGGTCAGGCTTCGGATTTGCGGCGTGATGCCCAGATAGTCGAGTGCGGCCAAACTGGCAGGAGTCTTCAAATCCAGCAGCGCCACAGGGACGCCATACTGTCCGGCATTTTCGAGGATATATTTCAGGCCGTGACGTCCCCCGTTGGGGCCGGTGTGCGCCCCGGCCCAGCGGCGGAGGGCTTGGGCGGGGGTGGCTGCAGGGAAAACATCCCAAAAGACAAGCGCCAGCGGGGCGCGCTGAACTGGTGGGAAGGCATCCGAGCGTACAGGATTGGTCACATCCGCCGGATCGCTCTCGTCCGGGGTGAAGGATGTGAATTGCAGAGTGAACGGCTGGGGAATGTCGATGTGGTTGAACCGCACAGTGACGGTATCCATCCACGGGTCCCGGATGATGCGGGGGATGAGGTTGGAGTTTGCCGGTGTCACGCTTGGACGGCCGTTTACGGGAATGTTTATCGTCAGATCCCAGGGATTCCCACCGGGGAGGATATCGAGCGAGATTTGGAGACGGTAATCCGGGATGAGAGGCAGGTCAAGCAAATCCACTCGGATTTCGAGGTCCGAACCGAACGTGCGGGTGTAAACGGCCAATATATCCGTGGAGGGGGTTGAAGTATTGTCCACCGGGTCGAGCAGGCGCAAGTCGGCATAGGTCCATTCCCGATTATTAGATGCCGGTACGCAGGAAACGATCGGAAGGAGACAAAAAACGGAAAGCAGGAGTAACAGGCGGTGCATAACGGATTATGCTTCTAGGGTGCGGACGCGCTCGCCCATGGGCGCACCCTTGCGGCCCAATACCGTGTAGATCATGACCGGTTCGTTTTTACCACGGATGCCCAGTATGATGTTGTCCAGTGGGATGTTCCCAAGAGATACCAAGAAGACTTCGCTGGGCAGCGGGAAAGAAGTACCTGGCAGAAGCCAGGTTTGCAGGGACTGAGAGGAGTGGGCGGTTCTCTTCATGCCCTTATTGTATATTAAAAAGCGGTGCGCCGACCATCGGACGACGCTTCTGGGTTCCTCCAAATCCAACGGGCAACAATAACTGTAATCGGATTAGTTGTTCAGAAGAAATTCGACCCAGATACGACTACGGATTATTTTGCACGGTCAATGTATAAGCCACCAGCCGTTGTCCATTTCCGGCGGCGGGGGCCAGATGTATCAGGTAATCACGACCGGCGGGGAGTAGGATGGATTTTCCGGTATCGCCGCAAATCAGAGTGCCCCAACCAGAGAGCAGGGTATCACGCTGCCACAGCTCCACCGTCAGAGTGCCATTGCCAGAGCAGATCAGGCCGAGGACCAACCGGGCATTTGTTCCGCTGGAGGTATAGGGTGTGACCTCCACCCAATCTTCAGCATCGCCCTCCGGCGTGGAAACCTGGCTGGAAAAAACGAAGCGGTGCGTGCCTGTTGTGGAGAATGTAACCCGGATGGCCGGGTTGGCGGATGAATCGCCATCAGCGTAAGCCGGACCAACCGTGGGCGTGGGAAGCAAGACCGGTCCGGAGGGCGTTCCAGACGTGCCAGGCGTGACCAAGGTTCCGTATTCATTGAGTACCGGCAGGTCAGCGGATGCATCCGTTTGAATGTATTGCGAAGTTACCCAGCCACGCCCGCCGGGACCGGCAGGGTAGTCAAGCTGGAACCAGGAGGCAGTGGTGTTTTTGCCGGTCAAGGAGACTGTCACACCCGGTTCGAGCATCCCGAGAGTATCAAAGGTCATTCCTGGCCCGCTGCGGACATTCAACCGCTGGATCACGCGCCCGGTCGGACCAGCGGGGGTCGGCGTGGCATCCACCGGTACTTTGGTCCCTGGTGCGACTGTGACGAATTGTGCGGCCACCCAGCCGCGTCCCTGCGGGGCAGCGGGATAGAGAATCAGGTACCATGTTCCCTGGCTATCCCGGGCGATGATTTGGACTTTCCCTCCGGCTTCCAGTTGGCCGAGCGAGTCGTAGCCGGTACCGGGCCCGCTGCGAACGTTGACCTTGATGGTGAGGGTCCCATCAATAAGGATGGGGGTGGCTGTCAACGTGGGCTGGAGGGGAGTGGCAGGAAGTGTAGGCGTTTCGGTGGGGAATGGTGATAGGGAGGCGGTGGCCGAGGGTGTGGCAACCGGTTCCGGGGTCCCGCAGGCTGCGGCGAGCAAGGTAAATGTGATCCACAGGAAGGCGAGGTTCTTCATCTGCTGAATTTTACTGCTTCTTGCCTAAAAACGTGAACATTGATTGATCAAAGTTGGGGGGGTTTACATAAATTCGGCTCACAAATAAGCGCAGTACCCTGTACTGCTTATTTATTAAAAACGTGAATTTTGATTGATCAAAATACGGGGATTCATATTAATATGGGTTTACAACTTTGCGCAGTACCCTGCAGCACATTTACTCGAAAGAAACGCCAGCCTTTGCCGGCTGGCGTTTCGGCTTTTCCTGCAGTTAAAACCTGCTTACTAATATCAGGGCGAAACGATGCTCACTGAATTCATGATAGTGGAAAAAGTCAACTTGTATTGTGACCATTCAGTTTGCGAGCAGACCCCGGAGAACAGGAGGATTACCTCATTCCGTAAAACAGCGATGATTAAAGCTGCTTCTGGGACGCCGGTGTCGCTGGTCATCGTATAAAGGTTCGAGGCGGCGGGATATCCGCTCAGCGTGAAAGTGCGCGGGGTTTGGCCTTGGAGGGGATAATCGAAATAATCGCTGTTAATGTAATCTAAAACTTCTCCCATCGAACTTGCGTTGGCGGTGAACGGGATGTCGTAGATCGTCATGAAGTGTGTCAAAATGGCTATTGCGGCCCCGGTCTGGGGGGCGCTCGTGGGGCTGTTTAGAATATCTGCTGATGAGGCAAAGATGATTGTATAGCCGCTAGTGGCATCACCTGATTCGACATATTGCCAGGTATCCGGATAAGTAAGGCTGATTCCAACGGAGGGGTTGTTATAAAACAGGCCGGATGGAGTTGGGGAGGCGATTGGAGTCGGGGAGGGGATTGATGTTGGGAGGAAAGTAGGGGTTGGGGAGGATAAGAAATTGGATAAATAGGGAATATTCTGTCTGAAGAAGTAAACCCCAACCACGACAACGATACAACAAAGGCAAAGGACGACTGCGCCTATGGCAAGGCCGATCCACAGGCCTTTACGGGAATGTGGGGGAGGCGGAGGAGGAGGGTAAGATTGAGTATCGCCAGGCATGGTTTCCATATAGTCTCTCTCCTTATTGTACGAAAGGATGTGGAATAAGTCATCAATATTCTACTGCTATTTGTATAAAAAAAGTGAACTTTGAACATCAATAAAACCAGGAACTGCAGAAATCCTGGTTCACATCTTTGCGCAGTACCCTGCATCGCATTCAATGGAACAAAAAAACCAGCCTTTGTCGGCTGGCTTTTTGGCATTTCATACAGGCTTAACCTGCTAGCTGATATCAGGGCAAAACAATGTTAACTGAATTTATGATTGTGTCAAAGGTAGGCTGGTCTTGTGACCATTCAGTTTGCGGGCAGACCCCGAAGAAAAGGAGGATTTCCTCGTTCCGTAAAACAACAATGATATATTCTGCAAACACCGGGTCGTTACCGCTAGTCCCCGTGTAGACGCTCGAGGCGGCTGGATATCCGCTCAGCGTGAAAATGCGCTTGTTTTGGCCCTGACTGAGATCAGCGTAATAAACGGTGACAAGGTGATCTATAACGTCTCCCATCGAACTTGCATTGACGGTAAACGGGATATCGCTGGTCTTCAGGGCGTTTGTCTTTACGGCAAATACGGCACTTGCGACCCCCGGCTCGGGAGTGCTCGGGGAGCCATTTAGAATACCTGCCGATGAGGCAAAGACGATCGTATAGCCATTAGCGGCATCCCCTGATTCAGAATATTGCCAGGTAACCGGATAAGTAAGGCTGATTCCTGCGGAAGGGTTGTTATAAAACAGGCCGGACGGTGTTGGGGAGGGAAAGAAATTGGATATATAGGGAATATTCTGTCCGAAGAAGAATATCCCAACCACGACAACGATACAACAAAGGCAAAGGACGACTGCGCCAATGGAAAGGCCGATCCACAAGCCTTTTCGGGACCGTGGAGGAGGCGGCGGGGGGGGATAAGATTGGGTATCGCCAGGCATGGTTACCATAAAGTCTCTCTCCTTATTATACGAAAGGATGTATAACCAATCACCAATATTCTACTGCTTATTATATAAACATGTAATAATTGAACAATCAAAACGACAGGAATTACAGTCATCCTGGTTCATATCTTTGCGCAGTCTCCTGCATTGATTTTTGTATATAAATGTGAACCTTGAACAATCAAAACCCTGGACCTCCAAGTTCTTATTAAAATGAACTTGGAGGTCTCTTGTGATGGAAGGGGTGGCTCTCTCCCGCTGGTTCACCGGGATGTTCGGTCTCTCTACTTTGATTTACAAAAACCAGGCCCTGCCGAAGTGAACGCCCAGGTGCAGATCGAGTCTGCATTACAACTGGATTGGGTGGTATGAGCCGAGCACGGCACCGCTGCCGGGGGCAGAGGCGGGCCGTAAAAGACCCTCAGGTTCGATAGGTTTCCGCTCGCGGTTCCCGTGCTGGCAGAGAGCCAGCAATGTGAAATTTCCGACCATTCCACATAATACCAGAGACCATCCGCGCTCCTGCCAGTGATCGGGAAGGAGCGGCCTGCCAGTGCCGAGTCCACCGCTTCATACTTTATATCCGGTCCATACCGGCAATAGGCATTGATTGAGAGGGTGAACGCTACCGGCAGGTTGTCGAAATCCCACCCAAAATCCTGCCCGGGCAACGTATGATTGGCCGTAAGGGTGATGGCCCGGAAGGTCATGCCTTCGTGACCGCTGGGGATGAACGTCCAACTGCCGGGTAACAGGATAGCCTCGTTGGGCGAGCCATGGTCCGGATCAATCCTCAGGCAGTACTTGCCTGCCGGCAGATCCGTGAAGACGTAATACCCGTTGGCATCTGTGATGGCGGTTGCCAACCCGGCGGAGGGACAATCCCCGGGGCCGATATCCACCACCACGTCCGGGATGCCCGGTTCATCCACCTGACGAATTGCATCCGCATGCACAAATCCCCATTGATCGAGCACACAGCCTTGAGGCAGGGGATTGGGAATCGGGTCGCCGGGGGCATAGGCACACAGGTCGTGCCAGACGTTCCCGAAAACGGTGGCGTTGGTGGAGCCCCAGACGGTGCCGTATTTATACCACCAACCGAAGTTCACATTCTTTAGTTCCTGACCCGGGCTGACCGTAACCGTCTGGTTGGCCAGGGCATATCCAACAGCATCCAAGGGATAGGTCCAACCGCCTGGCAGCAGGATAGGACCGTTCATCGGGTCTTTGATGTCCACACTGACACAGTACGTGCCGGGCGGGAGGGAATAAAAATCGAACGTCCCGTCCTGCCAGGTGCCAACATCTCGGTAACCGCTGGATGGACAGGCACCCTCCCCAAGGCTGACCACCAGCCCCGGAATGCCGGGTTCGCCAGGGTCGTAGGACTGGTTGGTAAATATGTTGCCAGGGCTGGGGTAAACGCACCCCAGCGGCGGCTGGTTCGGCATGGGAGTCCCTGCCCCGGGTCCGGCGCACTGGTCCTCCCAGACCGTCCCCTGAATGCTCCCGCTCTGGTATGCCTGCGCAGGGCAGGTGCCGGTGAGATTCACAAAAAAGGTGTAGACCTGTGACCCGGGTCCGGTTCCGCCATCTTTAACTGCCTGCACGCGCCAGTAGTAGCGGGTGCAGTCCTGCAAGGCCTGAACGGGTGCCCATTGCATGGTGGGGGTGGCGGTGCTCCCGTTGAGGGGGCTGCCGTCAAGAACCAGACTGGTGGACATTTCCACATTATAGATATCCGGAAGGCAGGCGCCAGGATACCACCATTTGAGCGTAAAGCCGGCAAGGTCATCCACGGTCCAATGGTTGAGCGGGGAAAGCGGGATGGGGGCGGCTAGCGATAAGGCATCACACGATGGCCCGGTGAAGAAGGTGCGCACCTCGCTGGCAGGCCCTTCCTGGCCCTGGGAGATCGGCCGGATGCTCCAGCGGTATTCCCGCCCGGGTTCCAGGGGCGTGCCGGGCTTCCAGGTGCGCGTATAAAGCGAGTCAAAGGCGGGAACGCCACCCGGCAGCGCGCCCAGTTCATCCTGGAAATACGGCCCGCTGGAAAGGTAAAGGTGGAAACCGGGCGTGAAGCAGAGGTATTTTCCCTGCTGCTGGCCATCGTTGAAGAGGTAATAACCCGGGTAAGCCCATTCGAATAGCGGCTGCAGGGAGGATATCGTGCTCCCTTCCTGCGGATAGATTAATGAAGGGGGAACCATGAAATTGGCGCCACATTCCTGGTAGACCGGAGTCCCACCCCTGGTGTCGCGCGTACCGGTGCAACCGGTACCGCCAACAATCAGCGCCAGTGAAACAAGAAGGATAAACCATTTCGTTTTCATCTATTCCTCCAATTCTAGACACGAGTCTAACAGGGACCAGGCTGTGAGTATCGCAAGGGGACATGGAATTAGTAATATCATACTGCTTTGTGATTTACATTTCCATTTTAGGGCAAAAGCCGGGGAAAGGCAAGTGGGGCATTTTTCACCCCGTCTCCCTCAAACAGTCTTTTCCAGATAGGATCGTGAGCCGTAAAGAAAGATCTTACGACTCAAAATAAAAATGCACTGTCTGACGACAATGCATTGAGAGTGCCCCTGGGCAGACTCGAACTGCCCTTTTTAGCTCCGGAGGCTAACGCTCTGTCCACTGAGCTACAGGGGCGGGCGAGAAGATTTTACCACCATATAAAGCAGACGCAAAAGGTTTTGGAGGTCTTCAGGATCAGACCTATAAAACCTGCACAAAAGGCGCTTTGATTTTGAACCGGAGTTCACTGCCAAAATATTCAAGCGTAAAGCACGCTTGTATGAGGTACCGATAGCTTTCAAGCCATGTGATTACTCTCAGGGTAAGAAAATCCAAGCTTGGGATGGAGTAATAGCGTTGTGGACTCTGGTAAAATACCGGTTTGTTGACTAATGCGAAAAGATATAATCACGATTGTGATAGTACCCTAAGATGTCAAACAATAATGGAGAGGCATGGAATGTTTTCATCCAAGTATAGATTTCAAAGCATAATTGGAACTCTACTTGTCATTCTTGGTATAGCTGCAATAGTTCTAGCAATTGTCATCACGCCGACATTTGCTACCAACTATCTTTCTTCGGATCATATTATCACTGCCGGTGGTATAAAAAAACTCGATCATTATAGATTTATTTGTTCTCTTTTAGGGATACTTCTACTTATAAGTGGTTCTGTTTTTTTGATTGTAAAAGATTTAGAAACGAAGATTCAGAAAATTAAATCGTTATTTCCTAGACCACTTCGGGTTGCTTTTTATGGTATCTTTTCAACCCTATTACTGTTTGTCGGGTTCTTCACGAACTCCTGGATGGTGGCCAGGGAGAGCTGGTTTCTTATGCAGAACTACGACATGGAGAGCTTTGTAGTAGGGAGGATAGTCCAGTCTCATCAGGATGGCATCTTCTCTTATGGAGGGCTGCTAGGGAATGGAAGACCCGATGCAGCCCCGGCTATGTCTAAGAGTGAGGCTTATGCATATCAGTATCTAGCCTACACAAACGACCTTCCATTTGGATCATTTACTACTTATCAGTCACAAATCGGTGGACAGGGAATCCTTTTTAGCGTGTTGGATGGCTTGATACGTTTGCTGCCCCAGCAAAAACTCCAAATCTTTCATGCGTTCACATCCCTGCTCTCAGCATTGGCCTTATCCATGGTTGTCTTGTGGTTTTATTTGGAATTCGGCTTGTTAGTCAGTTTGTTTGCCCTCGCTTCTGCGGTTCTCTCGCCATGGTTGGTTGTTTTTGGAGGAAAGCTCTTTTGGTCAATGTGGTCCTTCTACTTACCTATGGTTGTAATCATGTACTACTTCAAAAAAAGAAACCCTGCGCGTCTCAATAACATCAATTTTGGAATCCTTGTATTCGTAGCAGTCCTCGTGAAATGCCTATTCACTGGTTATGAGTACATTACTACTACCTTGATTATGATGATGGTACCTTATGTTTTTTACTATCTACTCCGTAAATTTAGCATTAGATATTTCATCAGTGGTTCGCTTATAGCTATATTTAGTTCATGTCTAGCAATCTTGCTAAGTTTTATCATTCTTTGTATCCAGATCGGATCTGTTGAAGGAAGTCTCTTAAAGGGAATTGACCACATAGAATATGTTCTGGAAAAAAGAACTTATGGAGATCCTATTAACTTTCCAAGCGTCTATGCTAATAGCCTCGAATCCCATACTACTGATGTGGTGAAGACATACCTTTTGGGCAGTTACTTCGGTCCCGAAAAATACCTACCCACTTCCGTGCCGATCATACCGTCCATATTATCTAGGGTCAGATATTTGTACCTGATATTCTTGTTCGCGATGGCGTCCGTCTTATTGTACGTATTTAGGAAGAGATATTCAGACTACGGAAAGGTTAAAAGCAACCTGGCACTTGTCGTAGCAACTTGGTTTTCGCTCTTAGCTCCCTTATCATGGTTTGTTATCTTCAAAGCACATTCTGCCATACACACACATATGAATTACATCGTTTGGCAGATGCCATTTACATTGTTCGGTTTTGCTCTTTGTGGACTATTGGTCGAGACTGCGCTCACAGTAAGACGCCAGTCTTCTCTCAACTCGTTGGAAAAATGCATACAAGGAATGAAACATTATCATCAGGGCTAAGCAGACCACCTGCATTTTCCACCGGATGGAAGGATCGAGTACCAACTCCCCATCAAGAGATAATACGCAGGAACCACGGAGTCTAGCTTCCACTTTTGAGTTGTTTTTACTTCGGGGGTGATTTTCTGCCGCCTTTCTGATCAATTGGCGGCTAGAATATTGGGATGTGTTCCGGAGGCTAACACTCTGTCCAATGACCTACAGGGGCGGGCGAGAAGATTTTACCACCATATAAAGCAGACGCAAAAGGTTTTGGAGGTCTTCAGGATCAGACCTATAAAACCTGCACAAAAGGCGCGATCTGCGCCATTTCGGTGCGGAGTTTGTTGATGATAACCACGTTTCCGTCCTCGTCGCCCTGGCTGGTATATTGCCGGCACTTATGGGCATATTCACCGCAGAGCTGGTAGAAACGAGCCGTCTTGAGATACTTTCCAGTGAAGAGGGCGGCAATTCGTGCAAACATCTGGAACCAGGCCGAAGAGGCTGTGCGGAAGAGAGCGGGGGAGATCACCCTGGCCTGAACTTCGATGGCCAGGTATTTTTTCAAATTCTGTTGTTCGCGCCAGGTGGCCCAGATAATGATACCAAGCATAAACAGCCAGCCGGTCCAGTCAATGGCCGCGCCGATTGCCAATCCCCCCAAACCGCCGGGCAGGAATACTGCCATGGTGTTATGGAAGGCATGAGTGAACATGGCTACGGCCAGTCCCAGCAAAGGAGCAAAGATTTTTACGAACCAGTTCTTGTTGATGCGGGCGGTTGCCAGCCCGATGCCGAAGAAGGCGGTAAAGAAGGGATGCTGCCAGCCGACCAGAAAAACCCGGATGAACGCCAGGGAAAGAATCCCGCTCCAGCCGCTTTCCTGGAATCCGTAGGTGTAGATATAGTAGGTGTTTTCGGTGGCAGCAAACCCCAGGGCAGCCACTCCGGCATAAATAATGCCATCCAGGACCGAGTCAAATTCGCGGCGGAAGACGAGGAAGACAGCCAGGACGGCCAACCCTTTGAGGGTTTCCTCCACGAGGGGGGCAATCAGCGATCCGGTGGCGAAATCGCTGGCGAAGCTCGAATTGGTGATCACGAAAATTCCCAATCCCAGCGTGGTATTGATAATGAAGGCACTGCCCGCAGCGAGGACAGCGCCCCAAATAAAAACAGCACCCAGCAACAGAAGCGGTTCCTTTTCGTAGCGGTCGAGCCAGTAAAGAATATAAGCGAACAGCAGGGCCGTGGAAAAGCCGATGAACCCAGAAGCAATCAGTCCCAATGCATTCTCCGGAGAGTGAAGATGGTCAATTGTAGAGCAATTTAAAAGTAAATGTAGTTATTTAAGTATCAAACGAGTACGTTCGATGCGCGTGGTTTCGAATGGAATACCGAGGGCATCCAGCACTTCTTCGGGACGACCGGTGGCGCCATTACGAGCAGCCAGGCGCAGTTGCAAGCGAAGCGCCCCGGACCCGTCAGCGGGCAGCAGTTCGAGCGACTCGATCAAAGGCCGCAGGTCGTAGGCTTTGCCGCGCCGTTCACGGGAGAGGGAGGCAGCCCCCAGCAGCCTGGAGATGCCTTTCACCAGACCATGGGCATCACACGGGTCCAGCAGGGTGACTTCGTACTCCGCCGAAACCACCTGCGTCTGGAGCGCCGGACTGTGCTCGTCCACAACCTCCACGGAAGAGATGACCAATCCCGGCGGCGCGACGGGTTGCAGGATTTCTTCGTATGGGCGATCCAACGGCTGACTCAATTCATTAATCCATATATCTACGATCTCTGCGCGCCCGATGATTCCCAGGGGCAAAGCCGAAGCCAGCTGGAGCTTCGGACCGGGGTGGAAGCCTTGTGTGTACGATAACGGCAGCCCGGCGCGGCGGATGGTACGCTCCCAGATGGTATGTAAATCCAGATGACCAGAGTAGCGTAATGCGCCAGATTTTGAAAAGGTGATGCGCAGTCTCATTTAGGTCGTTTTCCTGGTCCGTTTTCCAGCCCATTTGCGCAGATAAGGAAAGAGCCAGGCACCGAGGAGGCAGAAGCCAACCGTGACCAGCATGCCTGCCGGGCTCAGAACAAGTTCCATACCGGCCCCGGCTGGGGTAACCAGCCACAGGTAGAGGATGAGCAGCGCGGCAATGACGCCCGAGGCGAGGGCGGTGGCGAGACCGTGGAAGGGACGCATCAAGCGCGCCAACATCCCAACAACCAGGGAGGTGATGCATAAGATGACCAGCATGGTCCACGAACCGGTCGGGACGAGCATGTTCAGCAACGCATTGAACATGAGCATTCCCATAAAGATGAGGAATCCACCCGGGATTCCGACAAGAATATTATTGAAGATACCGCGTAGTTTCATGAGTTAACCTCCTCCCGCAGCGATTTGTTTTCCGCTGGCGGGTGACTTGACTTCCGGACATTTCCAGTAAATGCCGGTGTATTCGCGCCGCGTGGAGGCGAATGCGGGGAGAATGCCGCAGGCATCACAACCCTCGCGGCAATCCGGGCGGATATCGCCTTCAAGCGAACGGTGGTAATCAGCAAGCAGGTATTTCTTGCGGACTGCGTCGGAGATATGATCCCAGGGGAAAACCTCGTCGAGGCGGCGCGGGCGGTGGGTGTAGAAGGCCAAGTCGAGATCTTGGGTGGTAAACGCCGAGGTCCAGGCCTCGAACCGGCGCTGGTCCTGCCAGGCGTCGAACTTTGCCCCGTTCTTCCAGGCAGTGTAGACCACCTCGGCCATTCGCCGGTCGCCGCGTGAAAGCCAGCCTTCGAGGAGAGTGTCTTCAGGCGACGTCCACGAAAGCTTGAAAGCCGAGCCGCGCAATTCGCGCATCAGCAGTTCCTGCTTGGCCTTGATCTGTTCGGTGGTATCGACGGAAACCCACTGGAAGGGAGTATGCGGCTTTGGGATGAAAGTGCTCACCCCGGCGTGAACCCTGGCCTTGCCTCCCAGCGCCAGTCGCCCTTCGGCCAGCACGCGCTTGCACAGGTCAGCGATGGCTTGCACGTCTTCGAGTGTCTCGGACGGGTGGCCGATCATGAAGTAGAGTTTGATATTCGTCCAGCCGCGGGTGAAGATGGCGCGGGCGGTCTCGAGCAGTTGCTCATCGGTGATGAACTTGTTGATAATACGGCGCATGCGTTCAGTGGCGGCCTCCGGCGCGAGGGTGAACCCGCCAGAGCGCCGGACTTTTAATTTTTCCATCAGCGCCACCGAGACAGTATCAATGCGCAGGGAGGGCAGGGAGATGGTCAGATGTTTTTCCCCGAACTTATCCCCGATCCGTGTGACCAGTTCAAGGATGTCAGTGTAATCGGAGGATGACAGGGACAGGAGGGCCAGTTCCTCGGCTCCGGTGGCGTTGACGGCTTCTTCCGCCGCCTGAACAATTTCTTCCACGCTGCGTTCGCGGACCGGGCGCGTGATCATGCCTGCCTGGCAGAAGCGACAACCGCGCGTGCAACCGCGCATCACTTCTACAGAGACGCGGTTGTGAACCACGTCGACGTTCGGAACGAGGAAGCGGGTGGTGGGCGGCGGGAGTTTTGCCACCATGCGCTTGACGACGGTCTTCGGCGCTTCGGGGACGGTGGGCGTGAGGCTGGCAAGGGTACCATCCGGCAGGTATTTCACTTCATAAAAGGATGGCACGTACACACCGGGGATGCGCGCCAATTCTCGAAGCAGTTTCTCTCTGGAAAGCGGCAAAGCTTGATTGTCGCGTCCTTTTGAGGTTTGACTTTTGACTTTCTTTACAGTGTCAAGGAGTTCGTGAATGACTTCCTCGCCCTCGCCAATGACAAACGCGTCGATGAAGGCGTGCATCGGTTCCGGGTTGAAACAGGCGTGACCTCCGGCGATGACCAGTGGGTCTAATTCGCCGCGATCGACGGAGCGGATTGGAATCCGGGCCAGGTCGAGCAGGTTGAGCGTATTGGTGTAGAGCGTCTCGTAAGGCAGGGAAAAGCCGAGGAGGTCAAAAGCTGCCAGTGGGTGTTTAGACTCGAGCGAGTAGAGCGGGATATCTCCAGACCGCATCAGGTCTTCCATGTCCACCCAGGGGGCGTAGGCGCGTTCAGCCAGCGCGTCAGCGCGCTGGTTGACCAGGTCATAGAGGATCTGTAAACCGAGGTTGGAGATGCCTATATCGTAGATATCGGGGAAAATGAAAGCGACTTTGGTCTCGACCTCGTCCCAATTCTTGATAACGGCGTTCAGTTCGCCACCGACGTAACGGCCCGGTTTCTGTACCTTTAAGAGAATCCGTTCGAGGCGAGATTCAATCTCAGCAGGGGAAAGCATGACCGGAATTATAACCGACGCCGAAGGCAGCCTGATTGCTTCCTGCACAGGCAGGTGATGTGTCTGAAGGAATTTCCCTGACCCAAATATGATCCCTGTTTGGTGACAGGGATTCGTGGCTCATCCAATATGAAAAGGAGAATAAAAAAAAAGACCGGTTTTCCCTCCCATACGGGGCTTTCGGGAAACCCGGTCTCCGAAACCTTATTCAGATTTCGACCAGCATGGCGTGGACCAGCCAGGGTTAAATGACAATCTTACCGTTCTGGTAAAACAGATCACCGTCCACTTTGATTTCGGCGTCGTTCATGTCACACAGCATGTCCCAGTGGATGCCCGACTCGTTTTTAGATCCGGACTCAGGGTACCCGGAACCGACGGCCAGGTGGATCGTCCCGCCCATTTTTTCATCGAAGAGCATGTTCTTAGTGAAGCGGGTGATGCCATAGTTGGTGCCGATGCCAAACTCGCCCAGGGTGCGGGAACCGGCGTCGGTGTTCAGCATGGAAGTGAGCAGTTCCTGGTTCTTGCTGGCTTTCTCTTTAACGACCCGGCCTTTCTCGAACCACAACTCGATGTCGGTGACTTCCTGACCGTACTCGATAGCCGGGTACTTGAAGCGGACCCAGCCCTTGACCGAATCCTCGACCGGACCGGTGAATATTTCACCGTCGGGGAAGTTGACTTTTCCATGGCAGGGAATGAAGCTGCGGCCTTTGACGGACATTTTCAAGTCCACATTCGAGCCTTTGAGGGCAACCTGGTCCCGGCCTTTCAACCAGGCTACGATCTTGCGCTGGGACTCGCCTTCTTTGCGCCAGAAAGCCAAGGGATCATCGTCATTAAGCATGCCCGCGCTGAAGATGAATTCGCGGTAGTCAGCCAGGGACATATCAGCCTCCTGGGCCATGGCCTGGGACGGGTAAGCCGTGAGACACCAGCGCAGTTCACCTTTGGCGGCGCGGCCAAGGAAGGCCTTGCTGATCACCGCGCCAGCCTTGCTGAAGCGCGCCAGGCGCGCAGGATCAACGGCGCTCAGTTCGCGGGTATTGTGCTCGGTCCACAGGCTCAGGCTGGCGTCGAAAGTTTCGGCAACCAATTTGCGGATGGGAGAGACAAAGTCCAGTTGCGCGTCGGAGGCATGTTTGTAGAAAATTTCATCTGCCCCCGGGACAGAATTCTGGATAAAAACGTTCGCCCCGGCCTTGATGGCTTCTTCATATACGGCCAGGGTCAATTCCTCAGCGATGGGATGTGTGCGAATTTGCAGCGTCTGTCCGGGCTTGATCTCCAGGGCATAATGGATCAGGATCTTGGCAAGTTTGGTAATGCGAGGATCGGGCATGGCATACTCCATTGGATTCGATTTAAGGGAATGATACTTGAATTTTACAAATTGGGGCACCCTACGGGCGAGGGGTTCCAGTACTCTTGTTCAGCCGGTTTGAGGATATCCATTCCTGCCAATTTGTCAACCAGTTTCTCCGGTTTGTGGATGAGCAATGGCAGACACTGCGGACAGATCAGGATTGCCTTGCCATGGAATTGCATGCCCAGCAGGGAAATTTGTACTTCGGAGCGGTTACAGTTCAGGCAAGTCTTTATTCAAATTACTGGCTTACCATCCTTGTAGAACAGGTCGCCGTCCACGTGAATCTCAGCGTCGCTCATGTCACACAACATATCCCAGTGTATGCCGGACTCATTCTTGCTGCCGGTCTCCGGGAGGCCCGCACCGACTGCCAGGTGAATGGTGCCGCCCATCTTCTCGTCGAAGAGCATGTTCTTGGTGAAACGGGTAATACCATAGTTCGTACCGATACCAAATTCGCCCAAATAGCGCGCCCCGGGATCGGTATTCAATTGTGCGCTGAGGAGTTCCTGGTTCTTGGTGGCAGCCTCCCTGACAACCTTGCCCATCTCAAACCATAACTGAATGTCAGTGATTTCATGTCCGGCCTCGATGGCCGGATATCTGAAGCGCACCCAGCCATTGACCGAGTTCTCGACTGGGCCGGTGAAGATCTCACCGTCCGGGAAGTTCTCCTTCCCATCGCAAGCGATAAAGACACGGTCTTTGATGGACATCTTCAAATCCACATTGCTGCCTTTGAGCATAACTTGATCGCGACCTTTCAGCCAGTCAACCAATTTTTTTTGTTCACGTCCAACTTTTTTCCAATAGACCACCGGATCGTCCTCGTTCAACATCCCGGCACCGAACATAAATTCACGGTATTCAGCCAGCGACATGTCTGCTTCCTGGGCATTTGACTGGGTAGGATAGGCGGTGCCGCACCAGCATAATGCCTTTTTTGCCGTTCGGTCCAGGAAAGTCTTGAAGACCGGAGCAGTGGCTTTGGAGGCACGCGCTATGCGTGTGGGGTCAATACTGGAAAGCGAACGAGTATTATGGTCACACCAAATGTTCAAAATTGCGTCGAAAGTTTCGATGACCAGTTTGTTAGTGGGGGATACATAATCCAGTTGAGCATCTGATGCAAATTTGTATAAGATCTCATCTGCTCCGGGTGTACTTGGCCAGATGGTGGTGTATGCACCTGCTCTGACTGCCTGCTCGTAAACAGCCAGGGTCAGCTCCTCGGCAAGGGGATGGGTGCGTATGGCGAACTGATGGCCAGGTTTGATGGCGAGGGAATAATGAACCAAGATTTTAGCAAGCTTGGTAATGCGGGGGTCGGGCATAAAGAATTCCTTTCGAAGAATATCCAGAGTCGCTGGGAAAAAAATGAGATGAGGATGCTTCTCTGCGGTGATCCTCAATTTCCTTGTCAAGTGAACTATAGGGTTCCCTTATACATGCCGCCATCCACGGTCAGCATCACGCCGGTGATATAACTCGCCGCGGGAGAGACGAGAAAGACAGCCGCATTGGCGAATTCTTCGGGCGTGCCCATGCGTCCCAGAGGGCTGTCTTTGGACTGGTTGAGAATCTCTGCCTCGACCGTGGTCCCGTTCTGCTTGGCCCGGAAGGTCATCAGCTCGGTGACGCGCTCGGTCTCGGTCCAGCCGGGAAGGATGGAGTTGAAGCGGATGCCATCCCTGCCCAGTTCGAGTGCCAGAGACTTGGTCAGTCCGACGGTGGCTGAGCGGATGCTGTTGGATAGAACCAGGTTCTGGATGGGCTGTTTGACCGAGTAGGAGGTGACCGTCAGCACGCTGGCCGCTTTCGACCGGCGCAGGTGTGGCAGAGCGGATTTAATAAGCCGCACGTGGCTCATTAGCGAAAGGTCAATTGCCTTCTGCCAGGCGGCTTCGTCGAACGACTCGAACGTCCCGGCGGGAGGACCTCCAGCGTTGGTGATCAGAATATCCAACCCGCCCAGCAATCGGGCGGCCTCGTTAACCAAGCGTTCGGGCACAACCGGGTCCGACAAATCGCCGGCCAGACCGAGGACCTCCCCCCCGGTTTCGTAGGATATCTTCAAGGCCGCTGCGGAAGCCCTGGCCTGGTCGCGGCTGTTGACCGCCACCTTACAGCCTTCTTTTGCCAGTGCCAGGGCTGCGGCGTAGCCAAGCCCGCGGCTGGAGCCGGTGACAAGGGCGCGTTTACCTTTGAGTTGCAGGTCCATAAATTCTCCTTACCCACTAGGTCACCCGGGCATAAATTTTAATGACTCTGTGCCCTGGTGGTTAGATGATTTCTATTTTCGTATCCAAGACATCCCCATCTGGCCAGTTAGCCTCCGCCCACTTCCGCACTGTTTCCAATGCAGATTGGAGGCGGGCGGCATTGTTCCCGACCATTCCGCAGCAAATGATTGCTTCCTGCCACTTATCCTGCAAGCCCATTTCCGCCGCTGAGAGGTTAAACTGACGGTGCAACCGCGCCAGCAACGGCTTGAGCCGACCGCGCTTTTCTTTAAGTGAGGCGCAGCCAGGGAGGTGGAGATGAAAGGTAAGAACACCGATCATGGTAGTTTCAGCGCTTCGCGGAGTACCACAACCAATTTCTGAACGTCCGATTCTTTGCAGATAAAATCTTTCTCCAGGAACTTAATACCGCGCTCGGGGATTTCCTTTACCCGCGGTACGAGCCAGGCATGGAAATGTGGAACTCCCTCCAGCATGATAACCTGGTAAATACGCTCTGCACCTGTCACTAACTTAAGTTCAGTATATAGCTTCTTTAGCAAAATGCCATAGCTTGCGGCTTCATCCGGTAACAATTCAGCAAAATCCAAGAAATGGCGTTGAGATTCTATGAACAGCGTCCCCAGCGGACCTTTTTCAACCGGAGCGTGGCACACCCTCCAATGGAGGTCATCATAAATATAACCACCGGGTGGAGAGGCGACCTCCCCGGCATGTTTTTGACATAAGAAGCATTTCATTATTCCTCCTGCCAATAAGGGCTGTCGTGGTTCGTTATACTCACTGGATGATTCTCGCGATTTACGAATCACACATTACGATATACAATGTTTCTCAATGGATAACGAACTCGCCTATAACCAGGCTCTCGATTACCTCTACTCTTTTGTAGATTATAGCCTGAAAAAATCTTCCGAACTCGCCAAGGCCGATTTCAATCTCGACCGGTTGCGGGCGTTGATGGTTTTACTGGGCAGCCCGGAGCAGAAGTATCCCAGCCTCCACGTAGCCGGGACCAAGGGCAAAGGCTCGACCTGCGCACTGATTGCTTCGGCGCTGACCGCTGCCGGATATAAGACCGGGTTATACACCTCGCCGCATTTGCAGGATTACGTGGAACGCATCCAAATTGACGGAAAGCCAGTCTCACATGCTCAACTGGTGGAACTGGTCGAGCAAGTCAAGCCGCATGTCGCGGCTGTCCCGAAGTTGACCACTTTCGAAATTACCACCGCCCTCAGCTTTCTTTATTTTGCACACCAGAAGGTGGATGCGGCGGTCATTGAAGTGGGGTTGGGCGGGCGGCTGGACGCGACCAACGTGGTCACGCCGCGCGTCTCGGTCATCACCTCGCTTTCCTACGATCATATGGCAGTGCTCGGCAATACATTGACGCTGATCGCTGGTGAAAAGGCCGGCATCATCAAACCCGGCATCCCGGTGGTCTCTTCGCCGCAAAAGGACGAGGCACTGGTGGTACTGGAACGAGTGGCAAAAGAACAGCATGCCCCGCTGACGTTGGTTGGGCGGGAGGTGCTGTTTGCAGCCGGTGAACATTCATTGGATGGACAGACCCTTACAGTAAGCAGGCTGCAGAAGGCAGAAGGTGGAAGGCAGGAAGGGGAAAAAAGGCAGGAATCGGTTATACTTCGTGTCCCTCTGTTGGGGCAGCACCAGGTTGTCAACGCGGCGACGGCATATACCGCTCTCAAGACCAGCGGGCTGGGCATCACCGATAAGGCCATCCGTAAAGGCTTTTCCAAAGTGACCTGGCCGTGCCGGTTCGAGGTTGTGCGTCGAGAGCCGCCGGTCATCCTGGACTCAGCCCATAACCAGGATTCGTTCGAGAGACTGGCCGAGACCCTGGAAAGCTACTTTCCCGGTCACCCGGTAACCTTGATCTTTGGTTCATCCGAAGACAAGGATGTGGCTGGGATGCTGACTGCGTTGAAGGGGCGGCTGAAACTCGTCCTTGCCACCAAAGCCGTCCACCCGCGCGCCATCGAGCCGGAGAAAATCGTCGAAATGGCGAACAGTCTCGGGGTCCGGGCAGAAGCGACTGCCAGCGTAGAGGCAGCCCTGGTTCGGGCGCTGGACCTGGCCGCAGACGGCGGAGAAATTGTCTTATCAGCAGGCAGCATGTTTGTCACTGCCGAAGCTAAAACCGCCTGGGAAAAACTGCATAAATTGTAGAAACACTCCCGCAGAGTACTTCCCCCTTCGGGGATGAACTCGCGGAGTTGTTACTACCCGAGGATGTTATGAATCAAAACGACTGGTCTTTTCAGGAAGAAGATGCCTTCAACGTGGCGCTCTCGCAGCGCACCGACGAACTTTACCGCGTCACCAATACCATGCTGGATGAGGATGGCTGTATCGAGGCGCTGGTCCTGCCTTTGCGTGACATCGTCGTTTTTCCGCACATGGTCACACCGGTTTTTGTGGCGCGCGAGGCCAGCCTGCGGGCAATCCAGGAAGCTACCAAGCGCGACCGGACCATCATTGGTTTGACCCAGCGAGACTCAAATGTGGAAGACCCCGGGCCACAGGATTTCCTGCCCATTGGCGTGGAAATGGCCGTCGGACGGCTGCTGTCCATGCCGGATGGCTCGTCCTCGGCGCTGGTGCAGGGACGGCGGCGGGTGGAGGTGGTGGAGTTTACCCGCCTGACGCCTATGCTCAAGGTGCGGGCGCGGGTGATAGAGGAACCGACCACTGCCGACAAAACCACCCAGGCGCTGATGCGCAACGCCCTGGATTTATTCGACCGCTGTGTCCAACTTGATCGATCCATCCCCGAAGAAGCCCATCTCTTCGCAATGAACATCTCCGAACCGGGTTGGCTGGCGGATATGATCGCCACGGCGGTCTCCATAAACCTGACTGAGCGACAGAAACTACTTCTCATGAAAGACGCCCGTCAGCGCCTCCAACGGATCAACAAATTGCTGGCCCAGGAACTGGACGTGCTCGAATTGGAAGATGAAATCCACAGCCGTGTTCAGGACGAGGTGGATAAAAGCCAGCGCGAATTTTACCTGCGCGAGCAGATGAAACAGATTCAAACCGAATTGGGCGAAGGAGACATCTTCACGCGCGACCTGAACGACTTGAAGAAGAAAATCGAAGCCGCCTTGCTTCCGGAGCAGGCCCGTACCACCGCCATCAAGGAACTTGAACGCCTGAACCAGATGCCTCCCATGGCCCCCGAAGTAGGAATCATCCGCACCTACCTGGACTGGATCCTCGACCTGCCCTGGCAGAAATCCACCGAAGACAACCTGGACGTAAAACATGCCGGTCGCATCCTGGAACGCGACCATTACGGCCTGAAGAAGGCCAAAGACCGCATCCTGGAATACATTGCCGTGCGCTCGCTCAAGCCGAAGAAGGAGCGCCAGCCCATCCTGTGCTTTGTTGGTCCACCCGGGACAGGCAAGACCTCCCTCGGCCAATCGATTGCCGAATCGCTGGGTCGCAAGTTCGTACGCGTCTCGCTCGGCGGCGTGAGGGATGAGGCGGAAATCCGCGGCCACCGGCGGACATACATTGGTGCACTGCCCGGTCGCATCCTCCAGACGATGAAGAGGGCAGGGACCTCGAACCCGCTTTTTATGCTCGACGAGATTGATAAACTCGGGCAGGATTTCCGCGGGGACCCATCGTCGGCTTTGTTGGAAGTTCTTGACCCCGAACAGAACCACGCCTTCAGTGACCACTATCTCGAACTGGACTTCGACCTTTCGAAGGTCATGTTCATCACCACCGCCAACACCCTGATGACCATCCCGCCCGCATTGTTGGACCGATTGGAAGTGATCGAGTTCCCCGGTTACATCGAGGAAGAGAAACTCATCATCGCCGATCGGTTCCTGATCCCGCGCCAGTTGGAAGAGAGCGGCATCGAAGACCTCGGGCTGAGTTTCACTATCGAGGCGTTGCAGCGTATCGTGCGTGAATACACCTATGAGGCAGGAGTGCGCAACATGGAGCGCGAGATCGGACGCATCTGCCGCAAGGTGGCACGCTGGAAAGCCGAAGAGAAGCGATATCCCATAGCCGTCCTGCCGGATCTGATCGAGAAGTTCCTCGGGCCGCAACAGTTCTTCCAGACAGAGGCCGAGCGCAAGGACGAGGTGGGAGTGGCCACCGGTCTGGCTTGGACCGAAAACGGCGGCGAGATCATTTCCATAGAAGTGGCTGTCCTGGATGGCAAAGGCAACCTGCAGATGACAGGTCAGATCGGGGACGTGATGCAGGAATCGGGCCAGGCCGCGCTGACTTACGTCAAATCGCGGGCAACCCTGTTGGGGATCGACTTCGAAGTATTCGAGCGCATGGATATTCACGTGCACATGCCGGAGGGTGCCATCCCGAAGGATGGCCCGTCGGCAGGTATAACGCTGGCAACGGCGCTCATCTCGTCACTCACCGGGCGACCAGTCCATAAGGAGGTTGGTATGACCGGAGAGATCACCCTGCGCGGGCGCGTGCTGCCCGTCGGAGGGTTGCGCGAAAAGGTGCTGGCTGCCCACCGCGCCGGGCTGAAGGTGGTACTCCTCCCGGAAAAAAACATGAAAGACCTGGTGGATGTGCCCAAGAAAGTGCGTGAGGATTTAAAGATCGTCCCCATTCATCACATGGACCAGGTGCTCGAAATTGCTCTTGCGGCAGAACCGATCCTTGATCCGCCCCGCCCGCGACGCAGGCAGGAAGAACCGCCCGTAGCAGCGGAAGAGTGACAGAAAAGACAGAAAATATGAATGACGCGAATAGGATACAATATTTGCGTCATTCGTTTTTACAATTTCTTGCAGAAATACCTGACCTTTGTACAATCAAGAAAAACTTGGATTTGCAGCAATTTAAGTTCACAACTTTACGCAGCACCCAGTAATCCGTTGATTAATAAGCATGCAGAAAAATTTGAAAGATAATGTTGTCTTCATCACCGGCGCCTCTTCCGGTTTTGGCGCGGACGCGGCCCGGCTGTTTGCCAAAGAAGGCTGTATCGTCGTCGTGGCTGCACGGCGCTTGGATCGTCTCACTGCCCTGGCCGAAGAAATCCGTCTCGCCGGTGGGCAGGCCTTTGCCGTCCCGCTCGATGTGACCGAGCAATCCCAGATCGACGACGCCGTTCAGACAGTGCTCAACACCTTTGGACACATTGACATTCTCCTAAATAACGCCGGGATGGGGCGCCTGGACTGGCTCGAATCGCTCGATCCTGCAGCCAACATTGACATGACCATTGACGTCAACTTGCGCGGGGTGCTCCAGGTGACGCGCGCCGTGCTGCCGTCCATGCTGGCACGCCGCGCCGGGCATATCATCAATATGTCCTCGGTGGCAGGTCTGATCGCGGCACCGATGTACACGGTCTATGCCGCCACCAAATACGGCATGCGCGGATTTACCGACGCCCTGCGGCGTGAGGTGGCCCCCTTCGGCATCCACGTCTCCGGCATTTACCCTGGCCCGGCAACGACCGAGTTCGGCGAGCAATCCGGCGACAATCCTCTCAAGCGGAACATTAAAGTACCGCGCTGGATCAATATGACCTCCGAATATGTTGCCAGCCAGACCGTCCGCCTGGGGCGCCATCCCCGTCGGACGCTGGTCCTCCCCTGGTGGTTCCGTCCCATTATCGGGTTCGATATGGCCTTCCCCGGGCTGGTGGACTGGTTCTTGAAGATAGCCTTAGTGAAGAAACTACACCATTTCTAAACACAAAGGGCATAAAGACCATAATTGGTCTCCTTAAAGAGCTTATTGCGTGAAAGGTTTCTCCATGGTTTCCTCCCGCCTCTCCAAACTATCCGAATCCCTCCGAAACTCCGCACTGGATGCCCTCGTACTGAATGCCGGCCCGAGCCTGGTCTACCTGACCGGGCTGCATTTTCATCTCTCGGAACGTCCGGTCGTCGCCCTCTTTACTGCTGACCACGAACCCGTCATCATCCTGCCGGAATTGGAAATGCTCAAAGTGATTGGACTGTCATACAAGATAAAGGCCTTCCCATACGGCGAAAATCCGGTTGAATGGGACGGCGTCTTCCGCAAGGCGGTCAAAGCTCTGAGACTAAATGGCAAGCGCATCGGCGTGGAGCCGCGACAGATGCGCTTGTTGGAGTTCCGCCAGATCATGTCTGGCGCACCCGATGCGGACTTCCCGGATGCCTCCGTTGTGGTCAGCAGTCTCCGGGTACGTAAGGATGGGGATGAAATTACCGCCATGCGCAAGGCAGTCAAAGTGGCGCAGTCCGCCCTCGAAGCGACCATTCCGCTGATCAAAACCGGAATGACTGAAAAGGAACTGGCCTCGGAATTAGTCGTCCAGTTGCTGCGGCACGGGTCGCAGTCCGAGATACCGTTTGCGCCGATTGTATCTGGCGGGCCGAACAGCGCCAAGCCGCATGCCACGCCATCTGACCGGAAAATTCGACCCGGGGATCTGCTGGTGGTGGACTGGGGCGCGGGGGTGGATGGCTACGTTTCCGACTTGACGCGCACCTTCGCGGTAGGGGAGGTGGAAGCGGAGTATCGCAAGATCCACCAGATCGTGCTGGAAGCCAACGCGGCCGGGCGGGTGGCGGGGAAACCCGGTGCGCCCTGTGCCAACGTGGATATCGCCGCCAGGACAGTGATCGAGAATGCCGGCTATGGCAAATATTTCACCCATCGCACCGGGCACGGCATCGGTATGGAAGGTCACGAGGAACCCTACATGCGCGGCGATAATATGCAGTTGCTGGAGCCGGGCATGGCATACACGGTGGAACCGGGGATCTACCTACCGGAACGAAGCGGTGTGCGGATCGAGGATAATATGGTGATCACTGAGACCGAGGCGGAGAGCCTGAGTGACATGCCGCGCGAGTTACGGGTGGTAGGGTAGAGAATCACGCCGAAATTCAAAGGAAGTTAAATAGATGCAACTCACCCCATTCAAACTGGAACGTTACTTTGCCCGTTACGAGTTTAACGTAAAGTATCTGTTGTGCAGTTCCGACTGTGAATCGCTTTCAGTCGGAGATCTGCTGGCATTCGAACCTGAGGCAGACGAAGGCCTGAAACGCCACTGGCTGGGTTATACCGAGTCATCCGGTGCGCCATCGCTGCGGGAGGAGATCAGCCGCATCTACACCGGCATCCAGCCGGAGCAGGTACTGGTCCACAGCGGAGCAGAGGAAGCGATCTACCTGTTCATGCACGCCATGCTCCAACCCGGTGACCACGTCATTGTCCACTGGCCGTGCTACCAGTCACTGTTCGAGATTGCCAGGAGCATTGGCTGTGAGGTAACCTTCTGGGAAGCCCGTCTGCAAAACAAGTGGGCGCTCGACCTGGATGAGCTCAAGCGCAATCTGCGTTCCAATACACGCGCCATCATTGTAAATACACCGCACAACCCGACTGGTAATCTGATGCCGCAGAGCGATTACCGGGATCTAAATACCCTCGCACAGGAACGCGGCATTATTCTCTTTTCCGACGAGGTCTATCGCGAGCTGGAATATGAACCGACGGACCGGCTCCCCTCAGCCTGCGATATCAACCCGAGCGCCGTATCGCTGGGGGTGATGTCCAAGACCTATGGGCTGGCCGGATTGCGCATTGGCTGGATTGCCACGCACAACGCGCCGGTGTATGCCCGCATGGCCTCGTTCAAGGACTACACCACCATCTGCAGCAGTGCCCCCAGTGAATACCTGTCCGAATTAGCCCTGCGGCATCGCGATCAGATCGCCGGGCGGAATTTACAGATCATCCACGACAACCTGTCTCAGTTGGATGCATTCTTCGCGGCACATGCGAACCTTTTAGAGTGGGTGCGCCCAAAAGCCGGACCGATCGCTTTCCCGCGCCTTATTGGTGAAGACGTCGAAAAGTTCTGTCACCAACTGGTGACCAGTTCGGGCGTTCTGCTCCTGCCGGGGACGATGTACGATCATCCTGGAAATCATTTCCGGCTGGGCTTTGCCCGCAAGAATATGCCACAAGCGTTGGCACAACTGGAACAGTATCTCGATACCCGCACAATAACAGGAAGTTTGCCATGAACACTTATTGCCAATATCTACGCGAGCATCCGGAAGATACCTTCAATAAGGATTATCATGACATCGAATATGGTTTCCCGCTTTCGGATGACGCAGCCCTCTTGGAGCGTCTGGTGCTCGAAATAAACCAGGCAGGATTGTCATGGATCACCATCCTGAAGAAACAGGCCAACTTCCACCGTGCGTATGACGGCTTCGAGGTGGACAAGGTGGCGGCGTACGGCGAGCAGGATACCGCCCGACTACTGGCTGATGCTGGCATCATCCGCAACCGGCTCAAGGTGCATGCGGCGGTAGAGAATGCACGCCGCATTCAGGGCCTGCGGACGGAGTTTGGCTCCTTCAAGGGCTGGTTGGATGCGCACCATCCGCTCAGCCTGGAAGAGTGGACGAAACTGTTCAAACAAACCTTCGTTTTCACCGGCGGGGAGATCGTCAAGGAATTCCTGCTGTCCATCGGTTACCTGCCCGGCGCGCATGACCGCGAGTGCCCGGTTTACTGGAAGATTGAAAAACTGCAACCAGCCTGGATGCGGCGTCCCAGAAAAGTGACCCGGGCTTCTCACGCAGGTGAAGCGTCACCCGAACCTCGCTGAACCCACCGCCCCGCCTTATTCAGGCGGGGTTATAATTTACTTGTACTTACATCCATTTTTCGCGATTAATCTCGAGGCCCTTATGCCCCAAATCATTCCTACCGCTGAACCGTTCTTCTTCCCCGGTAAAGGTGCCAATACCAAAACCGGCTGTCTGGTAATCCATGGGTTCACCGGCACTCCGAAGGAAATGCGCTGGCTTGGCGAATATCTGAATGGCCTGGGATACACCGTCTGCGGGATCCGGCTGAACGGTCACGCCACCAAGCCCGAAGACATGATCCGCTCGCGCTGGCAGGACTGGCTGCTCTCGGTCGAGGATGGTTACAATCTGCTGCTTTCCTGTACCGACCAGGTCTTCCTGATTGGCCTTTCGATGGGCGGAGTGCTGTCACTGACCGCTGCGAGCAGGCTCCCGGTTCGGGGCGTGGTCGCCATGTCCACCCCATACAAACTCCCCGACCATCTGCTGCTCCATTTTTCCCGTCCCATTTCCTGGTTCATCCCCTACATGCCCAAAGGAAAGGGCGCACCCGATGAGGGCTGGTTCGACAAGAACGCGTTCAAACAACATGTCTCTTATCCCAAGAATCCGGTCCGCCCGGCTGGGGAATTAAACCAACTGCTGGGGGTGATGCGTGAATCGCTGCCGCAGGTCAAAGCCCCGGTGCTGCTGATTCATTCGCGCAATGATGACTATGTTTTCCATGACAGCATGGAGAAAATTCATGCCGCTCTTGGCAGTACCGACAAAACCATGCTGTGGGTCAAAGGGGGCGGGCACGTCATTACCGAGGAGCCGACGCGCGAGACGGTCTTCAAGGCCGCGGCTGATTTCATCAAGCGGGTTGCCTCTGCATGAGCGTTGACCTGATCCTGCTATTTGCCTCCCTCTTCACCTGGGGGATGGGCGAGGGAATGTTCATCTATTTCCAGCCGATCTATCTGCAACAACTGGGCGCCAGCACAATGACCATCGCCACGGTCTTCAGCGCGTTCGGACTTGCGATGATGCTGGCGCATATCCCGGCCGGCCACCTGGCTGACCGCATCGGACGGAAACCGATCATTGTTGCGGCCTGGACCTCCGGCCTGATTGCCACCTGGGTGATGGCATTGGCCCAGACGCTGCCCGCCTTTATCGTCGGGGTTTTGCTTTATGGGCTGACAGCTTTCGTCTCCGCGCCGTTGAACTCTTACGTGACGGCGGCGTGTGGAAAACTTAGCCCGGTGCGAGCCATGACCCTCATGTCGGCCGGTTACAATCTTGGAGCCGTGCTTGGGCCGATCTCCGGTGGCTGGCTGGGTGAACGCTTTGGCCTGCAGACCGTTTACCTGGCCGCGGCTTGCATCTTCATCGTCTCGACCGGTATCCTGCTCTTTATCCGTTCTCAGCGGCTCGACAAACATGACCCTGCCGCACCCCCGGCCAAACTGCGGACGAACACGCGCTTCGTCATGTTAGTGGGGATTGTCTTTGTGGCGATGTTCGCCATGTACCTCCCCCAACCGCTGACACCTAAATTCCTGCAAAACGAGCGCGGGCTGTCGCTGGGATCCATCGGTTTGCTTGGCTCGGTGGGCAGCTTTGGGAATGCCGCGCTTAATCTGATCCTAGGGCAGGTCGCCGCCCGTACCGGGTTCCTGCTGGCGCAGGTCTTGGTGGCGGCTTTCAGCCTGCTGTTGTGGAAGGGGATGGGAATTCCCTGGTACGCCCTGGGCTTCTTCCTGCTGGGCGGGTACCGCGCCGCCCGCTCATTCATCTTTGCTCAAGCACGGCCGCTGGTCCATCCGGCGCAAATGGGTCTCGCCTACGGCGTGGCAGAGACCTTTAACTCGTTGTCGATGACCCTGGCTCCGCTGCTGGCGGGGGTTTTGTACACTCAAGCACCGGTTGTGGTGTACCCGGTAAGCCTGGGATTGGTGGGGGTGGCAATCCTGCTCACTATTGCATTCGCGCCGCGCCAACCAATTGAAAAGCCAGCCGCGGCCAGCCAGTCCCTGGAACTTTGACCATGCTCGAAATCATTCTCCGTGTCTTGGGGCCTGTGTCCACGAACTGCTATCTGATTGCCGACGCTGACTCCGGCGACGCCGCAGTGATTGACCCGGCCTGGGACGGCCATTGTATCCTGGCGGAAGCGCAAAAGAGGGATTGGAAGATCGGTCAACTCTGGTACACGCACGCCCATTTTGATCACTTCGGTGGCGCGGCCGAGATTGCCGCGGCGCTGAATCCTCCACCGATCGTTGCCCTTCATCCGCTCGACCATGACCTTTGGCAAAACCAGGGCGGTGCACCGCTTTTTGGATTACACATCGACCCCGGCCCGGAGCCAACGGTTGACCTCGCTCACGGCCAGGTTTTACGTTTGGGGAAAATTGAATTCGAGGTGCGGCATACTCCCGGCCATACCCCCGGCCATGTTGTCTTTTACTGTGCAACGGAAGCGGTGCTGTTCAGCGGTGATCTTATTTTTCAAGGCGGCGTTGGTAGAACAGACCTGCCCGGCGGGGATTGGGAGGCGCTGGTGAGGAGCATTCGGGAGCAAGTTTTTACGTTACCAGATGGGACGAGGCTGCTATCCGGGCATGGAGAGAGATCCACGGTGGGGGATGAGAAGAGTGAAAACCCGTTCATCCATGACTGGGGTTAATTAGCCGATAGCGTACGTAACTAACAAAAGGGGGGAAAATCGTAACTGACTTTTCAATATAGGTTATACCAACCCCAGTACAACCTGGAAAATCAATAGCGCGGCCATACCCACAATGATAGTAAGCAGGACGTTTTTGGTGCGCCAGGCCACCAGCACAGCCAGCGCGCCGGCGTAAAGTTGTGGGTTTCGTAGAGAGAGGTCCAGAACAGCATTGCGGGAGGCGAGATCGGGCAGGATGATACCCGAGAGTACTGCAACCGGGACAAAACGCAGGCCACGCCGGAACCAACCCGGGACCTTGATGCGATCGAGCAGGAGGATGAACGAAAGCCGGGTGCCAAATGTCAGCAAGCCAGCAAGGAATATAACCAGCCAGAGACTCATTTTAGCCTTCCTTCCACCAGCAAACCGGCAAGGATTCCGAGGAAAGCGGCGACCAGCAGCCCGGTCTTGAAGGAAAAGCCAAAAGTCAGCAAGCCGACCAGGGCTGCTGTAAGAGCCGCCACGATGCTGGCCTTGTCCTTGAGGGCCGGGACGACCAGGGCAATGAACGTCAGCGGGAGGACAAAACCGAGCGGCCAGTCCTGCGGGAGTTGCGCGCCAAGGATGATACCAATCACCGTGCTGACCTGCCAAGTCGTCCATAGGGTCAGCCCGGCACCGAGGAAGTACCAGTGCTTGTGAATTGGGTCGCTTTCCTGGTTGTAGTGGGTGATGGTAACAACGTAGGCTTCATCGGTCAGCAGGTAGGCGAGCAAGAATTTCCAGCCTGGGGCGAGGTGCCGGACGTGCGGTGCGACGGAGGCGCTGTAGAGGGCATGGCGCAAGTTAACGACGAAAACGACCAGCAGGATTACCAAACCGGAGGTCCCCGCACCGATCATCTGGGCAGCAATGAACTGGGAAGCTCCAGCAAAAATCATGGATGACATGGCCTGGGCAATCGGGGCAGCGATTTGGGCATCGATCGCCAGCGCACCGAAGATCAGGCCAAAGGGTGCCACGCCGAGCAGGATGGGTGCCTCGTCACGGACGCCGCGCCAAAATTCGTGCCGGGAAGTGGTGGGTAATATGGTTTCGTTCATAATTTCAGGAGCAAGCCTGTTTGCTTGCTCCTGGTACTATCTACTTCGCCATTTCCACAGCCCGCGTCTCGCGGATGACGGTCACCCGGATCTGCCCGGGGTATTGCATGGTCTCCTCGATTTTCTTGGCAATGTCACGCGCCAGACGGGCTGCTTCCAGATCGTCTATCTCTTCCGGACGGACGATGATGCGGACCTCGCGTCCGGCCTGGATAGCGTAGGCCTGCGCGACGCCCTTGAAGGCGGTGGCCATATCCTCCAGTGTGCGGATGCGCTTGATGTAGGCTTCCAGGTCTTCGCGGCGTGCGCCGGGACGGGCACCTGAGATCGCATCGGCAGATTCGGTGATGATGGCCTCAACGCTCTCCTGTTCCACTTCGTGGTGATGAGCAGCGATGGCGTTGACCACACTCGAATTTACGCCGTAGCGTTTGGCAAACTCTGCGCCCAACAGGGCATGGGTGCCTTCCTGGTTGTGGTCCATGGCCTTGCCCAGGTCATGAAGGAAACCACCCTGGCGGCAGACGTCTTCGTTGGCGCCCAGTTCAGCAGCCAGGATGCCGGAAAGTTTCGCCACTTCCACGGCGTGAGCCAGTTGGTTTTGCCCGTAGGAAGTGCGGAACTTGAGCCGGCCCATCATGCGGAGCACTTCTGGGTGCAGACCGGTAACGCCAGCGTCAAAGGCTGCCTGTTCGCCGGCTTCCACGATAACTTTGTCCACGGCCTTCTGTTCATCTTCCAGCACCTTTTCGATATGTGCCGGGTGGATGCGGCCATCCAAAATCAGACGTGCCAGGGCGCGGCGGGCCACTTCACGGCGCACCGGCTCGAAGCACGAGATTGTTACAGCCTCGGGAGTATCGTCCACAATAACATCCACTCCGGCGGCTTGCTCGAAGGCACGGATATTGCGTCCGTTGCGGCCCACGATGCGGCCTTTCATTTCCTCGTTAGGCAGGGGCACGAGCGAAGTTGTAAATTCCGCTACCTGATCGGTGGCAACGCGCTGGACGGAATCGGCAATAAGTTTGCGGGCGCGCTTATCACCCTCTTCGCGGGCTTCCGATTCAATTTGACGGATAATGCGAGCCATATCATTGCGGGCTTCCTTCTCCACTTCGGCGAGGAGGATGACGCGGGCTTCGTCCACGTTCATCTGGGCTACGCGCTGTAGTTCTACCATCTCCTGCTCATGCAACTTCTCGATTTCGTTGGCACGGCGGTCCACGGCGCTCTGATGCTTGTTTACCGCCTGCTCGCGCTGTTCCAGGCGTTCCACACGACCGTCGAGTTCAGCGCGGCGTTTTTGCAACCGCTCGTCTTCCCGGTTCAGTTCGGTGCGTAGGCGGGTAATTTCGCCTTCGGCAGCCTGGGAAATTTTCAGAGCATTATCGCGTGCCTGCAGTTCGATGGTACGCGCCTGTTCGCGCGATTCCTGGAGGAATTTCTCCCCCTTGTCGCGCTGGTTGCGCTGAGCCTTATCAGTTTGGGCCCGACTGATGAAGAAGCCGATGGCGAGACCCAGGAGCAGGGTCAGGCCGGCAATCGCAATGACAACAATTGGTTCCATGTTCAATCCTTATCATCAAGAGTTCCCCCGTCATCCGCCGTCTGGGTTTCTTTCCAGACTTCAGAGACGACCGGGGACAGGGTAGTGTACGAGAAGCCGCGGCGGGCGAGAAATCCGCTTAACTTCTGGCGGAATTCGAACCATTCCAGACCCGCCAACCGGCGGGCGTATTTCCGGGCGGCCTCGAAAGCCAGAGCTTCCTCGTCCACCTGTTCATCCAGCACAGTCTGGACAATCTCGTCGTTGATACCTTTGCGCCGCAACTCCATCCGCAGCGCCAACTTACTGCGCGGCTGGAAAGTGTTGCGATTTTCGACCCACGCCCTGGCAAATTCCTGGTCATTGACCAGCCCGGCGCGCTGGAGGCGGTTCACCGTATCCTCGACGAGAGCTTCGGGGGTACCATGTTTCGTAAGGTTCTGACGTACTTCAGCCAAAGAACGCGGACGGTAGCTCAGGAAGTGCAGGGCTTTCTGGTAAGCCACTTCGTTTGCATCTTCGACCTGCAGGGCGGCGATCTTCTCTTCGCTCAGTTCCTGCCCCACCTTCAGCCAGCCGGCAGTGATACGTGCCAGCCCGAAGGCGAACTCCCCGTCCAGGTAGATATTCAACCGCTGGGGGTTCTTTTGCTGGGGTTCGATCGCCGTGATTCTGCTCATCGTTTTGCATCCCTCTTCCAAAGGGAGAGGGTATCAATTAAACAACACAGCCGCAGACCGCCTGTGATGGGGGCTACGGCTGTGGAAAATCTCCTGGATGTCCATCTGTTCTTCGTCCCGCCTGGGGAAAAGATACAGATGGTTTTATCGGGAACCGGCTACGGGTCCGGTACCGGATACGGGTTGTGAGGGGAAGTCCTTAATCTTTCAGATAACCTGTCCTGCTTTCGTCTGCATGTTCGTTCCGTTCAGACTTCCCATTAAAGATGCCCGTGTTTAGGGTCAAGGGGCAAACCCGGGATTTTCCAAGATTTCCGATTCTAGCCGAAGCCGCCATCCAACCTGAGCAAAAAAGCGGCGTGTCCGTTATCCAGACAATCCTATTATACATTAAAAAAACCCGGTTCCCTTGTCGGATTCCTTCTATCTAGTGCAATTCAACCCCGAAAAGGGGGAAAGGCGTTTGTGTTTATTGTGACAAAAGGAACTAACAAACCTCATCTATCTTGTGGGATAATGGGGCGATTGACGAAATAAGATTCCCTATAGGAGGCTATATATGCCTAAAATCACTGATCAAGATGCCCGTGATTACCATCATCTGAACGGAAAACCTGGCAAGATTGCCGTCGTGCCAACCAAACCCATGGATACCCAGCGTGATCTGGGTTTGGCCTATACCCCGGGCGTTGCCGTACCAGTGCTGGATATAGAGAAGGACCCGGAAGCGGCTTATGAGTACACCTCGAAGGGCAACCTGGTGGCCGTTCTTACCAATGGCACGGCCATCCTCGGTCTGGGCGACCGTGGCGCGCTGGCAAGCAAGCCGGTCATGGAAGGCAAGGGTGTGCTGTTCAAGAAATTCGCCGATATAGACGTGTTCGACATCGAAGTGGACAGCCACGACCCGGATGAAGTCATCAATGTAGCGCGCGCCATTGCCCCGACCTTCGGCGGGATCAACCTGGAAGATATCAAAGCACCTGAGTGTTTTTATATCGAAGAGACGCTGAAGGGGATGCTCGACATCCCGGTCTTTCACGATGACCAGCACGGAACAGCCATCATCTCGTCGGCTGCGCTGGCGAATGCGCTGGAGGTTGTCGGCAAGAAGCACCATGATGTAAGAATGGTCATCTCCGGTGCGGGCGCATCCGCTGTTTCTTGCGCGGAATTGGCTA
>JBGPQK010000006.1:0-81351 GCA_041489005.1 Anaerolineae bacterium
CAGGCTTGGCGGTAGGAGCGATGGTTGCTCCATCGTATAGGGTTTGAAGGTAACTTTGTTGTGTCCTTTTTTCATGCCCCTATTGAATCATGGTTCTTGAAAAAAGAAAAGGGCTATCCCTTACTTTTGGGACAGCCCCTTTGTATTGAGTGGCAATCCAGGGAGTTATCATCGGTAGAGAGACCTAATCCTTCTTCCAGCCAAATTCTTCAAACGGAATCCCAGCCCGATAATTCTCTATCGCTCGCCGTACGTAGGGGATGGTGTTCTCAGGCAGGCTGTCGAGGTCCACCCAACGCAGTTCGTCGCACTTCCCCGGTTCAGCGTTGACCGGTTCCCCGCTCCAGTTCCGCACCTGAATAAAAAAGTCCACCCGCTCATCGTCTTCGTGACGGTGGAGCACTCCAGCGAAAACCATATCCCCAGGGTCAATTCGGACACCGATCTCTTCACGCGCTTCCCGAACACCTGCCATGCGGACCGTTTCCTCCCCGTCCAGGTGCCCGGCCGGGACGCTATAATGCCCGTCCATGTAGCCGGTCAGGTTGCGCCGGAGGAGAAGGATTTGGTGTTCGCGGAAAAAGAAGAGATGGACGGTGACAGGGAATTTTGCGTGCATGGATTTCCTACCTGAACAAGCCGGTGGGTCGAGCGTCAAGTTGAGTGCTTCTTAAGGAGGGCTTGCAGAAGGAAATTATAGCCCTCCATTGCCATCTCTTCCCTTTATCTCGGGAGTTACCTAACGCCTAAAACAGCGCACCGAGTCCATGCAAAGGATCTGGTGCGCCGGGAGATTCAAAACCGGGATTTCTTCGTTCTTCCGCCAGCATATTTCTGGTGCAGGCTCCGGTTGGGAACGGAGTGCGGCGTTTGCCGGTTGGCTGGTTTTCCTTTCGGAATTGAGACAGCCGGAACGCGGCGCTGACCGCGAGGCGCATTAGCAGGACGATCCGGGGCCGGGGCAGTGTAATTGAACCCATCCAGGGTTTGGTGCGGCAGAGGCTTGCCCATTATTCTTTCGAGGGCGCGCACCATATCCTTATCGTCCGGGGTGACCAGGGTGAAGGCGTCGCCGGTGCGTTCGGCGCGTCCGGTGCGTCCTATGCGGTGGATGTAATCATCGGCGGTGGCAGGCATATCAAAGTTGATGACGTGTGAGATGCCTTCCACGTCCAGGCCGCGGGCGGCGATGTCGGTGGCAACCATCACCTGGTAATGCCCGCTCTTAAAACCGGCCAATGCCGACTGACGCTGGCCCTGCGAACGGTCGCTGTGCAGGCTGGTGGCGCGGAACCCGGCCACCCCGATCTGGCGGGACAGTTTCTCGGCGCGGTGCTTGGTGCGGGTGAAGACCAGAACCGAGTTGGTGTCGGTGCGTTTAAGTAGTGCTAGCAGCAGGGAGGTCTTCAGGTGCTGCGGCACGGGATAGAGGGCATGCGCTACGGTGTGCGCTGGACGGCTGAGACCGACGGCGATCCGTTGCGGGTGAGTCAGCGTTTGAGCGGCCAGTCCTTCGATCTCTGCCGGGAAAGTGGCGGAGAAAAGCATGGTTTGCCGTTTGGCAGGGATTTGTTTAAGGATGCGTTTCACGTCGGGCAGGAAGCCCATATCGAGCATTCGGTCGGCCTCATCGAGCACCAGGATTTCCACACCCTGGAGCCGGGCATTACCCTGGCTTATATGATCCAGCAGGCGGCCGGGGCAGGCGACCAGGATTTCTACCCCGTCGCGCAGGGCGCGCACCTGAGGCGCGGGTCCCACGCCCCCATAGATGGTGGCGCTGCGGATGTTCGTACCTGTTCCCAGATCCCGGATGGATTCGTGAATCTGCTCAGCAAGTTCACGTGTGGGGGTGACGATCAACGCCCGGGTCCGGTTGCGCGGACCGGTCAACAGTTTCTGCAAAATGGGCAGGACGAACACCGCCGTTTTGCCAGTTCCTGTCTGGGCGGTGGCGATCAGATCTTTCCCAGCCAGGGCTGCGGGCAGGGCAGCGGTTTGGATGGGCGTTGCGTCGGTATAGCCGAGGCGGTTGATCCCCGCCTGCAGGCGCGGATCCAGGTTGAATTGGTTAAAGCTCACAATATTCCTTTTCTTCAGAAGTCCGGGGGTGTTGGGGGGATCGAGCGGTGCTCAAACGAACAACAGCAGCGACTGCTGAACTAATGCGATTATGTAGCAGTAGGGTACTCGAGGATGACAGGACTGTCAAGGGAGGGGTAATTTATGGAATGGCTCGTTTTGCAGGTTATAAACCTCTTGACCAAAGAGTTTACATCGGCGTGGGGGAAGACTGTGCCCTTGAAGAAAGAGATCCCCTGTCGGGGACGGTATTCGGCCCGCTCTCCAAGAGAGGACATAGCGTCCAATATAGATGGCTTCCTACGCCCCGGTTGTTTGTTTTCGGAAGGAAAGGAGGAACAAACAATCCCCCTTCGGAATCAGTAATTCCTTCGGGAACTTCTTCATTAATCAATTATGCCAAAGGAAGCTCGAGGTGGCGGAATTTTTTTTTGCAAAACAAACAACTCCTTTCCCGGAAAAGCATCGGGACGGTGACCCAAAAAAGCCCCATTTGGGGAAGATATGTTGGGCAGGCAGCGCCTTCCCCAGACGACGTTTCAGCGTTCGTCTCCTTGCACCCCCTAAGTGGGTCCCTAGAGGATGCTCCGCAATGCTTCGCGGCGGGCAGTTGCTCCCCAGGGGGTGCTCAGCGAAACCCGCCCGCCCCGCAAGGATTGGGTTGAAATCAAGAGGGGTTCGTGGGTGGAGTCGGATCGTTGGGTTTCTGTGGCAGCAGGCTGGTGACGATCATTAGGATGCCGACCACCAGCAGGACGATTGCCCAGTAGTTCTGGAAGTTCCTGCCCAAGACAAATGCCAGCAGGGAGGCGACCAGCAGGGCGACCGCTGGATACTTGGCCCAATCGGTAGGCTGGGTGGCACGGCGCAGCCAGAGCACGCCGAAGGTCACGCCGAAGCCCAGCAGCAGAATGCCGGTCAGGATGCCTCCCCAAAAGTCCTGGTTTTCGGGAACGAACCTCGAAAAGACGACCACAAGTCCGATACTGGCGAAGATGCCGGCCGGGATGAGCGCCCACCAAGCTTCCTTCCAGCGGAAGTAAACGATGAAGAAAGGCAGGGCGAACAGGAACATCCCGACCATTCCCGCCACATCCCCGCTCATGAGTATGGCGAGCAGCGGGAAGGTGCCGATGATGGCGATGACTGCCGCGGGGATGAGCGCCCAACGACGGGTGCGGTCTATCAGGTAAACGATCAGGAACGGCAGAGCCACCGAATACATGAACAGGGCGCCAATCAGGTTTCCGTTAATATGGTCGGACAGGAGGGCGATCAGGCCTAGGATGAACAGTACCCAGGCCGGGATGAGCGCCCAGCGACGTGACCGGTTCGTTAGGAAAACGATCAGGAATGGCAGGGCCGCTGAGAGGAGGAACAGTGCGCCAATCCACGACCCTTCAATCAGGTCTGCCATCAGGACGATGGCGGTGTTAATGGTCAGCACCCAAGCCGGGATGAGCAGTCCCCAGTTCCTGCGGTCGATGGCAAAGCCGACGTAGAACGGCAGGGCAACCGCAGCCAGGATGGGGGCACCCAGGAATGCCCCATCGATGTCCCGGGTCACCAGCCAGAGGGTCAGGGACAGGGCGGCGCAGATAAATGCCGGGAAGAGCCAGCCCCAGTGCCTAACACCGTTCAGGAAGTAACTCACCAGGAACAGGATGGCGGCACCGCCGAAAATGAAGACCCTGGCGTTATCCGAGATCTTCTCGAAGTCAATATAACCGAGGCGATCAGCCAGCAACACAGCGCTCAACAGGATGAGCGCGATCCCCCAAAAAAGATTTGATGTTCTTTTCATAGTCTCCTTTCCTCCTTTATACTTGAAATTGTCACTTTATATGCACAAATGATTCAAATTTATTGCCCCGGGTTTGATCATGCTATTTCTCCTTCCCAGGCAGCGAGCGGGCGAATGCCAACCCTTGCCCGACCCATGCCTTCAGGTCGGACTCAGTGGCGCAGCCTTCCGGCTTGACCATGACCCAGCTCGCCATCGGCCTGCCGGTCATGTCGAAAACGCGCGTGTGCGGGCGGGACTATGCTTCTGCATACTTCGCCGCCCCAACCCGCACGATCAGGTCGTTTTTATGTACCCCGCAAGCCATGTTGCCGTTGACCAAGAACCCGACCCCGCCGAACATTTTCTTTACTTCCAATCCGGAGAGCGGGCCGATCGCGGCGCGGATGCGAACGGATAAGAGTTCATCGTAGGGCATATTCGCTCCCTTGTTATTTACAATATGCGTACGTGCTTTGCCCCCGAATGTCTGAGCGAAGAGTCAATGCCGAATAGGCAGGTAGCTTTCTGAAACGGACATTTGGATAAAACCAGTAACTTGGATCCCTTATTCTATGGCGTGCTTTTATGTCACTTATAGGCAGGTGATACAGGATGTGACGGCGGTCACCCTTCGACGTCGCTCAGGGCAAGCCTGCCGTCCCAATTATTTTTCAGCAGCCTACAACTTTGGGAACCTGCTCACAACGACAGCTTCGGTCGGCAGGAGGCCCTTATCGCCGAGTTTCATCTCAGCGGGCGCGGGGCCGGCCTTGTCGGGGGCAGATTGATACACGTAGATCGGCGTCCCTTCGGCGGCGTACTTCAATTCAACGAAAGCCTGCCCGGTCAAGGTGCCGTCCATGTCGGCGGCGCAACTGGTCACCCAGCCGATGACTTTGCCGCGTTTATCCAGTAGCGGGTCGCCGTTGTGGGCCATGCGCACACCCTTCTCGGGGAAGCGGAAGCGCACCACCACGCCTTTGCGTGTCTGCTCGTGAGCAATGTAGGCCTCACGCCCGATGAACCAGGGCTTGCTGGTCTTCACATACGCCCCAAAACCGGATTCACCCACGCCCAGGTCGGGGTGGCCGCTCTTGCCGGAGCCGTCACCCATCTCGTGACCATAGAGCGGTAGGCCAGCCTCGGTACGCAGGGAATCGCGCGCCCCCAGCCCGATGGGCTTGACGCCGAATTTCTCGCCTGCTTTGAGTATTGCATGCCAGAAAGCGACTGTCTTATCGGGATGAACGAACAACTCGAAGGCCATCTTCTCACCGGTGTAACCTGTGCGTGAAACGATCAGGTCAAACCCGCCCACCACTGCGTCGCACAGGTTGGTACGCTTGAGCGCCATAATGCGGCGGCGTGACTCGGCATTGACACCCATTGCCAGCAGGATGTCGATGCTCTTCGGTCCCTGCAGGGCGATGTCCACGCGCATATCGGCGCCCGCTTTCGGATCCCGCAGGTTGCAGAGCATGGCATTGTAGCCATAAATGCGCGCCCCTGGCCGGGAGTTATCCACCTTCACCTTGCCATCCAGCACCGCTTCCAGCCAGGTGCGGTCCTTGTCATCATTGGAGGCGTTGACCACCATCAGGAACTTATCCCACGTGCGCCGGTAGATGAGCGTGTCGTCGATCACTTTTGCATCGGGGGTCAGGAACTGGGAGTAAAGGCTCTCACCGGGCAGAAGCGAACCGCAGTTGTTGGCGACGACCGAATCAAGGAACGATGCAGCCTCGTCGCCTTCCACCTGGTAAACGCCCATGTGCGAAACGTCGAATAGTCCGGCGGCATGGCGTGTGGCCAGGTGTTCTTCCAGCACCGACGAGTACCAAACCGGCATTTCCCAACCTGCGAATGGAATGATTTTCGCGCCCATCTCTTTGTGAACTTCGTACAGGGGCGTGCGGTGAAGGGTTTCAGCGGGGGGTGTCCATTGGAAGTCGGGTCGTTTCTCCCCGGACCCGGTTCCTGTCACGCCGATATAATAAGGTTTGGCATCACTGACGGGATTGCCCGCGGCCTTTACCGCCTTTTCGTGCGACTCAATCACCACGATGGGGCCCGGTGTGCGCCGCGGCGTGCCGTCCGGTGCACCGTCCAAGTTGAATGAGGTATAGGTATCGGATAAATCTCTCAGCCAGGTGGCGGCCAGATTGGCGCCTGCCACCGGCAGGGACAAACGGTAGTGGTTCCAATCCACGCAGGTCAATGTGCCAGCCACGGTGCCAAGCGGGGTGATGACCTTCGTTGGCTGGCTCCCGCCGTGTTTCAGGACCGATAGGTCGCAGGTCACCGTGTAGTTCAGGAACTGCCGCACCTCCTCCCCCATCACCTCGTAGACACCGGTCGTTGCTTTTTCATCCAAATAATAGAAATGGGGGTAACCATGCGAGGCAGGTTCAAAGTCCAAACCAGCGGCGTTTGCCAGTTCGCGCACCCGGATGCGGGCATCATTCAGGATTTTGAAATCCACTTTGGCGCGCTGCGGATTTTTGCCCCGCGGGTTCGGGACGCAGTGTGGTGTGGCGGCCAGCAGGACATCCGCGATGATATCGGCCAGTTGCTTCGACTTTTCCTCGTCGAAACCGCGCTGAGTGATCCATGGCGTGCCCAGACGGATGCCGGACGGGTCGAGGGCATTAACGTCGCCCGGGATGGTGTTGCGGTTGACGACGATTCCGGCCACGTCGAGGATGCGGGCGGCATAGTCGCCGGTGAGGGAGGTGCCATCAGGACCTTTAATGGTGGACACATCCACGTTGAGCATGTGCGAGTTCGTCCCTCCGAAGGGGATGCGGAAGCCGCGTTCCTTCAGGCGCTCGGAGATCGCCAAGGCGTTCTTCAAGGTCTGCTTCTGGAGTTTCTCGAACTCCCTGGTGCGGGCTAGTTTGAAGGTCAGGGCCAGCGCTGCAAAAATGTGGACATGGGGGCCTCCTTGCTCGCCGGGAAAGATGGCCCGGTCGATTTTCTTGGCCAGCTCCGGGTCGGTGGTCAGGATGACGGCGCCGCGCGGCCCATCGAGGGTCTTGTGGGTGGTCGAAGTGATGACGTGAGCATACCCGACCGGTGAGGGGACTACGCCCGCCGCCACCAGACCACCGATGTGTGAAATATCAGCCAGCAGGTACGCCCCGGCCGCGTCCGCGATCTGGCGGAATTTCTTCCAATCTGGGATCCAGGGATAGGAAGAGTAGCCGCAGATAATCATTTTCGGCTTGTGTTCCTTGGCGAGGGCCATCACGTCATCGTAGTTTATCTGCTCGTTGTGGGGGTCCACGCTGTAGGAGACGATATGGTAATACTGGCCGGAGCGGTTGGCGGTGGAGCCATGCGTCAGGTGGCCACCGTGGAAAAGGTTCATGCCCATGACCGTGTCGCCGGGCTGGACCAGGGCATGGTAAACAGCATTGTTGGCGGGGGCACCCGAGAGCGCCTGCACGTTGACGTAAATCTGCTCGGGTTTGACGTTATTGGCAGCGAAGGCCTCGGCGCAGCGGCGCCTGGCTAGCGATTCGACGATGTCGGCATACTCAGTGCCTTTGTAGAAGCGCGGGTCCGAGTAACGGCGGAAGTCCGCCAGGCGGTTGGGGTAATCCAGGATCTCCTTCTGGGTCAATTTCTGATCGGTCTTGTTGGGATAGCCTTCGGCGTAGATGTTCTGGAAAGCGGAGGCCATGGCCTCGCGCACCGCCAGCGGAGCCTGGCTCTCGGAGGGGATCAGGATGATCTTTCGAGCCTGCCGTTCGGCCTCGATGCGGGTCAATTCATAAATCTCAGGGTCAAGGTCGGCGAGTGAACCGCGGAAGAGGAAGTCAGACATGGGGGAATCTCCTATATTCACTTTTAGTTTGGAAAGAAAAAGGATAGCAAGCTCAGTATATTCCCCGTAAACAGGCGGGTCAAGTGCGGAAAAGCACGATTCTATTAATACCCCAGTCCCCTCTGGTGAAGTTATGAGAATCGAGTGTATTTTGAATGACCTTAATAAAAGAAACCGCCTTGCGGCGGTTCTGTGGGCGCAAAGGGACTCGAATATCATCCCCATTGGGGACCCCTGACCTTAATATAAAAACCGCCTCGCGGCGGTTCTGTGGGCGCAAAGGGACTCGAACCCCTGACCTTCTCTGTGTAAGAGAGACGCTCTAACCAACTGAGCTATGCGCCCAACGGGGCTATTATACCGAGATATTGCCAACTGTGATACACTTTTGTCGAAATCCCTTTTTTGGAGAATCTCATGCGTATCGTCCGCTATCAAACCAAGAACGAAGCCCCGCGTTATGGCTGGATCCTGGAAAATAAAGTAGGCCCCATCGAAGGGGACATCTATGGCGAGTACCGCCGCCTGGAAGCCGAAACACCGCTGGCAGAGGTCAAACTGCTCGCCCCGGCCCAACCGTCCAAGATCCTGTGCATCGGACGCAACTATGCTGAACATGCCAGGGAACACGAAGTCGAGGTACCGAAAGTGCCGTTGATATTTTTGAAGGCCCCTTCTTCCATAATTAACCCCGGCGATACCATCGTACTGCCGCCACAGTCCCAGCAGGTTGAACACGAAGCCGAGTTAGTGGTAATCATCGGCAAGCGCGGGCGCAACATCATCGCCGAGGAAGCGCAGAACTACGTTTACGGCTACACCGCCGGTAACGACGTCACTGCCCGCGACCTGCAAAAGTTGGACGGCCAGTGGACGCGCGCCAAAGGCTTCGACACCTTCTGTCCCTTCGGACCATGGATAGACACAGAGTTCGACCCCTCAGACGCGGTCATCACCTGTAAAGTCAGCGGACAACCGCGCCAGATGGCGTCCACACGTGACATGATCTTCAACGTGAATGTGGTGATTGCTTTCATCTCATCCGTGATGACGCTCGAACCGGGCGATATCATTTTCACCGGCACTCCGGCCGGTGTTGGACCCCTGAAGCCCGGTGATATTGTTGAGATCGAGATCGAAGGCCTTGGCAAATTGGTCAATCCGGTGGCGGCACAAGAATAATTGTGGGATATTAAGTCAGCCCTGTGAAGGTACTTTCTTCGCAGGGCTGACTTTTAAATCTGGTTGATCTGTTTCAAGACTCTCTTGAACCTGGTCAACTGCGCGGGTGTCAACTCTTTGCGTCGTGACTCCAGGATGGAAAGTAGTTCCCCTTTGTTTTTATGGTCTACCGCGCATAGGATGCTCTCGGCGTGAGTTGGTATGTCCCGCGGGATACAGCCCCGGATTTGTTTCAACAGGAACGGGAAGATCTTCTCTTTATACTTTTCATCGGAAGCCGCTACCCTGGCCAACACCCTAATCCCCCATACCAGAGTAATCACTGTGCCACTTTCTGTGATGCGGATGATATCGTCAATTTGTGCCCAAATTTCTTTCGGTTGGCGGTCGGCAATTGTCGCCAGACCGATCATGGCTCCCCAGACCATGCGGTTGTCTTTGCTCTTGAGCAGTTTCAGGAAATCGTTCCCATAACCGGTGATCAGGCCGGGTTCAAGATAGCCGATTTCGTAGAGCACTTTCAGGCAGTCGCTGCGGACGTTTTTATTTTTGTTCTCCAGGTTCTTGGCGATTTCCCGTATCCCCTCCCGATCCTTTGTCCCAGCTAATTCTTTCGCCAGCAACTGGTTGGGGACTTCGTCGCGCCGGTTTTGGAAAAAAGCAATTTTATCCAAGCTAGACATACCTGCCTCCGATCTTCTTTATTAGAATTCTAATCCAGAATTCTCAATCTTCCTCCCGTGCTTTGCTAATGTGAACCTTGTTGGTACAATGAATGGGATGATTACCGGTACAATCTTCGACATCCGGAAATATTCCATTCACGACGGCCCCGGCATCCGCACAGCGGTGTTTTTCAAGGGCTGTCCTTTGCAATGCCACTGGTGTCACAACCCGGAAGGGCGCGCTTACCACCCGGAGTTAATCTTCCGCCCTGTCCGCTGCAACCTTTGCGAAGACTGCCTGACAGTCTGCCCGACCGAGGCGGTTACACGCCAGGGTGATGCCATCCAGATTGACCGGTCGCGGTGCAAGGTCAGCGGCGGGTGTGCGGCAGCCTGTAACGCCGAAGCGTTGCAGGTGGTCGGGCGGGAGATGACTGTCCAACAGGTCATGACCGAAATCGAACGCGATTCAGTTTTCTATGAACAATCCGGCGGCGGCGTGACCTTCACCGGCGGTGAACCCTTCGCACAGCCCCGCTTCCTGAAAGGCCTCCTGTCCACCTGCCGCACCAGCTCTCTGCATACCACCGTGGATACCAGCGGTTTCACACCCTGGCCGGTTCTCGACGAGATCTGCCCGCTCGTGGACTTGTTCCTCTACGACCTGAAACTTATGGACGACGCCCGTCACCGCCAGTGGACAGGAGTATCGAATGCCGTTATCTTATCCAACCTGCGGAAACTCTCGGAAGCGGGACAGAAAATCCTCGTCCGCATCCCGGTGATCCCCGGCATCAATGATGACGAGGAGAATCTCCGCCAGGCTGGTGGATTCCTGGCCACTCTACCCCATCTCCCGCAGGTGGAACTGCTTCCGTACCACAACATTGCTGAGGGTAAGTACGCCGGGATTGGACGTGAGTATGGGTTGAAAGAAATCCACCCGCCAACGCAGGTGCAAATGCAAGCACATAAAGCCCTGTTGACAAGTTATGGATTATTTAAATAAATTTTCGGAGGACCCTCATGTCCATATCCGCTCGTGTCCGCAAACTCCGGCAGAAATCCCTCAATGCTGTTGAAACGCTTTCCTCCGAGCGCGCCGAACTCCTGACCGAATTCTACAAGCAGGATCTCGGCCTGCTTTCCATCCCGGTGCACCGGGCGATGGCGTTTGCATCCCTGATCGAACATAAGACTGTCACCATCGGTAAAGGTGAACTTATCGTCGGCGAAAAGGGGCCTGCTCCGAAGATGGCCCCAACTTATCCCGAATTATGCTGTCACAGCCTGGAAGACCTGGACATCCTGGACTCGCGTCCGAAAACATCCTTCAAGATTGGACCCAAAAACCGCCGTGCTTATGAAAAGACGATCATCCCATTCTGGCAGGGCAAGTCGCTGCGCGACCTCCTCTTCCGCGAGATGACCGGTGAGTGGAAAGCCGCCTTTGAGGCAGGCATCTTCACTGAATTCATGGAACAGCGCGCACCCGGGCATACCGTACTCGATGGGAAAATCTACCACAAGGGCATGCTCGACTTCATCACCGAGATCAATACCAGCCTTGCCTCTCTCGACTTCCTCCACGACCCGGAGGCTTATGCCAGGCAGGAAGAGCTGAAAGCGATGCGGATTTGTGCCGCTGCGGTGATCCGCCTCGGGGAGCGGTACGCCGACGAAGCGCACCGGCAAGCTCAGACAGAGAAAGATCCACAACGCCGTGCGGAACTGGAGAAAATCCTCGAGGTCTGCACCCAGGTACCGGGGCACGCGCCGCGTGATTTCCACGAAGCGCTGCAATATTACTGGTTTGTGCACCTGGGCGTGACCACTGAACTCAACACTTGGGACTCGTTCTGCCCCGGCCACCTCGACCGGCATCTGGCTCCGTTCTATGATTTGAACAAACAGAGCAGGGAATATTACGAGGAACTTCTGCAGTGTTTGTGGATCAAGTTCAACAACCAGCCAGCCCCGCCCAAGGTGGGCGTGACTGCCGAGGAGAGCGGCACCTACACCGACTTCGCCCAGGTTAACCTGGGCGGGTTAATGGCCGACGGCTCGGACGGTGTCAATGAGGTCTCATATCTTCTGTTGGATGTCATTGAGGAGATGCGCCTGCTGCAGCCATCCTCGTCCATCCAGGTTAGTAAGATGAATCCTGAACGCTTCGTCAAGCGGGCAGCCAGGATCATCCGCACCGGGTTTGGCCAGCCATCAGTCTTCAACGCCGACCTGGTGGTTCAGGAGATGGTGCGGATGGGCAAATCTCTCGCAGACGCGCGTGACGGCGGGACGAGCGGCTGTGTGGAGACTGGGGCATTTGGCAAGGAAGCCTACATCCTGACCGGCTACTTCAACATCCCCAAGATACTCGATCTGACCCTGCACGACGGCCTCGACACGCGAACCGGGCATCAGCTCGGACTTCATACCGGCGACTCAAAATCATTCACCACGTTCGATGAGCTGTTCGCCGCCTTCGAGAAGCAGATGCTGCATTTCCTGGATATCAAGGTGCGCGGCAACAATGTCATCGAGAGGCTGTACGCGGTCTATATGCCGGCTCCGTTCCTATCCCTGCTGGTGGACGATTGCATTCTGAAGGGCAAGGATTATCACGATGGTGGCCCTCGCTATGATTCGTCCTACATCCAAGGCGTGGGCATGGGCACGGTCACGGATTGTCTCTCAGCGATCAAGCACCACGTTTATATGCAAAAGACCATGACGATGGGGAACTTACTCGAAATGCTTGATGCCGATTTCAACGGGTTCGAAAGCGAGCGCCAGATGCTGCTCAATAGAACGCCCCGCTACGGCAACGATGAGGATGCCGCCGATGACCTGCTGGTGCGCGTCTTTGAGGCCTATTTCAACGCCATTGACGGGCGCAAGAACACGCGCGGCGGGACCTACCATATCAACCTCCTGCCGACCACCTGTCACATCTACTTTGGTTCGGTGACCGGCGCCACCCCCGACGGGAGGCGCGCCTGGTCGCCGTTGTCGGAGGGCATCTCACCGGTCCAGGGCGCAGACCGGCATGGGCCGACCGCTGTGCTCAAATCGGCTGCCAAAATGGACCACGTCCGCACGGGTGGGACCCTGCTCAACCAGAAGTTCACCCCGCAACTGCTTGCGGACGAGACCGGGCTCGACGCACTGGTGAGTCTCATCCGGGGTTACTTCAAACTCGATGGTCATCACATCCAGTTCAATGTGGTGGATGCTGAAACCCTGCGCAAGGCGCAGAATAACCCGGAGCAGTACCGCGATCTGATCGTGCGGGTGGCAGGCTATTCGGATTACTTCTGTGATTTGAGTGAGGCTCTTCAAGAAGAGATCATCGCCCGAACGGAACACCAGCGCTTCTAAAGCCCTCAAAAATTGAGTATAGCTTTTCGGCTATTTCCTTAAACACCTGGAAGTTCCCTCAAAAGGAGTGTACCTGTCCGGGTGTTTCCTTTGTATAATAGGGTCATCCAGTAAAGGAGAAACTATGAAACGTCTGATTCCCCTCTTCATTCTCTTCGCTATGCTGATGTTTGCATGCAGCATTCCATCCATTCCAACCCAGCCTGTCGTCACCGAGCCGCCAGTTGTCACTGAACCACCGGTTGTTACTGAACCACCGGTCGTCACTGAACCACCGGTCACGACCAACCTCACTTGCAACGAGCTGTCGCTCTACCTCGACCCGGCTCTGGCCTCCGGCTACAACTGCGAAACCGTCCCTGAGAACATTGAAGGGATGGAGTTAAACCCACAATATACCAAACTGACTTTGCAGGGATATGTTCTCTCTGGTAAATTCTTTGAACCGGTTATTGCAGTGTACCCGGTCCAGCGTTTCACTGAGATCCTGCCAGATTTTGTACCCGGGTTTGTGTCGTCTTTGCAGGCCCTGACGGGAGGAGGTCCCGCCCCGGTCTTCGCCGGTAGCTTCGATTCTCCACACCTGCCCTTCCTGCCGGTCTTTAATGCCGGGCAAGTCTTCTTTGCGGGGTACCAGGTTGTACCTTTCGTGAGCGGGGGCGGTATTCGCTTTATGACCGAGTTCGCCCAATACCTCGCCCCGGTCAACAATAACGACCTGTTCTACACCTACCAGGGCCTGACCAGCGATGGGCAGTACTGGGTCTCGGCGATCCTACCGATAAACAATCCCATATTACCAGCAAGTGCAGACCCTTTGCCTGGGGGAGCTAGTTTTGAGGACTTTAGCAACAATTACGAGGCTTACATTACTGACATGGTCAACCAATTAAATGCCCTGGCTCCCGAGAGTTATATTCCCTCCCTCGCCATGCTCGACACCCTGGTCGCCAGTATCACCATCCAACCTTAACAACCTGCCCATTGCTTTGCCGGACTCTCCTGAATACAGAGTCCGGCATTTATTTTATATATCAGTGGAATTTATTGCAAGCTTTGACTTCCAACCCCTCCGATTTATAGAACTGTCTATTCTGTTGAGGATATTTCACTTGTGGCACAAAGGAGAGTGATGTTATGCCACCTGTGTGACAATTGTCCGCTTTGCCCCGGCGGAACTTAACGCCCGGGCCACTTCCGGTGCGTTTTCTTTCTCAACCAGCGCAATCATGTTCCCGCCGCGGCCGCCACCCGACAGTTTTGCTCCGAGCGCTCCGGACTTGCGCGCTGCGTCCACTAATTTATCCAATTCCACGCTTGAGACGGTCATTGTCTGTAACAAGGCATGATTGGCGTTCATCAACCTGCCCAATTCAACTGAATCCCCGCGCTCGATGGCCTGGCGCGCATTCCAGACAATCTCCCCCACCTTGGTGAAGACTTTTTCCCAGCGAGGCTTATCTGCCTCCCAGAGTTTTCGCACAGCGCCCACGGATTCTTTCGTCGGGGCGGAGATGCCGGTGCCTCCAATCATGATCGTGAATGGCGCCCCAACATGGAATGTTTTGATGGGCTTTCTTTTGATGAAATAGACTGGTTTGGCGTAAGTGACCACGGTATTGTCAATCCCGGATGGTATACCATGATAGAGTTTCTCAGATTCAAAAGCCAGCATATTAACTTGCTCATCTGGAAGGGGCTGGCCCAGGAATGCTGAAAGTGCCCGGATAATGGCAACCGATACCGCTGCGCCGGATCCAAGCCCCGAAGCGACAGGTATGGTGGATTGGAGATACACCGTACAGGCAGGCGGATTCGAAATATTTAAAGTTGAGAAAACGTTATGGATAACGGCGGCCAGTGGATGGTCTGAGGCAAGATCGGAAAGTTCAGCAGAAAGGTTGATATTTGGAGCTTCAACCATGATCCCGCCGCGCGAATTTTCGCTTACCGTCGCCGTTGCCTGCACCTGAGTCACCGGCACAGCCAATGCCGGACGACCGTATACGACGGCGTGTTCGCCAAAAAGGATGATTTTTCCGGGAGCAGAAGATGTTGTCATAAGTTTGGGGGCGGACCTCATCTCCAGCGGGGATACCATCCCCTGTGGGGATATCATCCCTGTGGGGATATTATCCCCGGAAGGGATACCGTCCGACCTATTTCAGATAGAACACCGCCAGTACGGCCAGTCCCCACAGAAAGATGGAAATCTGGAAGGGCCGGTCGGAGAGCAGGATTTCTTCCGGTTCGCCGCCAATCTGCTTGACTTGGATGAGGTAAAGATAGCGGAAGATGGCGTAGATGACGAACGGGATGGTCAACATCAAGGCATGGTTGCTCGGTGTTTCAGGTCGAAAGAACGTGTAGAGTGAGTAAGCCACAATGGTCGTTCCGGATACGATAGTGATGAACTGGTCGAGAAGGGGAAGGGTGTAACCGTCGAGCGCTTTGCGGAAGCCCGGAGAAGGGGGGTCATTGGTGGCGTCGTCGCCCAGCAGCGCCAGTTCGGCGCGGCGCTTGCCAAAGCCGAGGTAGAGGGCAAGGAGCGTCATCAGTACATACAGCCAGGGGGAGAAACGCTCGACCGTGATGAGGGTCGTCCCGGCATGCACCCGCAGGACAAACCCGGCAGCCAGGATGAGCACATCCAGGATGGACACATGCTTGAGCCACTTTGAATAAGCCAGCATCAAGGCGAGGTAGACCAGGATGGTCAGCGCGAACTGCCAGGCCAGCAGATAGCCAAGCACAATAGCGAGCAACGTCAGGGTCGTGCCCGCTGCGAGGGCAACGCGTACAGGCAATTTCCCAGAGGCTATGGGACGATTTTTCTTTACCGGGTGCTGGCGGTCGGCTTCCACATCCAACAGGTCGTTGAAAATATAGACTGCACTGGAAATGAGACAAAACAACCCGAATCCGACCAGCGTTCGCCAGAAGTCGGGCAGGTGGAACAATTTGCCGTCGAAGACGAGCGCGGCGAAGAGAAAGGCGTTCTTCGTCCACTGGCGGGGACGCATGGTTTTGAGCAAGGCGGGCAGCATGGTTCTATTTTACATGATTATTCCCTGCTTTGGCGGGGGTTTAATCTTCACCGGAGCGATATAATCAACTCATGCAAAAAGTACGTTTGGACCTCCTGCTTGTCGAACGTGGATTGGCCGAAAGCCGGACCAAAGCCCAAGCGTTGGTGATGGCCGGACAGGTGCGCGTGGACGGGCAGGTGGAACTCAAGGCCTCCACCGCGGTCTCTCCCGATGCGCGCCTGAACCTGGAAACGGGTCCGCGTTTCGTCTCGCGGGGTGGCGAAAAGCTGGAGGCCGCCCTGACAAACTTCCCGGTGGATGTGGCCGGTCATGTCTGCGCGGATGTGGGATCGTCCACGGGTGGGTTCACGGACTGCCTGCTCAAGCACGGGGCAACCAAAGTCTATGCCATTGACGTGGGCAAGGGTCTGCTGCACTGGAACCTGCGTACCGACCCGCGCCTGGTTGTCATGGAAGAGACCAATGCGCGCCATGTGGAGAGCCTGCCGGAACCGGTGAGCCTGGTGACGATGGACGCATCGTTTATTTCGTTGAAGATTTTATTGCCAGTGGTGAAGGGGTGGTTTGGACCCCACACCGGCTACCACTCCGCTGCGCTTCGGGTACAAGTGTCCCCCCGGTTCGAAGAATCTGGGGGAGAGAAAGAGGGGGATGTTATCGCCCTCATCAAGCCCCAATTCGAAGCCGGGCGCAAGGACACGGCTCGTAACAAGGGTGTCATCCGGGACCCGGAAGTCCATCAAGCGGTGCTGACGGATGTGCTGACTTTTGCCCGGGCGCAGGGCTTCAGCCTGCGCGGGCTGATGCGCAGTCCGCTGCTGGGGCCGAAGGGTAATGTAGAATTCTTGGCATGGCTGGGGATGGGTGTTACAGGGGAGACCGAACTCCCCGTACTGGTTCAGAGAGTGCTGGGAATGTGATCTAGTGCATTAATCCTAATTCTCTTTTGAGTTCTCGTATATTATTTCACATCAGGAGAATCCTTATGGCTAAAATTGAACCCCTTATTCAAGATTTCCTGGCGCAGAAGAAGATCGCCGTAGTCGGCGTGTCTGACAAGCGCGAGACCGGCTGTAACCTGAACTACAAAAAGTTCAAGGCGGTTGGTTACCAGGTTTACGCGGTCAACCCGCACATCTCCACTTATGATGGGGATCCATGCTACCCGGATTTGAAGTCCCTACCCGAGAAGCCCGATGCAGTCTTCATCCTTGCCAGCCCCAGAGTGACCGACCAAATCGTCCTGCAGTGCGTGGACCTGGGCATCAAGCACGTCTGGATGCACTGCATGATGGGTACCAAGCTTGGTCTGGTGGCGGGCATTTCCAGCGTCTCGCCCGAGGCGGTACGCTTGTGCCGCGAAAACGGCATTGCGGTCATCCCCGGTTCGTGCCCGAATCAGTTTTTGAAACCGGATTTCGGTCACGGCATGATGCGCGGGCTGTGGCGCCTCTTTGGATTTCTAAATGTGGATTAACCGCCTTCGGCAATTAAGTACACTTGCCGGGGACTTATGGCCCCGGCTTTGTGTTTAGAAAATCGGTTATACTTTCCTCGCTAAAACCATGTCTGAAAAAATCCGCAACTTCTGCATTATCGCCCACATAGACCACGGCAAGTCCACCCTGGCCGACCGGCTCCTGCATCTCACCGGCACGGTCTCTGACCGCGACACTACAGAGCAGATCCTCGACTCGATGGATCTGGAACGTGAGAAGGGCGTCACCATCAAGGCCTCGGCTGTACGCATGAAATATACTGCCAGCGACGGGCAAACCTATGAACTCAACCTGATCGACACCCCCGGCCACGTGGATTTCGGTTACGAAGTCAGCCGCGCATTGAACGCTTGCGAAGGCGCGGTGCTGGTGGTGGACGCCTCACAGGGCATAGAAGCTCAGACGCTCGCCAACCTGTACTCCGCCATCGAAGCGGATCTGGTCATTGTGCCGGTCATTAACAAGATTGACCTCGTTACCGCCCGTCCTGACGAAGTGGCCGAGGATGTTGGCAGCCTGCTCGGGGTCCCGCCCGAAACAGTGATCCGCGTCTCGGCAAAAGACGGGACGAACGTCGCAACGGTCCTCGAGGCCATCGTCCAGAAAATTCCGCCACCCAAAGCAGACGAGGAGGCTCCCCTGCGCGCCCTGGTCTTCGACTCGCACTACGACTCTTACAAGGGCGTTATAACATATGTACGCGTGGTGGAAGGTAAATTGACCGCCAATGAAAGCATCCACCTGATGTCCACCGGTGTGGATGTAAAACCAATCGAAGTGGGGATTTTCGCTCCCACGCTGAAGCCGGTTCAGGGGCTGGCGGCAGGCGAGGTAGGCTACGTAGCCACCGGGCTGAAGACCGTCCATGATGCCCGCGTCGGCGATACGATTACCAACACCGCCCATCCCGCTCCGGACCCTTTACCGGGCTACCGGACCCCCAAGCCAATGGTCTTCGCCGGAATCTACCCCGCTGAAGCTGATGATTACCAATCCCTGCGCGAGGCGTTGGATAAACTGCAACTGAACGACGCATCCCTGACCTTCCAACCGGAGACCTCCCAGGCGCTGGGATTCGGCTTCCGGGCCGGGTTTCTGGGTCTGTTCCACATGGAAATCATCCAGGAACGCCTGGAGCGTGAGTACGATCTAGATATGGTTTTCACCGCCCCTACGGTGGCCTACGAAGTGATGATGCACGACGGTGCGACCAAGATCGTGGCCTCCCCGGCGGATCTCCCTGACGAGGGACTGATCGCCGAAATCCGCGAGCCATGGATGAACATTGAAATTATCACACCCACGGATTTTTACGGCCCGATCATGGACCTGGTCACCAAACGGCGCGGCACTTATAAAAGCCAGGAATATCCTGCTCCGCACCGCGTTCAACTCAATTTCGAAATCCCGCTCTCCGAAATCATTATTGACTTCTTCGACGAACTCAAGAGTCGCACGCGTGGATACGCTTCGCTCGATTACCAGTTTGCCGAGTACCGTGTCGACGAATTGCAGAAACTCGAAATCCTGGTCAATGGCGAGCCGGTGGATGCGCTGGCGGCGATTGTCCACGAGAAGGACGCCTATCATAAAGGCCAACGCTTCATTACCAAACTTAAAGAGCTGATCCCGCGCCAGTTGTTCGATGTGGCCATCCAAGCCTCCTCCGGCGGGCGCATCATCAGCCGCGCCAATGTTAAAGCCACGCGCAAGGATGTACTCGCCAAATGCTATGGCGGCGATATCTCCCGCAAGAAGAAACTGCTCGAAAAGCAGAAGAAAGGCAAGAAACGTCTGAAAATGATCGGCAACGTGGAAATACCGCAGGAAGCCTTCATGGCGGTGTTGCGGTTGGAAGAGGATTAGTTTCAAACAGAGACCACGGAGAGCAGAGACCTTTTTTCTGTGAGAGAAATGAAATCTCCATGGTCTCCATGTGCACAGTGGTGAAATATTTATGTCGAATCAATTCTGGAAATCCGCCCGTCGCTGGCTACCGGGAGTGCTCATCAGCCTGGTTGCGATTGCCGCAATCCTCTATTTCGTTGACCTGCACCGTTTCGTGGACGCAATCCGCTCGGCGAACTACTGGTTGCTCCTGGCAGTGCTTGCCATCTCGTTTATCTGGCTCGCTGTGCGGGGGATGGTCTGGCGCACAATCCTCCGGGAACGAGCTCCCTATCGGGACGTCTTCCTGACCTTGTGTGAAGGTTACCTGCTGAACAATTTCCTCCCCTTTCGCATGGGGGAAATCGGCCGCGCTTTCTTGCTGGGGCGTAAAACCAAACTGGGTTTTATGGAAGTCATTCCGACGATCGTCATCGAGCGCATCCTTGACCTGGCATTTGCTGCGGCTATTCTGTTGAGCGTCGTCCCGTTCGTGGTCGGTGCTTCCGGAGCCGGTCAGATTGCATTGATAATCGGCAGCGTTGTGGTGGTTGGGCTGGTGGCGCTCTACATCCTGGCACACAACCGGGTCTGGGCGATGAGCTTGTTCCAGCGTCTCAGCACCCGCTGGCCCGGACTGCAAATAAGAGGTGGTAGTTTACTGGCCTCGCTTTTCTCCGGCCTGTCCATCCTGACCGACGGCTGGCTTTTCGTCCGCGTTTTGCTTTGGATGACGCTCAACTGGGCGATAGCCATCTTTCAATTTTATCTTTTGATCCTGGCGTTCTTTCCGCAGGCAACACCAGTCTGGTCCCTCTTTGGGCTGGGCGCGGTTGCCTTTGGCAATGCCATTCCGTCCCTGCCCGGCGCGGTGGGCACGTTCGAAGGTGCTTTTGGTGGTGCGATTACGCTCTTGAGTGGTGACCAGTCCACTGCGCTAGCTGCCGCGCTGACGTCTCACCTGTTCAATTATCTATCCACCGGCATCATCGGCCTGTATGCGTTATCCAGCGAAGGAGAGACGCTGATGGGCATCTATCGTCAGTTGCGGAAGAAAGAGGAAAGTTAAAGGCGGAACTGGATGTCCGCCAGATGGAGGAATCATGTCAAAGAATTACTTCGTCACCGGCGGGGCCGGATTCATCGGTTCCAATTACGTCAGCCGCCTTTTGGAACGCGGCGAAAAAGTCACCATTTACGATAATCTCAGCCGGGCTGGTGCGCAGCGTAACCTGACCTGGTTGAAGGAAAAATACGGGGAAACTGCGTTCCAGCTCATGGTCGGGGATGTGCGCGACGCCGCCCTCTTGGAGGTCTCCAGCCGCGCAGCGGATGTCATTATCCATCTGGCGGCGCAGGTCGCAGTGACGACCTCCGTTGTTAAACCAAGAGAAGATTTCGAGATCAATGCCCAGGGGACATTCAACGTGCTGGAAGCGGCGCGTCTCAACGAGCGCAAACCGGTCATTCTGTACGCCTCCACGAACAAGGTCTATGGCGGGATGGAAGAGGTAAAAGTAGTGGAAGACGCCACCCGCTGGCGCTACGCCGACCTGCCGCTGGGCTGCCCGGAAACACAACCCCTCGACTTCCACTCGCCCTACGGCTGCTCGAAGGGTACCGGCGACCAATACGTCCGTGATTATGCAAGAATCTACGGTCTACCGACTGTCGTTCTTCGCCAATCCTGCATCTATGGGCCACGTCAGTTCGGAGTGGAGGACCAGGGCTGGGTGGCATGGATGATCATCGCTTCTGTCACCGGCCACCCGTTGACGATCTATGGCGATGGCAAACAAATTCGGGATGTGCTCCACGTGAATGATTTATTGAATGCTTATGACGCTGCCATTGTCCGGATCGACCAGGTTAAGGGTCAGGTTTACAACCTGGGTGGTGGACCGGAGAACACGATGTCCATCTGGACCGAGTTCGGGCCGCTGCTGGAAAAACTGCTTGGCAAGCCCGTCCCGGTGGCACGCAGCGACTGGCGTCCCGGTGACCAGAAGGTTTTTGTTGCAGACATCCGCAAGGCGGGGCGGGAACTGGGCTGGAAGCCGAAAGTGGGGGTGGAGGAGGGGGTGGGGAGGTTGTTCGAGTGGGTGAAGGAGAATAAGGGTTTTTTCTAGGAACCGGACTTCCGAAGCTGAACACTTCGGAAGTTTTTAACCCCCTGGGTTATAATCGGTCAGTCCTGATCTATGGCACACGAACACATCTCCGATCTTTCCCGTTCCACCATCCGCCGGCTGGCGCTTTCGCTGGGCATCACGCTGGTCTTTGTGGTTGTCGAAATCCTTGCTGGGGTATTCGCCAATTCACTGGCCTTGCTTACAGATGCTGCACATAACCTCACCGACGTGCTGGCTCTGGCGTTGACCTGGTGGGCGTTGTGGATTACGGCCAAACCGGCCAATTCCGGCAAGACCTATGGCTACCACCGTGCCGGCATCCTCGTCGCCCTTGTAAACTCAACCACGCTGGCTCTCATCGCTTTGGGGATTTTCTACGAAGCCTGGAAGCGTTTTGTGACGCCGCCTGAAGTCGAAGCCAATATCCTCATCGGCGTTGGGATGGCGGCAGTAGTGATCAATCTGGTGACAGCCCTGCTGGTCAGGCGTGGCAGTGAACATGACCTGAACCTGCGCAGTGCCTTCCTTCACCTCATGGGCGATGTGCTGTCCACGGTCGGTGCCGTAATTGCGGGCGTCATCATCCGATTCACCGGCTGGAACTGGCTCGACGCGCTGGTCAGCGTGTTGATTGGTTTCCTAATTCTTTGGAACGCCTGGGGTATCCTGCGGGAATCAGTGCATATTTTGATGGAGTCTACTCCTGCTGACATTGACATGGATTCTCTCCGGCGTGACATGCTGGCGGTCGAAGGCGTGCGCGGCGTTCACGACCTGCATGTCTGGAGCATCACAAGTTCGCTGCGCACACTCTCGGCGCACTTGATCACTGACGATGTACCGGTTAGCGTTGGTGCGAATGTCCGGGCGGCGGTGGGGGATATGCTCGTCCATCAATATGGTATCACCCATGCTACCCTTCAGTTGGAGTGCATGGACTGTGCCCCGGTTGGCCTGTATTGTGATATTACCGTCAACAACCACAACCATTAGCCATGCGTATTCTTACTGTCCTCACCTATTACCGTCCTCACACATCCGGTCTGACCATTTACGCCGAACGGCTGGCGCGTGCTTTTGCCAAACGCGGCCACCAGGTGACCGTTATGACCACCCAGTACGAAAGGTCACTGCCGCGTGAAGAGATGATGGACGGGGTGAGGGTGATCCGCGTCCCGGTGATGCTGCGCATCAGCAAGGGCGTCATTGCCCCGACCTTCGGCCTGGTTGCCACGAGACTGGTCTGGCAACACGATGTGGTCCAGTTACACCTGCCGCAGTTCGACGCCCCCGGCGTGGCCCTGCGCGCCCGCCTGTTCGGCAAACCTGTCGTCCTGACCTATCATTGTGACCTGCTCCTACCGCCCGGTTTTTTCAATCGCATCGTCAACCTGGTAGTGCAGTTCCAGAACAACATGGCGGCGCTACTGGCGAACCACCTTGTCACATATACCCAGGATTACGCTGATAATTCTGTCTACCTTTCCCGTTACCGCCGTAAACTGACTCCCTTCCTTCCGCCAGTGGTACTCCCACCTGCCGAATCCGGTTCCGTTGAAGTTTTTGCCGGAACATACCAAACCCGGCAACAGCATCCTGTAATAGGGATGGTAACGCGCTTCACTGCAGAGAAAGGGGTCGAGGTCCTGCTCGACTCAATGCCTGCCGTGCTGGAGGAATATCCGCATGCGCAGGTGCTTTTCGCTGGGCAGTACCAGAATGTAATGGGCGAAAAGGTGTACGCTGACCGGCTGATGCCGCATATCAGGAAATACGAAGAAATGGGCTGCTGGAAATTCCTGGGCAATCTCAGCCAGCAGCAACTCGCCGCTTTTTATCCCAATTTGGATGTGTTGGTTGTTCCATCCTTAAACTCGACCGAGGCCTTCGGGCTGGTGCAAGTGGAAGCCATGATGAATAATGTCCCGTGCGTGGCCTCGGCTCTGCCGGGTGTCCGCCGACCGGTGCAGATGCACGCAATGGGCAAAGTGGTGCCTATCAACGACTCGTACGCTCTGGCGGAGGCACTGCTGGAGATCTTCTCCCGGAAAGAAAAATACCTCTGTGATACTGCGGCGCTGGCGAAACTCTACGACCCGGATACGGTCGCTGCCGAATATGAGCAATTGTTCGAACAATTGTTGAATAAAAAATGATATGCAGTTGCAGCCGGTTTGCAAGGGGGATGAAAGGCCACCCTGCTGAGGAATAATGAAAAATTACCTTTATCTCCACCTACGTGATCTGCCTTACTTCCGCGCCCTGGTCCGAGCCGTTGAAGCGGCGTATTACCAGACCTTCGACCTGCCCGCCCCGGTCCTCGACTTGGGCTGCGGTGACGGGCATTTTGCTTCGCTGACCTTCGATCGCAAGATTGATGTTGGTCTCGATCCCTGGTCCGGTCCTATCCACGAGGCCGGGCGACGCGGCTGTTATCGCCTGCTCGTCCAGGCGGACGGATCGCAGTCGCCGTTCCCGGATGGATATTTCGCCAGTGCATTCAGCAACTCGGTTCTGGAACACATTCCGCATATTGATACCGTGCTGGCGGACACTGCCCGCATCCTTAAGCCTGGCGCGCCGTTCTACTTCAGTGTGCCTAACGAACGCTATCTTTCCAAACTGTCCATCTCCCGCTGGCTAGGGAAGAGTTACACCGAATGGTTCCGGCGCATCTCGCGCGTTGCACACGCCGATGAACCGCCAGTCTGGCAGGAGCGGCTGGAGCAGGCCGGGTTCCACCTGGAACGCTGGTGGCACTACTTTTCCCCGTCTGCCATGCGCGTGTTAGAATGGGGTCATTATTTCGGCTTACCATCGCTGGCAGCCCGCAAAATCACCGGTAAATGGGTGATTGCTCCCACCAAATGGAATCTCTGGCTGACAGAGAAATTTGTCCGGCGGTATGCCTCCGAAACGCCGATCGAAGATGGCACGTTCACGTTTTATATTGCCAGAAGGATGTAGTAATAGCTTCACGATGCCTCCTTATAGGGCTAATCAGAACTTCTTTCATAACATGTCCTTCGACGAAAAATATTTCAGCACCCACACCTACAGAGAAGTTTCGTTTGGCCGGTACAGCCAGTACTGGTGGTCGAACCGTTTTTACGCCATCCTGGCTCGCCGTTATGGCAAGCCAGGCGTACGCATGTTGGAAATTGGTTCCGGGCTGGGGCATCTCACGGGTCAATTGGAAGGGACGTTTGAGGCTTTCGCCACCGATATCAACCACTGGGCGCTGGTTCGATCGAAACAGGTGGCGTCGCGGACCTCGCTTCACGCTGCCAGCGCCGAAGAACTACCCTTCGCCGGTGGAATCTTCGGGGTGGTCATCATCAAGCATGTCGTCGAACACCTGCTGCACCCCGAAAAAGCGATCGCCGAGCTGGGACGTGTCACTGCTCCCGGTGGTGTGCTTATCCTTGCAACACCCAATCTTTCTTCCCTTTTGAAACCCTGGAAAGGCGGGAAATGGATCGGTTACCAGGACCCGACACATATTTCGCTCAAGCCTCCTGCCGAATGGCTGGACACAATCCGGAAGGCGGGCTTCAGTCTGCTAAAGGTATTTTCGGATGGCTTCTGGGATGTGCCATATATCGCGGTGGTACCTAAGTTCATACAGAAATTAGCCTTCGGTTCCCTCGGAGGTTTCCAGGCAATCATTGGCTTGCCATTCTTGCCAATGCGATGGGGTGAGAGTATCATGGTAGTCGCTAGAAAAAATAACCATGGATAAAAAAGATAAATGACTGAAGAAAAGAAAAATCCTGATATGGAAGAACCCAGCATCCTTGATTATCTGAAATCCAAGGTGAAGTTCTGGGAACGCGAGCGAAAGGTGGACCTTAATTCTCTAGAGTCGGCATCGCTTCATTCGGTTGAAGGGAAGGCTCCGGTAACGCAGCCAGAGACGCCAGAGATCTCGGGAAAGCCTCGGGAAAAGGCCGCGCAAGTGAATCGCTGGCCCTGGCGTTCTCTGTTCGCCCTCTTCTTTGCTCTTCTTGGACAGAGAGCTTTTGAGCCATCTCCCAACCGGGCTGTAAGCATTGGGCTGGTGCTCTATGGGTTTGCCCTCGCCTGGCTCATCCTGGCCATTCTGCATAAAGAGTGGACTCTTGCTCTTTACCCGGAAACAGGTACCGGGTCCGATAAACTGCGGATCCGGCGGCTGCCGCTCATTCTGGGGATCGTACTATCATTGGCGGCGTTTCTGACCCTCGGTGACAACCTGTTCACGCAGTTGAATGTGACGTTATGGATTCTGGCGATTATTTCATTCGTCTGGGCATTCTGGCTGCCTGGCGAAAACCGACCGTCGTTCTGGCTGCGGGTGAAGGACTTTTTCAACCGCGATAGCTGGCAGCTCAATGTCACTCGCTGGACTATCGTTGTGCTGGTGGTTGTAGCCATTGTTGCCTTTTTTCGTGTTTATAATCTTGGGGGAGTTCCATCCGAGCCATTCAGTGACCACGCGGAGAAAATCCTGGATGTGTATGATATATCACGGGGCCAGACGCACATTTTCTTCCCACGCAACACCGGCCGCGAAGCAATTCAGATGTATCTCACTCTGGTTGTCTCGTGGATTTTCAGTACGGGACTGTCGTTCCTGAGCCTGAAAATCGGGACGGTCTTCTGCGGACTGGCGACGCTGCCTTACATGTACCTGCTCGGCAAGGAGTTCGGTGGCAAACGGCTTGCTCTGCTGGCAGTTTTCTTTATCGGAATTGCGTACTGGCCGAATGTCATCAGCCGGGCGGGGCTGCGCTTCCCGCTCTATCCGCTATTCGTGGCTCCCACGCTTTACTATCTCCTGCGCGGCCTGCGGACACGCAACCGCAACGACTTTATCGTCTCCGGTCTATTCCTCGGTCTGGGGTTGCACGGTTACAGTACTTTCCGCATTATGCCATTGGTGGTGGTGATTGCTGTGGGGTTATACCTTCTGCACGCCCAGTCAAAAGGCAGCCGCAAGCAGGCCATTATCTGGCTGTCCATTCTTGCAATAACATCGTTGATCGTTTTTCTACCACTGGCGCGCTACTGGTTTGACAACCCCCAGGCGTTTAGTTACCGTGCCTTTTCGCGCCTAGGCTCCATTGAGTCGCCTCTACCTGCCCCAGCTTGGCAGCTCTTACTCTCGAATACCTGGAATGCCCTGCGCATGTTCAACTGGGATAACGGGGAAATCTGGGTCCACTCGGTACCGCATCGCCCGGCGCTGGACGTGGTCTCCGGAGCGTTGTTCCTGATCGGTGTTGTACTGGTGCTGATCCGCTACATCCGGCAGCGCCATTGGCAGGATCTTTTCCTTCTACTGGTCGTCCCCCTGTTGCAACTTCCATCGATTCTTTCCCTGGCTTTTCCGGCGGAGAACCCGGCTCTGAATCGGGCTGCCGGGGCAATGGTGCCCACATTCCTCCTCGTGGCAATCGCACTGGATGGACTGCTGGCCGGCATAGGGCATAGCCTTGAGCCTGCTGCTTCGTCCCCAAGGGGTGTAAAGACCGGGATGAGCCGCCAGGCCGGAACCGCCCTGACCTGGGCACTGGTTCTTGTCCTGGCGGGTTGGTCATCATACCAGAACTTTAACCTGGTCTTCAATCAATTCGCCGGGCAGTATGCCGCTGGGGCTTGGAATTCATCGGAGATGGGTGCGGTTATCAAGCAGTTCGGTCAGACCTATGGCTCGACCGACAATGCCTGGATTGTGCCGTATCCCTACTGGGTGGATACGCGCCTGCCAGGTGTTTGGGCGGGCATCCCGAACCGTGACTTTGCCATCTGGCCGGAAAATTTTAATTCCACGCGGGATGTGCAAGGACCGAAACTGTTTATCGTCGATGTGCAAGATGTGGCGGCGATGGATCAATTACAGGCATTGTACCGGCATGGCATCTGGAGCCGCTTTGTTTCCAAGACCAACCTAGAGGGTAAGGACTTTATGATTTTCCTTGTCCCCCCGGAGCAATAATTGAGGCTTTATGATTGACGCTGCGGTTCCCAATCCAAAAATAAAATTCTCATGGCTGTACGATGTACTCCTGATTGTCGTCCTGCTCGTGGCAGCTTTTTTCCGCCTGACCGGAAGTGATTGGGGCCAGCTTAACATCCAGCACCCGGATGAAAACTTCATGACATCCGTCACCCTTGCCATTCAGCCGGTCCATGGTCTGTCAGACTACTTTAACACCGCCAAATCAACCCTCAATCCAGCTGTTGTCGGCTACCCGGCTTATGTGTACGGTACACTGCCGGTTTTTATCGTCCACTACCTGGCCGAGTCGTTTGGGAAATTGAACGCCGTGACGTTATTCGGTCGGCAGCTTTCGGCCGTGGCAGATTTGGGCACAATTGCACTTTTATATTTCATCGTGAAGCGGTTTTATAAGGCACGGGTAGCCTTGCTGGCTGCGGCGTTCTCGGCGTGTGCCGTCATGCAGATCCAGCAGTCACACTTCTTTACCACTGATAGCTTCTCTAATTTCTTTTTATTCCTGACCTTGTTGGTCGCAGCGGTGATTGCCACTGAAGAATGGAAAGGACCGGGCGACGAGTCAGAGAAGAATACGAAGGAAGCCTCGTTCAGTTCTCACGTGGTAGTCCCGGTTCCAGCACGGGACCTCTGGCATTCCTTGCAACGCCTTCTGAAGGACCCGCTCACTTATTGGACCATTGCTTTTGGGATCACCCTGGGCATGGCGGTTGCATGCAAGATAAATGCGGCTGCCATGGCGGTGGTACTTCCGATAGCCTTGGTGGTCCGTTATTTCAAATCGCACCACGAGGTAGTACCGGTTCCCGGACGGGAGCGAAAATCCACCCAGACATCTGATCCAGATGTGGAGCAAATGAATCGAACGCCGGTTGAAGATTTCATTACCAAAGCCATTATCTTTCTGGTTATTGGTGCGGTAGTCTCTCTGGTGGCTTTCCGTGTTTTCCAACCCTATGCCTTCAACGGCCCGGGATTCTTTGGCTTAAAGCTCAACCCCGAATGGGTCCAAAAAATCAGGGAGCAACTTCTCCAGGCCAGCCCAAATGCTGACTTGCCTTGGGATCTGCAATGGGCGCGCCGTACCCATTTGTACTCCTTCACGAACCTGACCGCCTGGGGGCTTGGCCTCCCACTCGGCATCCTGTCCTGGGCCGGGTTCCTGTGGATGGGCTGGCGCATGTTGAAAGGGGAATGGCGGCAGCACATCCTATTGTGGAGCTGGACGGCCATCTATTTTATCTGGCAATCGTTGCAATATAACCCCACCATGCGCTACCAGCTGCCCACCTATCCCCTACTGGCAATGATGGCAGCCTGGGTGGTTTTCGATTGGATACAACCCCGCCTGCCGGATCTGAAGCGACTCAACTGGAGGGCAATCCTGGCCGCAACGGTCGGTGTTTTGGTCCTGGCTGCAACTGCCGCCTATGCCTATGCTTTCAGCCGCATTTACGTCCGTACGGAGACGCGCATCGCTGCATCGAACTGGATTTACCAGAATATTCCCGGACCGATTAATCTGCAAGTTCAAACCCCCGATGGGACAACCTATCATCAGCCGCTCCCGTTTTCCATCGACGCGGTCATCCAATCCGGCATTCCCTACCAGATGGTTTTTGTATCCCAAAGCGACGGCTTGTTAACCGCGATCCTGCTCGGTCATGTGTCCGATTCATCCGCCTCCGGCGTCCAAACCCTCAGCATGATCCTTTCCACTACATCCGACCCGCAGCCGCAAGAGGTACTGTCCAACCTTGCTGTGACCGCGGACTTCGCTCCCAGCGGTGACCCACGCGGTGATCCGGTCACGCTGCCACTCGATAGTCCTGTCAGTCTCCAACGCGGAATTACCTATACCTTGCAAATCCAAACGACCGGCGGGTTGCTAACTCTGATCGGTTCCGCCGTTGCCAACGAAACCGACTACGATTACCCCCTGCCTTTCCGCACCGCGACCTATGATGCTTTTGGCGGCATCTACCCCGGCGGCCTGAACATGCAAGTCTACTGGGACGATAATGCCGATAAACTGGCCCGCATCCAAAGTGTGCTGGACCAGGCCGATTACATCTTCATCCCGACCAACCATCAGTATGCCCAGATTACCCGTATACCCGAACGCTATCCGTTGACGACCGAGTATTACCGCCAACTGATTGGCTGCCCGGCGGATAAGGACATTATCTGGTGCTACCGTGTGGCCGAGCCGGGTATGTTCCACGGCAATCTTGGCTTTGACCTGGTTGCCACTTTCGAATCCTACCCGACCATCGGTCCCCTGGTTATCAACGACCAGACGGCCGAAGAAGCCTTCACTTTTTACGATCATCCGAAAGTATTAATATTCAGGAAGAACGCTGGTTACGAGCAGGCTAAAGTACAAACTGTTCTCGGAAAAGTAGATTACAGCCATGCCATCCACCTGACGCCCGGCCAGGCAGACACCTACAAGAGCCTGATGCTCCCCGCGGACCAGTTGGCGATCCAGCAGGCGGGTGGGACGTGGTCAGATCTGTTTAATCGCGATGCCCTTTATAACCGTTATCCAGCTCTTGGTTTAGTACTCTGGTATGTGGTCATCTTTGCCCTCGGACTTTTTGTCTACCCGTTGGTGCGGGCGGCTTTCCCGGGTCTCGCCGATCACGGCTACCCGCTGGCGCGGATCGTTGGCCTGCTACTCTGGGCGTGGCTGGCCTGGATGGCCGGTTCGGTAGGACTTACCTACAGTACGCTGACCATTGGGGTTGCTCTCGGGTTGATAATCCTGATGGGAGTGTGGCAGGCGTGGCGTCAACGCGTGGAACTGGTACGGGAATTCCGCGAGCGCTGGAGATACTTCCTGATGGTCGAAGTTATCTTCCTAACCTTTTTCCTGGTCGATTTGTTCATCCGTCTCGGCAACCCGGACCTCTGGCATCCGGCCAAGGGTGGCGAACGCCCAATGGAATTCGCCTACTTTAACGCCATCCTGAAGAGCACTACTTTCCCGCCTTACGACCCATGGTTCTCGGGCGGCTACATCAACTATTATTATTATGGATATGTGATTGTCGGCACGCCGGTCAAATTGCTCGGCATCCTGCCGTCCATTGCCTACAATTTCATCCTGCCGACGTTGTTCGCCTGCCTAGCGTTGGGAGCTTTTTCTGTAGGCTGGAATCTCCTGCATGGGATTCGGAGTTCAAGAACCAAGGACAGCAACGACTCCCGAAACAGCCTATTTGACTCTCGCTTTATCGCCGGCATCTCGACCTCCTCTGCGATGGTTTTGCTTGGCAACCTGGGCATCGTCCGTTTGTTATATCAGGGTTTTCAGCGAGTGGCAGCTCCTGGCGGCGTCACGGAGGATGCCAATCTCATCCAGCGTATCTGGTGGTCTCTGAAAGGATTCTTCATGGTCCTGGCTGGGATGCACCTGCCTTATGGACCTGGAGACTGGTATTGGTTCTCCAGCAGGATCTTCCCACCCGCGTATAACGAGTTCTATGAATTTCCGGTATTCACCTTTATTTGGTCGGACCTGCACGCCCACATGATTGCTCTCATGCTGACAGTGTTGGTTATTTCCTGGGCGCTGTCTGTGCTGTTGGCGAAAGCCAGGTGGGACTCCCCTGCCAACGCTGCGATTGGGTTTTTGATTGGTGGTCTGATCATCGGGTCGCTGAAGCCGACCAATACCTGGGATTTCTACACTTACTTAGTCTTTGGCGGTGTTGTCCTAACCTATACTGTTTGGCGCTACAGTATCCCGGAAGACCTGCACCTGCCTTTACCAGGGTGGGGGAAGCGTCTCCTGTTGGCTGGAGGCGCATTGACGACTCTGACAGCCCTTTCGGTATTGTTGTATCAACCATTCTCGCATTGGTTTGGGCAGGCGTACACCTCCGTCCAAGCGTGGAAGGGTCCCCGCACACCCCTCTCCACTTATCTAACCCAATGGGGAGTGTTCCTTTTCTTCATCGTCTCCTGGATGACCTGGGAGACGCGCCAGTGGCTGGCCGAAACGCCTGTCTCCGCTCTCAAGAAACTGCGTCCGTATCGAGACCTGATCCTGGGCGCTGTAGTCATCTGTGTGATGGTGCTCGTTGTCCAGCAGGTTTGGGTGATGCTTCCCAGCCAGACTCCACCCTGGAAAGGCATCACCATTCTCTGGCTGGCGCTGCCTCTGGCAGTCTGGGCGGCGATTCTGCTATTCCGTCCCGGCATTTCCGACTTAAAGCGGTTGGTGTTGTTCATGACTGGTACCGGCTTGCTGCTGACGATGATGGTTGAATTGATTGTCGTGGCAGGCGATATCGGACGGTTTAACACCGTCTTCAAATTCGGTTTGCAGACTTGGATTCTACTGGGCATCTCCGCTGCGGCCGGGTTCGGCTGGCTGCTCACCGAATTCCGCCATTGGCTGCACGGGTGGCGTACCTTCTGGACGGTGATTGCCACCCTGCTGGTGACCGGCGCGGCGCTCTTCCCCCTTATCGGCGGTGCAGACAAAATCCGGGACCGTATGAATTCCGCCGCTCCGCACACCCTCGACAGCATGACATACATGGACTACACCCATTATGCCGATTATGGCGTGAATATGGACCTAAGTGAGGACTACATCGCCATCCGATGGATGCAGGACAATGTGCAGGGTTCGCCGGTGATCGTCGAGGCCGCCTCGGCGGGAGTACAGTATCAATGGCACCAACGATTCTCGATTTATACCGGTCTGCCTGATGTGGTTGGTTGGGAATGGCACCAAAGTCAGCAACGTGTACTGGATTCAGCCACGGTGATTGCACGTGGCAAGGAGGTGGATGCATTTTATGCGACCACGGAACTTGCCGCCGCGCGTGACTTCCTGCGCAAGTACAATGTTCTATTTATTATCGTTGGCCAGTTGGAACGTGCAAAATATACTCCTGGAACCCCGGGTGGATCTGTCCTTGCGGGAGCACCCGATGGCCTGCTCAAATTCGATCAGGAAAATGGGGTTCTCTGGAATGAAGTTTATCGTGATGGCCAGACTGTGATCTACGAAGTCCCTGCAGGGGGGAGGTGAACCAGTGACCGATTCGATTTTTCATATCACTTCCCGGATCTCCTGGTCTGAGGCGCAAAAGTCCGGCGTGTATCTAGCCGATTCATTAATGAGTGAAGGTTTTATCCATTGTTCCAAGTTGGACCAAATTTTGCGCGTAGCCAATACTATCTTCGCCAACCAGAGGGGACTGGTGATCCTTGAGATTGACCCTTCAAAGCTCAAACCAGAGGTCCGGTGGGAAGTGGGCACGGATAAATTCGATGAGTTGTTCCCCCATATTCTTGGTCCGCTCAACCTGGAAGCGGTAGCGCGGGTAATCGACTTCGAGCCGGGATTGGACGGGAAATTTCATCTTCCACATACTCTTGCCTCTGTTGGCCACAAATCATGACCCAATTCTTCCTCTGGTATCTACTCGCTTCTTTCCTCGGCTGGCTGGCTTTCCCGCTCGCCTATCGTCTTTTCCCTGGGCTTGCTGACCGGGGTTTCACTCTGGCGCGCACCTTTGGATTATTGGTATGGGGATATGCCTTCTGGATGATGGCCTCCCTTGGCGTCGTCCAGAATGACAGCGGCGGGTTGCTGCTGGGACTGGTGGTTTTGGCGGCTGCTTCCGGGGCTGGTTTGGTGCGGAAGGAGACGCACAAGTCACTGCGGGAGTGGATTGGTACAAATTGGCGCTTGATCCTGACCGTTGAACTCCTGTTCTTCCTGACCTTTGCCTTTCTGGCCTTTGTCCGCGCCGGGAACCCGGAGATTGTTGGGACTGAAAAACCGATGGAACTGGCCTTCATCAATGCCATCCTGCAATCGCCAACTTTTCCGCCGCACGATCCGTGGCTTTCTGGATATGCCATCTCGTACTATTACTTTGGTTATGTGATGACCGCCATGCTTGCCAAAGCGACCGGGACACTGGGCAGTGTGGCTTTCAACCTGATGCTGTCGCTGGTGTTCGCGTTGAGTGCGGTAGGGGCGTATGGCCTGCTCTATAACCTTTTAGCCGCCTGGCGGAGGGAGCGCCCATCGCCCGCCCAACGCCACCCGTTGACAAGTCTGCCATTGCTTGGTCCTTTCTTTCTGCTGATCGTTTCCAACTTTGAGGGTTTTCTTGAAGTCCTCCACCGTCTCGGCCTGTTCTGGACATTCGGCGCGGATGGTATAGCAACGTCCTCCTTCTGGAACTGGCTTGGAATTCTGGATTTGAACCAGGCACCTACAAAGCCATTGGGTTTGATGCCGGAGCGGGGTTGGTGGTGGGGGTGGCGCGCTTCACGTGTCATCACGGATTACAACCTGGCCAATGTACACATAGAAATCATTGACGAGTTCCCAGCCTTTTCCTACCTGCTCGGTGACTTGCACCCGCACGTCCTGGCGATGCCATTCGGACTGCTGGCTGTGGGGGTGGCGCTCAACCTGTTCCTAGGTGGCTGGAAGGGGGAAACGAATCTGGGCTTTTATCGGCTGCCTGTCCGCCCGATGGGCCTGTTCTTTGGTGCCCTTGTTTTGGGCGGACTGGCCTTCCTGAATACCTGGGATATCCTGATCGGTTTTGCCCTGCTGGTTGGTGCGTATGCGCTGGTGCGGGTACTGGAATCCGGCTGGGCATGGAAACGGCTGGAAGACGTTTTTGCCTTGGGTGTGCCGCTCGGCCTGCTGGCAATTCTGTTGTACCTGCCGTTCTACGCGGGCTTCTCGTCCCAAGCGGGTGGCATCCTGCCCAATCTGGAAAACCCTACTCGCGGCGTCCAATTGTGGGTCATGTTTGGCCCATTGTTCATGGCGATTTTTGCCTACCTTCTTTATCTCTGGCGCGCTGAAAAGCATCCCGCAAATTTGAAACTCGGGTTCAGCCTGGCCTCAATTCTGGCTGTGCTTCTTTGGATTTTCTCCTGGCTGCTTGGCCTGCTGGCAAAACTAAAGATGCCTGATTTCGTGACAAGTTACCTTGCCAACGAGGGCTTCTTGAGCGCGACATTGTATTTCTCAGCGGCCACCCTCCGTCGTCTCTCATTTGTCAGCGGCCTGTTGACGCTGCTTGTCCTGCTCGGCGCAGCGCTCGCATTTCTTTTGAAGGCGGAAAAGGGCGGGCAGAAAATTGAGATGATTGAAGAAAAAGAGCAACACCCTTCACCTTCAGCCCCTCAATCCTCATCTTTTATTCTATTTCTTATACTCCTCGGTGCGCTGCTTGTGCTGGCTCCCGAATTTGTATTCCTGCGCGACCAGTTCAACAACCGCATGAACACCATCTTCAAGTTCTATTACCAGGCTTGGTTATTGTGGAGTTTGGCGGCAGCGTTTGGGGTGGCAGTATTGCTCCAAAACCTGCGCCACGGCTGGAATTTGCTTTGCCGGATAGGCTTGGCGCTTGTTCTGTTCATGGCACTGGTCTACCCAATTCTTAGCTTGCTCACCAAGACCAATAATTTCCAGATCCCCACTTTTAATCAAAACCTGGAAGCGGCACGTGCCGCCGGTGACCCGTCTCCGTGGCGGACAGCGATACAGGTCTGGACCCTGGATGGGGGCGCCTTCTTCGATAAAATCGAACCCGATGATATGGCTGCCGCGGCCTGGCTTCGCAATGCACCGTATGGCATTATCGTTGAAGCGACTAAGCTCGACGCCAGTTATTCAGACTATGCCCGCATCTCCACATACAGCGGACTGCCGACCGTCCTGGGCTGGCCGATGCACGAAGGTCAATGGCGCGGCACCTATGAACCGCAAGGAACCCGCCAGGATGATATTCGCCGCCTCTACGAAACGTCCAGTTGGGAGGAAGCCCAGGCGGTCCTCTCGCAGTACGGAGTTCGCTATGTCTGCGTCGGTACGCTGGAGTGGAATACATATCATCTTAACGAAAGCAAATTCCAGCATCACCTTGCATCTGTTTTTCAACAGGGGCAGGTAACGATATACGAGGTACCATGATTGAAGCAAGGATAAGCTGCCACTACGTGCTAAAATAATACCAATGATTAAATTCCAACCCACCCTCGAACACGCTTTCTACGCCCTGGCGCTTGCACTTGCCTTTGGTCTGCGTTTCCTGCACCTCGGGGCGCTACCGCTCTCTGATTTCGAAGCGGACTGGGCGCTCCAGGCTTTGCGGGTGGCCCAGGGTTTAAAACCCGCTATTGGCCCCAACCCGGCATATGTTCACCTGACCGCTCTTCTCTTCTACATTTTCGGTGCGACCAATTTTCTGGCACGTTTCTGGCCGGCACTGGCAGGCAGCAGTCTCATCCTTGCACCGTGGTTTTTGCGCAACCGTTTCGGACGCATTCCGGCGCTTGTGCTGGCCTTTGGGTTGGCGCTTGATCCCGGCCTGGTAGCGATGTCGCACCTGGCTGGTGGACCGATGCTAGCGATCACCTGCCTCGTCTTAACCGGGTTGATGTGGCTGGACCGGCGCCGCGCTGAAGCCGGTCTCTTCGCCGGGCTGGCGTTGCTCTCCGGACCTTCGGTCTGGTTTGGTCTCCTTGGGCTGGCGTTGGCCTGGGCCATCATCTCGACGTTCGGGAGGCGCATACCTGCTCAGGTGGAAGAAAATACCGACGGTGAAAGGGCAGAATCGAGTCCCGCGCCCATCCGTTGGAATGATTTACAGAGTGCGTTCGCCTGGGGGTTGGGAACCTTGCTCGTGGTTGGCAGTCTGTTCATCCTTTCTCCAAAAGGATTGTCTGCATTTGTCATGTCGTTCGTGGAATTCCTCCGTGGTTGGTGGACCTTATCAGATGTCTCGCTCTGGCGGCCTATGCTTGCCCTGCCTGCTTACGAAATCCTACCACTGGGATTTGGTATCGCTGGCGCGGTGCGCGGCATCATTAAACGGGACACCGACTCCATCTGCTTGGGGGTCTGGGCACTGCTGGCCCTGGTGCTGGCGCTCATTTATCCCGGCAAACAAACCAGTGATCTGAGTTGGGCGCTCCTGCCGCTCTGGGCACTGTCAGCCATCGAGCTGGGTTATCACTTTGATTTTGAAGGCCGCAACCGCTGGGAGTTGGCCGGTATAATTACATTGGTCTTCACGCTGCTGGTTTTTGGCTGGCTCGACCTGGCAGGTGTCACGACGATGGACCTGGGCACAGAACAGGCACGTGTGAGGTTGTTTCTGCTGATTGCGGTGGTACTCTTGATCGGCTTGAGCCTGCTGCTGGTGGGGGCGGGCTGGTCGGCAAACGTTGCCCGCCTGGGCGGGGTGTGGGGTGGCGTACTCGCGTTGACGGTTTTCACACTCGCTATGAGCACTGGTGCGGCAGGTGTGCGTGAGCCGCTGACGGTCGAACTCTGGCAACCGGAGCCGCGTACTAGTCGAGTTGATGTGCTGCTGAAAGTTGCCAACCAAATCTCGGACTTGAACACTGGCTATACCGGTCAATTGCCGTTGACTGTGCTCGACATTGATTCCCCGGCACTGCATTGGTTGTTCCGCGACTGGCAGGTGCAGGATGTCAGCACACTACCCCCGGATGCAAACCCCGAAATGGTCATCTCAACCATTGACAAGTTAAACCTTGCGGCGGATTATCGTGGCGAGGCGCTTCCTTTAAACGAACTGGCGGACTGGGGTCATGCCACCCCTTCCGATTGGCTGAAGTGGTTCGTCTACCGCCAGATGCCCATCTTGCGCGAAGACGTTATCTTGTGGGTGCGGTCTGATCTGATGCTCGACAGCCAGGGACTTCCTACCCCCTGAGTTCTTGATTCCTGACGACTATGCCTATCCCCAACATCATCGCCATTGACGGCCCGGCGGCCTCGGGCAAGTCCACACTTGGACAGCGGCTGGCCAATTCTCTGGGTTACCTTTTTTTTGATACCGGCGTCATGTATCGTGCGGTGACTTGGGGCGCTCTTCAACGCGGTCTGGAAATAAATGATGAGGCAGCTGTTACGAATCTGGCCGAGACCCTCCAGATTGACGTACGCTCGCCATCGAAGGACGATGGGCGTGCCTGTGACGTTCTCCTGGATGGCGTGGACATCACCTGGGAGACACGCCTCTCCGAGGTGGAAGCCAATGTTTCACCCGTTTCGGCCTACCGCGGAGTGCGTCAGGCGCTGGCTTCGCAGCAGCGGCGCATTGGTCTGCGCGGACGGGTGGTCATGGTGGGACGCGATATTGGGACGGTCGTCCTACCCGAAGCCGACCTGAAAATCTTCCTCGACGCCTCGACGGAGGAACGCGCCCGGCGGCGTTACGAGGAAATCCTCCAGCGGGGTGGCCAGGCAGATTACGGGCAGATCCTGGCGGGGGTCCGCAAACGGGACGAGATCGACTCGACCAGGGCGTTCTCGCCTTTGCGCGCGGCCGAGGATGCCGTCATCCTTGACTCTGATAAATTAAACGCGGATGAAGTTTTTGCCAAAGTGGAGACATTATGTCGATGACAAAATATCGCCTCGCCTGGTGGCGGCGCTGGCTGGCGCGCCCATTCATTCGTGTCATTTTCGGGTTGATTTTCCACATCCTGTCGCCGATCAGAATCATCGGTAGGAAGAATGTCCCGCTCGGCAAGCCTTATATTGTTGCCATCAACCACGTTTCTCTCTTCGAAGCGCCTTTCATAGGCGTGTTCTGGCCGGAGCAATTGGAAGTGATGGGTGCCGTGGATGTCTGGAGCAGGCCTGGGCAGAACATCCTTGCCCGAATGTGGGGTGGTATCCCTGTCCATCGCGGCGATTATGACCGCGCCCTGTTCGACAAAGTTCTTGCCGCACTGGCCGCCGGGTACCCACTGCTGATCGCCCCGGAAGGCGGACGCTCGCATATACCTGGCCTGAGACCGGCGAAGCCTGGCATCGCCTATCTCGCCGAACAGTCCGGCTTACCGGTCATCCCGGTCGGCATCGTCGGCACAACCGATGATTTCTGGCATAAGGCCACGAAAGGCCAACGCCCGCTGTTGGAAATGCGCATCGGTAAGCCTGTCCATTTGCCTCCGGTTGAAGGGAAAGGCGAGCTGCGGCGCGAATCCCGCCAGCGCAACACCGATTTGGTGATGCGCACCATTGCCGGATTGCTGCCCGAGGATTATCGCGGTGTCTACACCGATAGTGCCATCCTCCCCGACTCCGAAGCCAATTAGCGAAATCTGGCGTCCCGACCTGACGCGCCTGCCTGCCTTGACCCGCGGCCGGCATCTCTTCCGGCGCTTTCTCAAACTTCTATGCCGGGTTGTCGTCTTCGTCTGCACCAAAACTACGATATGCGGACTGGAGGATTATCCCCGCCACGGCCCGGCGCTGGTCGTCATCAACCACCTGGGTGACCCGGATGCAATCCTGCTGTTGGCGGCTTTGCCAGATTTCCCCGAAGTTATTGGAAAAATTGAATTGCGCAACATCCCCGTACTCCGCCTGGTAATGGATATGCTCGGCGTTATCTGGATCCACCGCGGCCAGCCGGACCGGCGCGCTATTTCCGCTGTGCTGGAGGCATTCAGCCAGGGACGGCGCATCATCATCGCTCCGGAGGGACGCGAGTCCGTCAGCGGCGCGCTGGAAGCAGGTACGGAGGGGGCTGCTTTCCTGGCACTCAAGGCCGGGGTACCGGTCGTTCCGATCACCATTACCGGCAGCGAGTTCCGGCTTATCGAGAACAACCTGAAAAAGTTACGCCGAATGCCAGTTACGCTGAGGGTGGGTAAATCGTTCGTTTTACCACAGAATGCCAGCCGTCAGGATGCGCTGCAGGAGGGTACACGCCTCATTATGGAGACACTCGCCCATCAACTTCCGCCCAAGTACCGCGGCGTTTATGGGTATGTCGAAGATTAATTTTTAGCGGCTAACTTGACAATTTCCTTATTCATCTCAGGTTACTATTAATTTGTAACAGCCTTGGTAACGATTATGGTGCTGCTGTTCAATCCCCCGTATCCTAACCCTGACCTGCAGGTTCGCGACTGCACTCGCGACGTACTCTTGCAATGGCAACAGGCTGAACCTGGGTGCGCACATCCCGGATGGGTGAGTGGATATTTTCGCTGACAGATATCTAACGTGGTTTTCCTTTGACCGAATCACCCCCCTCGGTTATAATTGCGACCCGTCCATGTCCCACGCAAGACCCGGGACTACCTCGAAAACCCCGGCGGAAAAACCGCTGTTTGGTGTTTTATAGGGTACTGCGCGAAGATGTGAACCTTAATGGCTGGAATTACATATATCTTGATGATTCAAGGTTCACGTATTTATGCAAACAGCAGTAATCACTTTTATTCGGAGTTAGTAGATGCCCAAGCGTACTTATCAACCCAAGATCCGGCGGCGCGTGCGTGTGCACGGCTTCCGCCAGCGCATGTCCAGCGCAGATGGCCGCCAGGTGCTCAAGCGGCGGCGCCTGAAAGGCCGCATCCGCCTGACCGTCCGCAGCAACGCGCACGTCAAGCACGTACGCTGGTAGGCATTCGGCAGCGTGGCGGTTTGTACTCTGCGCGGGTAAAGGCGAGGCGCAGGTGAAACGAGGTTTTCGCCTGACCCGGTCAACCGATATCAATAGGGTGCGGCGTTCTGGAAAGTCGTATGCCCACCCGCTGATGGTTTTATATGTACTCAAATCGGACGTGCCCGAAACGCATGTCGGGGTGAGTGCCGGGTTGGCAGTTGGGAATGCGGTTAAACGTAACCGGGCCAAGCGCCTGCTGCGGGCGGCGATGAATGACCTTCTCCCGGTTACAATTCCCGGGTGCGATCTGTTGCTGATCGCCCGTTCCCCGCTCCCTGCCGCGAATGTCCACCAGACGCGTGATGCTTTGTCCAAATTGCTTAAGCGCGCCGGTCTCCTTTCCCAAGCCTATGACTTTTGATTATCTGCCTCGCGATTATTCCCACGAGCCACGCCTGCGCGACCTGCCCCGCACAATATTGAATTGGCCTCGTTTGGCTTTACTGGGCCTCATCCGTCTTTACCAAGCAAGTTATGCCAAGACCCTGCCGCCAGACTCCTGTCGCTTTTACCCGTCCTGCTCGCATTATGGTTATCAGGCGATTTATAAGTACGGCGTGTTGAGGGGCGGCACGATGGCAATCTGGCGCGTTTTGCGCTGTAACCCGTTTAATCCCGGGGGCTACGACCCCGTTCATTAGGAGAGACAATACTTCATGAAGACAAAATATCTGGTTCTAATTGGTTTACTGCTGGCCGTGGTCCTGGGGGGGTGCGCCACCGGTCTGACGGCTTCATCCTGGCCCGGCGTAACTGCTGACGCAGATAAGGCCTACATTGCTGGCGGCTCGTATGTTTATGCTATCAACTTGCAGACCGGCGTGGAAGTCTGGCGTTTCCCCGCCAAGGCCGCCAATGCCACGCCCTTCTTTGCCACGCCGAAATTGACTCCCGATGGGCAATTGATCGTCGGTAGTTTCGACCACAAACTCTACAGTCTCAACCCGCAGAGCGGTGCTGAGAACTGGCGCTTTGAACAGGCCAAGGATCGCTGGATCGGTGGTGTTCTGATTACCAGTGATGCGATCTATGCAACCAATGCTGATTACAACCTGTATGCCCTGACCTTCACTGGTACACTAAAGTGGGTCTCTCCTTTCAAGGCGGACCAGGCGATTTGGGGCAGCCCCGTTTCGGATGGTACGAATGTCTATTTTGGTTCACTGGGTCGGAAAGTCTATGCTGTGAATGCCCAAACCGGTAGGCAAACCTGGGTGCAGACTGTGGATGGAGCCATCCTCGGTTCGCCGGTGCTCGGGCCATCCAACACCCTCTATTTCGGCACGTATGGTGGAAAGCTGGTCTCGTTGAACACGCGCAATGGTGAGATCATCCACCAGGAAACGATTTCCTCCTGGATCTGGTCTGGTCCGGCGGAGGATGGCACAAATGCTTACGTGGGCGATGCCAGTGGCATGTTATACGCTTTTCCAATGACCGGTACTGGGCAGTCCTGGACCCAGCAATTGAACGGGGCCATCATAGGCTCTCCACTGGTCAGTGGCAATAGCATCGTTGTCGGGACCGAGTCGGGAAATGTCTATTTCATGGACAATACCGGCCATAACACTCAAACCGTGTTGGTTTCTGGAAAAATTTATGCCACTCCCGTAGCGGCTGGAACTCTGGTCCTGGTTGCGCCGACTAGCGGAGATAACCTGCTCGTGGCTCTCGATCAAAGCGGGGCCACCAAGTGGAAATTCATACCTGCTAAATAAGGAATTGAACCATGTGGGAAACCATTATTGTCAACCCCTTCACGACTGCATTACTGCTGATCTATAAACTGATTGGCGGGAACTTCGGGATAGCGATTATCCTCTTCACGATTTTGATTCGCCTGATCACCCATCCCCTTATGGTTTCACAGATAAAATCCAGCACCAAGATGACTGAGTTCCAGCAATCGAAGCAGTGGCAGGAAATTCAGAAGAAGAATAAGGGTGATAAAGAGAAATTGGCGCAGGAGCAGATGAAACTTTACAAGGAACTAGGCATCAGTCCATTTGCCTCCTGCCTGCCGTCCCTTGTCCAAATTCCTCTCATCTTCGGCCTCTACCAGAGCATCATGCGTGCTCTGGCTGCCACACCCGGCCAACTGCTTATCCTGATCCGGGCTGTTTCTCCCCTCTTAAACTTTTTCCACATCAACGCTGCCGACCTTGTGCCGCTTAACAGCAATTTCCTGTGGATGAACCTGGGCCAGCCGGAGCGCGTCTACATGTTCGGAGTTGGCATCCCCCTGCTGGCCATCATCGTGGCGATCACCACTTATATCCAATCCAAGGTGACCATGCCGGCCTCCAACAACCCGGGCGACCAGGGTGCCAAGATGAACAAAATGATGGCTCTCTATATGCCGCTCCTGCTGGGATATTTTGCACTGACCTTTGCCTCCGGTCTGTCCATCTATTTCATTGCTGGTAACCTGATCGGTATTGCACAATATGCCTTGCTGGGCAAAGTCAATTGGCGTGCTTTAATACCAGGTTATAAGCCTGATACGACAACACTGGTGAGGAACAAATGAACGAACGGACTACGCTCGAAAAAATTGCTCCTACGGTTGATGAAGCCATCTTGGAAGGTTTAACCGAACTTGGTTTGACCGCTGAGTCTGTGGATGTGGAAGTACTGGATAATGGCTCTCGCGGACTATTCGGAGTCGGCAGCCGACAGGCGCGCGTCCGCCTGACGGTTAAGACGGACACTTCAGAACCTGAAACCGGTGCTATAAAACCGGAAACAACCCAGACGAAAGTTTCTTCCCGGTCGGACGGAGTAGTCCCAGTTCCAGCACGGGACATAGAAGCATCGGTGGAAGCCTCGGAAGAAGCTTTCAGCGTACTGGATGACAACATCCTGTTCATTTCGCGCCAGACCGTGGCTGAACTACTGGAAAAGATGAATATCCCTGCGCATATCGAAGTCCGCTACGGTGAACCTGACGAGGAAGGCCAGCGCCCTGTTTTGGTAGACGTTCAGGGCGAAGACCTGGGTGTGCTGATTGGTCGTCGAGCTGAAATTCTGAATGCCTTGCAATACATTGTCAATTTGATCGTCAGCAAGCAGGTGGAGCACTGGGTCCAGGTAATCATTGATGTCCAGGGTTACCGGGTACGTCACGAACGCCAGTTGCGTCAGATCGCGCAGCGAATGGCCGATCAAGCCATGAAGGCTGGCCGCCGTCAGATTCTTGAACCGATGTCTGCCAGTGACCGCCGCATCATTCACCTGGAACTGCGCGACCATCCCAGTGTTACCACTCAGTCTGTGGGAGAAGAGCCGACACGTAAAGTTACAATTGTGCCAAAAGAATGATTCTTTTCTGCTTCTCAAAGAAGTAAACCCAAATTACATTATTTATCTGTGTTTTGATTGTTCAATCTTTTTGTATCAATTCAAGAAGCTGTTAGGAAACATGATAGTTCAGCATCCTTTGACCCTTTCCCTGTGGGAGAGGGTCATCGCAAATGCATCTAAATTTGGGTAAAACCAGCTATCTCGGAAGATGTCGTTGGATACAACTCAAAATGTCCCCTTTGAGGAGCATGATATAATCTTTAGCATTGGCACTCCACAAAAACCTTCAGGAAACGGTGGAAAAGAAATGCTAGAGGTCAATGGGAAGGATAAGATTGAGGATCGTGTGAATATCGTTCTTGATGAATTATCGCTGGGAATTCAGTGGGAACGGCCCAGTCTAATTGTGTTAGTCTATCGCTCAGAGCACATCAAAAAAAAAGTTCAGACCATTCTTGCAAAGGCTCTTGAAGAATCAGGACAGATAGTCTTGCAATATGTGGTTGACAATTTGCATTATGATATACCACTCGATTTATTGGATCACCCTAAACATAAAAAAGCCGTTTATTTCGTTAGTGGATTGCGCTGGGGAGGGGGGCGAGGATATTCCAATGCTTACCGTGCGCTGAACATGCATAGAGAATATCTTGTTGAAGGGAATATCAAAGCCATATTCTGGCTTACAATAAATGAAGGAAAACAATTAGCTCGTTTTTCTCCTGATTTCTGGGCCTTCCGTCACAGAGTCGTTGAATTTCTCGATCTGCCTTTAAAAGATAGTATTAAACCGCTTGGATCACCCAACATCTCATTTCATAGTTTATACACAAAGAACGCAAATGATTTTCAAAGTTGGATAAATACAGCCGAAATGTTTCTTGTCTTGGGTTGTATTGATGAAGCTATCCTGAATTATCGAAGGGCTCTTCGTAAGTATCCAGAGGAGACAGCCATATACCTGCAGATAGCGGAAATCTATCTGTACATGGGGCGGCTTCCTACTGCTGGTCGTATTCTAAAAAAGGCGAACATGAGAAAAACGAATAAGAATAATTTTTTGAAAGAGTTCAATCGCCTAAACCTGGCTGCAAAATCAATACACCACTCTAGTGGCGGTTTCTCGGAACAATTAACTTGAAAAGAAAATGATACAGGTCTTTGCGGTGGAAGCTATTATCTCTCTGATTGCCCTTATTGTTGGTGTATTACTTATTGTACTTCGCCGTCAAAGGGGAATTGGCTATACCAGCACTATTGCTTATGCGATTTGCCTCAGCCTGGGGGCAATATCTTTATTTGCCATCTCCCATGTCAGCAATCCACAAGTCACAATAGCATTGAAGATTATTTCGAACTTTATTATTGGTTATTTGCCCGCATTTGTTTTTACATATGTTCTAGGTTACATAATCCAGAGTCAGCGGTTATCGTATCGGATTCTTTTTGTTCTAGCATTTATCCCTGCTTTTTTGCTGGTAGTGTTCTTCGCCCAGTCGGTCCCAAGCTTCATATTTTCAGCAATGGAATCCCAGAATTTCATGGTTATCTCCCCGTTAGATGTATGGGGATGGCTGATATTGGTTTATTCCATTGGTATCCTGGTTTCCACCGTAATCCTGACAATTTCCACATCCAGTAATAATCTGAAACCTCTAAAGATTGGTCCGCTGATTGCCATTAATACAGCGATTATTGCCAGCATTGTTCTCGATAGTGTTAGTTTCACCAATCTTTTACCAATGATTTCTGAATACGATCTGATGCTGATAGGTTATTTTTTGATTGGGATGGCGCTCCTTTATACCAACCTAAAAATCCCCCAAACCAACTTAATAACCCGGGATGAATTATTCGATAGTATCAACGATGGCATAATCATTTTAAATAATGAAGATAAAATTTTGGATTTGAATCCAGCTGCGGAACAACTGATTGGCATTCCAACCCAACGAGCCTTTGGTAATTCTGTTGAGAAATATTTGACAAATTGGAATAGTATCTCCGGTACAAATGACGCTAAGGAAAAAGAGTTTAGAGGAAGCATAAATCTTAATAACGAATGGCACCATATCAGTGTTCGAATCAATCAATTTGATGATGAAAAGGGTAAAGTCATTTTCTTACGGGACATAACGGATCGAAAAGACACAAACGAAACGCGCCAACGCGCTCGGGAAGAAATGTTCAATCTTCTGAGATCATTTTTCAAATCGGCCAACACATCGCAATCATCCAATGATTTCTTTAGAGATGTTCTTTTTCAAATAGCATACACTTTCCGTGCAGAAAGTGGAGCCATTTGGTTAGTTGATTCCCATCCGGATTCCAAGAAATTCAAATTCTCATTAAAGGCGAAACATGGCGCACTTGCTGAGGATAATGACATTTTACCGAACCTGCATGCAGCAATGGATGCATCGAAATGGATCCTTGGAAAAAAAGAACCGCTAATAATTTCCGATGCAAGCCAAAATCCGCAATTTACCAAAATATCTGAACAATTTGGGAACCTCTCTATTGCAGTTTTTCCCTTGGTGAATAACGAACATCTGATGGGTGTGCTCATGCTTGCGCGAACAGAGGCAACCGGTTTTAATTCGGATGAAATCGTCCGGTTGGGCTTTGTCACTGATGAGCTGGCATCTTTCATAGATTCTGATCGCAAAAGAAAATCTGATATCGCCCTTGCTGAGCGCCACCGCCTTGCCCAGGACCTGCATGATTCAATAACTCAGAAGTTATGTGGTCTGGTAACATTGACAGAAGCCGTCAAGTTAGGTTTGGAATCAGGAGCACCAGTAGACGAAAACAGAATGGTGGAAAGAATTAGTGAAAATGCTCGTCAGGCTCTCAGAGAAATGCGGTTATTCCTTTATGAGCTTGAACCTGTGGATATTGAGAAGGATGGCCTGGTTTCCACATTACACCAGCGTTTAGCTTCTGTTGAAGGGCGCTCCGATATTCAGGCGCGAATGATTGCGGATAGTGAGATTTTATTATCAGCAGAAAAAGAAACTGAAATCTACTATATCGTAGAAGAAGCATTAAATAACATTCTCAAACACGCCAATGCCAAATCAGTGCTAGTGAAATTGAAACAAAGGAAAGAATCGATCTATCTTGAAATCGTTGATAATGGATGCGGTTTCGATCCTGATAAGATCAAGTTAGGCGGTAAAGGTTTAGGAAACATAAAGGAGCGAGCCAAACGAATAAAAGGCAAACTAAAAATAGCTTCTTCTCCTGAGTATGGAACAAAAATAACTTTGGTCGTTCCACAATAATTAAAATAAGGAAGGGTCCTTCATGAAAAAAATCCGTGTTCTTCTTGTTGAAGATCAGGCAGTTGTAAGAGAGGGATTGGCAGCAATATTATCCTACGTGTCTGATATTGAAGTCGTTGGACAAGCGAAGGATGGGATTGAAGCGGTTGAAATGCTAAACGAAACCCGTCCAGATGTTATCTTGCTTGACCTCGTTATGCCACGACAGGATGGGCTTGCAACAATTCCCATCATAAAAGAGAAACTTCCTGAAGCACATATACTGGTATTAACAAGTTTCGCCGATAACGAGCGCGTCTACCAGGCGATTAAGTTTGGTGCGCAAGGGTATATGTTGAAAGATGCAACCCACACTCAATTAATCCAAGGGATTCGTGATGTAGCCCTGGGGCAGGCAACTCTATACCCCTCCATTGCGATGCGAGTTATCCGCGAGTTAAATAACCCAACAGAATTAATGTATACTACCGAACCTCTAACTCCTCGCGAACTTGAGACATTGCGCCTGATTTCAAGTGGCCTGAGCAATCAGGAAATCGGCCAGAAATTATTCGTTCAAGAATCCACGGTTGCAAAATATGTCAGCAATATTCTAGATAAACTCCATCTAGCCAACCGTACCCAGGCTGCTCTCTATGCCGTCCGTAAAGGCATAACCGAGTCGTAAATCACACAAGCATTTCCACAATAGAGCCCCCATCAAACCTCCGGTTCTATTATTCTAGGTTGCAATACATAATTCTCTCATGAAATTTAATATGCGTCGAATTCGCCAACTTGCAGCCCGTTCACCCAGACCGAATAATGTCCGGTCGGGAAACTGCCCAGATTGATATTTATCTCCTGCGGTGTGAGAAGAGCCATCAGGCTGCAAGGCTTGTCTTTGGACGCAATACCGTAGATTTCCAATTGGATGCGATTCTGAATGTCAAGCTGGCTGAAGCTCACACGCAGTTGATAACATGGAGTGGGCAACCGGTAAGCAAGCGAGACCGAAATCTGGGGTGGAAACGATTCTGCCAACACGACCGAAGCAGAGACGATTTCTACATCACCGCGAGTCATTGTCCCATCGCCGGGTTGCGGTGCATAAGGATTGATCCATTGGGGGGTCACAGGGACCGGTGTGGCTGCAGGTTGAGATGTGCAAGCGGCAAGCAGAGCAGTGGCAATTACGATCAAAACAAAGGATTTGCCAAGTTTAGACATTTTTATTCTCCTTTTTATACCTGAATTGTAAGGTATGGATAGGAGACGTCTACCATCTTGGATAAGTTCCCGTCTATCCCTTGACTACCGCCAGTGGTCGCAGGCGCGCTACTTTGCGCGCAATTCCAGCCGCAATGACTGTCTCGACCACCGCGTCCACATCTTTATACGCAGACGGGGCTTCCTCGGCCAATCCGGACATGCTCCCGGCGCGAATCTTTATTCCGCGTTCCTCCAATTTTCGGCGCAAATCATCACCGCGGAAATCGTGCTTGGCTTTAGCGCGGCTCATCGTCCGTCCAGCGCCATGACAACTAGACCCCCAAGAGCGAAGCATGGATGTTTCCGTCCCGGCCAATACCCACGAGGCTGTGCCCATCGAACCAGGAACGAGTACCGGTTGACCGGTATGCTGGTATTCGGGCGGAAGGCCAGGCGTGCTTGGACCGAAAGCCCGCGTCGCGCCTTTGCGGTGAACACAGACTTTGACGTTTTTTCCATCCACCTCGTGACTCTCGACCTTTCCCATATTGTGGCAGATGTCATAAACCTGGGTCAATTGCCAGTTCTTCAGCTTCCCAGCGAAAGTCTCCTCGAAGGCGCGCCGTGCGGAATAGGCCAGCAGTTGCCGGTTGACAAAGGCGAAGTTGGCGGCAGCGCGCATCGCGCCGAGATAAGCCTGCCCTTCCGGACTGTCCATCGGCGCGCAAACCAGTTCCCGGTCAGGCAGTTTTATACCATAACGCTGTACCACTGATTGGAAATCCTGCACGTAATCGGTGCAGACCTGGTGACCAAGTCCACGCGAGCCACAATGGATCTGGACAACCAGACAGCCTTCGCTCAGTCCGAAAACAGCGGCAGTCTGCGGATCGAGAACTGCTTCGACCACATCCACTTCGACAAAATGATTGCCTGCCCCCACCGAACCAATTTGCTCGCGTCCGCGCGCCTTGGCGCGTTCGCTGATCTTGGCCGGGTCCGCTCCTTCCAGACAACCGTTCTCTTCGGTGTGGGCTATGTCATTTTCACTGGCATAACCGTTCTTGAGTGCCCAGCGCGAGCCTGTCTGCAATAGGCGATCCAGTTCTGGTATGTTGACATGCAGGACTCCTTTTACGCCCACACCGCTGGGACAGTACTGGTTCAGTAAGGTGGCGAGCCTGTCGATTTGGGGCAGGGCGGCTTCCAGCGCAATGGAAGAAGCCAGCAAGCGTACGCCGCAATTGATATCGTAGCCAATAGCACCCGGAGAAACTACGCCCCGGGGGAATTGAGTGGCGGCGACGCCGCCAATGGGGAAGCCATAACCCTGGTGCATGTCGGGCATGACGACCACCGCTCCAACCAGTCCCGGTAAAGTGGACGCATTGACAGCCTGTTCGAGTGATTTGTCGCCAAGGATTTGTTCGAGCAGTTCGCGCGTGGAGAATATGCGCACCGGCCCACGCATATCGCCACGGAACAATTGCGGGATTTCCCATTCGTAGTCGGAAATCTTGGTCAAATCATGCAAACCAATCATTTTTATCTCCTGAGAAGGAGAACAGAGAATGGAGATTTGAGAACAGACTCTATATTCCATCTCTATTCATGATTCTCTACACATCGAACACAATCTCAATCTCGTAACCTCGCGTTGTTTGCTGGATTTTTAGGTTATGGTAAGTCACTGCTTTGATGGCCTTATCCAACGACAGAATAGGAGCGCCGCGAAGAGTGGCGGACAAATGGCATGGCGGGCTGTCCTCAAGGTCGAGGCTCAGATGGATCTGGTCGAATGCCAGACGGTCCTGTTCAGAGAAATAAACGAGTTCTGAAAGGAAAGAAACCAGAAGACTTTCCACATCCGGAGAGGAAACAGAAAAAAGGCGCCTGACCCGCGGCTTTTCTGCCAACCTGATCCCTGCCAAGGCATTCATCCCTCTGGCAGATTCCGCGAACAATCGGGTCAGGTCCGGAGCCCAGATACGTAAAGACCAGTCCGCAGTATGCGGAAGTTCTTCGAATGGCATGGCTGAATTGTAATCGTTTTTAGGGGAGCAGCGTTTTTATATCTGCCTGCTTGAAGAGTGCCCGGTAGGCAGCAGTCTCTGCCAGCAGAGCCTGGACTTCCGCCCACAGCTGTTCCGCACTTTCCAGGTCGATGTCAGTCTTTCCGGGAGCCAGCAAGAGTTGATCATTATTCTGGTGCAACATGGCAATATTCCCGCGGGATATAAGCCATTTCAACCCTCGCTCAACCGTAATCTGGCGCTGGGCGGTCGCAGCCGCCAACTCGGTGTAGGTCATTTGGCCTGCGCGGTGTTTAATGGCATATTTCACGAGACCGGTCAGGCGCGCCATGAACGCATTGGTGACTTCCAAAAAAGGATGGGCGCCGACCAGAGTTACGATGCGCGGCTTGACCGTTTCCAGGGCAACTTGCAGTTCCTCGGGCGAAGGCGGGATGGTCCAGATGACAAGGTTATCGGCGCGCTCCAGTTCGTTCCGGTCTTTCCCGCCAACACTTTTTTTTGCCTCTGCCTCCGCCCAGACCAGCGTTGACGGTTGGTTTTTGAGGTTCGGTAGCAACGAAAGCAGGTCCTTGACGTTTCGGTAATCAACGATTTCCAGTTTTTGACTTTGTATTTCGACCGGCGGGGTCTTGATCAACAGGAAATCCACGAACTCCATTTGTACCTGGCGGCTGCCGCGCCAATCCGAGGCGCGGAGGGTGTAGGCCAGATCAAATTTCCCTTCGGGGAGAGTTTCTCCGGCGCCGTTCCACCATAGGACCGTCTGCATATATCCGGTATCTTCGGACACGGCCAATTTCAGGTGTTCCTTGTTCCGTCCGATCGTTGTGGCTGATTGCATGGTCAGGCCGCGCGTGGCCAGAGTCAATTTTTCGTTGCCAGGACCAAAGGGAGCCAGACTTTCGAGCGCGGTTGCGAGGTCGAGGGTGATTCCGGGAAGGTCGAGCCAGGCGTCAATCCTGAGTTCCGGTTCTTCGTCCGCATTCTCACCAAGCATCTTCCCCACGGTCTTGGAAAGTCTTCTGTAAAATTCGGGTAAATTCTCCTGCTCCAGCGCGAGACCGGCCGCCATCGGGTGTCCGCCGAAATTAAACAGCAGGTCTTTCTGTGTAGCAATGGCTGAGGTGATGTTAAGTCCTTCCACCGAGCGAGCAGAACCGCGCGCCGGTTCGTTGGCAGGCGTGGAGAACAGGATGACGGGCTTGCGATAGCGTTCGACCAACCGGCTGGCAACAATGCCGACCACCCCTCCGGGCCATGCCGGGTGCCCGAGAACGATTACGGGATTTGCCAGCAGGGTCGGGTTGGTGTGAAGTTGGGCTTCAGCAGCTTGCGTCACCTGGGTGCATAGGAGTTGGCGTTGGGTGTTATAGTTCTCCAGTTGCGTGGCCAGCAGACGAGCGCGACCGGGGTCGGTGGTTGTCAGCAGTTCCACGACCGGGCTGGCGTCACCGAGGCGGCCGAGGGCATTTAGACGCGGCCCGAGCGTGAAGCCGATGTGCTCCTCGGTCAGGTTGGCTGGGACGAGTTCGGTCATTTCCATTATGATTTGCAGGCCGAGGCGTTGGGTGCTGCGCAGGGCGGACAATCCCTTTTGCACCAGGAAACGGGTATCGCCTTTGAGGATTGCCAGGTCTGCCACCAAACCCAATGCCACCAAATCGAGCAGGGAAGCCGGGGAACAGGGTGCGGAGGGGAAGCGGGTGATGAGTTCTTCTGCAAGTTTATAGGCTACTCCCACCCCGGCGAGGGTTGCCAGCGCATGCTCCGGCGGCAGCAATTTTGGATTAACAACTGCAACAGCTTGCGGCAGGCTCTCGGGCAGGTCATGATGGTCGGTGATGACCATGTCCACGCGGCGTGTTCGAGCGTATTCCACCGCCTCGTGCGCTGTGACGCCGGTATCGCAGGTCAGGATTAGTTTCGCACCCTGGTCAACGATTTCTTTCAGGTATGGAAGGTTGATACCGTGGCTCTCGCGCGCGCGCATCGGGATGTGGTAGGTGACATCCGCACCCAGGGCATGCAGGGTCTGGACGAGCACGGTTGTGGAGGTTTGCCCGTCTACATCAAAATCACCCCAAACGCAAATGGGCTCGCAGGAACGGATGGCGCGTTCGAGCCGCTCAGCGGCAGTAATCATCCCTGGCAGATCTGCGGCCGGGGTGGGGGAATACGCCTCCGGATCCAGAAAAGCGCGAGCAGCCTCGGGCGTACACATCCCGTGGCGGATGAGTGTTTGCACGACGAGCGGGTGCAGCTCGGGGAGTGGGGCGGGTGAAATAAGAGGAGTTGGTTCAACCCAGCGCATCGTATTCTAGAATTCAATTTCGGCGATTTGCTCGAAATTAATGTCAGTGCCGGTCAGTTCGGTTTCGGCCATTTCATCCATCGTCCCTGCCTTCCGGCCGCGGTTGCAATAAGAGCGGTAGGGACAGTAGGCACATTTCTTTTCATCTTCGGTCAGCGGGAAATGACGGTGGTTACCGATTTCATTGATGAGACCGGTTAGGGCGTCCCAGTCGCGTGTGTACTGGGCCGTGTTGTAGGGGAAGTGCGCTGGTTCGGACGGGAAATCGGAGTACCAGAAAATCATCTCGATTTGTTCTGGAAGGAAGGGATTCCCACCGTTCAAGAATGCGCCAGCCTGGATGAGCATAGCCCGGTAAACGCGCGTCTGCATCCGGGCAGCCATCCATTCATCACGCGGGCGCTTGTGGGAGGTTTTCCAGTCGTAGATGAAACCCCGCTCTCCCGGTTTGACGGCAACCAGATCGTATTTCGCCAGCAGCCTGTACGTCCCGACCAGTGCAGTGAGAGTCAGTTCTGTGTGCGGCGCGTAACCGGAAAGTTCAAATTTGAAACCCATATAGTTTTTCCACCAGCGCGACAAGTTGGGCGTACTTGCCATCCGGGCCAGTTTCCCGGCAGGCAGCCCGATCAGGTGCTGCTGTACCATGCGGTGAAAAAGCTGGCCTTCCTGCTGGCGCCGTTCGTTTTCAAGCGCCGGTTCCATCTCCACGGCGGGCCACTGTAACTGTTCGATATAGCGCAATTGAAATCGGCGCGGGCAGTCGCTGTAATCCTGCAAGGATGACTGGGAGAAGGTAAAACTGGAAGGCAAGGAAGGGGAGACCATATATCTATTTTACATGTTTTTGCGTGGTTTAAGCTGGACGACAATTGTTTCAATCCCCACCAACCCCAGCCCGGTGAAAGTGATGGGCGGTAGGTTACGCAGGCCAACCTTGATCAGGATCCAAGAAGTGGCTCACAGGAAGGTGACAAATACCGCTTGCAGGAGAGCTGTGAGGCGAGGGGAGGGAGGCGGCATGGGTGAATTATATAGTGCAACTGGGATGACAGGATTAAGATGACAATCATCACTAGTTTCTGTGATTTCTTAAATGATACACTCTATCTGGTAAGACCACTTACCAGTTAGGAGAATCCATGGATTGGCAAACTGTGCAAAAACCCGCTGAAATGGCTGAGAGCCGCCTACTCGAAGGTATCCTTTCCGGGAATTTCCCCATCAACAACAATCTTCCTGGCGAACGTGAACTTGCCGAACAGATCGGCGTGACCCGCCCAACCCTGCGCGAAGCCCTCCAGCGACTAGCCCGCGATGGCTGGCTGGACATCCAGCATGGCAAGCCGACCCGTGTCCGCGATTACTGGCGGGAGGGTGGGCTGGCTGTCCTGGCAGTTCTGGTGCAAACCCCTGCGGGCCGATCACCGGATTTTGTGACACACTTGCTCGAGTTTCGCGTCTTACTGGCTCCGGCTTATACCCGTCAGGCGCTCGAGTCTGCGCCGGGCGAGGTGGCGGCTATGCTAGAAACCTATGACCGCCTCGAAGACAATTCGTCTGTTTTTGCCCGTGCCGATTGGGACCTGCACATTCGCCTGACGCAACTCGCGTCCAATCCAATCTTCCGTTTTATGTTCAACAGTTTCCAGAAATTGTCGATCCCGGTTGGTGAGCAATACTTTGCCTTCCCTGAATGTCGTCAACATTCCTGTTATTTCTATACCGAATTACTCAACTGTGCCCGTTCGGGCGCAGCCTTCGATGGCGAGACTCTCACCAGGCGGATTATGGAAGAGAGTCTGGCGTTGTGGCAAAAAATGCAAAAGGAGATCTTATGAAGCGCTGGAATGGATGGGGCAACGTCAACACCGAGTACCCGGTTCCGACTTCCGCTAAGGCTTACCTTATCAAGGTCTTTGGCTCCCTGAACCCGCAACCGGATGTTGATTTTGAAACCGTTCTCAAGGTTTTGCCCGCTTCCCGTCTCCCTGCCCATCCGCTGGTTGACTTATCTGTCGAAGCACGCTTGACCCATGCCCGCGGCCAATCCCTCCCTGATTGGGTGGCGCTGCGCTCCGGGCGCATACCGGCCTTCCCAGATGGGGTGGCCAGACCAGAGACGGAGGTGGATGTACGGGCGCTGATTGAATACGCCCAAAAGGTCGGAGCGAAGATCATCCCCTATGGCGGCGGGACGAGTGTGACCGGTCATATCAATCCACTGAAGTCTGACACACCGGTGCTGACACTATCACTGGAGCGCATGACCCGCCTGCTCGACCTGGACGAGTTTGGGCGAACAGCAACCTTCGAAGCTGGAGTCACCGGACCGGAGCTGGAACAGGTTTTGCAGGTACGAGGGTACACACTCGGACATTATCCACAATCGCACGAATATTCCACCCTCGGCGGCTGGATCGCCACCCGCTCATCGGGACAGCAGTCTTACAAGTATGGGCGCATCGAGCAGTTATTTGCCGGGGGTTGTATGGAAACCCCGCGCGGGTTGATTGAACTGCCGCATTTCCCGGCTTCGGCTGCCGGGCCGGACATTAAAGAGATGATACTCGGGTCGGAAGGACGCATGGGAGTCATTACGCAGGCAAAAGTCAAGATACGCCGAGCGCCGGAGAAAGAGCAATTTCACGGAGTCTTCTTCCCGACCTGGGAGCAGGGTGCTGATGCGGTCCGCCAGATTGCACAGGAGGAAATCCCGGTCTCGATGCTGAGACTCTCCAACCCGCAGGAGACCGAGACAACACTGATTCTCTCTGGCAAGTCGTGGGTGGGCACGGCGGACAAGGGGCTGACATTCATTGGTTACGGGTCGAGGCGCTGCTTGCTGGTCTTCGGTGTCACAGGCACAGCGACCTGTGTTCGCCGGACTCGTGTACAGGCCTCCTCCATCTGCCGCAGGCACGGCGGCTTGTTTGTTGGGACGATTGTCGGTCACACCTGGGAGAAGGCCCGTTTCTATTCGCCTTACCTGCGCAATACACTCTGGGAGCTAGGCGTGGTGATTGACACACTCGAGACAGCCATCCCCTGGCCGAATGTAATGGCAGCTTCGAAGGCCATCCCGGCCTCGATTGTGGAGGCAGCGGGCAAGTCCGGTGAGGAGGTCCTGGCGTTTGCCCACCTGTCCCATATTTACCGGGACGGCGCAAGCATCTACACTACCTTCCTGTTCCGTCGGCCGGCTGACCCGGATGAACTGCTAGCCTGCTGGCAGGTGATGAAGCATTCCGCCTGCCTGACCATCCAGAAATTCGGCGGGACGATCACCCACCAGCACGGCGTCGGCACCGACCACGCCCCATACCTGCCAGCTGAGAAGGGTGCGCTCGGAATGGACGCGCTACTCGCGGTTTGTAAGGCGTTTGACCCGGATGGGCTGATGAATCCGGGGAAATTGTTATAAACGATGGACTATAGTCTTCTGTGCATCTACCGCGACACTATTTTCGAGGAGAGCAACAATGGATTGGATTAAAGGTTGGCGCGACCGGGTCTGGTCGGAACTCAATCAGGTTTGGGATGTGGTCATCATCGGCGGTGGCATCACCGGCGCGGGGATTCTGCGCCAGTGTGTGCATGCCGGGTTGAAGGTGGTACTGGTTGAAGCGGATGATTTCGCCTCAGGCACATCGTCGCGTTCATCGAAACTCGTCCATGGTGGGATGCGCTATCTAAAAAACGCCCAGGTCCGGGTCACGCTTGAATCTGTGACCGAGCGCGAGTACCTGTTGAAACAGGGCCGCGGATTGGTCAACCGGCTCGGTTTCCTCTACCCCTGCCTGCCTGGTGACCACATGCCAGGTTGGGTTTTCGGAGCCGGGTTGGTCGTCTACGACCTGATGGCGCGCCAATGGAGTCACCGTTCCTATGATGCCGAAGATTTGCGCGAACTCTGCCCTTCGCTGGTTGTTTCCGGTCTGCGCGGTGGATTCCGTTTCTTCGATGCCCAGACCGATGACGCCCGGCTTGTCCTGCGTTTATTGCGCGAGTCGGTATCGAGCGGCGGGCTGGCGCTCAACTATGCTCGTGTTGAGTCGCTGCTCAAGACAAATGCCGGACAGGTGTGCGGGGTTGTCCTGCGTGATACTTCCGGCGAGGCAGACCGGCAGGCCGAAGTTAAAGGTCGAGTAGTGGTCAACGCCACAGGGGCTTGGGCGGATAGTTTGCGCAGGGATGTGGGGAAAGCACCGCGGCTGCGCCCGCTGCGCGGTAGTCACCTTGTGTTCCCGTTCCAACGCCTCCCGCTGACACGCGCTGTCACCTTTCTGCACCCTGCAGACGGGCGGGCGGTCTTTGCCATCCCGTGGGAAGGCGTTGTCATTTTCGGCACCACTGATGTAGATCAAGACTCGAACTTAGTGACTGATCCGTCCATCAGCAACGTCGAGGCTGAGTACCTGCTGACCGGTTTGCTAAAAGTTTTCCCTGCCCAGGAATTGACCTCCTCTGACGTGATCGCCACTTTCTCCGGTATCCGTCCAGTGGTTAACACAGGAAAGTTAAACCCGTCGAAGGAATCGCGCGAGCATGTGCTCTGGGATGAGGACAGCCTGCTGACCGTTAGCGGCGGTAAACTGACCACCTTCCGTATCATGGCTCGCGAGGCATTAAAAGCCGTCCGCCGCCACCTCGGGCATATCCCCTTCGACCCTGATATCCCCGTACTGGACGCCATCCCGCCGGAGGCTGAGGCAGCTTGTGCGGCCTCAAATTTCTCCCCGACGCAGTGCCTGCGTCTTCTGGCGCGCTACGGACCCGGATCCGCGGCGCTGTTTAGCGCTTCTGGTGCGGATCTCGAGCCTGTAGATGGGACTATCTGTCTGTGGGCAGAACTCCGTCAGGCAGCACGCGCCGAGGGCGTCGTTCACCTCGATGATTTGCTCTTGCGCCGCGTCCGGCTCGGCCTGCTTGTCCCGAACGGCGGTCTGGACCAGATGGGCCGCATCCGCTCCATCGTGCAGCCGGAGCTGGACTGGGATGATGCCCGCTGGCAGGCGGAAGAAAAATCGTATGCAGAGTTGTGGAACCGCGCCTATCGGCTATAATTTTCTAAGAACACAGGATACCAGATAAAAACGATTTTCCATATTGGTCCAGCGTGTCCTTCGTATAAAGGAGTCCATAATGCCTGAAAACCTGCTCGCCATCGACAATGGCACACAATCTGTGCGTGCCCTCGTGTTTGACCCGCAAGGGAATTTGCTGTACAAGTCCCGGGTCCCCGTTGAACCGTATTTCTCCACCGCCCCTGGTCTGGCAGAGCAGGACCCCGAAGTATTCTGGAAGGCCGTCTGCGATGCCTGTCAAAATTTATGGGCGCAGGGAGTGGACAAATCCAGCATTGCCGCTGTCAGTCTGACGACCCAGCGCAGCACGCTCATTAACGTGGACAAAGATGGCAAACCGTTGCGCCCGGCCATCCAGTGGCTCGACCAGCGTCGCACAGTGGGGGTCAAACCGCTTGGCGGATTGTGGGGGGCGGCCTTTAAAGTCGCGGGCGCCTCCGAGACGGTGGCCTATCTCCAGGCTGAGGCTGAGGCCAACTGGCTCCAGAAACACCAGCCCGAAATCTGGGAAGCAACGCACAAGTTCCTGTTCCTCTCCGGTTACCTGACCTACCGGCTGGTTGGCAAGTTCGTGGACTCGGTCGGATGTCAGGTCGGTTATATTCCGTTCGATTACAAGAAGCAGAAATGGGAGGCCTCATGGGGTTGGAAGTGGCAGGCGGTTCCGGTGGACAAAGCGCTCCTGCCGGACCTCCTGCCGGTCGCGTCCCAATTAGGAGAAATCACTCCCGGGGCATCTGCTGTCACCGGCCTTCCGGCTGGATTGCCGCTCATCGCTGCCGCTGCTGATAAGGCCACCGAAGTGCTCGGTGCAGGTTGCCTGGAACCACACATCGGTTGTCTCAGCTACGGGACGACCGCCACCATCAATACCACCCACAAAAAATATATTGAAGTCATCCCGCTCATTCCCCCGTACCCGGCGGCGGTGCCGGGACAGTATAGTTTTGAGATTCAGATCTACCGCGGCTACTGGATGGTGACTTGGTTCAAGCAGGAATTCGGTCTGCGCGAGCAGGGACTGGCAGAGGCGCAGGGCATCGAACCCGAAGCCCTGTTCGACGATCTGGTCCGCACCGTCCCGCCCGGGTCGGAGGGCCTTGTGCTCCAGCCGTACTGGTCGCCGGGGCTGGTCTTTCCCGGCCCGGAAGCGCGGGGCGCCATTATCGGCTTCAGCGACGTGACCACCCGTGCACACATCTACCGGGCCATTCTGGAAGGACTGGCCTATGCTCTTCGTGAAGGCGCTGAGCGGACCGCCAAGCGTTCCGGCGTCCCAATCACTGAGTTACGCGTGGCAGGCGGTGGCAGCCAATCCGAGGCGGCCATGCAGTTGACCGCGGATGTATTCGGCTTACCGGCCTCGCGTCCGCATGTGTACGAGGCTTCGGGTCTCGGCGCAGCCATGGATGCTGCAGTAGGAATTGGAATCCACCCCGACTTTGCAACTGCCATCCGCCAAATGACGCGCGTCCGCGATACCTTCGAACCGGATACGAAAGTCCACGAGCGCTATGATGAGTTGTATCACGGCGTCTACAAGCAGATGTATAAACGGCTTCAGCCGCTGTATCAGGTGATGAGGAAGAAATAAAGATACGCCCGGATAAAAATCCGGGCGAAATTTTGTTTAGCGGTCGCTCCTCGCAACGATAAGAATCTAGCAAAGCGCTCATTCCCTGCTTTCCCACCATCCTTGCAATGCCACAAACGGCATCGCTGGAGTCTGGTCGCCCTTCCGCCCTGTATTCCACGTCAGCACCAGTTCCTTCTTTGCCCGGGTAATGCCCACGTACAACAGCCGCAGACGCTCGCGAATGTAGTCCAGCCGGGCGGACTGGGTGGCCGCGCCTTCGACGTAAAACTCGTACTCGCCAGTTGAGAGAGCGGCTTCCAGTTGCGCCAGAGTCTCGGCCTCCAGGTTCAGGCCAGCGTGCACGAACCACTTCTCAGGTATGTAGCGGTCGTTGGGCTGTCCGGATGGGAAATCGTAATTGTTGACCGACAGCAGGTAGACCCGATCCCACTCCAGGCCTTTGGCCTTGTGCATGGTTGTCACCACCACCTTGCCAGCGTGGTGAGCGGGGTCGAAGCCCGAGTCGTCCTCGCTGAAGCCCAGGAAACGCCGTTGGTTGCGGGCGATCAGGCTGAGTTCCCCGGTCAGATCGGGCAGCCGCCAGTCGCGGTGATCGTTGCTGACCTGGCGCAGCACCAGCGCCAGCTTGTGCGCCAGGGCCAGGTCGTTGGGGGCGGTGAAAAGATCCTGTGACAGGGTAAGGATCATCTGATCAACCGGGAGCACGGTCGTCCCCTGCCAGCGACGGACAAGCCTCCGGAATTCTTCCAGCTCTTCCCTCGCCTCTGGCGCCTTTTCCCGTTCGTTAAGGGTGTCCTCAGGGAGCCCCTCAGGCGTGCTTCGCGAAGGGGGAGGGGTGAGGGAAGCCAGCCAATCCCGATCCGTTCTCGGGCTGACGAAGGTCTCCACCTCGCCGCAGGTGCGGATCAATTCGGCGATCTGATGCTGGAAATCGGTGTTGGATTCTTCCTCTTCCCCACGCCGCCAGGCCAGGTAAGCTCGCGCAAGCCTGGGTGCGGACTGCGGGTCGGCCAGCGCACTGGCGATTTCCCCCAGTCGTCCGGCCGCGGCTCGGGTCGATAGAGTGCTTCTGAGGTTTTCTACAAGATCAATATTCTTTTCTTTAAGTGCAGCGACTAATTTTTCACCGCGAGTATTGTCAGACACCAAAGCAGCAACCGTACCATCAGGATGTTCAGACAGCCATTTACCAATTGACCTCGTTACCGCCTCCACTTCCTCCTCCGGTGTGTATTTCTTACCGATGAATTTAACCCCTTGCGGGTCGTCGGGTGGATTCGGTTGCGGATCGCCCTCAGGTGCAGGCTGGATAAACGGGACGGTCAGTGCATCCCGCACAGCCGGTTCGGGATGTTCGCCGTTTACCCACTTGACGAGTTGGTTCGCCAGGGCGATGATACTTGGCTGGCAGCGTCCTGAATCAGGCAGTTCTTTATACTGGTCGGCTTCAGTGTGGATGAAATCAAGCAGATGCTGTGGGGAGGCGGTGGTGAAGGTCTCGAAGATGGCCTGGTTTGGGTCGCCGACGCGTACCCAGTTTCCCATTTCTCCGGCGAGAAGCCGCAAGATGTGCTCCTGCAACAGGCTGGAATCCTGTGCCTCATCTTCGAGGATGTAAGGCCAGCGATAGCGCAATCGTTCCAGGAATTCAGTGTCGTGCTCCAGCAGGTCAATTGCCAGGCGGATCAGGTCGTCGAAATCCACTGCTCCGCGGTAGGCCAGGGCACGCTGGTAATCGCTGTAAATCGCGAGTCCCATTCCGGCCAGAGGTAAAGGAGCAGGCGCCTGGTCCAGCAAGTGGTGCAATTTATCCGGGGTCAGGCGGTTATCTTTCGCGGAACGGATGAATGCCAGGGCGATACCGGTCACCAGATCCGGCAATTGCTGACGGCGCACCCAATCACGCTTACCATTGTCCAAATCTGCAAGGAGATATTTATCCAGTTCTCCGGGATGGGCCTGAAGCCAGGCGTTGGTGGCTTCCTTGAGGATGAAACTCGCTTCGCGCTCATCAAGGATGGAAAAGCGTTCCTCCAACCCGACCGCGGCGGGTTTCTCGCGCACGATATCGTGTGCCAACCCATGCAGGGTGCGGATGCGGTAGCCGAAGGGCATCGACAGTTCGAGAAATTCTTTGATGCGGCTGGCGAAGTTATCCACCGCCGAGTTGACCAGGGTGACGATCAGCACTTCCTGCTCGTCGGCAATTCTGCCGGAGTGGATGAGCTGAGCAGCCAGGGCCGAGAGGGTAAAAGTCTTACCCGAACCCGGTACGGCAGAGATACCCATTTTGCCGCCCGTATAACGGAGGATGGAGGTTTGGGAGGAACGGAGGATAAAATTCGGCATTTTTTTTCGAATTACGAAGCACACAAAGGGTGCTAGGGATAATTGTTCTTCTCTAAAGAATTAATCTCTCTTTGCGTACTTTTATGGCGTTGGCGTGTAGGTGGCACAGGTGGTGCCGCATCCGCCGGGGCAGACTCCCGGGCAATAATAAGTTTCGCTGGTGCCGATGGCGCAACGCGGCGGCGTGCACACGACCATGAATGTGATGGTAGGGGTGAAGGTTTGAATCAGCGGGCTGGCAGTCGGCGTGCTGAACCAGCCGCTTTTTATAATGCCGAAAGAAATGATGATTATACAAAGGATGATCGCCAAGATAACGCATAAACCGATAATGATTTTGGATTTCATAAGAATCTCCTAAGGATTTATTGGCGAGACCATCGTCCCGATCGCTGGAGCTTCCCAATCAGCGGCCAGGCGTGGCAAACCGTTTTCGATCAGCACCGGTATAAAATTGAAGCTCTGCACACCCTCTGGGGTTAAAACCACGCGCATGATGACGGTGGCGTTGAAGATACCCTGATTATCATCAAAGACGAAGTTTCCCAGGCTGTAGGCGATCAACCCGCCGTGATAATGTTCAATCGCTTGCAGGATATGAGGATGCGACCCAATTACCAACGCCGCGCCGGCGTTAATGGCAGCGATGGCTTCGGCCCGCTGGAAGGAGACTACAGCGGTATTTTCTTCGTATCCAGAGTGGAGCAACACCACCACCACATCTGCCTGGAGTTTGGCGGCTGCCACGTCGGTTCTGATCTGGTCCAGGTTGGCCCAGGCAACACCCGGCTGGGAAGCGGTGGCGATCCACGTATGTGCGTCAAAACCGCTATATTCCTTTGGTACGTCCACGTAAGCCAGAAAAGCCAGGCGCAGGCCGTTGCGCTCCAGGATGACCGGAGTGCGCGCTTCGGCGACGTTCTCCCCAGCGCCCACACTGGCGATCCCGTATTGGCCCAGGGTGTCGCGTGTATCGAGCAGTCCCTGTCTGCCAAAGTCCATGGCGTGGTTGTTTGCCAGGCTGAGCACGTCGAATCCGGCCAGCTCCAGGGCCTGGGCCATCTCCGGCGGAGCGGCAAAGGTGTAGCTTTTGAGCTGCTGCTCGCCGCCAGTCGTGAGAGCGCATTCGAGATTCCCGACCAGTACATCTGCTGAATCGAGCACCGACTGGACTCCAGCGAAGACGATTTCAGGACCAGCCGCCTGCACTTGGTCAGCAATCGTGCGCGCCAGCATAATGTCGCCCACCGCCTCCAAATTGACTCGCAGACTGGGTGGGGGAGTGGGTGTGGGTGTGTCGGTCGGTGCAAGGGTGGCCGTTTCTGTGACAGTAGATGTGGGAGTGTCTGAGGCTGAAACAGGCACGGGCGTACCATTTACAGGAAGGAATGGGGTCCGCGTTTCGCTGGCAGTAGGGGGTTCCGGGCTGCCAACCGTGGTCACGGCAGGAGCCGCGCAGCCGGTCAACATTGCGACGAGGAGAAATATGCGTATCAGGATGCGATTATTTCTCATTCTGTATCTGGATCTCCAACTGCATCTTCCAAATGGCTTTCAACAACGGACCACGTTGCTCGAAGCCCGATTCACCCAAGTCACTCATGCCCAGAAAGACACGGCTCCTGCAGCGGCGCAGAAGTCCGGTCACGAGACGCGCCAGGGTCTGCTGGTTGGCGGCCTGGTCGTCAGCGTCAGTCCATGGCCGGTCTCGCTGCCACGAACGGCTAAGCACGTAGGGTTGGGTCAGCGGCTGGAACAGGCGCTCCCACCAGCCGCCCGAGCCTGTGTCTAACCAGAACTCGATGGTTGCAGGCCGGTTCATCATCAGGAAAGTGTGCGCCGGGGCGAGCAGTACAGCCTCAGTCTGCTCGGTATGCCAAGCCTCGATGTACTGAGCGGCGACAACGCCGTCCTGCAGCATGGTCATATATTCCCTGCCCATTTCCAGATTATTGGAGAGGCTTCCATTTCCGTCACCCGGTACACCTGAAGATGTCGGATCCATTGCCTGGCGGAACTTCTGCACCGACTCGACTAAACTGGCGGCGATGCGTGCCCCATCGTAGTTGCGGTGGAAGCCGAATCCTTTTGTTGACAGGATTTCCCCAAATAGGCGTCGCAGAAAGTGATCGAGAGGTTCGGCAACTGGCTGCTGCCGATAGGCTTCGATCCATTCCCGCAAAGCTTCATATTGCTGGCCGAATACAAACGTGATGCGCTCCTGGACCTCGGTCCGGATCGCGGCGAAACCCGAGAGCGATATGTCCCGGTGGCGGTAGACGATCTCGACCAGCAATTGGGCGCGCACCAGGTCCATGCCATCGATGGCATACAAAAGGGCGTAGGTTACGTCGAATTTTGTCGGGTGGACGCCCCAGCCCGGATGAGCTAATTCTGCAAAGGTCAAAAGGCAATGACTGGCCGGTTCATCCCGGAGTGAACGCGACGGCCGGTGCGAGCGCCAGGGGATTTCCAGTTCTTCCAGCCGGTTGCTGAGCGAGAAGCGTAGCGCGTCCGAGAGATATGGGGCCAGCACAACGATTTCGGACGGTGGCAGACCCTCTTCGGTGATAAGGCGCTGAATTTCTTCAGCAACCCAGTCCAGCATTTGGGGGTAAAAGCGGGTGGGTGTTTCGGCTGGCGGGAAGGCGAGTGCAGCCAGGCTATCAGACGAAATTTGCACCGGATGATCTGGGAGAAGTTTCGATGCAAAAGCAGATTCCAGTGCCTGGATTTCCGGCGTGGTAACGAAAGACTCGTTGAGTTCAGCATTCGTATTGCACAGACCAGATAACCGGTAGGCAGAGATCGGATCCGCGCCCAGGAAGCGCCGGAAACCTCCATCGGTGTCAAAAATAACCAGTGCCGAGTCGAAATCCGGCAGCCACTCCGAGAGCAGGTCGTGAGCCACCGGGATGTCTTCTTCGATGTTGTCGCAGACCAAGTGGCGGTACTGGCGCGTTAGATGGGCATGGCACTCCGGCGTGCGCCAGAGGAACTTCCAGAAGATCTCCAATTGCAGAGAGAAGTCCAATAGGTTGTGCTCGAGACAGTATTGGCGGAAGCGGTTGGCGCTCTCCTGCGCGTCGGCATAAATACGCCGCTGGCCCGGGTCCCCGCGCCAGGCAGCCGACAATCTCTCGCTGATTTCGGTATAGAGGAATCCGACCGATGCGGCCTTATTTAGATTATCAAGCACTTGGCTGTATAGCCGGTTGCGGTCAATCGTGACCGAAGCAAAAAACCCTTCATCCAGCAGCGGGTGGACAAGACGCGCCATGTAATACTGCGCTGTTTCCAGTGTCAGGAAAACCGGCGGCTGGTCGGGGTGGGTGAACCCGGCAGTCTCGGCAACCAGCGGCCAGAACAGGTCCACCATGCGGCGCGCCAGCCCGCCGACCGTGGCGAGCGCCACTTGTCCGCCCGGGCCGATTTCGGGGGATCGAAGAGCTGTCTCGTAGGGGGTTTGCAGGGTCCGCTGGGGGGTGAGGACGAGGATTGAATCGGCAGGCAGGCTTGAAGTCAGCATCGCCCGTAAACGTTCCACGCCGACAGTCGTTTTGCCGCAGCCGGCAGGTCCGGAGAGGAATGTTTTAGCATCGAGCGGGGCTTTGACGATCTCACCTTGTGCTTTATTAAGTTTCACAGGTCAAGATTATCGGAAAGCGGAGGATTTGTCAACCAGAATGAAAGGCTGTTCTCTGGGAATTGTGGTGGTGATTAAGATAATCATGGTAGAATTTATAATATCGTTTGTGAAGTCTTTTAAGAGAGGATGAATGTATGGATTTGATCATTCGCATTTTCCATGCTTTGACGCAATTACATCCCCCGCACACGTTAGTCGTACACTTTCCAATTGCGCTGACTGGAGCAGCACTGTTCTTTATACTTCTGGCTCTCTGGAAGCGCAGTAAAATTCTGGAGCAGGTTGCTTTTGCGAATATATCGCTGGCAGCTGCGAGCACAATTGTAGCCGCATTTTTCGGCATCCGCGATAATATCGTGTTCCATAATAGCGGCGCCCCCAATCATATTGTAAAAATCATCCTGGCGAGCACGCTGTTTATCATTACTACAATCACGGCGATTGCGCGGTGGCGGAATAAAGACCTTCTTTATACCAAGTCTACCAAAGCGCTATATGTTGCAGCATATTTTTTGAGTTTTGCCATCGCAGCCGTGCTAGGATTTTTAGGCGGGATTATTATGTTTGGGTTCTAACGTGCCTGTGTCCTGGTTGTAGATCTCTTTATGCCTAAAACGATCCAGCGTCTTGAAAAGGATGCCGGATTTTATCGATCGAGAAGTCTTATCAACCGGATGGGGTAGGAGTGGAGTCAATGGGGATTGGTTCCTCAGCCAGTTCAATATAATGACTTCCGCTCTTGACGATACTGTGCTTGCTGATATCTCCCTGGTTCATTCACAAGAACAGGTCTCTGCTGGAGAGCAAGTTGATCAAAGTCTGCAGATCTCCAGGCAGGTCAGTCAAGAGGATTAGTGTTTCATCCATGGGATTCTTATATTAGCCGTGTCAACATTAAGCTAGAATGTCCCCTGAGTGCGTTAAGTTAGAATGTCCCCTTTTGGGACATTTTGTTTATCAGGATAGTTTCGCCAGGGATGATTGGGGCCAGGGACGGTACCGGTCCGTAAGTATTTGAGCATACTGTCCACGTGTTTGCTCTGAACGATTTCGGATTGTTTGGCCTGGCGGTGATAGGTAGTGTAAGGGAGGGACTTGCCCTTGTAGAGAATGCTGACCTGGCGTTGGAGATTGACCGAGACGGTGACGACCGCCTTGCGCATGGTGTAGGAGGGACGATCCACCTGGATCTGATAGACGAGATGGTGGAACTGCAGGGTCAGGTTTTTGGAGAGTGTGCGGGATTCGCGCCAGGTGAAGATGTAGGCCAGGTCATCCGCATTGGAGAGGGGCCGGTGGGAATCGTAAGAACTTCTCGGCTGCACGGCAAAGCGGCGGTTGAAGTCGTCCATGAAATCAGGCAGGAAGGCATTGCCCGCCTGCCAGTCGGAGATACCGCGCAGACGCAATTCTTTGGGGAGACGATCCTGAAGGGTCTGGTTGGCACGTTCGACCCGTCCCTTGGCTTGAGGGGTATTGGCGCAGATGATCTGGATATGCAGTTCCTGCATGGCACGTCCAAACTGGGTCAGGGCATCCGATCTGCCCCGGCTAGGCTGATTGACCCGGAAAATGCCGTGTTTGTCGCTGTAGAAGGCACCTGGCTTGCCGTAGCGGGTGAAATAGCCCCAAGCCGCCTGGCAGTAGGTGAAAAAGCTCTCGCTTTCCACAACTCTTCTTCGATCATGATCTTACGCACGCTACTCACCGAAATATCTACCCCATCCTTTTCGACCAACTTCTCCTGCGCCAGGGTCGGTCCAAAATCCGCATAACGACTGTGCAGCAGATCTACCACTGCCCGCTCGGTCTCCTCTGACAAATGGTTATGACTCGTTTTGCCACGCTGTTGTGAAACCAACCCCGCCGCTCCTTTTTCACGATATCGCTTCCACAACCGCTTTACCTGCCGTGGACTGATCCCAAGTTCCTTGGCAGCTGTTTTCTGGCTCATCCGCCGTTCGGCCAGCTTTTGCATCACTTCCAATCGATTCATTTCTTTGGAGTTCATGGTCAGTAGATCCATTTCTATGTCCCTTTCAGAGGGGACATTACTACAAAACGCTAAAAATTCTTATATTAGCCGTTGACATGGTTGCGCCTCGCATGTATAATATTGTCCGGTTCTGCCCCGGCAGGTAGCTGGGGCGTCAGTTTGTATCCCGGCTTCCCCGCTGACCGGCGTAGGGGTTCGCTCTGAAGATCGAAACTGGTCAAAGGTCCGAACGCGTACCGCAGGGACAGTGGTGAAGCGAAGACCAGGAGAAAAAGATGAAGTACGCAATTGTGGAAAGCGGCGGCAAACAATTTCGAGCCGTCGAAGGTGGTACCATTGAAGTGGACCGCCTGCCGATTGAATCCGGCGCAAGTATCAAGCTTGAACAGGTTCTGCTGCTCGCGGATGGGGAAAACATCACCGTCGGAACACCGCTCGTCAAGAATGTCCCGGTATGGACCACGGTGGTCGAGCATTTCAAAGGACCGAAGGTGAATATATTCAACTACAGCCCCAAGAAACGTATTCGGGTTAAGATTGGCCACCGCCAGAACTATACCCGGTTGTTCGTGGAGCAGATTGGCGGTTCCGAGCTGGTAAAGAAGGAACCTGTAAAGATGGAAAAGGCTGTCGAAGCCAAGGCTGAAGGAAAGGCTCCGAAGGCGAAGGCTGAGAAAGTAAAGAAGCCGGTAAAGACCGAATCAAAGGTTAAGACGTCGTCCTCCAAGGCAACATTATCCCCCAAGGGGACATCGTCCCCGAAGGGGAAGAAACCGGCAGCGAAGGCTCCCGCGAAGACTACGACGAAATCGTCTTCTAATAAGACGGCTGCCGCCAAAGCCGAACCGAAACCATCCCCGAAGGGGAAATCGGCTCCCAAGAAGTCTGCAGCGAAATAGCAAGAGAGTGAGGTTGATATGGCACACAAAAAAGGTGGCGGCTCAGTCCGCAATGGAAGAGACTCCAATGCCCAGCGCCTGGGCGTAAAGAAATATGCCGGTGAGCACGTTCTTTCTGGCAACATTATTGTCCGACAGCGCGGTACACACATCAAGCCCGGTCTGAACGTAGACGTCGGCAAGGACGATACCATCTTTGCCACGATTGAAGGACTGGTTGTTTACGATGTCGTCAAAGGGCGCAAGCGCGTCAACGTGATGCCGGCGGAAGAAAAGTAACCGGCGAAAGGATCTTGAAATGAAACAGGGTATTCATCCGACTTACTACACGGATACCAAGGTGACCTGCGCTTCTTGCGGAACCACCTGGACAACCGGTTCAACCAAGCAAGAAATCCGCGTCGAAACTTGCTCAAATTGTCATCCGTTTTTCACCGGTGAGCAGGGCCGAATCGTAGACATTGAAGGGCAGGTTGACCGCTTCTATAAGAAACTACAGGTCCGCCAGACTTATGTTGAAGAGAAGAAAACCCGAGCTGAGTCCAAGGTATCTCCCAAGCGTCCCATCGCCGAACTGGAATTGGCTGCCCGACCTGTCACTGCATTGGAAAAAGCGGGCATCAAGGAAGTTGGTCAATTCCTGGAGAGACTTGGCCAGGGTGAAGAAAGCGTGCTGGCAATCGAAGGCTTCGGCCGCAAGTCGCTGATTGACATAAAGAAGAAACTGCGCGCTCTCGGCTATGATCTTCCCGAAACTGCAGAAACTCCCGCTGCGTAGGGCTTGCCGAAAGCTGATAATCAGGTAAACTTAACAGGCAGATGCGTTGTGCATCTGCCTGTTTGATTATTTTCCATTCCTTTACTTCCTTCCAATTGAGAGAGGGGATGGATGTTAGCGTAAATGAGGTTATTATGAGCCCACATATTCCCGGTTCGGTTGAAGTTATTTGCGGCTCGATGTTCAGCGGCAAGACTGACGAGCTTATCCGCCGCTTGCGCCGGGCGACGATTGCCCGTCAACACGTGCAGGTCTTCAAACCCGCAATTGATATGCGGTATGCTGTCGAGAAAGTTACCTCCCACGCAGGGACCGATTTTGCCGCCATCCCTGTCGAAAAGGCAGCGGATATCCGACAGCGGCTGGACAAAGAAGCCACCGTCGTCGCTATTGACGAGGCTCAGTTCTTCGACGACGAAATCATCCAGGTTGTTGAAGAACTGGCTGCTAAGAAGACCCGCGTCATCGTAGCGGGACTGGATACAGACTTTCGCGGCGAACCCTTCGGTCCGATGCCGGAGCTTATGGCGCGTGCCGAGCACGTTGATAAAATCCAGGCCATTTGCATGGTCTGTGGAGAACCAGCCAGCCGGACCCAGCGCCTGGTCAATGGAAAACCGGCTCGGTATAGCGACCCGGTGGTCATCGTCGGTGCGGCGGAGATGTATGAAGCGCGCTGCCGTACTCATCACGAAGTCCCCCGCTAGGGGGGCGAAGTCCCCCGTCAGGAGTGATATGCAGGATTATAAGGATTTCCTTGCTGAAATTCTGATTGACGAACAGACTCTTCAAACCCGCATCAAAGAACTGGCGGAGGAGATCACCCGAGACTATAAAGGTAAAGACCTCCTGCTTATCTGCATCCTGCGCGGCGGGATTGTCTTTCTGGTGGACCTGATGCGGCATATCACTGTCCCCCTTCAAGTAGATTTCATGGCAGTTTCATCCTACGGCGCAGGAGCGCGCCAATCAGGCGGGAGCGTCCGTCTCGCGCTGGACCTGAAAACCGATATCCGTAACAAGGATGTTTTACTGGTCGAAGATATTGTGGATAGCGGCAATACCATCGCCTACGTGCTGGAGTTCCTACAAACCCGCCAGCCGCGCAGTCTCAAAGTCTGCACTCTTCTGGATAAGGAAGGGCGTCGCGAGACATCCGTCCAGACGCACTACCGCGGCTTCAGCATCCCAAATAAGTTCGTCTTCGGCTACGGCCTTGACCTGGACGAGTACTACCGCAACCTGCCGTTCGTCGCAGTCGTTGACCTAAAGAAATACCAGCCGCGAGACTGATGGGAGTTGGTCCTTTGAGAATCTCGGTAATTAACGAGAGATGTGGGGGGTGTTGGGCGGGCAACCCCACCCATATTTCACCTCACCACGCGAATTCCCAAAACGCATAGGAGTTCACCATGCAAGATTACCATGAGTTTATTGACGAAATTCTTGTCGACGAAAAGGCCATCGAGACCCGCGTTGCAGAACTCGGCGCGCAGATCAACCGCGCTTACGCTGGTCAGGAACTGTTGATCGTCTGTCTGTTACGCGGCGGGCTGACCTTCACCGCAGACCTGACCCGTTACCTCACCATCGCACATACCTTGGATTGCATGTCGCTTTCCTCCTACGGTGTTGGGCATTACGCCTCCAGCGGTAATGTACGAGTCAACCTCGACCTGATGACCAACATCGAAGGCATGAATGTTCTACTGGTCGAAGATATTGTGGATAGCGGGCGTACACTGGCGCATGTTCTGCAAATGCTCAAAACGCGCGAACCGAAGGGTCTGCAAGCCTGCGTGCTGCTCGACAAGAAATATCGCCGCGAGGTTCCGGTGGAGGTTAACTACGTCGGCTTCGACATACCCGACAAATACGTTTTCGGCTATGGGATCGATATTGACGAACACTACCGTCACCTGCGCTTCATCGCCTCGGCTGACTTGAAGAAGTACAAGAAGTCGTCTTGATCCAACAAGGGAGGAGAATGGCGGAAGAAGGAGAAAAATCGTATGCTGGCCGCTGGGTTGCCCGTCTGCGTGGACGGATCATCGCCCAGGGAGGCACGCCCGAACAGGCCCGCCGAGCAGCTCAGTCTCGTTACAAGGAATCGCCCGAGATATTATTTATGCCAGGCAATTTCCCGCTGAATTTCCCCCAGATTTTAGACTCCGTCCGTGCGGCTTTGCCAGGCGGTCTGACCGTTTACCTGGTGGGTGGCGCGGTGCGGGATGCCCTGCTTGGTCGCCAAATCCACGACCTTGACTTTGTCCTGGAGCGGGACGCGATTAAAATCGCCCGGCGCGTCGCCAATACCCTGAATGCGGACTTCTACCCGCTCGACGCAGAACGCGACACTGGCCGCGTGATCGTGACAAATGAGGGAGGAACCCGCAGCCTGCTGGATTTTGCTGCCTTCCGCGGTCCAGACCTGGAAGCAGATATCCTCGGCCGCGATTTCACACTCAATGCGATTGCGCTCAACCTCAGTGACAACACGATCCATGATCCACTTGGCGGGGCGATGGACCTGAAGGAAAAGCGCTTGCGTGCCTGCTCACCGTCTGCCTTTGAAGATGACCCGGTGCGTATCCTGCGCGGAGTCCGACTGGCATCGAATTTTGGTTTTCACATCCTGCTGGAAACGCGCAAGGCGATGAGAGAAGCTGTTGGCCAGTTAGGAAACATTTCTCCAGAGCGGCTGCGAGATGAACTCTTCCGCCTCCTCGATGGCCTGCACCCGGCGGTCTGTCTGCGCGCCCTCGACCTGCTCGGCGCATTGGACACGGTATTGCCGGAGCTTTCCGCTCTGAAGGGAGTTAAACAGACTGCGCCGCATGTTCACGATGTTTGGCAGCATACGCTGTCCACGGTGAGCCACTTGGAGGCGGTGCTCGCCGCGCTGGCACCAAACTATGACCCCAATACTGCCTCTGACCTGCTCAATGGACTGATGGTGTTGCGGATTGGCCGCTACCGTCAACAGATTGGAGAAACCTTTGCTGCACCGTTTACCAGTGACCGTTCCCTGCACAGCCTCCTTTTTCTTGCGGCGTTATACCATGATGTGGCAAAGCCTCAGACAAAAAAGGCGGACGAGGAAGGGCAATTGCGCTACTGGGACCACGACCAGCAGGGCGCAGAGATTGCTGCCAGCCGCGGGCGCGCTTTGGCAATGAGCAACGAGGAAACAGCCCGCCTGCAGACGATCATCGGCAACCATATGCGAATCCTCTTTCACACAAACCGGCTGGTGTGGGAAGGCAAGTCGCCTTCGCGGCGCGCTGTCTACCGGTTCTTCCGCGACAGCGGACCGGCGGGGGTGGATATCTGCCTATTAGCGCTCGCTGATATACGCGCCACCTACGAGCAGACACTGCCATCGGAAACTTGGGTTGCCGCGCTGGATGTTGTCCGCCTCATGCTTGAGAACTGGTTCGAAAAACCTGCCGAGTCCATTGCCCCAGCGCCACTTGTCAATGGCGACGATCTGATGCGCGATCTTAATCTCCAGCCCGGGAAAATAATCGGGGAACTTCTCGAAGCCATTCGCGAAGCCCAGGCAATGGGTGAAGTGTCCACCCGCAATCAGGCGCTGGAACTGGCGCGAAAACGGAGTCTATAAGGGCGCGAGAACCCCCTTAGGGTACGATATTTGTGCCCTTGGTGAAGGTCATTATGAAAATTGTCGTCTTTGACATCGAAACCCAGAATCTGTTCGAAGATGTTGGCGGGAGAAGCAACATCGGTGCGCTCAAAGTCTCCTGCGCAGTCACCTGGTCCTCGGTCCGGAACGATTATGCCGTGTACTGGGAAAAAGATGTCCCAGCGCTCGTTACCGAGTTAAAATCCGCCGGGAGGGTGGTTGGGTTCAACGTCAAAAGATTCGATTATGAGGTTCTCCGCCCCTACGCGCCAAACGAACGCCTTCAATCCCTGCCCACCCTCGATATTATGGACGACTTGTTCCGCACACTCAGTTTCCGCGTCAGTCTAGACGCAGTTGCGCGTGCCACACTCGGCGATACAAAGTCCGCCTCTGGCACGCAGGCAGTGGAGTGGTGGCGCAGTGGCGAGTTGAACAAATTGGCTGAATATTGCACGGTTGATGTGGATGTGACCCGCCGGATTTACGAGTTCGGCTGTGAGAATGGCTTTGTCCAGTACTTTACTCGCCTGGGGAGCAAACAGAAAGTCAAGGTGAATTGGAAATGTTAGACAGTATCATTGCGAGTTACAGAATGGAATGCGGCAATCTTCCACTTTACCTGGGAAATTCTTGGTCGCTCCACTCCTCGCATTGACACTATTGAGAGTAAATATGAACAAAGTTTTATTAAATGGGATACAACTCGCTTACGATCGCCAGGGGCAGGGGATGCCGCTGGTGCTGATCCACGGCTATCCGCTCGACCATACCATCTGGGACCCGGTTGTGCCCTTGCTGGAAAATGACTTTGATCTGATCCTGCCAGACCTGCGCGGCTTCGGGCAATCCGCCGCTGTCAACACCCGTTATCTGCTGGCCGATATGGCTGCAGACCTTGCCGTCCTGTTGGATTTTTTGAAGTTCAAAAAGGTCGTAATCGCCGGTCATTCAATGGGAGGATATGTTGCCCTGGCCTTCGCTCGCCGCCATTCGTCGTGTTTGTGCGGCCTGGGGATGGTCGCCTCGCAGGCTATTGCCGACTCGCCCGAAAAAAAAGCAAGCCGTTTCCAGATGGCAGATCGTGTGGAAGCCAATGGAGTGGGCGAAGTGGCTGAGTCCATGCCCTCCTTGCTGACGGCAGATGCAGGTTTTCAGGCAACCTTGAAACAACTTATCCTGCGGCAACCGCCGGAAGGCGTGGCGGGGGCACTGAGGGCGATGGCTGAACGCCCTGATTCAACGGATATTCTCTCCAGTTTCGATTTTCCAATGGCGATCATCCACGGGCTGACGGATAAAATCATGCCCATCGAGCGTGCTCGCGATGTACGGGCTGCGGTAAAGAAATGTTCGCTTGTTGAAATTGAGGGAGTGGGTCACATGCCGATGATGGAAGCACCGCAGGTCACTGCGGAAGCCCTAAGAACTTTCCTGTAAAAATCACCCTCCCCTGTCACATGGGGGAGGGTTGGTCAAAATTAACCTGCAACCTTTCCAACGATGGCCGTTTCTTCCAGAACCGGTTCATAGAAGCACCGGCAGCCGTTCTCGTGTGAACAGCCCTCATGAGGCAGGCGTGGCACCTTATCTTTTGGGTAGGTTTTCAATAACTCATAACAATGCGGACAGGCATCATGCGCCACTGTGAGGCGTATAGCACGGATGCGCGCGTTGGCTTGCATGCGCTTGAGCGCTATGGTAGTGGCAGAGAATTCCTTCAAGTCGGTGTTGCAGTTGACGCAGGTAAAGGCGTGATCGGGGGAAGAAGCATTGCACTTGGAACAGGTTTGCATGGCAGGACTCCAAGAAAGTTCTATTGATTGCAAGTATGTTTCCAAAATCGGAACAACCTGATTTTAACACAAATCAAAATGCGCAGGCTGAGGCCTGCGCTGAAATTCCGAAAAACATCCTAGACTGAGAGGGGAGCTGTTTTTGATTGGAATTTATTGCTGTTGTTCATATCTGTGCGTCGGGTCAGTGTGTTCAAGTGAGAAATCAGCACCCCGCTGGGGACAGGCTTGACCAGGTAATCGTCCGCACCGGCGTCGAGGGCACTGGCGACGATACCGGGGCTGTCGAGGGCTGAAAAAACCACGATGGGCACAGTACTGAAAGTTCGTATTTGTTTGCATACCTGCCAGCCGTCCATGCCGGCCATCATCAGGTCGAGGATGATAACATCGGGAGTTTCTTCCCGAGTGATATTAACACCATCTTCACCGGTGTTGGCGATGAGGACATTGAACCCGTGCGTCTTTAACAGCAGGGTTAGCAATTCCGTCATGGCCGGATCATCATCAATTGTAAGGACTTTTAGGGTCATAGAGGTCAACGCCTTCCTAATCCATATTATCATCGATAAGGTTAGTCTGTGCTTTGCAGATGCTTTACAAAACTGCAGTTTGGGAATTTCTACAGTGAGGCAGTAATAACCCTTCGCCTAACGATTTCGAGAAAACTATAGATTGGAAACAGTTGGAAGGCAGAGTTTGTGGTAAACTCTCGGATTGTGTGTTTGTACAAAAAAATACAAAATGCTGCACAAAGTTGTGAATCTGAATAGCTCTAATTTCTTGTCTTTTATCGTTCAAGGTTCATGTATTTAAGCAAGATGAATGGTTGATTGTGCTGTGTTCGTTCATAGATTCGAAAATTGAATCTTATTTCATTATGTAGGAGGCCAAAATGGCTAAGACTAAGAAATGGGTTTATCTATTTGAAGAGGTAGCAGAAGTTGAAAAGTATACCGGTTCATGGGAGGGCGTGCGCGGACTGCTCGGCGGTAAAGGTTCCGGCCTGGCTGATATGACCCGCGCCGGTGTCCCGGTGCCACCCGGTTTCACCGTCACAACCGAAGCGTGCAATGAATTCCGCAAGACCGGTCAATTCCCCGCAGGCCAGTGGGACCAGATGCTGGTTGCTCTCAAGGTTGTTGAGAAGCAGGCCGATAAAAAGTTTGGCGATCCGGTAAATCCACTTCTGGTATCCTGCCGCTCTGGGGCTAAGTTCTCCATGCCCGGCATGATGAACACCATCCTCAACATCGGTTTGAATGACAAAGTCGTGGAGGGCTTAATCAAGCGTACCAACAATCCACGCTTTGTTTATGATTTGTACCGCCGTCTGATCGAGATGTTTGGCACCACCGTTTTCAATTTTGATGACGAGGTTTTTGAACATCCATTGGCCGAATACAAGGCCAGCAAGGGCTACAAGCTCGATACTGAAATGACGGCGGATGACTGGAAAGCACTAGTTGGCACTTATAAAGAAGCTTTCAAGAAACAAGCCGGTTTCGATTTTCCTCAGGATGTCTTTAAGCAAATGGAACTGGCCACCAAGGCTGTGTTCGAATCATGGATGGGCAAACGGGCGATTGATTACCGCAAAGCCACCAACATCTCTGACGACCTCGGAACGGCTGTCAATATCGTGACCATGGTCTTTGGGAACATGGGTGACGACTCAGGCACGGGCGTGGCTTTCACCCGCAACCCCTCCACGGGTGACAAGAAGATGATGGGAGAGTACCTGCTCAATGCCCAGGGCGAAGACGTGGTGGCTGGGATCCGCAATACAGACCAGATCGAAAATCTCAGCAAGACAATGCCGGAAGTCTATACACAATTCATGAATATTACCGGAAAGCTGGAGAAACATTACAAAGATATGCAGGACGTCGAGTTCACCATCGAGCGCGGCAAACTGTGGATGCTCCAAACCCGCAATGGGAAACGTACCGCCAAATCCACAATCAAGATTGCGGTGGATATGGCCAATGAAGGCCTGATCAGCAAGGAAGAAGCCATATTACGGGTTACGCCCGAAGTTGTGGATGCGCTCCTTCACCCCCAGTTTGACGAGAACGCCAAGAAGGCGGCCGTCGAGTATGCCAAAGGTGTCAATGCTTCACCAGGTGCGGCGGTCGGTCAGGCTTATTTCGATGCTGACACAGCCGAGAAAATGGCAAAGGAACACAAGCAAGAGACCATCATGGTTCGCCCGTTCACCAAACCGGATGACGTACATGGCATGATCGCCTCCCAGGGTGTGTTGACCAGTGAAGGCGGTGCCACCTCTCATGCTGCCGTGGTTGCCCGTCAATTTGGCATCCCCTGTGTGGTCGGCGCTTCGATGATCAAGATTGACCTCGAGAATCGACTGATGGAAGTGGATGGCAAAGTCGTTAAGGAAGGCCAATGGATTTCAGTGGATGGCACGACCGGCCAGGTTTACGTTGGCAAGATTCCGACCAGTGCCCCGTCCTTGGAAGAACAGACTGACCTGCTGACCCTACTCGGCTGGGCGGATGAACTTGCTGCCCGCAAGGATATCCGCATCCTGCCTGATGGCCGCAAAGCTCCCGGCTTACAGGTATGGGCCAACGCAGACTATCCCAAGGATGCCCAGCGCGCCCGCTCTTATGGTGCTAAAGGAATCGGCTTGTGCCGTACTGAGCACATGTTCTTTGAGACCGAACGCCTGCCGATAGTACAGAAGATGATCCTGGCCGAGACAAGCGAAGAACGCACCGGCTACCTTAATCAGCTCCTGCCGACTCAGCGCAAGGATTTCGATGGGTTGTTCGAAGCGATGAATGGTTATCCGGTCATTATCCGCCTGATTGACCCGCCTCTACACGAGTTCATGCCTGACGAAGAGAAACTCTTCGAAGAAGTTGTGACCATGCGTGTCAAGGGTGAGACCACGGGTTTGAAGGTAAAAGAAAACCTGCTGGCCTCCATTAAGAGCCTGCACGAATCCAACCCGATGATGGGTCTGCGCGGCGTGCGCTTGAGCATCGCCATGCCCGAAATCGTGGAAATGCAAGTGCGTGCCATCTTCGAAGCCGCCGCAGATTGCACCAAGCGCGGCATTGTGGTCAAGCCTGAGGTGATGATACCGCTGACCGGTACGGTCAAAGAATTGGAATGGATCCAGCCGCGTCTCGTCCGTATTGCCAAGGCTGTCACGGAAGAGAAGAAGGTGGACTTCCATTACAAGTTCGGTACGATGATCGAAATACCGCGGGCAGCAGTCACCGCCGGAGAGATTGCCAATCTGGCTGAATTCTTCTCCTTCGGTACCAATGACCTGACCCAGATGACCTTCGGTTACTCGCGCGACGACGCTGAACGCAATTTCCTGGTCACCTATGTAGCCGCGGGCATCCTGCCCAAGAATCCGTTCCAGACTCTGGACCGGGAGGGAGTGGGCAAGTTAATGCAGATGGCGATCAACGATGGCCGCAAGACCCGCCCCGAGTTGGAGGTGGGCATCTGCGGTGAACATGGCGGCGACCCCGACTCCATCGAGTGGTGCCACATGATCGGGAATAATTACGTTTCCTGCTCGCCCTTCCGTGTCCCGATTGCCCGGCTGGCCGCGGCGCACTCGGCGCTGAAGTTCAGCGGCAAGATGATTGCTGAAGACAAGTAGGAATCAACAAAAATAAAAAATGCCCGACACCGGTCGGGCATTTTTCTATTTTGGCCCTGGTCCAATTGGTCAAAATGTGGTTTAGATTTACGGTACTACCGGGATATCAGTAGGTGTTTCTGTCACCGTCGGGATATCAGTAGGTGGTACTACCACCGGGGTATTAGTGGACGTTTCTACCGCCGGCTGGTTAACAATGTATGGGGGCCAGGGAATTTCCGCGGGACCTGTGTAACCATGTTTTTCAACGGTGTAGATCTGTCCGCCTGATTTCTGGGAGCAGCCCCGTTGGTCGGTGAATGTGTACGTGGTAGTGAATTGATCCGGCAGACCGACTGGATACCAGATGTAATTACCATTCTGGCATACCCACACATCCAGGAAATAGCCGCGGTCGTCATCCTCCGTCATCCATTCAAGGGTCCAGGAGACGATGACCTGGTCCCCCTGGCGTTCAGACCTTACATTGTTGGGTGGGTCGTAAAGGTGGTTAAAGGCAAAGGGCATGCGCACCCGTTCCACAATGACCCGGTTGACATCGCCGACCACATTCACCACCGATGGAGAGACCCAGCAAGGACCCGGCCACCTGTCCCATTTTATGTAGAGCCAATTGCTCCCATACGGGGCACGACCCCAGACGACACCGGTATCACCGGCCTTCAAGTCGTTGGCCCACAGGTAAGCCTTGGCAGGACCAAATTTGCAGGCTGCGGCAGCTTTGTTCACCGTGACTCTTGGATAATCAAAAGTGGGCGTGAGAGACCGGGTGGGGGTGGTCGTCTTGGAAGAGGTGGAAGTGATGGTTGGTGTGGATGTATCGGTGGGGGTAAACGTGGCTGTGGGGGTTGAAGTAAATGTGGACGTGTTTGTTGAGGTGAAAGTAAAGGTAAAGGTAGGAGTGAAGGTGGGAGTCCAAGCGGCGGCCGTGGCTGTCTCGGAAGTGGCGGTCATGGTGGATTGCTGCTCGGGAGAAGGCCCACACCCTGCAAGTGCCATGCAGGCTGAAAGGAAGAGAAAACCGAGGATGTTGAGAATTGGTTTTTGTCGCATTTCTTTTACAATTGATTGCGCAGCAAGATTCCTTTGGGAAGGATGAATATTTATCCTATAGGTCAGAAGATGACATTTCGGAATTGCTTGTCTCAATTATAAGCGCGACCCAACTCGAGGCGACTTAACAAAATTGTCCGACCTCGATTTTCACCAATGCCCGCTGCAAGTCTGCAGATTTCATAATAATTGCCACCCCTCGCGCCCCGGAGCCGAGGGAAACCTCCTCCGGCTGGAAGACGCTTGCATCAGCCAGAATGCGGATGGGACGCGGCAGGCCAAGCGGCGAAACCGTCCCGACCGCGTAGCCGGTGACGGTCAGTACCTCACCCTCACTTGCCATCGAGATGCGCGAGACGCCCAGGTGGGCGCGCAACTTGCGCCAGGAGATCTGTCCCGGGCCGGCCATCAAGGTCAGAAAGAAATTATCCTTCTCATATCGAAACAGGATGCTGCGGATGATCTGGCTGGGGGCTTGTCCACGTTCGTGGGCAGCCTGCTTGATCGATTCTGGCGGGTGGGGGTGCTCGAAGAGCTGGTAGGGGACGGAGAGCAGGTCGAGGGTCTGTATGGCGAGGGTGGAGATGGACATAGGAAAGAATATACCACAGCCCCAAGATAGGACCTAGATGGGGGAGGCTAGTGCTCTCTATTAGCAATGTCAGACATCTCAATTCATATCTATTCTTCTCAATAAATGGTCACACAAACCTGGAATAGGTTTATTACTTCATCATGGTGGATTTAATGAAATTTGATAATTATTGGATATAATTAGTCATATATTTAAGTCTTAACAGCGCCCAACAGGGAGTTGGAATGAACAAACAAAGATATCTTGATTTGTATTATCAGATGCTGCTTATCCGTCGGCTGGAAGAGAGCGGTGCCGAATTGTACCAGGCCGGCAAGATCGGTGGTTTCATGCACTTGTACATCGGGCAGGAAGCCGTCAGTACCGGTTTGATCGCTGCCCGTCAGCCGCAGGACCGGGTCATCACGGCCTACCGTGACCATGGTGTGGCCATTAACTGTGGAATACCAGTCAACCAGGTGATGGCGGAACTGATGGGGAAATCCACCGGAATCTCAAAAGGCCGCGGCGGTTCGATGCACATGGCAGATGTGTCCAGGAATTTCTGGGGCGGACATGCCATTGTGGGGGCGCACCTGCCGATCGCTGCGGGGCTGGCGCTGGGCGATAAGTATTCCGGCCGCGACAGCGTGACAATCTGCATGTTTGGCGAAGGGGCCACCAATATTGGATACTTCCACGAAGCGTTGAACCTGGCCAAGGTGTGGACGCTGCCCGTATTGTGGGTGTGCGAAAACAACATATATGGAATGGGAACGACGGTTGAGCGTGCTTCGGCGGTATCCGAAATCCAGCAGAAGGCCGAAGGCTACGGGATGGTGCATGAGCGCGTGGACGGGATGAATGTGATGGCGGTCTACGAAGCAGCCAGGAAGGCCATTGATGCGGTCCGCAACGGATCCGGACCGAGGATGCTGGAAATCATGACCTACCGCTTCCGCGGCCACTCGATGGGCGATCCCGAACGATACCGCAAGCAGGAGGAAGTCAAGAAGTGGGAAGAGCATGACCCGATCGGTGTCTTCCATGCCTATCTGACCAAGAATAAGAAGGCAACTGCCAGGGCGCTCGAGGAGATCGAGATGCGTTCGAAGGCGGATGTTGAGAAAGCAGTCGAGTATGCCGAAGCCAGTCCGGAGCCGGGCCTCGATACACTTTTCGACAACGTCTACGTGGAGGAGGTGTAGCATGGCCCGAATCACAATGCGCGAAGCTATCTCCCAGGCCATGTGGGAAGAGATGGAAAGGGATCCAAACGTCTTTATTCTTGGAGAGGAAGTCGGTGTCTGGGGTGGTTCCTACGCGGTGACCAAGGGTTTTTACGATCACTTCGGTGGGGAGCGTGTCCGCGATACACCCATAGCCGAGGCTGCCATCATCGGCGCCGCGATCGGGTCGGCCATGACCGGCCTCCGGCCGATTGCTGAACTGATGACGATCAACTTCGCCTTCTCAGCCATGGATCACATTGTCAACCAAGCTGCCAAACTGCACTATATGTTTGGTGGACAGTTTGTCCTGCCACTGGTGATCCGAGCTGTGAGTGGTGGTGGACGCCAACTGGGTGCCACCCATTCGCAGACCCCGGATGCCATTTTCGCCCATTTCCCCGGCCTGAAGGTCGTCTCGCCCGGGACGCCGGCTGACGCCAAGGGTCTTTTGAAAGCAGCCATCCGGTCCGATGATCCGGTCCTGTTCATCGAACAAGCCACGATGTACCAGGTGCGGGGCGATGTCCCGGATGGGGATAATATTGTCCCGATAGGCAAATCCACCCTCCAGCGTCCGGGGAAGGATGTCACCATTGTGACCTATTCCAAGGGCTTGGAGGTTTCAATGAAGGCTGCCGAGGAACTGGCCAAGGATGGCATCGAGGCCGAGATCGTGGACCTGCGCTCCCTGCGCCCGCTCGACATGGGCCCGGTGATTGAGTCTTTCAAGAAGACCAACCGGGCGGTCATCGTCGAAGAAGGCTGGAAATCATACGGCGTGGGAGCGGAAGTATCCAGCCGAATCTACGAGCAGGCTTTTGATTACGTCGACGCGCCAGTGGTGCGGGTTGCGCAGAAGGAAGTTCCACTACCTTATAACCGGGCGCTGGAGCAGTCCGCTTTGCCGCAACCCTCCGATGTGGTGGC